>NZ_CP176042.1:0-600000 GCF_051852995.1 Oenococcus alcoholitolerans
ATGAATGAGAATTTTTTTGATCTTAATACTTTTTGGAGCGGTGTTCAGGCCCGCTTTGCCGAAAACATGGGTGAAACCGCTTATGAAAACTGGATTCGCCCAGTCAAGGCAGTAAACGCAAATCTAGAAACACGGACTGTAAGTTTGCAAGCTCCCAGTGATTTAATATTGCAAGCTTGGGACAACGGAAACTACACTGCCAAATTTATGGAATACGCTTATGATGTTGAACATGATTTCTTTAAGCCTGATCTAAAAGTTGTTAAAGAAAAGCCTAAATTGGTCAGAAAAACAGATGACTTGGATCAGTCATCTTTTGTAGCGACTGATTATGAACTCAACTCTGCATTCACTTTTGAAAATTGGGTCGTAGGTGATGCAAACGAATTAGCAACCAGCGCGGCTATAGCAGTTTCCGAACAACCCGGCAAGCAATATAACCCCCTACTGATCTACGGTTCTTCAGGTCTTGGCAAGACCCATCTGATGGAGGCGATCGGAAACAAAGTTCAGGAATTAGAACCGAATGCGATCATCAGGTACATTACAACTGATGATTTTATGAACGACTGGGTAGATGCGATCAGCAAAAAGAAAACAGCAGAATTCACAAGTAATTATGAAAATGTTGACATACTGCTCGTCGATGATATCCAAATGCTTCAAGGAAAAGACCGTTTTCAAGAAGAATTTTTCAATATATTTAACAAGATAACCAAGTCGCAAAAACAGATAGTCATGACTTCAGATGTTCTGCCAAAAGACATCCCGGGTCTCAACACTCGATTAGTTTCCAGATTTATGCAGGGAGTCGCTTACGACATCCAAAAGCCGGATTATCCGACAAGATTAGCAATATTAAAAAATAAAGCTGAAGAAACCGGCATGAATATAGATATTCAGACACTAAGTTTGATAGCCGAAGAAGTCGATAGCAACGTTCGTGAACTAGAAGGTGCTTTTAACACGTTGACTTTGATGGCCAGATCAGGCAAAAAGATCAATGTTGCTAACGCAGAAAAGATCCTCGAACATTTGAATATTACAAAACAAAAAGTAATAACGATAGAAGATGTACAAAGAGTAGTAGCTGAAGAATACGATGTTAGCCTTGCTGATCTAATAGGCAAAAAGCGGAATTCAGATATAGTTATGCCTCGTCAAGTAGCTATGTATCTTATTCGGCACTTGACTGATATCTCACTTCCGAAAATTGGGCAGGCTTTTGGCGGAAGAGATCATACGACTGTTATGCATGGCACAGAAAAAATAGCAGATTTGATAGAAAAAGATCTTACAGTAAAACAGAGGATCGAGACTATTTCAGCAAAAATAAAAGAAAGACAATAAAACACGTAAAATTTAGTTGTGCATAAATATAGGATTTATCAAAGAGTTTTCCAGATTATTTCCACAAGGAAAATCAATAAAAACTAACGCTTTGTAGCCCTTATCCACTTATTACACAGACCTTATTATTACTATTAACTAATAAATATTAATTAATCAGAGAGGACACGATGAGATTTTCATTAAAAAAGAATGAGCTTGTCAATAGATTAAATATCGTAAACAGAGCAATATCTGGAAAAGTCATGATCCCGATTTTGAGCGGAATAAAGATATCAGCTCAAAGCAACGGATTGACACTTATAGGATCGAACTCAGAAATTTCGATAAAAACGATTATAGCTGCCGATCAGAAAAACGATTTAAAAATCGAAGAAGAAGGCGAAATAGTCGTTTCAGCCAACTTTTTTACAAGCATAATCAAGAGGCTCTCGGAAAGTGATTTACAAATTTATACTGAAGGCTCTCAAATAAAAATATCTTCCGGACAATCTCTTTTTACCGTTTCCGGACAAGCTGCAGACAATTACCCGCAGCTACCGAGGATCGACGATGCTTTGAACATAAAAATTCCTGCAGACCAATTAACAGATCTGATAGCAGAAACGATAAAGTCAGTATCTGCTCAGGACTCAAGACCTTTGCTGACCGGTATTCACTTTGTTATCGATCAAAATCAAATAAAAGTCGTTTCAACTGACTCGCATCGCCTGGCACAACGGATAGTTACTTTGAAAAGTGATTCTCCTTTGACAACTGACGTTGTTGTTCCAAGCAAAGCTTTGACAGAATTAAGAGCTCTGATAGAAGGTATTAAAGAAGTAGATCTGCAATTTGATGAATCGCGTTTAATGGTCAATTTAGGCGACACGGTTTTCTATTCAAGACTGCTTGAAGGACAGTATCCACAGACTGACCGCTTGATACCGCAAGAATCAACGAGCAGCTTTTCGATTGATTCTCAAGTTTTGTCCGCTTCATTAGACAGAGCTAGCTTGGTTGCACATCAGTCTGGTAATTTAGTCGCTCAATTTACCATTTCAAATGGATCGTTAGAAATCAGCACGGAAAGAAGCGAGATAGGGAATGTGCATGAATCGCTGCCGATCAAAAACTTTCAGGGAAAGGATTTGAAAATCAGTTTTAATCCGGACTTTGTGAAAGATGCATTGAGTTCTATTTCCGAGAAAACACTGAATTTTTCATTTACGAGCAGTTTGCGCCCATTCGTTATCGGACCGGCTGAAGGCCAGGGCAACGAAAAAATTCAATTGATCACCCCAGTCAGAACTTTTTGATTTCAGCCGTATAAGCGCGTAAATATTTTTTAAATGAAGTTATATGTTAAAGGGTCTAAAATTCGTTAGATGGCAATTTAGGGCCCTTTTTTGCTATAATCAAAGTAGTAATTAGGAGGTGAAAGTTTGAAAAAAGTTCAGATCGACACCGACTTTATTACGCTCGGCCAGCTTCTAAAAATCGAAAACATAGCAGCATCAGGCGGAATGGCTAAAATCATGTTAAAAGAGAACCCGAAGTCTTTTTTTGTTAACGGAGAAGCTGATAATCGCAGAGGCAGGAAACTTTACAATGGCGATAAAGTAAAAATTTTGAATGCCGGAGAATACCAAATTGTATCTAAATGAATTGGGTTTGAAAGATTTTCGTAATTATGCTGAGCTGCAAGTTGAATTTTCTAAATCTGTAAACATTTTTATCGGGGATAATGCGCAAGGCAAAACGAATCTTCTTGAAGCGATCTACATGCTTGCTGCTGCCAGGTCGCACCGCGACAACAATGATCGCGATTTGATAAGATGGTCGGCTTCTGCTGCTAAAATTTCCGGGAGAGTCACAAGAAATTCAGGTTCCTTCCCGCTTGAATTAGTTTTAAGCAGAGGAGGAAAAAAAGTTTTTGTTAATCATTTGCCTGAAAGCAAGCTTTCGGATTATATCGGCAATTTGAATGTTGTATTATTTGCGCCTGAAGATCTGGAATTAGTTAAAGGATCGCCTGGAATTCGCCGCAAATTCATAAACAGCGAATTCGGACAAATGTCGGCTAATTATCTGCTTAACCTTCTTGAATACCGAAAAGTATTAAAAGATCGTAATGCATATTTAAAAAATATCTCTATTTCTAAAGGACGGCCGATTTACGATAAAACTTATTTGCAAGTTTTAGACGATCAGTTAAGTGATTTTGGTTCGAAAATAATCCAGCAGCGTTTCTTGCTTGTAAAGAAACTTGAGGGATATGCACAAAAAATACACCAAGCTATTTCCGGCGGGGAAGATTTAAATATAAAATATAGAACTTTCCCCGGTTTGGATGATCAAAGCGGTTTTGAAGATATCAGGAAAATTTTTTCCGAACAATTAGCAAAAAATCATATGCGGGAGCTGCTTTTAAAGACGACTATGACTGGTCCGCATCATGATGATCTCAGATTCTTCATAGATGGTAAAGAAGTAAGCTCATTCGCTTCACAAGGCCAGCAGCGTACAACGGCCTTGTCGATAAGATTAGCCGAGATCGAAATGATGAAATTTGAAACCGGTGAATATCCTATTTTGCTTCTTGATGATGTTTTATCTGAGCTGGATGGCAATCGTCAGACGCAATTACTTAGTTTTATACAAGACAAGGTCCAAACTTTTCTTACTGCTCCAAGCTTGTCTGACGTTGAACGTAATTTGATAAAAGATCCGAAAATATTTCGGGTCGAGAACGGAGGATTGATTTATGAATGAAGATAACAAAAATAAGCAGGTAGCGCCTGTTGATGATAATGCATACGGCGGTTCTTCGATACAGATCCTCGAGGGCTTAGAAGCAGTCAGAAAACGTCCCGGAATGTATATTGGTTCGACTTCATCAGCCGGTTTGCACCATTTGGTTTGGGAAATAATCGATAATGGTATTGATGAAGCACTAGCTGGATATGCCAGCCACGTTACATTGACTATCGAAGCTGATGGATCGATAACTGTTACGGATGATGGTCGTGGTATTCCAGTCGAAATCCAGCCCAAGACCGGGCGTCCTGCCATGGAGGCAGTTTTTACCATTCTCCATGCTGGTGGAAAATTTGATTCAAAAAATTATCGTGTTTCAGGCGGTCTTCACGGTGTCGGTGCTTCGGTTGTCAATGCCCTTTCAAAAGAAATGGATGTCAGAGTTTATCGTGACGGGAAAATTTATTATATGGACTTTTCCCGCGGACACATTAAGACTGAAATGAAAACGATCGATGAGCCGATGCGCCTTAAAAGGGGAACGATCGTTCATTTTGCTCCGGATCCGGATATTTTTACTGAAACTACTCATTTTGATTTCAGTACTTTATTAAATAGGATCCGCGAACTTGCCTTTTTGAATAAAGGTCTTCGTCTTTCTATAACGGATAAAAGAACTGATCCAGCTAAAAAAGAGTCATTTCTCTATGAAGGCGGAATCGCTGAATATGTAAGCTTTTTGAATCGTAATAAAAAACCGCTTTTTCCAAAACCTATTTATGTTGAAGGCGAAGAAAATAAGATCCAAGTTGAAGTTGCTCTCCAATATACAGATGCAGTAGCTGAGACGCTTATGAGTTTTGCTAATAATATACATACTCATGAAGGCGGGACCCATGAGACCGGGTTTAAGATGGCGTTGACCAGGATAATCAATGACTACGCTCGGAAACAGGGTATTTTAAAAGATAATGATGATCAATTGACAGGCGAAGATGTTCGTGAAGGGATAACGGCCATCGTTTCTGTTAAACATCCTGATCCTCAATTCGAAGGACAGACAAAAACTAAATTAGGCAATAACGATGCTCAGCAGGCTGTTAATCACGAATTTTCAGTTATTTTTAGTCGATTCATGATGGAAAATCCCGATGTTGCTAGAGCGATCGTCAATAAGGGCCTCATCGCTTCTAAAGCTCGTGTCGCTGCCAAAAAAGCTCGTGATCTTACTAGAAAAAAATCAGGTCTTGAAATCAGCGCTTTGGCTGGCAAATTGGCTGATAATACTTCAAAAGATCCGGAAATATCTGAGCTTTTTATTGTCGAGGGAGATTCAGCCGGCGGATCAGCTAAGCAGGGAAGGTCTCGTTTGACACAAGCCATTCTGCCTATCAGAGGGAAGATTTTAAACGTTGAAAAAGCAACTTTAGATAAAGTCTTGGCTAATGAAGAGATCAGGTCCTTGTTTACCGCTATGGGAACGGGCTTTGGCGATGATTTTGATATTAAAAAAGCTCATTATCATAAAGTCATTATCATGACGGATGCCGATGTTGATGGAGCGCATATCAGAACTCTTTTGCTCACTTTGTTCTTCAGATATATGCGTCCGTTGATCGATGCTGGTTATATTTATATCGCTCAGCCGCCTTTGTACGGAGTTGCGATCGGTAATTCTGATAAAAGGGTTTATCTGGATTCTGATGAAGAACTTGATCAATACGTTTCTACGCTTCCTGCAAGTCCAAAACCCAGGATCCAGCGTTATAAGGGTCTTGGAGAAATGGATGCTACTCAGCTTTGGGAAACCACTATGAATCCAGATAACAGAAGGCTTTTAAGGGTCGATCCTAACTATGATCCGGATGTTGACACGACTTTCGATATGCTTATGGGCGATAGAGTCGAACCCAGAAGAGAATTCATAGAAGACAATGCCCAATTCGTTGAAGATTTGGATGTTTGAGGTAAAAAATGTCAGAACAAGATAATAACAATTTCACACCTGATAGAAAAATCGAGAACGCTAATCTTAACCGAACGATGAGAACTAGTTTTTTGTCTTATGCTATGTCAGTTATCGTTGCTCGTGCTCTGCCGGATGTCAGAGATGGATTAAAACCAGTCCATCGCCGTATTCTCTATGGAATGAACGAACTTGGTGTAACTCCTGATAAGCCCCATAAAAAATCAGCACGTATCGTCGGGGATGTCATGGGAAAATTTCATCCACACGGCGATTCAGCTATTTATGAGTCGTTAGTTAGAATGGCCCAGCCTTTCAGTTATCGTTACCCATTAGTTGATGGACATGGTAACTTCGGTTCTGTCGATGGCGATCCTGCGGCTGCAATGAGATATACAGAAGCCAGACTTTCAAAGATTTCTTTGGAGATGCTTCGTGACATCAACAAGAATACCGTTGATTTTCGCCCCAGTTACGATGGAGATAATAGAGAGCCCGTTGTCCTTCCTTCTAGATTTCCCAACCTCCTGGTAAATGGTGCACAAGGCATAGCTGTTGGGATGGCAACTAATATACCAACACATAATTTGCGTGAAGTCATAAAAGCTATTCATATTTTAATGGATAACCCTGATGCAAGTGTAAGTGACTTGATGGAAGTCTTGCCGGGTCCTGATTTTCCGACTGGAGCTATCGTTATGGGGAAAGCCGGTATTCGACGTGCTTATGAAACCGGTCGAGGTTCAGTAACGGTAAGATCAAGAGTTGATATAGAAACGACTTCGACTGGCCGTGAAAGGATAGCTATATCCGAACTTCCTTATATGGTCAATAAGGCAAAACTTATAGAAAAAATCAGAGAGCTCGTTTTAGATAAAAAAATCGATGGTATTACTGCCATACGAGACGAATCTGATCAAAAAGGTTTGCGCGTTGCTATTGATATAGGCCGAGATGCAAGTGCGAATGTTGTTTTGAATAATCTTTACAAACAAACGCTGCTTCAGACCAGTTTTTCTTTCAATATGATCGCTATTAATCATGGCAAACCTCAAATGATGAGCTTAAAGGAAATCCTTTTTGCTTATCTTGAGCACCAGCGTGAGGTCATAAGGCGCCGGACTGAATTTGAATTAAAGAAAGCTCAGGATCGTGCGCATATTTTAGCTGGGTTAAGGATAGCCTTGGATCACATCGATGCGATCATTGATTTGATTCGCTCTAGTTCGACTGCTGAATATGCTAAACGCGAACTTATAAGCCGCTATCAATTGTCTGATCGTCAGGCACAAGCAATTTTGGATATGCGTCTTGTTCGTCTGACCGGCTTAGAGCGCGACAAGATAGAGTCCGAATATCAAGATCTTTTGAAATCGATCGAAAACTTGAAAGACATTTTGGCTAAGCCGAAAAGGATCGACCAAATAATTTATCAAGAACTGCTGGATATTGCAAATAAATTCGGCGATGATCGGAGAACGGAATTACAAGTTGGTGATGTTACCAGCATTGAAGATGAAGACCTGATCGCACAGGAAGATGTCCTGATATCTTTGACTCATCAAGGATATATAAAACGGCTTTCTACTAGTGAATTTCATACCCAAAACCGCGGTGGACGCGGTGTTCAAGGAATGAATACTCACAATGATGATTTTGTTGAGCACCTAGTATCTACAAGTACTCATGATGTTCTTTTGTTCTTTTCTGACCAAGGGAAAGTTTATAAAATGAAGGGTTATGAAGTTCCCGAATATGGTCGTCAAGCTAAAGGCATTCCTGTTATCAATTTGCTTGGTTTGGATTCCAATGAACATGTTCAGGCTGTTATAAACGTTTCTGGGAACGTTGAGAATTCAAAAGATTTCCTCTTCTTCACTACTAAATTCGGGATCGTTAAAAGAACGCCGGTAGTTGATTTTTCTAATATAAGACAGTCCGGGCTTAGAGCGATCAATCTGCGCCCTGGCGATTCATTGATAAACGTTCTTTTAACTCATGGCAATGACAATATAATAATCGCGTCTCATCGCGGTTACGCAGTTTCTTTTGCAGAGAAGGATGTTCGTCAAATGGGAAGAAGTGCCTCCGGTGTTAAGGGGATGTCGCTTCGTGAAAAAGATTATGTCGTAGGTTCTGATTTATTAGTTCCTGGTAACAATGTATTGGTTATTACTGAAAACGGTTATGGAAAACAAACAGCAGTTGAGGAATATCCAATCAGAGGACGCGGCGGCAAGGGTTATAAGACTGTCAACGTTACAGAAAAAAATGGTTTAGTTTCTGGTTTGACAGTAGTTTCTGGTAACGAAGATATTATGGTTACCACTAATGCCGGAGTCATGATCCGCTTTGATGCGAAAGACGTTTCCAAAACAGGCAGGGCAACTCTCGGTGTTAGAGTTATCAGAATAGAAAAAGGTTCAAAAGTTGCAACTTTGACCAAAGTCGAACATGAGTCAGAAAAGATCGATGAACAGGAATCTGCCTCAACTGAAGGATCTGTTGATATTCAAAAAGTAAAAGATTTGGCTGACCGTCAGCTTAATGATCAAAATAAAAAAGATAATAATTCCGAAAAATAAATATTTTTGATTAAATTAAAAAGTTCTTAGATTAAATCTAAGAACTTTTTTTATTATATTAAGATAAAAAATTTAGTATGATAATTATTGAACTAGTCTTTTGCAATTAGATCAGCAGTGATTCTGGTTTAATTACAGGCGATTAGTATCCTAGATAACGTAAAAGGACAGGATATTTTAATATGATGTATTCAAAGTTTATTGCAATGATTTTTGTAGTGCTTTATTTGATTTTAATTTGGGCCGTTTTGACGATGAGAGGGAGTCTAGCTATGGACATTATGGCTTTTGGCATGTTTGCCGATGCTGTTTTGACCCTTCTCAACTTTTATAAAAAGCGCTGAACCCTTATAGCCACCACGTATCATATATCGTAACTGGCAAATGCCTTTTATGCTGAGTTGACAAATAAAGTTTTTCTATTCTCTGGGCTGATTTTTCTTCTATATCTTTACCTTCCAGATAGTCATCGATTTCTTTGTAACTGACCCCTAAGGCTGTTTCATCTGGCAATTGCGGCCGGTAGTCTTCTAAATCAGCGGTAGGTGTTTTTTCGTAAAGCCGGCTTGGTGCATTCAACTCTTCAAGCATTTGTCTTCCTTGCCGTTTGTTTAAACGCCAAAGAGGATCTAAGTCAGTCCCGCCGTCACCGTATTTTGTAAAAAATCCGGCAAAAGCTTCTGCAGCATGATCAGTACCTAAAACGACTCCGTCAAACTCTCTTGCGACGGCATATTGAGCTACCATTCTGATTTTTGGCTTGATAGATCCTCGGCTCATATCATCGACCTTTAAACCGGTTGTTTCTCTTAGTTCTTTTGTTAAAGCATCAGTTGCTGATTTTATATTCGTTGTGACTATTTTATCGGCTTTTATAAAGTCCAGTGCTAATTGAGCATCTGCTTCGTCTGCCTGCTTGCCATATGGTTGGCGAATGGCAATAAATTTATAATTTTTATCTTTAGTTTCTTCTCTTATTTGATTTATTGCCATTTGGGCTAATTTACCAGTTAGAGTGGAATCTTGCCCGCCGGATATAGCCAGCACGTAGCTTTTATAATTTTGATTTTTTAATAAATAATTTTTTAAAAAAGAGATCGTTCTTTCGATTTCTTTTTTTGGATCGATCACCGGCTGAACATGTAGGTCAGCAATTATTTTTTCTTGTAAGGCTCTCATTTTTTCTCCTTTTTACTATATTTAAACTTTAAAATATATTTTTTAAAAAAAGTTAAAAAAAGTCAGTTTTTATCCAAAAGATCATTTGACAAGAAGCATTTCGCGGTTGATTTTGAAAGTGAATCACTGTATCATAAAGGTCTGTGATGAAAATTCACTTCCTTACCGCTTAGGCGGTCAGAGACCGAAAGGAGGTTAAAAAAATGGCAAAAAGTTACGAATTAACTTATATTATTCGCCCTGATATCGATAAAGATGCGAAAGCAGATTTGGTACAGCGTTTTGATAAAGTTTTGACCGATAATGGAGCAGCTATCAAGGATTCTTCTGATTGGGAGAGCCGTCGTTTCACTTATGAAATAAGTGGATACAGATCCGGAACTTATCATGTGGTTACATTTACTACTGATGATGAAAGAGCTAACGAAGAGTTTGATCGTCTAGCAAAGATTTCTAATGATATTCTTCGTCATATGATCGTTGCTGTTGATCTGAACCAGCTTAGTGATGCTCATGCAAAGCAAGCCGCAGCTGCTCAAAGAGCTGCTGAACGACGTGCACAGCGTGAAGCTGAGCGTAATGCTGCACAGGCACAAGCTAAAGCTGCCGCAGCTGAAAAATAAGGAGTTTTATGATCAATAGAGTAGTTTTAGTTGGCAGACTGACACGTGATGTTGAGTTAAGATATACCGGCAGCGGGGATGCAGTGGGATCTTTTTCTTTAGCTGTTGATAGAAATTTTACTAATCGTTCAGGCGAACGAGAAGCTGATTTTATCAATTGCGTTATTTGGAGAAAAGCAGCTGAAAATTTCGCTAATTTCACTGGAAAAGGTGCTATGGTCGCCGTTGAGGGCAGACTTCAATCCCGTTCCTACGAAAATAATCAGGGGCAGCGTGTTTACGTTACTGAAGTTGTTATCGATAATTTCCAGTTATTAGAAACAAGAGCACAATCGGAGGCTCGGAGAGCTTCTAATCCTTCATCAGGATCAAGCAATCCTTCAAATCAAAACAACTTCAATATTCCTTCTCAAGATCAGGGACGTTCGAATCCTTTCCAAGCACAATTTAATAATAATGGTGCTGCAGGTGCAGGTAATTCATCTTCTGGGAAGCCGGCTAACAGTCAAGCAGATTCTTCTAGTCCCTTCAATACGGGATCGGACGATGATTCACTTGATATCTCTGATGATGATCTTCCTTTTTAAAATTAAATTCAAAGAAAGGACGTATTAAAGATGGCTGAAGAAAATTCTAACCAAAGAGTCCAAACCGTTAACGGTGAAAGAACTAATCGCCCAAGCCGTACTCCTCGTGGAGATGGTGAGCGTCGCGGTCGTCGTCAAGGCGGTCGTCGTCGTGTCGATTATCTTGCTGTTAATCATATCGATTATGTCGATTATAAAGATACGGATCTCTTGCAACGCTTTGTTGCTGATAATGGTAAGATCCTCCCTAGAAGGATCACCGGTACGAGTTCAAAGAATCAGCGTAAGATAGCAGCCGCTGTTAAGCGGGCACGTATAATGGCGCTGTTACCATTCGTTGCTAATAAGTAAAAATAATTATTATTAATCCTCTGCTTATTTATAGAGGATTTTTTTATCTGTTAAAATAAGAACAGATTGCAAGCCAATCAAGGAAGTTTTTGATGAATAATTTATATTCGAAACTACCAAAATTTATTCAAAATTATCGTGCTGTTTACATTCTTGCACTTTTCATAATCGTATCCGTTTTCGGCTTAGTTGCAACTTTTCAACTAGGTCTGATTTGGCTTTTAATTTGGTTATTGCTGCTATTATTATCCGCTTTTTTTATCTATGGCTTTATAAATTCACTTGGCGTTGATTTTCAAACTTACATGACTAATTTATACGGACGAGTATCTATTTCTCAAACGAGTGCGCTGGATCAAATGCCCATCGGAGTTATGCTTTTGAGCCAAAGCGGTGAAATAGAATGGATAAACGAAAATTTAACTAAAACATTCGGCGATAGCTCAATATTAGGAAAAAATTTGAAAGATGCAGATGCAGATCTTTATTCCTTTGTTGAATCTAATAAATCTGGGAATTCAGCGGTTATCGATTGGCACAAGGGACGCTTTTTTCTACAGGTCCAAAATGACGGTCAGACTGTTTATCTGCTTGATATGACTGATATTTCTAAATATCAGTTAATGTATGAGAAAGATCGCCTTTTCTACGGGTTGATAAACGTTGATAATTATGAAGAAGTTATTCAGGATGCCACTGATTCACAGTCAAGCCAGTTGATCGCCTTCATTTCTGGGCGGCTTGATGAATGGGCGAAAAAATATCATTTATTCATTAGACGAATTTCTTCCGATCGCTATCTATTTTTTGGTCGGCTGCCTGATTTGAAATCATTAGAATCTGATCGATTTTCTATTTTAGATAATGTTCGCGAAGAATCACTAAAACAAAATATGCCTTTAAGTTTGTCTATAGGCATAGCTTTTGGTATCTCTGACCTTAATGAACTGGCTGAACTTGCACATCGTAATTTAGATTTGGCGCTTGGGCGCGGAGGCGATCAAGTTGTGATCAGGGAAAATGATAGTCCCGCGATATATTACGGCGGCACCTCAAATCCGATGGCTAAAAGAACCAGGGTGCGGGCTAGAATGATCGACCAAGCTTTGTCTGACCTTTTTGCTAATGCTGATTCTGTTTTTATTTCTGGTCATAAGAACCCCGATATGGATTCACTAGGAGCGGCCTTAGGTGTTTGGCGGATGAGCCGGCTGCACGACTTGACTGCTTATATAGTGATCGAAGAAAACAATGTACAGCGTGATGTTAAATTGGTTATGGATAAAATCAATGAAGAAGTCGAAGCTTCTAATAATAAGATACGTCAGCAAAATACTGATGATAAAAAGGATTTAAATCTTATCAGCGGTCCTTTTATATCTGAAAAAAGAGCTGCTTCGATCGCTACTGAGCAAAGCCTGCTGATATTGGTGGACCATTCCCGGCCAAGCATTTCAGCAGCAGGAGTATTACTGGACAAACTTAAATCATCGGTGGTCGTTATTGATCATCATCGAATCGCAGATGAAAGTTTTGAGGAAAAACCGCTGTTGTTTTATGTTGAACAATATGCATCTTCTACTTCTGAATTAGTATCAGAGTTATTGGGCTATGAAGATCGTAGGAAATCTCCTTTGACCAAAGTTGAAGCAACGGCACTTTTAGGCGGAATTCAATTAGACACGAAGGGTTTTACCTCCCATACAGGTTCAAGAACTTTCGATGCAGCCAGCTTTTTGCGAGCGGCTGGAGCAGATGCTAAGTTATTAAGCAGTTTTGGTAAAGAGTCAAAAAATGAATTGCTAACAAAAGCACATCTTTATGAGCTTATAAAAGTTCAAGACAACATAGCCTATGTTGTCGCGGAGAATGATGTTGAGTATGATTCGGTAACCGCTGCACAGACTGCTGATGGGATGTTAAAGATCCAAGGAGTCAATGCTAGTTTTATCGTAACTAGAAGAAAAGATAAAAAAATCGGTATATCTGCTAGATCCGATGGTTCGATAAATGTTCAATTGATAATGGAAAAGATCGGCGGAGGCGGATCTTTGACCAATGCGGCTTCTCAGCTAGAGTCCGACGATATTCAGGAAGTTTCAAAAAAACTTTATCAGGCTGTTGATTCACAGTTAAAATCTAAAGAAGATAAACAATAGTAATAAAGAAAGGAAAAGTTATGAAAGTAATATTTCTTCAAGACGTTAAAAATAAGGGGAAACGCGGTCAAATAAAAGAAGTTCCTGATGGTTATGCTAATAATTTTTTGATAAAAAATAAAAAAGCTGTGTATGCTTCTCCGGAAAATATTTCTCGTCTTAATGGACAGCAAAAATTAGAAGAGAAAAAAGCCGCAGAACTTTTAGAGCAGGCAAAACATATAAAAAATAAACTAGAATCTAAAAATACAGTTTTAAAATTTAGTGAGCACGTTGGTCCTGATGGACGTTTGAATGGTTCGGTCACCTCAAAGGATATAGCTGATCAACTTAAAAAACAGTACGGCATCAGCGTAGATAAGCGTAAACTTGATTTAACACAGCCGATCAAGACTGTTGGTTTGCACGAAGTTTCCGCAAAGTTACACCAACAAGTTACTAGTAAAATAAAGGTTAGTATCGCACAAATCTAAGCAATGGCTGATTCTTTATTAGACAATCGAATTCCTCAGGAAGTACAAACCGAAAAGGCTTTATTATCGGCTTTTTTTTATACGAGCAGTTTAAGCCAGCAACAGGACGTTTTGGACAGAATGTTGGGAGTAATTTCCGAGGATGATTTTTATGACATCAAGAACAAACAAGTTTTTCAAGCTATAAACAGCTTATTAAATGATGATAAGATCGTAGAACCGCTGACCGTTTCCGATCAAATGCGAAGCGACAAAAGTTTGGATTCCGTCGGAGGAGAAGGATACATATCCGAAATACTCAGCTCTGACGGTACGATCGCTAACGTTGAAAATTATGCCAAGATCATCCACGAAAAGGCAACTCAACGACGTTTGATCGATCTTTTCAATCAAGCTAACGGCCTTGCGCATGATCCTTCATCACAATCTATTGATTTGATTTCGGAGATTCGTACGAAATTGGATGCAATAGAGGATACTGCTGAAAACAATGATTTTATAGAACTTAAAAATTCTCTAAGCAGAACGATCGACGATTTAAATAATGCCGCTAAATCAAATTCTATTTTACGCGAAGGTGCTTTGCCAAGCGGCTATGCCTATCTTGATAAGCTGACAAAAGGATGGCAAGCCAATAATTTGATCATTTTAGCCGCTAGACCAGCTGTTGGTAAAACAGCTTTTGCCTTAAACTTAGCGATCAACGCTGCCAGATCGCCTGAAATAGGTAAAAAAACAGTCGTCGTTTTCAATATGGAAATGGATGATCAGTCCTTGTCTACACGAATTTTAGCTGCTAATGCTAGAGTACCAATGGACAAACTGATGACTGGGAAAGGTTTGACTCAATCTATGAATGGCCAAATCGATCCGAACGCTGATTGGACAAGAATAATGCTTGCTAATGAGCGTTTAGCCAAGTTGAAGATAAATTTAGATACCACTCCCGGGATCAGGATCAATGAGATCAGGGCCAAACTTCGTAATTTACAGTCTGAATTGCAAAGGCAGGATAAAGAAGCAGGCATCGGCCTGGTCGTTATTGATTATCTTCAGTTGATAGAGTCTGATAATGCCGAATCACGTCAGCAGGCAGTTGCTGCTATTTCTCGTTCGCTAAAAAAATTAGCTGGTGAACTTGATATTCCTATAATTGCTTTATCTCAGTTGTCTCGTGGTGTAGAAGGACGAACGACTAAAAGGCCGATGCTATCTGATTTAAGAGATTCAGGTGCCATTGAACAGGATGCTGATATTGTTATGTTTTTGTATCGAGAAGATTATTATGACCAAAATGGCCACTCTGAAGACGACGAAGATTTTGATGAAAGTTCGATACCTGATAGAGGTCCTGTCGAATTGATCGTTGCCAAAAACCGTCAAGGTGCAAATGACACTGTTAAACTGATGTTTGATCGAAGCATCCAGTTTTATGGTAATTTGGATCCACACCAATCTTAAGAAAATAAAGAAAATATTTGATTATCGTCTTTTTCTCTGATAGATTTACTCTTGTAAGCAGTTCTTTTTGAAGGGGCGTAATTAGAGTTGAGATTAGTTGCTAAGCACTTAACACTTGCCTACACCGAAGGCAAAAGGGTCATCGATAATGTTGATTTTGAGATTCCGGATCATAGTCTAGTTTCTCTTCTGGGTCCTTCTGGATCTGGTAAATCAACGATTTTAAATATGATAGCTGGTCTTCTGACACCTACAGAAGGTCAGATTTTTTTTGAGGATACAGATGTAACTAATTTGAATGTTGCACAGCGAAATATTGGAATGGTATTTCAAAATTATGCTCTTTATCCCAACATGACGGTAGCCGATAATATTGGTTTTCCTCTAAAAATCGCTAAATTGGCTAAAGCAAAACGTAAAGAAGAGATCATGCGTTTGGCAAAACTGACACACGTTGATGATCAATTAAGCAAAAGGCCCGCTGAATTATCAGGCGGTCAGCAGCAGCGGGTAGCGATCGCGAGAGCATTAGCTCGAAAACCAGCTGTTTTGCTTTTAGATGAGCCTTTATCGAACTTGGACGCTAAATTAAGGACCGAGATGCGTCAAGAAATAGCTCGTATTCAGAAACAAACCGGGGTCACTACTATTTTTGTTACTCACGACCAGAATGAGGCTATGCATATTTCTGACAAAATATTGTTATTATCGGATGGCGTGATTCAGCAATACGCTGCCCCTAATGATTTATATGATCATCCGAAAAATATTTTTACGGCAAAATTCATTGGTGATCCGCAGATCAATCTTTTTGATAATCAAGAAACTTTGAATTTTTTTCAAAAGATATTCGAAGGGAATATAGCGACCGTTGGTATAAGACCTGATTCTCTATCAACGATAAAGAATGATTTTTCTATAAAGTTACCTGCTGTTTTAAAATCTTATACGAAATTTGGTGCTGAAGAACTTTCTGTTTTTACATTTTTCGACGAAAAACTCAATGGAGAGAATGTAGATGGTGTCAATCAAGAAATGGTCGGTAAAGATGTTGATCTCTACGTTCCTTTAAGAGAGATCCATGGCTTTGATGATAATGGTATCGGCGTTGAACCAGTTATCAGCAAAGGAGCAATACGCTAATGATGAATTCTAAAGTTACCTGGAAAGAATCTATAAAGGGCTGGCTCTACATTTTGCCAATGATCATTGGCGTGGTTATTTTTAGTATCTATCCGATCTTAAAGTCCTTTGCTATGTCGCTTTATACTCAGTACCAGTTTTTGACAGACACAGTTTTGGCACGCGGCTTTGGCAATTTTACATATTTATTTTCTGATTCAGACTTTCATATAGCTTTAGTAAATACGATTATCTACGTTGTGGTAACTGTGCCTCTAACAATTGGATTTTCGTTATTTTTTGCTGTTCTTCTTTTTAGAATAAAAAAATTAGCAGGTCTTTTTCGTACGATATATTTTCTGCCATTCGTTACTTCAACTATAGCAATATCAATGGTATGGACTTGGATATTCAACGCGCGCTCGGGCTTAGCAAATTATTTTTTGAGTCTTGTTGGTATCCACCCGATAGATTGGCTTAATGATCCGCATTATGCAATGCTGACTCTGATTATAATTTCAGTTTGGAAAAGTCTTGGTTTTAATATCATTCTTATCATGGCTGGATTAGGAAATATCGATAAACGCTATTCTGATGCTGCGCGTGTTGACGGTGCGAATAGTTGGCAGATTTTTTGGAATGTTATTTTGCCGCAATTATTCTTGACGCTTGTTTTTGTACTCATCAATGCTGTGATAGCTGATTTTAAAATCTTTGATGAAGTATTTGCTGTCTTTGGCGGCCAGCCGGGACCTGCTAAATCAGCTATGACGATGGTTTTCTACATTTATCAGCAGTTCTATGTATTCAATCAATATGGTCGTGCGGCGGCGGCCTCGGTAATATTATTTTTCATCATTCTGTTGGTAACCGTCGTTCAGTTATGGCTTTCACGCCACTTTGATTATCGGAGACCGACGAAAAAGGCAAAAACCGGCAGAATATTTCATGGAGGTTTTTGATGGCCGCTAAAAATACAAAAATTTCAAAAAAAAGATCGACCCCCTTTGATTTTTTGGTCTATTTGATAATTTTAGCCGGAGCCGTCATTATGCTGGTTCCCTTTCTTTGGATGCTTTCAACGGCTTTTAAAACTCAGGCTGAATCTATCAGGATCCCGCCTATTTGGATCCCGCGAGTTTTCCATTTTGAAAACTTTATCAGTGCGTGGCAGGCAGCGCCTTTTGCGATTTATATGATCAACTCACTTTTTGTGACTTTCGCAACAACAGCCTTACAGTTATTTACAAGCATTTTGGCAGCTTTTGGTTTTTCAAAATTAAGGTTTAAAGGGAAAAATCTTATTTTTGTTATTTTATTAGCTACGATGATGGTACCAGGAGAGATGCTGATCATTCCTAATTATGTTACTTTATCAAAATTTCACATGATAAATACTTATTGGGCTTTGATCGTTCCTTGGATAGCCAGCTTTTTCTCTGTTTTCGCTCTGAGGCAAAGCTTTATGTCGGTTCCGGACACCATTTATTATTCTGCTAAAATTGATGGTTCGTCCGATTGGCGTTTTTTATGGCATATTTTAGTACCAATGAGCAGATCTTCGATCGTTGCTATCACGATGCTTCAGGTAATTGGTTCTTGGAATAGTTTTATGTGGCCTTTGATCGTCACTAACAGTGATAGTTTGAGAACACTACCGGTAGGGTTGCAGGCCTTTATGACTGAATCTGGTATTGAATATCCCCAGTTAATGGCTGCTACTACTTTTGTGATCTTGCCAATGGCGCTTCTTTATCTATTCTTACAAAAATATATTATTGCTGGGATTTCGCGTTCCGGTTTGAAAGGATAATTTATGAAGAAAGTTAGTTTTTTTGGAATGGCTGCTTTAAGTTTATTTGCCGGCCAGGCAGTTGTCAGCTCAGTCTTGCCTATGACTGCTAGCGCAGCAAGAACAAAAGTCGTTCTTTGGGATGCGATGACTGGTCCTTATGGAAAATCATTAGATAATATCGTTAACCAGTTTAATAATTCTCAATCTAAATATACTGTTGTCCGTCAATCACAAGGCAGCTATGCAACTCTGAATCAAAAAATAATGGCTGCAGCTAAGTCAAGGACACTTCCTGATATTTCGCAAGCAACTTATACCCAAGTTCCTGATTATCAAAAGGACGGTATTGTTTCATCGCTTGATAATTATATGCTTCATGGCAAGAATAAGATTTCTAAAAAACAGTTGAATAATATTTATCCAGGCTTTATTTCATCCTCTAAGTGGCAAGGAAAGTACTATTCTGTTCCTTTTTCTAAATCTGTTCGTGTGATGCTTGTTAATAATGATCTTTTAAAGAATCTAGGATTTTCAACACCAACCACTTGGAATGATGTTGAAAAAATCGCTAAGGCGGCCAAAGCTAAAGGAGACAGTGGAGTAGGTTTCGACTCTTCGTTTGATATGGAACTTGAGGGTCTGTCTGCTGCTAACGGCTCTAAGTTTGTAAGCAATGGATTAAAAGTTAATTTTGCTAAGCCAAAAGTTCTTAAACCTGCTGATAGTATTTATAACATGCTTCATAATGGTCAGGCTTGGACCGCTGGTGCAGATATTTATGGTACTAATCGTTTTGCCGAAGGAAAGACAGCTCTGTATTTTTCTAGTTCGGCAGGTGTGACTATTTCTAGCAAAACTATTAAAAAGTTTAAGTTTTCTACTGCTGTTTTCCCAAGCTACAGGGGGCATCGAGCAACTGAGTTCGCCGGTAATGATCTCGTTATGATGAATAATGGTAAAAAACATCAAGCCGGTGTATGGGCATTTATGAAGTATCTATTAAAAGATAACGTTACCCGTCAATGGGCTGAAGATACTGGTTACTTACCACTAACTAAAAAAGCTCGTAATTCGACCCAATACAAGGATTATCTAAATAAAAATCCTTTGTTTAAGGCTGCAGCTGATTCCCTCCCTTATGGTTTTCAGGCAACAGCTTTCGTCGGCTACAATGACTATAGAAACGAAATGTTGAATGCGATCGATAACGTTACTACTAAAAAGCAGTCACCAAACAAGGCGTTTCCTGTAGCTGCAAAGAAAATGCGTCAAACTATTTCACAAAATAATAATTGATCATTCTATTTAAATATTTCAATTTATTGGCCGCTGGTTAGATCTGGCGGTTTTTGCTTTAAAATTATGAATGTATGACAACAAAAATAACTTTTCTTAATGGACTTGATACTATTGGCGGCAACATCGTAAGTTTTAGCGAGGCAGGTACAAGGATCCTGATGGATTTCGGGACACCTGGCGATCCTAGAGAGGAAGATTCGATCGCTGATTTGATAAATAAGGGAATATTACCTGACACACCCGAATTATTTGAACAGAATGGACAACAAAAATTTCAACAGCAGGCCATTTTTATCTCCCATCTGCACATTGATCATATCGGGGCTTTAAAATTCTTGAAGCCGAAATTACCAATTTATATGAGCAGAGATTCTAAAAAACTTTACCAAAGTCTGATCAAAGAAGGCGATGAGGCCAAAGTTGATGACCTTGTTGCAGTAGATTATGAGAAAACGATTTCTTTTGGTCCTTTTAAGATAACTTTTTACCAAAGCGATCACGATATTATCGGTGCGTCAGCAATAAAAGTCGAGGATGATAATGGACATGTCTTTTGTTATTCAGGGGATGTCCGTTATAATGGTCCTTTTTCTTCTAGAGTCGATAATTGGACGGATGCTTTTTCACAGGCAAGACCCGATATCCTTCTTTTGGAAGGAACTAGTTTTTCTTTTGATGACGAAGATAAAAAAGAAGACCATCTTCCTAATGCAAGTAAAAATGTCGAAGGAGATTTGATATCAAACTTTGAAAACCGCATAACTAGTAATCATCTGGTTGTTATAAATCCTTATCCGCGGAACGTTGAGCGTCTTTTTGCTTTGGATAGAAGTGCTGCTGGGTTCGGCCGCCCGATCGTTTGGGAAAAATTTTATGCTAATTTGATCCGCGAGTTTTTTCCTCAAGCAGCGCCTTTAGTTTTAGGCAAAGATGTTGATATTTCGCAAATAATTTCATATCCAGAAAATTTTGTACTGCAAAATAGTTATAAAAATATCGATCTTTTAAAAGACTTTTATAAACCTGTTTTCCTGCAAATGAATGGAGAACCTTTAGGGGATTATGATCCTCGGTATAGCGTTCAGCAGGAAAAATTAAAAAAATTCGGAGCTGATTTTGTTTATGCAGGAGCATCGGGCCACGCTCTTAAGAATGATCTTGTCAAGATCGCAAAAAGAGTCGACGCTAAGGTTACTGTTCCTTGGCATTCTTTTAAGCCGGAAAAAGAGGCCGATGCATTAAAACAAGCTGGTTTGAAAACTGAACTCTTCAGTAAAAATCAGTCAATATCTTTTTAAATTGTATAATAGGTTACATAATAAACGGAGGAAAACATGTCAGAAGTTGAAAGTTTTACTTTAGATCATACAAAAGTTAAAGCACCTTACGTTCGCCTTATTACTGAGGAAAAGGGACCCAACGGCGGCAGTGTTGCCAATTATGATCTGCGCCTTGTGCAGCCTAACCAGAGTTCGATAGAAACTGGCGGATTGCATACTTTGGAACATTTATTTGCAGATTTGATGCGTAATCGCCTAGATGGGATCATTGATATTTCACCTTTCGGATGTCGGACTGGTTTTCATATGATTTCTTGGTACACTTATTCGACAGAAGAGGTCGCTAAAGCCTTAAAATCAACGCTGCAGGAAATTGCAGACAAAATCACTTGGGATGATGTACAAGGCGTTGGTATCAAGAGCTGCGGAAATTATAAAGACCATTCGTTGCATAGTGCTAAAGAGTGGTCAAAATTGATTTTGAAACAAGGAATCTCCAGCGATCCTTTTGAAAGAAAAGTAGTTTGATATGAGGATCGTTTTACAGAGAGTTAGTTCTGCCAGCGTTTCCATTGATGATCACAAAATTGCCGCTATTGATAGCGGTTTTTTATTGTTAGTCGGTGTTGAAGACAGCGACGGCCAAGCAGAGGTTGAATACTTAACAAAAAAGATATCTAAGTTACGAGTTTTTGAAGATGAAAAGGGCAAAATGAATCTGGCTTTGAAAGATGTTTCAGGAAAGATCCTTTCCGTTTCTCAATTTACGCTTTATGCAGATACTAAAAAAGGCAATAGACCGGGATTTTCCAATGTAGGGAAACCTGACCATGCTAAAAAAATATATGAGGACTTTAATTCATCTTTAGAAAAAGAAGGAATTGAAGTTAAAACCGGTCAGTTTGGGGCTGATATGCAAGTTCAGCTCATTAACGACGGGCCTGTCACGATCATTTATGATACCGATCAGCTTTGATCGGTTTTTTCTTTGTATATTTTTATTATTTCTGAAAGATACTTACTGGTTAATTCGCTTTTTATCTTATCGCTTTGACTGTTTTTGACAGTCAAAAGGACTGATATACCAAGAATGTTATTTTCTGATAAAACTGTCGGCGCCTTTATTTGCCCTTGGTCCAAAATGTTTTTATTTGTCTTTGCTTCTTGTTTGGTAATTTGACTGATCTTTTTGATTATCTGATCAAAATATTCGGTTTGCCCGACTGGTAAATCGATTTGTATTTTGCTGCTATTTCTAGATTGATTTTTAATGGTCGTTATGCTGCTGTTTGCTATGTAATTCAAACTTCCGTCTGCACTTTTGATAGTGGTTATTCTCAATCCGAAAGCCACTAATTTACCATTTACGTTATTATTTATAGTTACCGTATCGCCAACTTCCATTTGCTGTTCTAACAGAATAAGGAAGCCTGAAATTATATCCTTGATAATGCTTTGCGCCCCTAGACCGATAACTATGGTGACTATGCCGGCACTCGCGATCAATGTTCCGATCGGGAAATCGAGGATACTTAAGATCGTATATAGATAAAAAAAGACAACTATATATCTGGCAGTATTTTTCAACAAAGTATGGAGGGTAGCCGCCCTTTTTTTATTGATCCTTTTTGATTTGCTGTATGTTAAAAAGCTTCTGTCAACTAAGAAAACAGCGATTCTATTTATCAGCCAAAAAATCAATGAAAATATAAGTATTTGAATCACATTATTGATTATCAGAGAACCTATTTTTGTCCAGTCGAAATTTTCCCAATAATTTATCCAATTGTTAGCAATAGTCTCAAAAAGCATGATTTATATATCAATTCTAAACGATAGAGTTTTTATAGGGCTAGCCTTTTGTTCAAAGTTTATTACCGCTTGGACGATTTTTATTTTATTTTTGTTGTTTTTATGTTCAACTTATTTATATAGAAAGGAAAATAAATGTGAGGATACGGGTAGAAATAGCAGACGATATATCTGAAAAAGAGATAATTATCAAAACACCTTTTTATGACAAGCAAACTGAAGATATATCTGAACTGCTCTCTTCTTTTGACAAAAAGATGCAATTGGCTTTTTATAGGCAAGGCAGAGAATATTACCTGAGTGTTGATGATTTTCTTTTCTTTGAAACTGAGGGACGCCAAGTTTATGCTCATACGGTTGATCGTATTTATGTGACCAAATATAGGCTTTATGAGCTGGAAAAAATTTTGACCAGTAATTTTGTTCGTGCTTCTAAATCAGCGATTCTTAATGTTGATAAAGTTTGGAGTTTGACTCATTCTTTATCCAATAACTTGATCGAATTCAACGGATCGCAAAAGCAAATTTATGTTTCACGTCGATATTATCATGCGGTCAAAGAAAAATTAGAAGGCAGAGGTATTGAACATGAGTAAAAAAAGATGGTTTTGGGGCATTTTTTTCATCTTGGCAGCGATCTTATTAGTTGTTAGCCAGTTGGGAATGCTGACTGTTAAAATTGGATTTTTTCAAATTATTTTAACGATTTTTTTGGCGGCTTTTTTGATCAAAAGCTTGCTGTCTCTAAGTATTAGCGGATCAGTATTCTCTTTAGCTTTTCTTCTTATAATCTATGCAGCCCCTTTAAAAATATCAGTTTTGAGTCCATGGACGATATTGTTAGTTGCATTGCTGCTGGATATCGGACTAGGGATGATCTTCCGGTCTAATTTTAAAATCAAGAATAAATATTGGAAATTTGATTTTCCAAATAAAAACGATTATAAACAGCGAGGCGAGCACAAAAAGAATATTTCTTGGGATTTTGGAGATACCAAAACTAATACTTCTTCTGAGGGAGAAGAAGTAACTATCAATGGAAAAATGAATTCTAGTATCAGATATGTTAAATCAGAAAATTTGCGTAAGGTAAAAATCAATACCAGTCTTTCTGATTTAAAAATATATTTTACCGATGCTCAAATAAAGGATGAATTAGAGCTCGTTTTTAGTTCTTCTTTAAGCAATATAGATTTATATTTTCCTAATGATTGGCAAGTAGTTGACGAAATTGACAGTATATGGGCTGAAATTGATGATAGTAATCGCGGCGGAACCGGTCGAGCAAAAGTTTATTTAAGAGGCAGCTTGAGTGCCAGCGAATTAAGTATTCATTATATATGATTAGATTTAATTATATTTTTATCCAAAACTTTATGATAAAATAAACGAATCAAAGAAAGAGATTTTATTTTATGCATGAAGCGCACAGTTTACCAAAAAGAATAAAGACCATTTGGGCTATCAGCGCCATAATGAATGGTCTTTTTCTTATAGTGCTTTCGATTTTAGCTTTGATTTTTTTTCATCTTTTTGGTCATAATTTTCTTTTTTGGATTTTTATTATTTTGATGATCGCCGGTATCCTTGTTTTTGCCGGCCAAATGCTTTTAATACCGTACCGTTATCACTTTTGGACTTATGAGATAAACGAACAGGCAGTAGAGATAAACTATGGATTTATTTTTCGCCAACGAGTAGGAATCCCTATAATTCGTGTTCAAGATGTTGAATTAGAAGCAGGACCGCTTTTACAATGGCAGAAACTTCAAAAAGTAAATATCTCTACTGCTTCGACAGACCATACGATCGACGGCCTTGAAATCGCTGACGCACAAAAACTTCGCGAGCAAATAGTAACGCTTGTCTCGGAGGCTAAAGAACATGCGATCTGATGATAAGGCGCTCCATTTGCATCCGCTAGCTGTTTTTGTTTTTTTAAAACGTTTTTTTAGTCAAAATTTTATCTATTTGGTCGTTCTTTATTTTTCCCTTTTAAATAATTTAAAGTCATCTATTGTTTTTCAGATATCATTTATTTTTTTGCCGCTCCTGATTTTATTAAGTGCTTTTTTAAGCTATTTTTGTTTTAGCTATAAAATCGATGAAAACAGCATCACGATCAATTCAGGTATTTTTTTCAAAAAACATCAGCACATTCCTTATCAAAAAATCCAAACGATCGAACACAGACAATGGTTTTTTCTTAAGCCTTTAAAATTAGAACATTTAATATTCGATACTGCCGGCAGGAGCAAAGACGACAAAAAAAGTGAACTTTTTCTGATCAGCTCTGATCAAGCTGAAATAATCGATAATCTTAAAAACGGGCAAAAAGCTCTATTAGGCAAAAGCGATATCAAGGATTCTGAATTAAGTGTCTATTCTGAGGACGAGTTTCATTTAAATAAAAAGGATCTTAATCTTTTTAGTATTTTGTCAGCAAAAATTTTAACGACTGTTTTTGGTCTGATCGCTTTATGTGAATTTTTCAGTCCCATCCTTCCTGGTTCTTTTAGAAATGGAAGCATTTTTTGGTTCAATCGACTGAGTTTTGTCAATAAGCTCTTTATTTATACTGCTTTGTTTCTTGGATTATACCTTTTTTCCTACCTGCACCAGCTTTTAAGTTTTTATATGTTTACTGTTGTCAAAAAAAATGGTCGTATCAATATATCCAAGGGTTTTTTTCAACGTAAAGTTACAAGCCAGCCGCTGGCTAGAATCCAAGCAGTCAATATCGAAGAACCTATTTTATATCGCTTTTTTGGATTTTCTAAGGTCAGCACTTTTACGGCTTCAGATGTTAAACGTTCTGAAGAAGATGATGAAAAAATACTGACCATTTTTCCTTTGATTCGAAAAGATATTCTTTTTGAGAATCTTATTTCTTTGATCGACTGGGTGCCTAAACGATCATTACCTTTAAATAAGCCTAAACCGTCTGGCAGATATTATTTCATTCGTAATGCATTTTTTATTTGGTCGACAGTCTTTATTTTTGCGGTCTATTTTTGGCATTTTTCGGGATTGCTGATTTTGCCGGTATTATTTTTGGCGATTTGGAATGCTGATTTTTACGGTCGCCAAACCGCTTGGCTGGTCGATAGAAAAAAGGATATAGTCATTATTGGAAGCAGTCGTTTTTTTGCCAAGGAATATTATTTATTACCTTTTAAGGCCGTTCAATCAGTACAAGTAAAACAATCGATTTGGATGAAAAATAAAAACCGCGCTCATCTGATAATGAATATCAGAAAAGGCAACGGCTCCTTTAAAGTTCAATTACGCTATATTCAAAAAGAAAGCGCTGATCAAATTTATAATCTTTATCTTGCTAGATTTTTTAACAAATAACTATTAAATCAATATATACCAAGATCGAGCTTAGCTTGTTCTGACATCTTTTCGATCGACCAGGCAGGATCCCATACTAAATTTATTTCTACTTCTTTTACCTCAGGCAATCTTTTTGCTTGATCTTCGATAGAATTTTGTAAATATGATGAGAGAGGGCAGCCAGCGACAGTTAAAGTCATCGTAATAAGGCACTTGCCATGATCGTCAAGTTTGACGCCGTAAATGAGGCCGAGATTGACGATGTCCACTCCTAGTTCGGGGTCTACGATATCTGATAAATTTTCCATTAAGCGTTTTTTAAAAGATTCGTTGTTTGTTGTGTCTTCCTTCATCCTATTGATCCTTCCATCTCAAAGCTTATCAAACGATTTAATTCAACTGCATATTCCATTGGCAGTTTTTTGGCAAACGGTTCAATAAAACCCATTATGATCATTTCGGTCGCTTTTTGTTCTGTCATACCTCTGCTCATTAGATAGTAAAGCTGCTCAGCAGAGACTTTGGAAACTTTTGCTTCATGTTCCATGGAAACCTGACCGTTAAAAACTTCATTGTATGGGATGGTATCACTTGATGATTTATCGTCCATTATGATCGTGTCACATTCTACATGTGAAAAAGAACCAGCAGAATCCTCGCCAAAACGAACTTTTCCGCGATAATCTACTCGACCACCGTCTTTGGCTATTGATTTGGATATTATCGACGATGAGGTATTTTTGGCATTGTGAATCATTTGTGCACCGGTATCGGAATCCATTTTCGAACCGGCGACAGCTATGGAAAGCATCGTTCCTCTTGCGCCTTGGCCGTTTAGATAGACTGAAGGGTATTTCATGGTCACTTTTGATCCTAAATTACCATCGACCCATTCCATAATGGCGTTTTCTTCAGCCTGTGCCCTTTTTGTCTCTAAACTATAAACATTTTTTGACCAGTTTTGGATCGTTGTATAGCGGCAGTAGGCGTCTTTGAGAACGTTAACTTCTACAACGGCTGCATGCAGGCTGTCGGAATCATAGTTAGGAGCAGTGCAGCCTTCTACATAATTTATGCTGCCGCCCTGATCGACTATTATCAAAGTTCTTTCAAATTGACCAGAATTTTCGGCGTTCAAACGGAAATAAGCTTGGACCGGTACTTGGCATTTGACATTTTTGGGGACATAAATAAAAGTTCCGCCAGACCAGACAGCTCCGTTTAAAGCAGCGAATTTATTATTATTTGGTTTGACCAATTTACCAAACCATTTTTTAAAAAGCTCAGGATATTTTTGCAGGGCTGAATCAGTGTCGGTAAAAATTATTCCCAGCTGGTCAAATGATTTTTTCATATTTTGGTAGACGACCTCAGATTCATATTGCGCCGAGGAACCGGCTAAATATTTTCTTTCAGCCTGCGGGACGCCGAGTCTATCAAAAGTAGTTTTTATTTGATCGGGGACTTCAGACCAGTTTCGGTATTTCTTTTCCGTACTTTTTTGGTAAAAAAGCATATTTTTCAGATCTAATCCGCTTAAATCAGGTCCGAAGGGCGGGTCGGGCATTTTTTTAAACTCAGCATATGCTTTTAAGCGATAATCTAACATCCAATCCGGTTCGTTTTTTTCCTTTGATATTCTTTTGATGATTTCTTCGTTTAAGCCTTTGCCTGTTGAGAAAAAAGGTTTCACATCGTCATGGAAACCGAATTCATAGTCCTGATCACCAACTATTTGATTAAGTTCGCTCATTTCTCACACCTTTCTGCTTTTAATATATTTTCCGCTGCATGCCAAGCCAAAGCAGCACATTTTATCCTAGTTGGGAATGTTTTCACCGACGCAAGTACAAAAGCATCCCCCAATTTTTCTTCTTTGTCTTTATTGATCTTCCTACCGATCAGCAGATCGCTAAAATCTTTGATGCTGTCTAAGGCAGACTTAATATCCATATCTTTCAATAAGTCAGTCATGATACTTGCAGATGCTTGTGAAATAGTACATCCGTGGCCGGTGAATGCTATTTCTTCAATTCGATCTTTTTTTAATTTGATCCTTAATTGGATCAAATCACCGCAAGAAGTATTAGCGAGTTCTATCTTTCGATCAGCTTTTTCCAGTAAATAATTATTTTTCGGCTGTTTGGCATTATCTAAAATAATGTCCTGATATAGTTCTCTTAATATGTCAAAGTCCATTTGCGAAAAAACTTTTAGCCCCCTTTATCGCTTCGATCAAGCTGTCTATATCATCTTGGTCATTATAAAAAGCAAAACTTGCTCTGACTGTACCATTTATTCCTAGAAAATTCATTAAAGGCTGCGCACAATGATCACCAGCACGAACCTCTATTCCTTGCAGATCAAGAACACTGGCCAGATCGTGCGGATGGATATTTTTTAAGTTAAAGCTGATAAGAGAATGATGTTTTTCCGGATTTTTTGGACCGTATATTTCAAGGCCGTTTATCTCTTTTAATTTTTCGATCGCTTTTTGTACCAAGGCATCTTCGCGGGCACTGATTTCATTCATTCCGATATTTTTTAAATAATCGACTGAAGCACTTAGACCGATCGCTCCAACGATATTCGGTGTACCTGCTTCGAATTTCAAAGGTATTTCGCCCCAACTGCTTTCATATAGATCGACGACATTGATCATTTCGCCGCCATATTGGATAGGATCCATTCTATTTAAGAGGTCTTCTTTGCCGTAAAGGACGCCGATACCGCTGGGACCAAGCATTTTATGACCGGAAAAAGCATAGAAATCGGCATCCTGATCATCTACATTGATTTTAAAATGCGGTACGGCTTGGGCGCCGTCTACTAGTAAATAACCGCCTTTTTGATGCACTAGAGCCGCGGCCTGCTTGATTGGATTGATGGTTCCTAATACATTGGAAGCTTGGGATAGAGCTGCTATTTTGGTCTTATCAGTTAAACTATTTTGCAGGTCTGTTAGTGACCAGCTGCCATCCTTTTTTAAAGGAAGATATTTTAAATAGGCCTGTTTTCTTTTTGCCAGCTGCTGCCAAGGAATCAGATTACTATGGTGTTCGCTTGCAGTGATCAAAATTTCGTCGCCGCTTTTTATACATAGATCACCGAAACTTCTTGCAACTAGATTGATACTTTCTGTCGTTGACCTGGTAAATATGATCGTCTTTGAACTTTTGGCGCCGATAAATTTTGCAATATTATCTCTGGCTTTCTCGTATTCATCCGTTGCATGGCTGCTCAAAGAACTGACTGATCGGTGGACGTTGGCATAATCGTTTTTGTAAAAATTGCTGATAGCGTCTATGACCTGTCTAGGTTTCTGGCTGCTGGCTGCGTTATCCAGATAAACCAGTTGTTTGCCGTTTATTTGTCTTTTCAAGATCGGAAAATCTTTTTTTAAATCATGATCATCCATTAGCCAGTTCCTCTTCGATTATCTTAAAGGCCTGTTTTTTTATTTGGTCTTCTTTGATATCGATCAACAGATCTTTTAAAAAACCTTGGGCCAGTAAATATTTAGCAAATTTTTCGTCGATACCTCGGCTTTCCATGTAGTAAAGCTGATTGTCATCAACCTGACCGACACTGGCAGCATGGCCTGCATCAACATCATCTTCATCGATCAATAATATTGGGTTTGCATCTCCTATGACCTGGTTTGAAAGCATCAAGATTCGATTTTCCTGTTGCGAATAGGCTTGGTGAGCACCTTTGATGATTTTACCAACACCGTTTAGGATCATATGAGATCTATCCATCAACACGCCGTGCTGGAATATATTGGCACTAGTGTTCTTGCCATAATTGGTCATAACAGTATTTATGGCTTGAGTTTGATCTTTTGTCGTTAAAGCGGTGACTTTTGTTTTAGCATTAGCCCCGTTTCCTTTTAAATCAGTTATGAAATCACTGAGCGTATCTCCCGCATTGAATTCTACAAGGTCTAGATCGAATTCCGCCGATTCTTTTAAGACTGCCTTTCGAAAAATATGAGTTTTCGTTTTGCTTTTTAAATGATCTAAAGCATAAAAGTGCATCTTGCTGTTTTCTTCTAAATGAATGTCAACAGTTATGTGGGTCTTTTGCTGAAGATTTTGAGATATGCCTGCTAATTCTTGAGCTATTTTAATAGAAGAATTTTTGCCCACGATTATCAATAAATAACTGCAGAAATTATTTTGTCCTGCTGAAATGATCTGTTTTAAAAAAAGTGTTTCTTTTACAACGGAATCATCTGGAACGTATATAAACAGTGCTTGTTTTAAAAAAGCTAAGTTGAAAAGCTCTAAATGATTGCCTTCATTCTGCATTATGAAATTTTTTATATAGGGGATGACCAGCGAGCGATATTCCCCTAAAGCATTTTGCAGATCACATAAGACCAACCCGCTCTTTTTTTGATTTTCATTTAATTCGTCTTTTACCGTTTTTTGATCGATACTGATAAAATTCTGGTGGACTTCATTTTGAAAACGATCATTAGCTGCACTTTGGCCAGCACTGATAAAATGTTTATTTTGATCAAAAAGCTGCCAGTCTTGGTAGTCTATTTTCAAAAATTTTTTTGGTTCGACATGACTCATTTTTTCTTTTGAAAGTTTTTTTATATCATCTATTTTATTGATGCTTTCTTTTTTGATCATGCCTGATCACCGCTATTTTTTTGATTTTCAAATTCATGGTATCCTTCCTTTTCAACTTTTAAAGCAAGGTTTGCATCTCCGCTTTTTATTATTTTTCCTTCATACATGATATGAACGAAATCGGGCTTGATATAATTAAGCAGTCTTTGATAATGAGTTATCATCAATAGACCGAAATTATCGCTGAGCATACTATTGACACCCTTAGCAACGACTTTTAAGGCATCTATATCCAATCCGGAATCTATTTCGTCTAAAATGGCGAATTTTGGTTTTATCATCATCATTTGTAAGATTTCATTGCGTTTTTTCTCACCACCGGAAAAACCTTCGTTTAAATAACGACCGCTCATCTTGCTGTCCATTTCTAAGAATTCTTGCTTTTGCTTCAATTCGGTTATGAAATCACGAGTTGATGGCCTTTGATCTTTGCTTCTTTGGGTATTTACAGCCGATCTGATGAATTCGATATTGCTGATGCCTTTGATCGATATTGGATATTGCATTGCCAAAAACAAACCAGCCCTTGCTCTTTGATCTACTGAAAGTTTAGAGATCTCTTGCTGATCTAATTTGATCGATCCTTTGGTTATTTTATATTTTGGATTACCCATTATCGTTTCTGAAAGAGTGGATTTACCGGTACCGTTGGGTCCCATGATGGCGTGGATCTCGCCGCTTTTAATAGTCAGGTCGACCCCCTTGAGTATCTCTTTTTCTTTTTTGTCTTCTTCATCTTCAATGGTGGCATGTAAATTTTTGATTTCCAGTACGCTCATTAATAACTCCTTTTGATAAAGATAAATATACTAGCTCAAGAAAGTATTTTATAATTAAAAATCCAAGAGATTAAATTTCTTTTAAAAATCAAATTTCTTTTTTTAGTTTCACAAAGCACATCTAAACGTTTTTTTAAAAGACTTTATGCTTTTTTAACAATTTAAAACGCTTTGTATTGTGAAAAAAGCACTATTGCAATTTAATTATTGGCATCATAGGATATTCAGTAATCTTAACGATGATTGAAAAATCATTAAAGGAAGTGACCAAATGCAGAAAATACAAACAACTTTCAGGACTGATCCTGAACTAATGAACCAATTAGCTGTTATTAAAGCTGATGGAGAAAGGACTAAATTTCATACCTATAAGATCGCTCAAGTTCTTGATCGACTGCTTTTAGACGACTATCAAGAGCAAAAAGAACAGATCTTATCTGAGATAGTCATTGCTTGTTCACAAAAAAATGAAATACAGACCCTTGAGATAAGGAATATTTTCATCTCAGAACTTGAAAAATTCGGATTTTACCAAGCTGCGGAAAAATATCAAAATTATCGTCATCAAGATGTTGCCTCCTTTGAAAAAGAAAGTGATCCAAAAACGAAATTGAGCCAATTGATCCAACGCGATGATACGATCGTCCATGAAAATGCTAATAAGGATAGTGAAGTTTTTAGTACCCAGCGTGATTTGACTGCGGGGATGGTCGGTAAGTCTATGGGCCTTAAAATGATGCCCGAAACGGTTGCTAAAGCTCATTTAAGAGGTGATATCCATTATCATGACCTTGATTACTCGCCAATGACTAGTATGACCAATTGCTGTTTGATCGATTTTGATGAAATGTTTTCGCAGGGATTCAAAATCGGCAACACTGATGTTTTCCCGCCTAAGTCGATCGGTCAGGCAACGGTTATGATGGTACAGATCTTCGATGCCGTAGCGTCAAGCCAATATGGAGGTTCGTCTTGCAATCGTGCTGATCAGCTGCTGGCACCTTATGCAGAGATGAATTATAAAAATCATCTTGAAGAAGCCAAAAAGTGGGTAAGTCCTGAAAAACAGGATGATTATGCCAGAAACGAAACCAAAAAAGATATTTACTCGGCGATGGAACAACTTGAGTATGGAATCAATACGATAAATTCGACTCAAGGGCAAACTCCTTTTACAACGGTTAATTTTGGTTTAGGAACCTCTTGGATCGAAAGAGAGATCCAAATGGATATCCTGAAGATCCGCATCAAAGGCTTGGGCAAACAACATCGGACTGCGATTTTTCCAAAATTGATCTTTACCTTGAAAAAGGGTCTTAATTTCAAGGAAGGCGATCCAAATTACGATATTAAAGAATTAGCGATCGATTGTGCTACCAAACGAATGTATCCGGATATTCTTATGTATGACAAAATCATTGAACTGACAGGCAGTTTCAAGTCTCCGATGGGGTGCCGCAGTTTTTTGCAGGGTTGGAAAGATGAGAATGGCAAGGAAGTAAATTCCGGACGTATGAATTTAGGAGTCGTGACACTTAATCTGCCAAGGATCGCCATGGAATCAAAAAAAGATCAAGGATTGTTTTGGGAAATCTTTGATGAAAAAATGGAATTGGTGAAAAAGGCACTTTTGAATAAAGTTGATCGTATTAAAGAAGCCAAACCGCAAAATGCGCCGATTCTTTATCAGTCTGGTGCTTTTGGCAAGAGGCTTAAGGACGACGAAAATGTTGATCAATTATTCACTCATCGTCGGGCAACAGTTTCAGTTGGTTATATTGGGCTTTATGAAGTCGGAACGGTATTTTATGGTCCTAAATGGGAAAATGATCCCGAAGCTCATGATTTTACAGTTGAGATAACCAAACGTTTGCATGAGTACTGTCTTAAATGGGAAAAGGAATATGATTATCATTTCAGTCTTTATTCGACTCCAGCTGAATCTTTGACCGATACTTTCTGCGAGTTGGATATCAAACGTTTCGGCAGGATCAAAAATGTCACTGATAAGGAATACTACACTAACAGTTTCCACTATGATGTACGTAAAAACCCGACACCTTTTGAAAAACTAACTTTCGAAAAGGACTATCCGGTTTATGCCAGCGGCGGATTCATCCATTATTGCGAGTATCCTAATTTGCGCCAAAATCCTAAGGCTCTTGAAGCTGTTTGGGACTGGGCATACGACAAAGTCGGTTATCTTGGAACTAACACGTCGATCGATCATTGCTATAAATGTGGTTTTAATGGTGACTTCAAGCCAACTGCAAAAGGTTTTGAGTGTCCGGTTTGTGGTAACCGAGATCCGGAAACCTGCGATGTTGTAAAACGTACTTGCGGATATCTTGGAAATCCTCAAAAGCGTCCGATGGTACATGGCCGTCACAAAGAAATTGCATCTCGAGTAAAAAACATGAAATTGGGGCAGATCTAAATGCCAGTAGGACCGAAAAATCCAAAACCAAAAGAATGGTTAGCTAAAGATCACAGCCTTAATTACATTGCTTCCTACAAACCGTTTAACATGGTCGATGGTGAAGGTGTGCGGTGCAGTTTGTATGTTTCCGGCTGTTTGTTCAATTGTCCCGGCTGTTATAATGCGGTCGCTCAAAATTTCCATTATGGCCATCCTTATACTCAAGAGCTAGAGGATCGGATCATAAAGGATATGTCTGAATCCTATGTCCAAGGACTTACATTATTAGGCGGAGAGCCTTTTTTGAACACAACTGTTGCAATAAGATTGTGTAAAAGGATCCGTAAGGAATTCGGTCACACTAAAGATATTTGGTCTTGGACCGGTTATAAGTGGGATGAATTAGCAAAAGAATCAGATGATAAACTAGAATTATTGAGTTATTTGGATATTCTTGTTGACGGCAGATTCTTGGAAGCACAAAAAGATTTGACTTTACAGTTTCGCGGCAGTGCTAACCAGCGTATAATCGATGTTCCTAAGTCTCTTAAAAGCGGCAAAGTCGTTATTTGGTCAAGATTAAAACGTTAAAATAAAAACCACTGATTAAAATTCCATTTATAAATGTAGAGTTTTAATGCAGCGGTTTTTATTTTTTTTACCAAAGATGAATAACAGGACCGATCATGTACAAACCAAAAATGATCACGATCAGACACAGTGTGTTGGAGATAATTTTATAAAGGCCCTTTGATCTGTATTCTTTCGGTAAAGCCTTGGACTCTAACAAGATCAGAAATCCGAGTACTATCGGCAGCAATAAGGCGTTTATAACTTCCACGGTTACAGCTAAAGATGCTAGATCAAAATTTATCAAAACTAAAAATGCGCCAACGATATGAGCCAAAGCGTATATCGTGTAGAATCCGGCGTTGGATCGATCAAGTCTTTCGTTTAGGCTGTGTTTCCATCCTAATACTTCGGTAATTCCCCAAGTACCGGCTAGAGCAACGACCAGGGCGGCGACCATCGAACCACCAAAAATTGCTGATCCAACGATTATTTTTGATGTATTGTTACCGATAAATTGACCCAATACATTTGCTAATTGGGGAACAGTCGAAAGGTCGGCATTCGTTTTTGTTCGGTTAAAAACAGCAGCGTAAACTACTACTACGACTATCATGATCAACTGTGTCAGTACCGTGCCGGCGGCTGTATCCATTTTTTCTTTTTTCAAATTTTTCCTGCTGATTTTTTTATCAATAACAGCTCCTTGCTGATAGAAAATCATCCACGGCATGATAACTGCGCCGACGTTAGCAGCGATCAAGTATATATATGACCTGTCTTTTATCGGAAAACTTAATAGACCTTGACCGATTTGTCCGAGATCTGGTTTGATCAAGAAAATAGCTATGATGAAAGCAAGTTCGCCGAGACCTATCAAAATACCGGCTATTTCAACGCGGCGATAGCTTCCTGAAAATGCGATACCTACTAACATAACAGTAGCTATCGGAATAGTTATCCATTTAGAAATACCAAAAAGTTCGCCGACGCCGGCAATACCTATAAATTCAGTTAATAGGGCGCCAATAGCTGAAATTGCGAGTGTAACAGCTGATAATACAGCCCATTTTTTGCCGAAATAATCTCTGATCAGCTCGCCATGTCCCTTGCCGGTCACGATGCCGAGACGGACGGTCATTTCTTGAGCTATGTATAGAACTGGTATCAATATAATTTGCGGCATTATCATTGTATATCCGAACTGTGCCCCTGATTCGGCTGCTGTTATCAAACAGCCTGCATCTGTATCCGCCAGCATAACGATCAGACCCGGTCCCCAAGTCGCAAATAATTTGAATAAGCTGATATGGTTTGTTATTGATGATTTACTAGTTATTTTGATTTTTAGCCCCTTTGATAAATAAACTTGATATGTTAATCTATTAAAAGGCCATATCTTTGTGATTTATATAGCATTTATGTTTTTTTAAAAATTGATCAGCGCTTACTTTTTTTGATGATTTTTGTTGATAAATAGTAATTATTACTATATAATTTTACTTGGGTAGTAGTTGCCCAATTTAGTTTTCATATTTTATTTAAGCTCTTTTTAAACGATCAGAAAGCTCTATCTGGTCGTTTTTATTTTGTTTAAATTTTTTGGCTGGAACGGAACCGGCTTGGGCTGCGGCCAACGATTTTTTTAAAACTTCTGGAGAAGTCTGATTGTCTTTTATAACCTATCTGATGAGCGATTTGGTTCAACGATTTTTTGCTGAATAAAAGCTGTTGTTTTGCGGACGATATTTTTTGTTCAGTTATAAAAGATACGATACTTTTCCCAGTTGTTTTTTTAAATAAATGCATCAAATAAGAACTGCTGCAATTAAGTTTGCTGGCGATTTCGTCGATGTTTTTGATCGAGGCTAGATGATCATAAATGTATTCTTGTGTTTGATAAATCAATGTCGGTTCGTTTTTTCTTTTAACGGCTGAAACATTTTTTACAAAAACTTTTCCTATTGAACGGATATATTCATGGAGATCTTCTATATGTGTTTGTCGTTCTGCTCTTTGTATATAATAGTCGCTTAGGTCATAAGCACTTTGAACGTATAGACCGCCCTTGATCGATGAGCGGGTGTAGAGAGTTATAGCGGCGATCACTATATTTTTTTTATTTCTTAATTCGTTATTTGAAAGGACACCAAAATTGCCTTCCGCTGCAAATTTGGAAAAATTTTTATCAAATTCGTTTAAATTCCCATGCTCGATTCCTTTAAGCATTTTTTGTTCTGATATGTAACCATCATATGAAGGTTTTTTGCTTCGCGAAATCAAAGAATCGTTTTCCATTTTGTTGAATAAAACTATATTTTTAAGATTTTCGTTTTCTTTTTGAAAAACGGCCTGTTTTCCTTTTAACAGCATGTAGAAAATACTTATCTTAGCTGAAAATATTTTTAAATTTTGTTCATCCGTTTTTAATTCTGTATTTATGGATTTTGAAATCGTTGATATTACTAGTCTTTCTTGGCCGTTTTTGAATGCAGCTATCAGATTGCCTTCCTTTGATGATGCTAAAAAAACTTTTTCATTCAAGTGTTCGAATATTTTGTTTTTTATTTCCTCTGATAGTTTCTTAAAACCAGTCTGCTTTATTAGTTGACCATTTTTGTTGTAAATGAAAATCGCCAAATTATCTGCTGCTTGGAAAAGTTCGATTATTTTTTCGAGATGTTTATTCACTGTTAATTTTAAAAACCTTTTTTGCTAATAAAAGACAGTATAACGCAAAAAATAAGTTAGCGTTTTCACGATAATACTTGTTGTTTAATATTATTGCTATTTATTACTCAAGGAGTATTTATGAAAAATTATTTGGTTTTCGACATAGGCGGTACTAAGCTAAAATATGCACTGATCAATAAGGATGGCGAGCTGCTGGATTTTGGTAGTAAAGAAACACCGACCAGTTCGAAAAAAGATTTAATAAACGAATTTAAGTCTATTATGAGTAACGTATCTTTGCCGATTTCGGGTATTGGTATAAGTGTTCCCGGCAAAGTTGATTCTAAAAGTCAGAGAATAAGTTATGGCGGGTCTTTACCTTTTCTAAATGGTTTATCTTTTGGCGAAGAATTAGATCTCGATATCCCAATAGCTGTTGAAAACGATGCTAAAGCTGCCACGATCGCAGATCTTAATGGCGGTATCCTGAAAAATCAAGACAGCGGTGCAGTCTTAGTTTTAGGCACGGCTATCGGCGGCGGAATAGTTTTAGACAACCATTTGTTATATGGCAAAAACGATCAAGCAGGAGAGGTAAGTTTTATGAGCTTGGGCAACTTCTCTAATGATTCTCTGGTCGGCTTTAAAGGATCAGCCGTTTCCTTAATAAATAAAATAGCAAAACATTATCATTATCAAGATATTAATGATGGTCCTGCTGTTTTTGATTTGATCGAAAAAGGGGATATTTACGCACATGGATTATTTGAAGAATTTTGCCAAACGATCGCAGTATTGGTCCATAATATTCAAACCATATTAGATATTGACTTTTTTGTTATCGGCGGCGGTATTTCTCAAAGAAAGATCGTTGTTGATGGTATTTATGAGGCTTTAAAAAAACTAAGATCTTCCAACTCCTTAGTTGAAGCAACTTTAAAGGAACCAAAAATAGTCGGTTCTGCTTATAAAAATAAGGCTAATTTGTTCGGCGCTTTTTTCAAGGTAAGAAATATGGACCTTAAATTTTAAAAATAAAATAAGTGGTAACCACAATAATAAAGTTACTGGTAACTTTATTAAAAAAGCAAGGATAAACCTTGCTTTTTTAATAATTATATATGGACATTACGGGATTCGGACCCGTGACCTCTGCCATGCGAAGACCGAAGGCGTTAAATTAAAATAACATGAATCAATGTAATGGATAAATAAAAAACTCCAAAACACTTATATAGCATATGGCAGCATTTATGAGTAGCAGTATTAAGTAATTTAATGTAAATCAAACTTAATAACGTAACTTATTTAACACAATTTGACATTTAAAAATCCATTAATTATTAAATGTTCATTAAAATAACTTATCATTTTATTTCAGGAGAACGGTACAAGACTGGATTAATTTCTAGGTATCACCATGATTAATCAATGCTTGTTAAATCCAAATGTTGATTAAATTTATTGACGAGCTGGTCAGACATATGGTGGTCGACCTCAATCACGGTTTTGTCAGAAGCAAGAACACGTTCTTGTATATCATGGGCTGTTTTTTCATCTAAAGAAGCTGTGCCTTCGTCAATAATCAAAATGGGGCGGTCAAAGAGAAAGGCACGAGCTAATTCAATTCTTGTCTTTTGACCACCGGAAAAATTATTGCCACTTTCAGATACAGGACTAGCCGGGTCGACATCCGGCAGGCCTGCTTTGTATAAAGCTTCTTTGACTTCGTCTTCAGAAAAATGTGTTCCTAAAGTTAAATTGAGATAAATGCTATCATCAAAAATAGCACTATCCTGCGAGACAAAGGCGAAAAGGTCTGGTTGAGGTAAATACGTGTCTTGAACATTACGATAATAATAAGCTAATGTCCCTTGGGATGGCTGTATTTCGCCAATAATGATTTTCAACAATGTACTTTTACCAATCCCTGAGGGTCCTGTTATCAGTAGCTTTTCACCAGCTTTTAATTCGAAATTGACGTTGGACCACACATTCTTTTTTTGCTCAGGATATTTAAAAGCCAGATGGGCAGCTTTTAAGGAACTGAAATCATATTTTTGATCTGTAATTTCCTTATGCTCTTCTAAATTAACTGCTTGTTTGTTATGAATATAATCCAAGATTTTGTTGTTAATATCTTTCGTACTATTCAGTGTCGATCGCGCTTGTCCAAGCTGTAAAGCTGAATTAGTAATCATCGTGGCACTATACTGAACTGCGACAAAATCCGAAATTTGTAATTTTCCTTTAATAACTAGGTACATCGAAATGCCAATTGGCAAAATTTGAAATGTTTCGGCCACAGCGTAGACCGTTGCACTGGAAGCAGCAATTTTATTGTCTCTAATTTTTTTAGCACTTTCTGACAAACTAATTTTCGTTTGACCAAAGTGAACAAAGTGGCTGGTAGCTTGGTAACGAATAATTGTTTGATAATTTTTGAAGAGATCATTGAGAAAAGTCGTGGTTCCTTTATTTGTTTTTGACCACACTTTAGTTTTCTCCTTGATTATTGTTCTAAAAAAACTAGGTGATACCTGACTAACAACCGCAAAAGACAAGAATAGTATCGTCAATATCCAGTTGCTTTGGATCGAAAAAGCAACAGTCACAATCAGACTTGTCATCAAACTAACGATTTTTAAAATTTGGCGAAAATAGTTTGTTTCGACTAAATTAAGATCATTCAAGACAAAGGATACTTTATCCGAAGCTTGTCTGTGACTATCTAAAGTTAAAGGCTTTAACGTTTGAGTTTTTAAATTGGTGGAAAAAATAGCAGCGTTTTTGTTATTTACTATTTGTGCTAAATAATCTGTGAGAACAAAGAAAAGGCTAAGTAAAAGAACGACACCGATGAAAAGCAATACGCGGTTGAATAATCGATGCTCCAGAATTACAAATATATATGTGTACCAAATAGTGTTGAAGGGTATATAAAAAGCGTAAACGATCGTAAGAAATAACCCTAAAATAAACCATTGTTTGTTAATGAACCGACTCATTATGATTATTCTCTTTAACGGTCTTTTTATAGAGTACAGCTGCCTGATGCCCGTATTTTTCCTCTAAGGCTTTTTCGATCGCGTCAGGCTGTACCGTATTTATTTCTGTAAACACTTCTTTTTTTAAAGCGTTAATTTGTTTATCATCAAATTTATTTTTAATCAAAGAAATCATGTTTTTAAATGGGTGAATGTTAAAGTGATTGATTTCTGGTAAATCTTGAGCGGTTAAAATGTAATTCTTGTGCTCTAGTTCCAAAATTATCATCTTGTTTCCAACGATAGTTATTGCCATATTTATTCTCCTCAGTTATTATACGAATCATTATATATGTGTTTTAGCTTGATAATTTGATATTTTTGCATAATAATGAGTACTATACTATACAAAAGAAATAAAATGATTTTATCAATAATACCCACAAAAATGAGAATTGGTCAGGCTTTCAAAATATTGAGATTGGATAAGCATTTTTCAATCAAAGAGGTAACGGCTGGTGAAGTATCTAGGTCTTTTATTTACAAATTTGAACAAGGCGAATACGATATTTCAGTTTCTAAACTGTTGTTTCTTTTAAATAGGATCGGAGTCTCTTTCGATGAATTAATGATCACTGCTAATAATTACGAAAATTACCAAGACAGTTTTTTCATAAATTTGTTTTTAGCTATCGAAAATAAGGATCAAAAAAAGTTAGTTGAACTGATTAAACTAAATAGTCGCGGAACCAACCTAACTCAACGATTGGTCTACAGCTTGGCCTCATTGTTCTTGGAGACGAATCATGGCAGCGAAAAAAAGGATGAGGCAGCTTTTATTTTTAACTATTTAACGTCCGTAGAAACTTGGACAAGATTTGAATTACAAGTTTTTAATTATGTGATTCCCTTCATCACTAACGACCAACGAATGCTGCTTGTGTCTAAAAGCAAAGACTGTGTCCTAAATTATAAGTATTCTTTGGATGACCTGTATATTAATTACTTCAGTTACATCGTTGTCGATATAACCCATTTTTTACTTCAAAAAAACGATGTAGCGGCCTCGCACACTGTAATATCCATGGTCCAAGAAGTACAAGAGGTTACTACAAACGAACGACTTACTGCCAGCTTTCATTTTATCAATGCGCTGGTTCACTTCTATGAGGATTCTTCCTCTGAAAAAATTAATCCTATTCTAAGCGTGATTAATTCTGTTAAACAGATTAATAATGATTATGCAAAACAATTAGAAAAAATATGGGATTATCATATTAAGCACCTAAATTTACCAGGTTAATTAAGTTCAGTCATACTTAGTTTTTAAATATTATTTATCTGGCAAATGTTTCTCCGCTATGACTGGTACTCTGTGGCAAACCACCGGAATATACTCCATAAAATGGTACGCAATTTTTGTTAATATACTGTTTCCAAAAAAAATATCTGATTTGTTTTAGCGGTCTTGCAAAAATACACGGATAAGATAAATTTAGAATTATGTTTTGTGCTTTCATACCTAATTGCTCAATAAAAATGGATAAATTTTGGTCAGAAAAACAAGGATCAAAGAAAAGCTTTTTGTCTAGACAAAGTATATAAAAATAGTTCATACACCTTGAGCTGATAAAAGAATACTCACTATTTAACTCACTGTAGTTAATATGTGTATTTAAAGGCTTGCAAATAAAAACCGTTTTTTAGATCAGCCAGCATTTTCGAGGATTCCGCAGAAAAATGGACCGTTTCATTAAAATTTATGCCAATGTTTATATTAACAATGAGCTGTATTTTCACCAGATGATATTTTTTGATAAAAATTGTCTAGGCTAATATCCATTCTTAGATTTTTTTCTTAACATATCTTTCTTTGAATAATGCCCTTTGTCGATCACCTAGATCTTTTTTATATGGACATTACGGGATTCGGACCCGTGACCTCTGCCATGCGAAGGCAGCGCTCTCCCAGCTGAGCTAAACGCCCCTAACACCTAAGATAATAAGGTGTCTACATTATTTAATTTATCACTTTAGCCAAAAAGTATCTTTTTTTACCGCGTTTTATGACAACGAATTTTCCGTCAAACATTTTATCAGGATCGATTTCAGATTCGGGATCGGAAACTTTATCACCGTTGATGACTATTGCGCCGTTAGCAACATCTTCTCTCGCTTGGCGACGTGATTTATCTATAACTTTATCTTTGGTTATAAGGTCAATGATATTTATTTTTTCATTTTTGATTTCAAATGAAGGAACTGCTGCAAAAGCTGCCTGGGCTTGTTTAGTAGTCATTTCTTTTATATTGCCTTCAAACAACATTTTAGAAATTTTTTCTGCCTCAACGACGGCTTCTTTGCCGTGAACGAATTCAGTAACTTCTTCTGCTAATTTTTTTTGAGCTTCACGCGCACCGGGATCTTTTTCTGTTTGTTCTGCCAGTTCTTCGATTTGTTTTTTATTCAAAAAAGTAAATATTTTGAGTAATTTGATCACGTCATTATCGCTTTGGTTGAAGAAGAATTGATAAAACTCGTAAGGCGAAAGAAAATCCGGATCTAGCCAAATCGCCCCTCCCGCACTTTTACCAAATTTTGTGCCATCGGATTTTAGCAGCAGAGGTACAGTCAAACCAAAAACTTTTGTTTGAGCTCCTTCCATTTTGTGGATCAATTCAATGCCGCTTGATATATTTCCGTATTGGTCGCTTCCTCCGATTTGTAATTGAACGCCCTTATGCTTATATAGAGTATAAAAATCGATGGCTTGCAGTATTTGATAAGTAAACTCTGTAAAACTGATGCCGACTTCTAGACGAGATGCTACCACGTCTCTTTTTAACATGACATTTATTGGGAAAAGTTTTCCGAAATCTCTTAAAAAAGATATCAGGTCTAGTTTTGATAGCCAATCATAGTTATTGACTATCTCAAAGCCGTCTTTACCAAATAACTTTGTCATCTGCATAGTTATTCGACGGACATTTTCGTCAAAAACATTTTTTGGCAGAAGTTTTCGCTCGCTCGCTTTGCCTGATGGGTCGCCTATCATACCGGTTCCGCCGCCGATGACTATAACTGGTTTGTTTCCTTCGTTTTGGAACCTTTTTAAAATGGTCAGCGGTATCAGATTTCCGATATGGATCGATTTTGCGGTAGGATCAACACCGACGTAAAGACTTATTTTTTTCTCCTTCAATAATTGATCCAAACCTTCTTCATCGGTCATTTGATTTATTGACCCGCGCCACTTTAGATCTTCGATGATGTCCATGTAAGTATTCCTCCAAAACAATAAAAAAAGCCCCGATCTTCGGGACGAATTTCTCCGCGGTACCACCCGTTTTGCGCCGAATAATGAGCGCCTGCTTAATTATCGAGACATGTCTCAAAGTTTTGCTGTGTAATTCAGATTTTTTCTGGACTAGTTTTCATCTACCACTAGTTTTCTTTTTGACCGCCAAAATCCTACTATCAGCTGAGATTAAACATATTCTAACAATTTTCTTAAAATATCGAAAGTATTTTGCTGGTCAAATATGAAATAACAGCTAACAGTATTCCTATCAAAACTATAACTATTTCTTGATGGATGATATTTAGGAAGAAAACTTGCAAATTTATTTTCCATAAGGAGGTCAAAACACCGGCGATCATCAATATTGCTAACGCTGGGATCGATCCGTGCAGGGAATTTTGAAAATCAGCAAAAGACAAATTCAAACCCAACGACAAAGAGAAGGTTAGTATCAACCAAAATACTAACCGCCATTGCCAAACAAAAACACCGTTCAATATCCTTGGATTTAACCATTTAGTTAGAAAATAAATCGCAAACCCGTTTCCGATCATGGGTGCAAACCCTATTAATAGGTTTCCGAAAGCCTGCCAAATATTTCTTGGATCAGAACTATGTTTTACATATCCTAGTTGTCCTTCTTTGGGTAGCTGTATCAATTGAAAACTGTCTATTTTATGACCGAAAATGATTGCCATCATGATATGTGATAGTTCGTGTGTGATTATTCCTAAAGAAGCGATGACTATAAAAAACTTTTCTCCGCAAATCGAAATCAACCTGCTTGAAGTACGATCGATTATTTTAGAGATAACGAAAGCTGCCAATGCCGGCAAAATCAAAAAAGTTAAAAAAAGGATAATGCAGTTATTTATAAGGTAGTTCATTAGCTTAAAAATCAAGCAGTCAGGTCTGCAAATTCAGCCTTTATAAAATCTGCTACTTGCTTTGCATCGATGCCGTCGCTTCTGCCCAGCTCGCCGGCGGAAACATATATCCGGCCGTCTTTAATAGCCTGTTTGTCAAAAAAAATCGGGAATTTACCATGGCTGCGGTGCCATATACCGACTGGATTGTTTGCACCATGTATGTAACCTGTGGTTTTTTGCAATTCTTTTAACGGGAGCATTTCTGTTCGTTTGTTGCCTGATACGGCTGCTAACTTTTTTTCATCAAGGTGGCTGGTTATTGGAATGACAGCGATAAGTGGTCCTGTTTTATCACCTTTAGAGGCTAATGTTTTATAGATCAACGACTCGCTGCCTATCTTTAATTTATCTAAAGCTGCCTTTTTTTCTTCTTCACTGCTGTTGATCATGTCTAATTCAACTGGTCGAAATTGAATGTTGTTTTTTTCTAAAATCTGCTCAACTTGTGTTTTTTTGACTTTATTTTTTTTAGACATAATTAAATTTTAAAACAATCTATTTTGTTAGCGCTAACACTTATTCTAAGGCTTTTTTTGCTCTAAATGAGCTATTTTTTTGCTGTATAATGGAAGATGTTAAGGTGTGGCGAGAATGCACTTTAGATAAAAAAAATAGGAGATATTAAATATATGGCATCTAATGCACCCGTAGTTGATTATGATTCAACTGAATATCTAGAACTCGTCGACAAGTGGTGGCGTGCAACTAACTACTTGTCAGGTGGAATGATTTTCCTAAGGAGCAATCCACTTTTTAGCGTTACTAAAACTCCTTTAAAAGCAGAAGATATCAAGTTTAAGCCAATTGGTCATTGGGGAACCATTTCTGGACAAACTTTTCTTTATGCACATGAAAACCGTTTGATCAATAAATACGGACTAAACGCGTTTTACGTTGAAGGACCTGGTCACGGCGGACAGGTAATGGTTACCAATTCATTTTTGGATGGTTCATATACTGAAGATTATCCTGAGATAACTCAAGACCTTAAAGGAATGTCAAAGCTTTTCAAGCGTTTCTCATTCGCCGGTGGTATCGGCTCTCATGCCACTGCACAAACACCCGGTTCGCTTCATGAAGGTGGAGAACTTGGCTACTCTCTATCACATGGTATTGGAGCTATTCTTGATAACCCTGATCAGATCGGTTTTGTGACCGTTGGAGATGGTGAAGCTGAAACTGGTCCAGCGATGACTGCTTGGCACGGGATCAAGTTTATCAACCCTAAGACCGATGGAGCTGTTTTGCCGGTTCTTGATCTTAATGGCTGGAAGATTTCCAATCCAACTATCTTCAGCCGTATGTCTGATAAACAAGTCAGTGAATTCTTTGAGTCCCTTGGATGGTCTCCTCGTTTCATTGAAAATGATGATATCCATGACTATGCTGCATATCATAAGACGGCTGCTAAGGTATTTGATAAAGCTATTGAAGATATCAAACAGATCCAAAAAGACGCTCGTGAAAACGATAAGTATCAAGATGGTGAAATACCAGCTTGGCCGGTTATCATTGCTCGTTTGCCAAAAGGCTGGGGCGGTCCAAAACTCGATGATGACGGTAACCCGATCGAAAACAGTTTCCGTGCTCACCAAGTTCCATTGAACCTATCGGCAACTAACCTTAAAGATCTTCCTAAGTTTGAAGATTGGATGAATTCTTATAAACCGGAAGAGCTCTTCAATGAAGATGGATCTCTTAAACCGGAAATCGCTGCTATTGCACCAAAGGGAAATAAGCGTATGGCCGCAAACCCATTGGCTAATGGCGGTGTTGATAATTCTGATTTGAAACTTCCTAACTGGAAAGACTACGCAACAAGCGTTACTCCAGAAACCCGTGGAACTGAGCTAGCTGATGCTGATCAAAACATGGATATGGTTACTTTGTCTGGTTTCTTAGCTGGAGTTGCTAAGCTGAATCCTACTCGTTTCCGTTTCTTCGGACCTGATGAAACCATGTCTAATCGTTTGTGGAAGCTTTTTGACAAGACTCCTCGTCAATGGATGAGCAAGATCAAATTCCCTAATGATGAACTGCTTGCACCTGAAGGCCGTATCATTGATTCACAACTGTCTGAACACCAAGCTGAAGGATGGCTTGAAGGTTATACTTTGTCTGGCCGTGTCGGAATGTTTGCTTCTTATGAGTCATTCTTAAGAGTTGTTGACTCAATGATCGTTGAATACTTCAAGTGGATCCGCCAAGCTGATGCAGAACCATGGCGTAACAAGTATCAATCACTGAACCTCATTTCTACTTCTACTGTTTTCCAGCAGGATCATAACGGTTATACTCACCAAGATCCAGGAATGCTTACTAATTTAGCTGAAAAGAAGCAGAATTATATTCGTCAGTATCTTCCAGCCGATGGAAACGAATTGTTGGCTGTTGCTGCCAGAGCTTTGGTCGATCGTCAAAAGATCAATCATATCGTCGCTTCAAAGCAGCCTCGTCAACAATGGTTTACTGCTGAAGAAGCTGATAAACTGGTTAACAATGGTCTTGGTATCGTTGATTGGGCATCTACTGCTCCAGAAGGCAAGGTAGATATCACTTTTGCCTCTGCCGGTACAGAACCAACTATCGAAACTTTGGCAGCATTGTGGCTCGTAAATCAAAGCTTCCCTGAAGTTAAGTTCCATTATGTCAACGTCGTTGAATTGGGTCGCCTGCAAAAGAAGACTGGTCCTTTGAACGATGATCGTCAACTTTCTGATGAAGAGTTTGATAAGTTCTTCCCAGCCGATAAACCAGTTGTATTCGGTTTCCACGGTTTCGAAGATTTGATCGAATCTATTTTCTATGAGCGTAATCATCATAATCTTCACGCACATGGTTATCGTGAAGATGGTGATATCACTACCCAATATGACATGCGTGTTTACTCAGAGCTGGATCGTTTCCACCAAGCTATTGATGCTGTTTCCGCTCTTAAAGACAACGGTGTTGTTGATGGTGAAAAAGCCGATGACTTCATTGCTCGTATGAATCAGATCCTTAAGAAGCACTTTAAAGTTACTCGTGACGAAGGTCGTGATATTGAAGAATTCACTGACTGGAAGTGGAGTCCTCTTAAGTAATCTTTGTTACAAATATTTTTAAAACCACGAACTAGATTCGTGGTTTTTATTTTATTTTTATTGTAAGCGCTTTACAAAAAAATGTTATGATTAAACTGTAGAAATAAGTGAAACGTTTCGAATTAAAAAAAACTAAAGTAGATCAGGTTGAGTATGTTAGATAATTTTATTGATAATCTTTTAAAACAAATGACTTTAGACGAAAAAATTGGTCAGCTGCAACAAGTAACGGGCGACTTTTTTGGTTCTAGCGGAGGTGCGATCACAGGTCCGATCGATGACCAAGCAAAAAAATATATCAAAGATAATGTTTACAATATTGGTTCTGTTTTAGGCATTTCAGGAAAAAAAGAAATTATTGATATCCAAAAAAATTTTTTGCAACACAGCCGTTTAAAAATACCTTTATTATTTATGGCAGATATAATTCATGGCTATAAAACCATTTTTCCAATCCCCTTAGGATTGGCTGCGAGTTGGGATCCAAAGCTTATAAAAGATGTTGCACAAGCTTCTGCTGACGAGGCTGCCGCTGAAGGGATTTCGGTGACTTTTTCACCAATGGCAGATTTAGTTAGAGACCCTCGTTGGGGCAGAGTTATGGAATCAACTGGAGAAGATCCTTTTTTGAATTCCATATATGCTAAAGCTTTTGTTGAAGGGTATCAAGGGAAAGATCGGATCGACAATAATCACTTGGCAGCAACTGTTAAACATTTTGCAGGTTATGGTGCTGTCGAGGCTGGTAGGGAATATAACACTGTTGATATGTCCGAGTGGCGTTTTCGATCTGAGTATCTTCCATCATATAAAGCAGCAGTAGAAGCTAAAGCCCAGTTAGTTATGACTTCATTCAATACCCTTTTTGGGATTCCGGTTACTGGAAACCGATATATTTTACAAGACATTTTAAGAAAAGAACTTTCCTTTGATGGAGTTATTATTTCTGATTGGAATTCGATTGGCGAACTGATCGATCATGGTGTAGCTGAAAATATGGGTCAGGCTGCTTCATTGGCTTTAAAAGCGGGTGTTGATATAGATATGATGTCATTTTCCTATATTTCCCAGCTTGAAAATTTGATCGATTCTAAAAAAATCAATATAGATTTGATCGATCATGCCGTCTACAGAATACTGTCTTTGAAGAAAAAGCTTGGACTTTTCGATGATCCTTTTAGAGGATTAGAAACAAAAAAAGTCAACAGCCATGTTTTCACCGATGAAAAACTTGCACTAGCACAGAAAGCAGCTGAAGAGTCGATTGTTTTGCTCAAGAATGATGATAAAACACTTCCTTTAAATATCGATGATAGTGTAGCTCTCGTTGGCGACATAGGAGATTCACATGACTTGTTAGGCAGCTGGTCTTTTAAGGGGGACAAGCTTTCTGTTAAGACGATCAAAGAATCGTTGTATTCAAAATTTAAAAAAATAGTTTTTGCAAAAGGATACAAAACAGCCTCTGATTTCTCTTCAAAGATGGCCGAAGAAGCTGTTGCTATCGCAAAGAAACAGAAATATATAATTTTTGTCGCTGGCTTAGAATCTGAACAGAGCGGTGAAGCAAGCAGTTTGACTGATATAAAAATTGCTGACAATCAGATCCGCTTGCTGAAAAAACTTGCTGAGTTAGGTAAACCGATAATAACTTTATTAGTAACTGGCCGCCCCTTGGATCTTACTGAAATCCAAAAGTATTCTAATGCTATTTTGCTTGCGTGGTTTCCAGGAACGAAGGGAGCAGATGCTTTAGCAAAGATCATTACAGGAGAAACCAATCCAAGTGGAAAAATTACGATGACTTTTCCGCGGAACGTTGGTCAAACGCCGATTTATTATAACCATTTCAACACTGGCCGCCCCTTGTTAGATAAAAATGCTGATGAGAAATACCTGTCTAAATACCTTGATAGTCCTAATGATCCGCTTTATCCGTTTGGATTTGGTTTAAGTTATTCTAATTTTAAGATCGGCCAACTGACAGTCGATTCTAAGGAAATTAAGGAAAATAGCTCTATTTTGGCAAGCATCATCGTTCATAATCCCAGCAAATTGGATGGTGATGCTACTGTTCAATGGTATATTCGCGACCTTTCTGCGGAAGTTGTTCGGCCTGTAAAAGAATTAAAATTTTTTGAGAAGAAATTAGTAAAAGCCGGCAGCAGCAGCAAATTTATTTTTAGGATCGATCTAAGCGATCTATCATATGTTCACTCAAATAAAAAAATGTATCCCGATAAGGGCAAGTTTATCCTAGCGGCTGGATTTTCTAGTTCTGACGATGATCTTTCTTGTGTTGAATTTATATATAAATGAGGAAATTTTAATGATCAAAATCAAAAAAAATAAACTTAATATAAATTTATTAAATAACGGTGCTGTTTCTGATATTTTTTATGATCAAATAAAAATAAACCAAGTCAGCGGCAACAATTTAGATGGCGGTTTACAAAATTTTTATTTTAGAGTGCAGGAAAAAGGACAGACTAGATACTTTAGGCTTATAGATGCTGATAATTTAACTGAAGTAAATTATTCTAATGATTTAATATCATGGCAAGGAGAAAAAAATGGCATTTTTTACCGATTAAACCTTTACATAGGCAATCGCTCCTGGTTTTGGGAAGCTAATATCACTTCAAGTACAAAATTTGATAAGGCTGATTTATTTTTTGTTCAAGATCTTGGTCTTGGCGAAGAATCTTTTGTTAGCTCTAACGAAGCATATGCTTCGCAGTATATCGATAATTTCGTTAGTCAGCTTGATAAAACGATCATAGTTGGATCTCGTCAAAACCAAAGTCAACAAGGCCGCAATCCTTATCTTCAAATCGGTTCTTTTTCTGATCTGTCGGCTTTTTCAACTGATGCATACCAGTTTTTTGGTAAACGCTATGTCACTACCGGGATTCCAGCAGCTATGGAAAATGACCGGTTACCATCTGTTAATTTACAAAACGAAGCCAACTTAATAGTTCTACAAAAAAGGTTTGTTTCTTCAGAAAGTTTATCAACGAAATCGATCGTTTTTTACTCATCTTTTTGTTCTGATGCTAAAGGTGAAAATGATCATCTAATTTTTGATCAAGATGATCTTAGAAAAGAATTCAGGCAGTTAAAAGACAAAAAGATCGAAGGCAGATCAAAACTTAAATTATTGAAAAGAAAAACCAATTTATCGTTTAAACCAGTTGAAACCGAAGATTTCACGAATGATGAAATCAATAATATTTTCCCAGCTAGATTACAAGAAGAAGAATATCACGGTCGTCTGTTATCTTTCTTCACCGATCAAAATGATCATGTAGTTACTAAATATAAAGAGGAACTGCAAACCCGACCAACGGGTAATATTATTTTGGCTGGTTCTGATATCGTACCTGGAAAGGCGATACTGGCTACGACTCAATATATGTCTGGTGTTTTTTCATCGCAAACCGTTTTCGGCAACACAAACCACAATAAGTTTTCTTCTAATCTTCGTGGACCGCTGAATTTTTTCAAAATGCAGGGAATGCACATTTATTTAAAATCGGACAAAGACTATCAATTGCTTTCAACCCCATCCTTATTTGTGATGTCCTATAATTCCTCTGACTGGTATTACAAATTGAAAAATGATGTCTTGAAAATCAGTGCCGATGCTTCAGCTTTTGATCAAAGTCTGCATTTTAAAATATTGTCTTTAACTAATAAAACATATGATCTGCTGATAACTGAAAATATAATAATGGATTCTGTTGAAGGCCAAAATTCAGTTGATAAAATTTTTTCTAAGGACGGCAGGATATTTTTTTATCCAGGGAAAAAATCTTTGATGAAAAAATTCAATAAAAACCTTTCTTTTTTCTACAATTTTGCCGGTTATGATGATCCCGAAAAGTTTGCAGGCGATGAATCTGTCTTTTTTACTGAAAATATAAAAGATCCACGGTTATCAACTTTTAATTTTAAAAATGTTTCCGAACTTAATTTTTCTTTAACCGTTGATCTTGGAAACAAAATCTCTACCAATACAAAGTTTGATTTTACGGAATCGCGGAAAAAGCACGGAGAAAACATTGAAGTGCTTTTGAATAATTTGTCTTTATCCAGTTCTGCAGATCCTTATAAAGATCAAACGGAAAAAATCAACCTGATCATTCGATGGTTTGCTCATGATGCCTTGGTTCATTTATTATCGCCGCACGGTTTAGAACAATTCGGCGGAGCTGCTTGGGGTACTAGAGATGTTAGTCAAGGACCAACGGAACTTTTTCTTTCAACTGGTAATTTTGCATATGTTAGGAGTATTCTCAAGATTCTTTATAGTCATCAATTCAGAGAAGACGGCAATTGGCCGCAGTGGTTCATGTATGATGAGTATTTTTCTGAATTCTCCAGTGAAAGTCATGGCGATATGATCATTTGGCCTCTTAAAGTGTTGGTCGATTATATTGAAGTTTCTGGTGACCAGTCCATTTTATTTGAAAATATCCCATATTTTGATAAACAAGAAAGGGCTTTTACAGGAACTAAATATTCCATACTTGAGCATGTTAAAAAGGAAATTTCATATATCGAAAATCATTTTCTTTACGGAACAAAGGTATCGGCTTATGGCGATGGCGATTGGGACGATACTTTGCAACCGGCTGATCCAAAACAAAAGCAGAATATGGCAAGTACATGGACTGAAGAGCTGACGATACAAGTTCTCAGAAAATCTTCTCGTATTCTTGATTTTAATGATTATTCCAGTCACATAAAGGAAATCGCAGATTTGATGTTTAAAGATTTCAAAAAGTATTTTTTGGATCAGCCATTTTTGCCAGGTTTTATTAGTTTAGACAAAAATCTTAAAAGAACTAATATAATTTTTCCCGGTGATTCGGTCACGCATATAAATTACCGTCTGATACCTATGACCAGAGCAATTATCAGCGGGATCTATACTGGCCAAAAGGCACAAGAAACTATCAGTACTATTAAAAAGGAACTTTTATTTCCAGATGGAGTTCGTTTGATGGACAGGCCGGCAGTTTATCACGGCGGTGTAAGCAAAATTTTCAAAAGAGCCGAACAGTCGGCTAATTTCGGCCGAGAAATCGGCTTGATGTATACACATGCACATATTAGATATATTGAAGCTTTGGCAAAAACCGGTGATCCAAGCGCTTGGGAAGCTTTGTTCTTGGTCGATCCAATAAATCTAAGAAAAGTCCTTGCCAATAGTGATTTTAGGCAGGCGAATGTTTATTTCAGCAGTTCTGATGCTGCTTTTAATGATCGTTATCAGGCACAAAAAGATTTTCGACTTTTATCAAAGGGCAAAATAAAGGTAAAAGGCGGCTGGCGTCTTTATAGCAGCGGTCCTGGCATATATATAAAGACACTTATTTCCGATATTCTTGGAATCGATTTTGTTAGCGGTGACTATGATGTTTCCAGCTCTATACCTAAAGAAGCAGGTCTGGATATTCATTTTAAAAAACGATTTTCTTAAATTTATTTTATTCAGCAGATTATTTTGAAAGCGGTTACATTTTGTTGTAAAATATTTATAGAAACGTTTCGAATAAGAAAAGTTTCAACTGGGAGACTGAGTTATGAATTTTAAAAAAATTGCATCTTTGATTGGAGCAACGGTCATCGCTGGAGCAGGATTTACGACTCTGGGATCTAATCAGATTGCATCTGCTAAATCAAAAGGCACGATCAACTTTTGGTATGGCGGCGATGGTGATAAAGATATTAGACCGATCATCAATCAATTTACTAAAGAAACTGGTGTTAAAGTAACTATTCAAAGTATTCCATGGAGTCAATATAACGATAAGCTTTTAACTGCATCTGCATCGAAATCAGGACCCGATGTTCTAGTCGTTGGAACCACAGAGATGCCGAATATGGTCAGTTCAAAAGCAGTAATGAATATTTCTCATTATATAAAGAATGATAATAATTTATCCCCAAATAAGTTCTTTTCCGGATCAGTAAATACGACTAGGTATAATGGCAAATACTATGCCGTTCCTTGGTACGTCGAGACTCGTGTGCTTTATTATAGAAAAGATTTATTGCAAAGAGCCGGATATGATCATGCACCGCGTACATGGTCTGAATTATATAATGCCTCGTTAAAACTCTCAAAGCGTGGAAAGGGTATGTATGGTTTAAATATCGATGGTTCTGAACCAACGTTTGGTTTTATGTTTGCCCGCCAGAATGGTGCGACCTTGATTAAAAACGGGCAGGCCCAATTTAATAAAAAACCAATGGTTTCTGCACTTAAATATCTTAATAAATACATTAAAAACGGTGCCTCTCCAAAACAAAACATGAACTTAACGATTGGACAGTCTTTTGGCGGCAAGGCGCCGGTACCGATGTTTATATCAGGCCCTTGGATGGTAAATTCGATTAGAAGCGACACCGGCCTTAAAGATAATCAGTGGGATGTTGCTCCTTTGCCAAAGGGCAGCAAGAACAATATGTCTAATACTGGCGGCGGCGATATCGCGGTATTTAATTACACCAAAAAGAGGGCAAATGCTGTCAGACTGGTCAAGTTTCTTTCGCGTCGCAGCAGCCAGCTTAGTTACTACAAGAATAGTAATTCGATGCCGACACTAAAATCTGCTTGGACTGACAAGTCTCTAAGTGATCGTAAGATACAAGTATTTCGCAAGCAGCTTGATCATTCTCAGCCAATGCCGTTAGTTAGGCAGTGGGATGAGATCGGCCAGAAATATTTGAGCGCTTGGCAGCAAATATCTCTTAAGGGTACATCAGTTCAAAAGGAAATGAATACCTACACTTCTCAAGTTAATCGCATTCTTAAATAAAAAATTATAAGTAGGTATTAATGGGCATTTTTACAAAAATGCCCCTACATACAAGCGGAGGAAAAAATGCATAAGTCGCTAAAAGCAAAAATTATACCCTATACATTTATAGGACCGGCCATCATTTTGCTGATTATTTTTTCGATCATACCAATCTTAGTATCTTTGATCATTAGTTTCACTGATTTGAATATTACCGGTTTGGGCAATTGGTCGACAGTAAAATTTATCGGCTGGAGCAATTTTTCGAATTTATTCTCTGATCCTGATTTCTTACAATCAGTTGGCAATACTGTTTACTATGTTGTTATCGGGGTTCCTTTGGTAGTCATATTATCTTTGACAGCCGCTTTGCTGATCAATTATGGAAAAAATAGATTCTTCAAATTGATGCGCTTGATATTTTACACACCCTCTATCACGAATACGGTCGCTGTGGCTGTCGTTTGGACCTATATGTATAACCCTAATAATGGACTTTTGAATAATATTTTAAGGTCTATTGGTTTACCGGGATTGCAATGGATCTATGATCCGGCTACGGCCAAAATATCTCTTATTTTTCTAGCGATTTGGAAAGCTGTTGGTCTTAATATGCTGATTTTCTTAGCAGCGCTTCAAGGAATTCCCGAATCTCTTTATGAAGCGGCTGAACTTGATGGCGCTAATAAATGGGAACAAATACGTCACATCACACTTCCTTCAATGCAGTTTTCTATATTCTTTGTTTCGGTCACGACCTTGATCGGTTGGTTCCAGTTTTTCGATGAGCCTTTTGTTATGACCAAGGGCGGTCCTCTGAACAGTACTAACTCCGTAGCTTTGTATGTTTATCAAAATGGTTTTCAGAATTCTAATTTTGGTTTCGCTGCCGCTGCGTCATTTGTGATGTTCGTGGCGATAATTCTAGCTACTTCGATTCAATTTAGGATCCAGCGAAAGCAGAGGGGAGAATGAATATGCAAACAGTTAATCGTTTGGAAAGCCGTCGATTCCTAGAGAAGAGAAATAAAACGGTCACAGCCTCGATTTTGGCCTTTTGGGGTTTGATTACGATCCTTCCTTTCTTGTGGATGTTTCTTTCTTCTTTTAAAACTAATGCTGAGATATCTCAAGCGACACAAAATTTTTGGCCGCGTCAATGGACACTTTCTAATTACCAGGAACTTTTCGTTAGTGGTAACTTCGGTGTTTACTTGAAAAATACCTTAATAATAACAGCAGCGTCTTTTTTCGGTTTGTTTTTAAATGCAATTGCTGGTTATGGTTTTTCCAAGTTTAATTTTGCCGGGAAAAAGTTTCTTTTCGGATTAGTCATGGCAACGATGATGATACCTGGGCAAGTAACGATGATACCTGTTTATTTGATTCTTAACCAGGCGGGGTTAACTAATACTTTGTTGGGTATTTTGCTTCCCGGTTTGGTCGGAGCTTTTTCGATATTTTTGTTTCGCCAGTTTATGGCTAATATTTCTGATTCGATCTTGGAAGCGGCACGGATCGAGGGTGCTGGTGAATGGTATATATTCTGGCATATTATCATGCCTATCTCAAAACCGATTTTTGCAGTTCAGGGTATCTTGACTTTTATTGGCGGATGGAACTCTTTTCTTTGGCCATTGATCATAGCTAATAATCAAAAATATTATACTTTATCGGTAGGGCTGCAATTGCTTCAAGGGCAGCATACTTCTGATTATGGTGTTCAAATGGCCGGTTCTTCATTTATGGTCATTCCGATAATCATTATTTTTGTTATTTTCCAGAAATATATCCTCCAAGGTTTTGTGGTACAGTCTGAGAAATAAAGTATTTTTTAAGGGGTTTGATTTAAGATGGCTGGAATTCGCGAGATCGCAAAAAGAGCAAAAGTGTCTATTTCAACAGTTTCATATGCATTGAACGGCAGCGATAAGGTTTCTAAAAAAACTCGCGATCGAGTCATAAAAATTGCTGATGATCTTAATTACACACCTAATTTAGCCGGTCAAACTTTAAAAAAACAAAAAACTAATATCATCGGCGTTTATGTATCTGATTTTGGCGGTTACTTTTATAGTCATATCATTGATGGCATTTCTAAAAAGTTAAAAGAGTTTGGGTATGAGACGATAATATGTTCCGGCGGGAAAAAAGCGCGCCTTTTTTTGCCGCAAAAATTAGTTGATGGTGCGATAATTATCGATCCGCGTTTCCCTGATGATGATATCGAAAAATACGCTATGCAAGGCAGAAGAATCGTTTTGCTCCGTGCTGGCGCCAGCAAAGGTTTAGTCAGCCATGTTTTGGTTGACAACAAAAAAGGTTCATATTCGGCTATCGATCGTTTATCCATTTTTAAAAAACAGACGATCATTTTGGTGACGGGGCCATCCGATTCTTTTGATTCACAACAGCGATTACAATTTTCGCTTGAAAGACTCGCACATCATAATATTTTAAATTATCGGATCTTTAAAAGTGATTTTACGATCGACGGCGGTAAAAGTGTTGCACAAGAGATTTTAAAAAATGGATTCAAGCAGGCGAGCATTTTTAGTTTTAATGATGAAATGGCTATCGGCATATATGATATTTTTAAACAGAATCATGTTGATCTGAGCGAATTCAATATCGTTGGCTTTGATAATGATGAAATAAGTTCTTATTTGGTGCCATCGCTGTCTTCGATCAATTATTCCAAACATCATTGGGGACAAGTGGCCGCAGAATCTTTGCTTGAAATGATCAACGGGGGAAAAGTGTCCGACAAAATTATCAATACTGAATTTTTGGAAAGAGCATCTACCTCTAAGGAATGAATATGAAAAATCTAACTTTTAATTTTTTTAGTAAAAGTTTAAACATGTCTACGACCTTCAAGATGATTTTGCCTGACCTGATCAGCGATTCAACTAAAATTTTGATTCTGCTGCACGGTATGGGCGATGATGAAAATTCCTGGGAACGAAACACCCTGCTGGATAAGTATCTAGAAAATAAGTCTTTGGTCGTCGTGATGCCGCGGGTCGATCTTAGCTATTATCAAAATTTTGCTAAAAGTGCCTATTTTGACTTTGTTGCTTTTGAAATCTTAGAACAAATGAAAGATGTATTTCATTTAAACACAGCCAGGAAAAATACCTTTGTTGCTGGTGTATCAATGGGTGGCTATGGTGCTTTGAAAATAGTTTTGACTTTTCCGGATAAATTCTCAGCTTGTTTCGCTCTATCGCCCAACACTGATCTTCTTGAAAGCTGGCAAGAAGACAGCAGCCGAGAAGCTTGGTTTTCTGCTCTATTCAAAGATAAAAAAACTTTTAAGAATTCGGATAACAATCTTTTTAATCTGATTAAAAAACCTGGTACCGGTCTTGATAAACCTTTTATAGATATCGAATGCGGTCGGAAAGATCATTTTGTGCATAGGTGCAGAAGTTTTTATGAACAGGCTAGAAAGGCTGGTTTTAATATCGTTTTTAATACATATCCGAATGAAAAACATGAGTGGTCATTTTGGGATCGTTCGATTGCTGGAATAATTGATTTTATATAAAAACATGTTTAGATGCCGATACTGTTACTAGTAACGTTACTAGAATCATTACTAGTAAATACAATAAACGGTTTTCGGAAATTACATAGATATTATTTATTATGGTCGTTACAATGAATTAGTTTTTAAAAAATGTTGACAAAATTAATAATTAAACTCATAATTCTTTACAATTGAAAAATAAAAAAGATGAGTATTCTTTGATTTGGTCAAAGAGAACTGTTATAAGGCTGAAAGGCAGTCGAAAGTCAAAGAAGAATATGGTCTTTTTATCAAATGGTCTGGTGAGCTTTTAGCAAGCCAGTCTCGGTCTGTCCGTTATCGCAGTTATGAGTGGATACTTTTTTGTATTAATTAAGGTGGTACCACGGCAAATGTCGTCCTTTATCAATTTGATAAAGGATTTTTTTGTCTTCTTGGAAAGGAAAGAAAATGAAAAGAAATACTAAATGGTTTTTAAGCATAGGGGTCGTTGTAATACTCTTGGTTTTAGTTTTTTCGATAGGCATCGGTGCTTCTAGATCAAGCAATCATGCTAACGGAAATTTGAAAACGATCAGGGTCGGAGTCGCACCAGGTCCCTATGGAGATATGGCTAAAAATATTATTGGACCCTTGCTAAAGAGACACGGCTATCAAGTGCGGATAACAGAATTTAACGATTATATCCAGCCTAATAAGGCACTGAATAGCGGTGAAATAAATGCTAATCTCTTTCAGCACAGAGTCTATTTACAAACTTTTTCGCAACAAAATCATCTTAAATTAACTGCTATGGGAACCGTTCCGACCCTTGGTATGGGTATTTATTCCAATAGGATCAAGTCTTTAAATGCTCTGCATGATGGCGCAACAGTGTCGCTAGCTAATGATCCGTCAAACTTAGCAAGATCATTGCAATTATTGGCTGCTAATCATTTGATAACTTTGAAAAATAATATAAATGCCGCAACTGCCAGCATTTCTGATATTGCCGCTAATCCTCACCGCTTAGTTTTTAAAACTCTTGATGCTGCTCAGCTGCCACAGTCTAGAAGCAATGTTGATTTAGCTTTGATCCCGGGTAATTTTGCTTGGAATGCCAAGATAAGACCCAGTTCAGCCTTAGCCTTGGAAAAATTACAGGAGTCTTATAAAAATGTGTTTGTTGTAAAAACCGATCAAAAGAATTCAGCTTTTGCAAAAGCTGTCCGGCAGGTTCTTAACAGTAATGATTTTCGTCAAAGAATCGCAGATTCGCAATTCAAAGATTTTGCAAAGCCAAATTCCTGGAGGTGATTTTTTAGATGAGTCAAATAGAATTAAAAAATGTTTCTGTTGATTTCAGGCAAAAGGGTAAATCTGTAAGAGCTGTTAATGATGTTTCTTTGAATATCGAGAAAGGTGAAATTTTTGGAATAGTCGGCCTATCAGGCGCCGGGAAGTCAACTTTGATCAGGACCATAAATAGACTCCAGCTTCCTAGTTCGGGAATCGTAAGAGTCAACGATGTTGATATAACTAAAATCGATCGGAGGTCTTTAGCTGCTATTAGGAAAAAAATCGGTTTTATTTTCCAAAATTTTAACCTTATAAGTAATCGAAATATCTACCAAAATATTGCCTTTGCTTTAGATGCGGCTGGATTTCCGGAAAAAGATCAAAATGAAAAAATTGATCAATTACTTGATTTAGTGGGTTTGCGTACATTTAAAAAAAGTTACCCATCACAATTATCAGGCGGTCAAAGACAAAGGGTCGGCATTGCTCGGGCGCTTGCTAATGATCCGGATATTCTTTTGTGCGATGAGGCGACGAGTGCTTTGGATCTAGAAACATCTGAAGAAATAATTAATATTTTAAAGATGATCAATCAGCGGTTAAAAATAACGATCGTGTTTATTACTCATCAATTAGAAGTTGCCAAAGATCTTTTCGATCGGGTTGCAGTAATGGAAAATGGTCAGGTCGTCGAGAAAACTTCTATTTATGATCTATTTGCAAAACCAAAATCGAATATGGCAAAAAGACTTGTCAGCCGTTTTCTTAAAAATGATTTACCGGAACAAGTTAAGAAAAGATTGAAAGATTCAAGTGGAAAAGTACTTAGTTTGAAATACCAAGACGATGGTTCTTTAGATCCTATCATAACCGATGTAGCAGGTAAGAATAATACTTCGATCAGCGTACTTCAAGGGCGAATAGAATTTATTGGTTTGAAGGCTATCGGTATTCTCACGGTTTTGGTTTCCGGTAACCCAAATGATATCGAGTCAACTATCGAACAACTGAAAAACCGCGTTTATTCTGTTCAGGAGGTTCGGTCATGAATGAAACGATCACGATTTTGGAACAGAATCTCGGTCAGGCTCTTTGGGAAACTTTTGAAATGGTAACTATTTCCGGCATAATTGGCGTAATTTTTGGTACCATCATTGGATTATTGCTTTATTATTTTTCCAATGATCTTTTTTCACCTAATAATACTTTGAATTCGATCCTGGGTTTTGTGGTAAACGCTATTCGATCATTGCCCTTTTTAATTTTAATGGTCGTCTTAATACCCTTAGCTAGAATCCTTGCCGGTGATCCTTATACGCCGCTTGGCGGAGCAGTTTCGTTGTCGGTCGCGGCTGTGCCTTTTTTTGCTAGGATAGCCGAAAGTTCTTTTTCTGAGATAGATCAAGGAGTTATTGAAGCGGCTTTATCAACTGGTGCAAACTTTTGGCTTATCTTTCAAGAAGTTATTTTTCCGGAAGCACTGCCGTCTCTGATCCGTGGAGTCGTGTTAACTGTTATTAGTTTGATTGGTTATTCGGCAATGGTCGGTACGATCGGAGCCGGCGGTATTGGTAATTTAGCGATCCAATTCGGCTACAATCGTTACGAAACCGGTGTTCTTATCAGCGTGATAATAATTTTGATCATCATTGTTCAGCTGATTCAGTTTATCGGCGATAGATTAGCCGTTTACTTTGACAGATCGTAAATTTGGAGGGTAAAAATGACAGAAAAGGTTTCCGATTTAAAGATTCCCGACGGAGAGATCTTAAGGGATAAAAAAGAATTATTAGTTTATGGAAAGGACGAATACACACAAGAAGTTTCGTCTGGTTATTTGCCCTCATTGGTAGTCAAGGCTAAAAGTGTTGCTGATGTTCAGGCAACAACTAAATTTGCTAATGAACATAAAATACCGCTTACTGTCCGCGGAGCCGGTACTTCGATAGTAAATAGTTCTGCAGGCATCGATAATGGGATAGTTTTGGATCTATCAGGACTCAATAAAATATTAGAGGTAAATATTCCAAATCAGTACGCGATCGTTCAAGCTGGTGTTTTGAATGGTGATTTGGATGCTGAGGTTAGAAAACAGGGATATTTCTTTGCTCCTGACCCTGGCTCCAAACCGATAAGTTCGATAGGAGGCAATATCGCCACTAATGCAGGCGGTATGAGTTCTTTGAAATATGGGACAACGAAGCAGTCTGTTATTGGCCTAGATTTGGTTCTAGCGGATGGAAGTCTTTTGAGTGTTGGAAGCAAAACTTTTAAAGATAATGTCGGTTATGATATTACCGATTTGATCATCGGCTCAGAAGGTACTTTAGCGATAGTTGTTTCAGCGACTGTCAAACTGCTGCCGATCCCATTTGGCAAATCAGTGACAGGGCTTGCTACTTTTGCCAGTATGACGGATCTTAGCGCTGCCGTACAAAAGATTTCAGCAAGCGGGCTTGATCCGTCGATGCTTGAGGCTTTAAATGACACGTCTATTGAAGCACTGGATAATTATGAAGGTGTACATCTAGCTAAAGACGGTGCCAAGGCTTTATTGATATTCCAGCTTGATGCTGCTCCAAGCGGCGCTTTAGAAGCTTTGAAAAAATTTTAAATGATTCTAAATCGATCCAAGTATCAGTTACCGATGATGCTGACTACGCTGAAAAAATAATTAAAATACGTCAAGACTATTATCAGGCTGAGGCAGCATACGGTCGTTTGATCGTTGAAGATGTTGCTGTTCCATTGTCTAAGCTGCCTGAATTAGCTGATTTTATCGAAAAGCTATCATTTAAAAGCAAAGTCAAAGCCTTTTTAGGAGGACATGCTGGTGATGGTAATTTTCACCCAAATATTGCGATCGAAAAAAATTCGGGAGTTATACCTCGGGATGTTTTGGAGGCAAATGAAAGGATTTTTTCGTTCGTTCAATCACTTAACGGCACCATATCTGCGGAACATGGGGTCGGCGAAATAAAAAAAGCTTGGGTACTGCCGCAGTTAGGTAAAAATTTAGTTCAACTTCAAAAAAAGATCAAAGCAGTATTTGATCCTAATGGTATTTTAAATCCTGGTCGAAAATTTTAATATTAATAAAAAAAATCAGCTTTTGCTGATTTTTTATTATGCTTTGATTTTATGTTGTACCCAATTAGACAACCAAGTCAGCAATGTGATCATTATCAGATAAATTGCAGCTACGATTGCCCAAATTTGGAATCCTTGCTGAGTCCTAGCGACGATCAAGTTACCGGTTTGGGTCAGTTCGACCAAACCGATCGCTTGAAGAATAGAAGTATCTTTTAAAGTTATGATGAATTGGTTAATGAAGCTGGGAACCATTATCCTGATTCCTTGCGGCATCACTATGTGATGCATACTTTGCCAATAACTCAATCCATTTGACCTGGCGGCCTCCATCTGTCCCTTGTCGACAGCTTGAAAACCTCCTTTAACAAATGCAGCTGTATAGGCTCCTTCGTTCAAGGTCAAAGTTACTATTCCAGCCACAAAAGCTGGAATTTTTGCGTCAAGAACATGGGGCATTCCGATATAAATGAAGAAAGCCAGTACTAGTAAAGGCAGCCCTCTAAAAATATAAATTATAAATGTAGATATACCTCTAAAGAACCTTGATTCGGCAACCCCCATAACTCCTAGGACTATTCCCCAAATAGATGCAAGAATGATACCAACAACTGTTAACTCTAAAGTTTCGATTATCCCGTTTACAAAACTCGGGAAATTGGCTTTTAATAATTGCCACATGCTGCTGGAACCAGAATCGCTAGCCGAATTGCCGGAATAGTGTCTTTGACTTTGACCCAAGTATTTCTTGATTATACGATCATAAGTACCATCTTTTTGAATCGAATCAAGACCGCGGTTGAAAGATGCCAGCAATGCTTTATTGCGTCCTTTTCTAACTGCAAATCCATACCAGCCGGCGTTAGCTACTTTTTGTTTTGGAATTTTTAATTCAAGACCATTTTTAATAGCGTACTGCATTACCGGCAGATCTTCAAAAGCCGCATCTGAATTACCGACGACAACATCGTTGTACATGGTGTTAGAGTCATTGAAATAAGTTATTTTAAAGCCGTACTTCTTTTGTAAACTTTTTCCATAGTCAGCAGAAGCAGTTCCGGTTTTAAGTGCAACAGTTTTTCCTCTGAGCTGCGACAGTTTGGTAATGTTTGATTTCTTTGAAACAGCCCAGACGACACCGGTTCGATAATAGGGTCTACTGAAGTCGTAGACTCGTTTTCTTTCTGGAGTAATACTCATCCCGGCGATAATGCCATCCATTTGTCCGGAAAGCACCATCTGGGCTCCCGAGTTAAAAGATATGGGTTTTAGATCAAGCGAGAAATTTTCTCTTTTGGCGATCGTTCTGATGATTTCAACATCGATCCCGGTGTATTGTCCGTTTTGTTTTTGAAACTCAAAGGGAGGGTAGGTAACATCGGTGGTTATATTGTAATGCGTTTTTTTGCTGAAGCAGCGATCGTGAAGACTGGTATAGCTAATAAAATAGATAAGAAAATAATTGAAAATTTATTGATTAAGTTATGCATCCCAGAAATCAGACTATCATGAAATATAATTTTAAAGAAATTAGGTGTCAACTTTTATAACATTCTTAATAACTTATTTTTGGTTAAAAATGTATTTCTTGCATTTTCTATCTGTACTGTGTATTATAGTACGCATAATAGATCAAGGAGGGAAAATGGCCAAAGATAGTGCACCGCTGGTCAATCTTGAAGGCGTCAACAAAAGTTTCGGTAATAGCCAAGTTTTATTTGACCTTTCATTTAATATAAATCGCGGAAGGATAGTCGGTTTGATAGGACCTAATGGAGCAGGAAAAACGACTATCATGAAATCGATTGCTGGATTGACTGATTATCAAGGTTCAATAAAAATCTCCGGTAAAAAAGTCAGCAAGAATAATACTTTGCCGCTAAAAAAGGTCGGTTCTTTGATAGAAACACCAGGGATCTATCCGTTTATGTCCGGCTTTAATAATTTAAAATTGTATGCTGATAAAACTAGGATGGAATATGCAGATCTGGGTCGTATCCTTGATAGGACCGGCATCACGCAATTTGCTCACAAAAAAGCAAAAAAATACTCTTTGGGAATGAAACAGCGTCTAGGGGTCGCGATCGCGCTTTTGAATAATCCGGAGCTGGTTATTTTAGACGAACCGATGAATGGCTTGGATCCTGAGTCGGTACATGCTATGCGTTCTTTACTGACTAGCCTGGCTGATCATGGTATTTCTGTTTTGATAAGTTCTCATATATTAAGCGAACTTGAATTGATTGCCGATGATCTGGTCGTGGTCAATCATGGACACATTCTTTTTAACGGTACTAAGGATCAATTTTTTGAACAGCAGCGGGCCGGTTCTGATAAAAGACAGGTCGCTGTTAAAACGTCTGATGACAAAAAAGCAGCTGATATATTAGCGCTGATCGGTTTTAAGCCGACCATCCAGCAAAGCGTTGAGGTATTCATTGATAATAAGGAGAATACCTTGAATAAAATGCTTCAACAGTTAGTCATGAATAAGATAGAAATATTATCGATCAAAGAGGAACAGCAAAGTTTGGAAGATTCGTTCATTGAAATGATCAAAGGAGGCGAAGCATGAGGCAATCGATAAAGCAGGAGTTTTTTAAATCATTCCATAGACTTTCTTATTGGGTGTATACAGCTATCATTTTCTTGGTTCCGCTCGCAACTGCTGTTATTTACAGACTTACGGACAGTAAAACACATGAACTTGATTATGTTTCCCATCACGGTTATTACATCGCCTTTGTTTCTATTTTTTTGATCGTGTTATTTAGTTCTATCCTTTCAGAAGAATTTCAATTTGATACGATCAAAGTGATCGCTGCTCGCGGTAATTCCCGCATAGCTATATTTATGGCTAAAGTTTTCAAGCTGGTATTTGATTACATTTTTTTCTATGTTATTGCGGTGATCAGTTATTTGCTATGGTGGCTGCTGGTTGCTGGAAACCAACACTTTTTGTATCAGGTAGTAACTTCAAAAACAGGAAGCTATATTTTTTCTACTGTTAAGTATTCTGAGTGGACCTTTCTTTGGCATAACTTTTTGGCAGGTATGGTATCGATCGCTTTTGTCGGTTCGATCGCCTTGATGATTTCAAGTTTTTTGAAATCTAATTCGATCGCTATCGCATCTGCGTTCATAGTTTATTTGGCGGGAAATATTATCAACGGATTATCTATGTCGCTGTTTTATAAAAATTTTCATCTTATAAGCTGGAATCCCTTTAATACTAATATAGCTTTTGGGCAACAGGTCTTTGACAGTCGAATCGCCTTTTATCATTTAACTGTTGCACAATCTTTGTCAGCAACTTTGGTTTGGATCTTCTTGTTTTTGGCAATAGCTGGTTTGGTATTCAGTCGGCGAAATCTTTAAAAATGCCTATCAAAAAAAACAAACCGATCTATTTACAACTAGTTGATCGAATCAAATCTGAAGTTGCTAACGGGATTTTATCAGCTAATGACCAATTACCATCTGTACGTGAAATGGCTCTCCAGGAAAGGATAAATCCAAACACCGTTGCCAAAGCCTATAAAGAATTAGAGGCTGAGGATGTGATAAAAACCGCGGCAGGCAAGGGAACTTTTGTTACTGGCAATGTTGATCGTTTTAAGGAAAACAATCGGCGTCAGCTTTTTGATCAGCTTTCTCATACCTTGTCCGATTTGATTCAAATAGGCGTTGATAAAAAAACTATCAAAGAATTCTTAAATGGAAAATTAGGTAATGATGATGCTGAAAATCAATAATTTAAAAAAAGATTTGACTGGGACGACAATAATCAACGATTTGTCTTTTTCGGTCGGTTTAGGTTCGATAGTTGGTTTGGTTGGCAGAAATGGAGCCGGTAAAACGACTCTTTTTCGTCTTATATCTGGCGAATATTTGCCGGAACATGGAAAAATAGAGATAGACGATAATAAAAATGTTAAGGAAAGTATTTTTTATCTTGATGCCCCTGGGAATTTTACCGGCGGGTTTTCAGCTAAACAGTTAGCAAAAATTTTTGCAGTAAGTTACCCCTATTTTGATTCAGAATGGTTTCTCAGTCTCATAGGAGCTAATGAATTGCCGGTCGGTAAAAAACTTTCCGCTTTGTCCAAGGGCCAAAAGGCCTTGGTTTTAGTGATCGCTGCTGTAACCAGCAAGGCAAAATATATTCTTCTTGATGAACCGCTCGACGGTCTCGACCTATTGATAAAAGACAAGGTCAAACAGATGTTGATCAGTGCGGTTTCTAGTAACCAAGCTTCAATCATTATCGCTTCCCATAATCTTTCCGAATTGGATTTATTAGCTGACCGTATTTTAATGATCAAAGATGGGCGTATTTACAAAGATTATTTGCCAGGAGATGAGATCTCGACAGCTAAAGTAGCTAAGATGCAAATGGTAATTGAAGGAGAAATTCCTGAGCTGGTAACCAAAGAGGGACACATTTTGGAGAAAAGAGGTCATCTGTATGTGGTTTTATTTAAAAATTACGACGATAGTATGGCTGCGAAAATAAAGGACCTACCAGTTAAATATATTGAAGAGCTGCAAGTTACTTCGGATGACATTTTCCGTGCGACTTTTGAAGAGGATTATCGCATACATTCAACTATAAAAAGAGGGAAAGAAAAAGAACAATGATCAAATCTCTAAAACTTTATTATCAATTGAGAAAGATATGGATCTGGTTTGCGGTCATCATCGTTTCTTTACTATCGTTTATTTATTTGTTTATTAATGCGACTACGTGGCATCAAGTAAAATACAATTTTGATAATCGTTTTTCTGCTCATGATTATTATCGTATAAAGGATTTTGCTGCTCGTAACGATAATATCAATGATTCTTTAAAAATCGTTGACCGCTGGAACGGCAAAGCACCTTTTCAAGAGGGCCCGATCATTTCCGGCAACAGTTCTGACGATGCTGATGATACGAATATTTCCCGTGGATCATTGACTGACAGCGACAGACTGCTTCTTTATATTTCGCTGATAGATCAAAAAACTCTCGAGGGAAATTTTACAATGAGCGGCAGTAAAATTCACAAATATAATTTTTACAAGCGTTCTATAAAAATACTTCCTGAAACATTTTCTGAGTATCGAAAAAAGGTTTTGTTTTTCGACGTTGCCCATCCTAATCGGTTTGAATTGGACCCTAATGTCCCTGCTTCTCGAAACAGTTATAATTTATTTTTGCGCCAAGTCCTATTACCAACAAACCGAATCGATCCAAAATATCAAGGGCAGCCTTTTGGATCGCAAAAAACTTACTTAACAGCTTTTAAATTCCCGCAATCTTTGGGTATTGGTGCTTTTTTGGGCCTGATCCTGTTTACAGCAATAACTTTTTTGATCGACCAAAGCAGAGGGATCAATGCTTATATGCTCAAGCAGCTAAAGAATGGCAGTTACATTGCCTTTACAAAAGGTTTTTGGTTATTTTTCGTGCCATCATTAGCGACTATTTTTTCCTTGCTTTTGGCTTATTTTGCAAAAATAATGTTCATTCCTGCGAAATTTTTGGATTTCAGTCCTTTGTATTATTTTTCAGTCATTTTAGAAATGTTTTTCTCGTCTTTGCTTTTATTTGCGTTTGAATTTTTGATAGATTCCTTCTTCGGCTCTATTTTTGGCAAAATATATGCCTCTTTTGCGGCTTTTATTGCTACGATTTTGTTCTTGTTTTCTACTGGTGCTATTTTTGATTTCTTTAACAACTTTTTGAGATTGAACCTTCACTTCAATTGGAAATTTTTAAAAAATATAAATGAATTTTTTGACCAAAACTTTTTTGGATACCTTGCGCCGCTAGTGTTATCGATTATCATTATTGCTTTGGCGCTTCGTATTTATCGCTCATACTCCATTGAAAGCGATAATAATTTCGTGAGGTCTTGGAAAATCAGAAAAGCTTTCTTTGCTTTTGTATTTTTCCTCAGTGTTTGGATTTTTTGGATACCAGTCCTTATTCGCCTTGTCTTTCCTTCTTGGCAGAGTTCTAGTTTTGGTAATAACGTTTCCGGCAATGTTTGGTGGGTCGTTTGGGGATTTATAATCATCGCATTCAATTATTGGATGATTTTCCAACCAAATCTTTCTTTTGATAAATTAAAGCGCAAACTTAGAATCAAATGACAAATTTTTTTAAAACCAGTCCGTCAACTAAACAGTTAGCCTTTATCTCACTATTTCTATCTCTTTTTATTTTTTGCTGTCTTTCATTGCTGGTTATTTTTAAGTGCCCTTTTCTGATATCTTTTGACAAAAATGTCTCTGATTTCTTTTTTTTAAGACAAAATTACCTGATGATCGATCTGCTGTCTTTTTTTAGTTTTGCAGGCAGACCGGTGCTGATGATTTTGTTCATCTCTTTATTAACAGTTTATTTTTATTGCCGCGCAGCGATTTCAGAGAAACGATTTTTCTTTTTTATTTTGACTATTTTTAGCGGTAATTTTGTTTGGATATTTATAAAGGAATTGATTAAACGGCAGCGGCCGGAACATAGTTTTTTAAAAAATAGTTTCTCCTTTCCCTCTGGGCATTCAACTGATGTTTTTATCGTTTTATTCCTGTTGGTGATTTTACTTGAGACCGTAAATCTTAAATGGAAAAAAACGATAATTCTCGCATTTCTTCTGTTTTCCTTGGTGGTCGCTTTTTCCCGTATTTATTTACAGGTCCACTATTTAAGTGATGTTGCTGCCGGTTTCTTCTTGGCGTATTTTTGGGTCTTTGCAAGTTTTAAAATCTATAAAATTATTTTCGGTCCTTGTTTTTAGACTGTATTTAAGCTTAAAATATCTATAATTGATTTCATGGAAAAAGAAATATATTTAACTGGAGATCGTCCTACCGGCAAGATGCATTTAGGTCATTATGTCGGCTCTTTTAAAAATCGTGTTGAAATGCAAAATTCTGGTGATTACAGACCATTCGTTATGATAGCTGATACGCAGGCTTTCACCGATAATGCTCGTGATCCTGAAAAGATACGCCGCAGTTTGACTGAGGTTGCGCTTGATTATTTGGCAGTCGGCATCGATCCAAAGAAAACGACCATTTTCGTACAATCACAGATCAAGGGTTTGTTCGAACTGACATCATACTATATGAATCTCGTTACTGTAGCTCGTTTACAAAGAAATCCAACTGTTAAAAATGAGATTCAGCAAAAAGGCTTTAATGAGTCAGTACCAGCTGGTTTCTTTACATATCCTGTTAGTCAAGCAGCCGATATAACTATCTTCAAGGCTAAGAAGGTTCCCGTGGGTGATGATCAAGAACCGATGCTCGAACAAGCACGCGAGCTGGTTCGTAGTTTTAATAGTGCTTATCATACAAATATACTGGTTGAACCTCAGGGCGTTTTCCCGCCGAAAGGATTAGGAAGGATACCTGGGATAGACGGTAATGCTAAGATGTCTAAATCTCTGGGTAATGCTATCTATTTATCTGATGATCATGATACTTTAGTTGAAAAAGTTCGCCAGATGTATACCGATCCAAAGCATTTGCGCGTTTCTGACCCCGGTCATGTAGAAGGTAATGTTGTTTTTACTTATTTGGATATCTTTGATCCGGATAAGAAGGAAGTTGAAGAATTAAAAGAACATTATCAGCGCGGCGGTTTGGGTGATGTAAAGTTGAAGTCTTATCTGATCGATGTTTTGGATAAATTTTTAACACCGATCCGTCAACGCCGCCAAGATTTTTCTGAAGATATACCAGCTGTTTTGCAGATGCTGAAAGATGGTTCTCAACAGGCAAATGCTGTGGCTGAGAGTACCATGAAAGAAGTAAGGGAAGCGATCGGAGTCAATTATTTTGATTCTCTGAGCTGAAATCATAAAAACGATCAAAGGAATAGATAGATAAAATGGCAGAAAAAATTTCGAGAAAAATCCCAAACATAATGGCTACTCAGCATCCAGACAATGCTGGCGTCCCTTTTTTTAAACAAGATAATGATCCTTTTGTATCTGCTTATAACGAGATCGACGAAGCTTTCAATAACTTTTCTGAACTAGATGCCGACGAATATATGTGGGACTGGGAAGGCAAGCACGCTGATGCTGCTGTCATTGATCGACTTTACTCCGAAGATTATGAATATTTTAAAGACAACCCTTTGGGTTCCGATAAATTTTTGACCTTTCGTTTTCCTAATATTTGGGAAGAAAAAGGCTATAGCTTGATGCAGGCAATGACTACCATTCTTTCAGCAGAAGATTTTGCCAAAGACCTTGGTTTTTCTCAGCGTCCCTTGTTCGAGGCTATTTTGCCAATGACTAAAAGTGCAGCTCAGCTGGAAAAGATGGCCGATAAATATTCTGCTCTAGCGAGATTTAAGTCTGAGGAATTTACTGACGGTTATAAAAATGATCCATTGATCCAAATGATCCCTCTTTTTGAAGGATTCCAAAGCCAGTTGAACGCTTCAGATATCCTTGATGACTATTTGAAAATGCACCAAGAACATTTGCACGAACGCCCGGAATATTTAAGGGTATTTTTGGCTGGTTCAGACTCTGCTTTAAGCAACGGTTTTATGAATTCTATTATCGGAAATAAGGTCGCTTTAACTAAATTAGCTGAATTTTCTGATCGTGAGCAGATACCTGTCTTTCCAATAGCCGGTACTGGATCGACGATTTTCCGCGGCGGCCTTTCGCCAAAAAGGATCACACGTTATCTAGAAGAATTCCCCGGATTGAAAACAGCTACCATCCAATCTGCTTTTCGTTATGATTATCCTCTTGCGGAGGTAAAAAAAGCCATCAACGATCTCAGGACCGGTCTGCAAAAAAGCCAGGCGGCTGATATTAGTGATGAGGATAAGCAGATCCTGGTCAATGTTGCTGAAAAATCCGCTAATTACTATCACCATACTATCGACCAGCTTATCAAGGATCTGCAGCCTGTCTTTGATGCTTTTCCAAAAAGACGTGATCGTCGGCAGCATGTTGGTATTTTAGCTTATTCGCGTCAAGTTGATGGTTATAAAATGCCAAGAGCTATTACTTTTACCGGCAGTCTTTATTCTGTTGGTCTGCCGCCGGAATTTATCGGTTTTGGCCGTGCTTTGGTCAGCTTGAACGCTAAGGAATTAGGTGTTTTTGTTAAACATTATCCTAATTTGAAAAAAGATTTTACCGAACTGGCCGGTTGGATCAATTTTGACGCATTGAAAACTTTGAGCGAGAATAATCCTGGTTGGAAAGAAGCGATCGAAGATATTGATGATTTGCGTGCGATCCTTCAATTCCAAACTGATCACAGTACTGAACAGCAAGAAGAGCACGGGCGTTTAGCTTCAGATCTTGTTAAAGTGTCTGATCCAGATACTAAAACCATGATCATTGAGAAGCAGGCGCGATTAAGAAAGTTTTTGGGGTAATAAAATATGATTGATCAGGAAATTCAAGATTTATTTGATCGTTCTCACAGGATCGTTTTCATGACGGGGGCTGGTGTTTCTACAGCTTCGGGAATTCCTGATTACCGCAGCAAAGGCGGTCTTTACACTAACAGTGCCTTGGATAGACCAGAGTATCTTTTGAGTCATACTTGTTTTGAAAAGGAACCTAAGCGTCAATATAAGTTCATGTTGGATAACATGTATTTTCCTAAGGCCGAGCCGAACATTATCCATAAACGCATGGCTCAATTTGCAGCCGCCGAAAAAGCAAAAGTCATTACACAAAATGTCGATGGTTTGCATACGCGGCTTGATCCTTCTACGATCGAGTTTCATGGATCTTTGTATCGTATCTATGCTCCTGTTGACCACAAACCGGATACGGTCGAACACTATTTGAAATCTATGTATCGTACTAGCGATCATGCGATCCTGCGTCCGGACATAACTTTTTATGAAGAAATGCCTCAACATGTTCAAGAAGCCGTGGATACCGTTTCTAAAGCGGATCTTGTTGTGGTCGTTGGAACTAGTTTTAAAGTTTATCCATTTGCCGGCTTGATCGATTATGCTCCAGTCGGAACACCGCAGATTTCGGTAAATATGGAACGTATCCAAACTGGTGCACCTATCAAACAAATAATTACAAATGCTGTTGACTTCTTTTCTCAGCTTAAAGTTAATTAGTTGCGCTAATATTTGATGTATGGAAGAGAAAAGAAAATTAAATTCTAATTTACAAAATCGTTCTAATGTTATTGGAACGATAATCAATACTGTTTTCATTGCCTTTGAATTCTTCTGCGGCTTTTTGGCTAATTCGATGGCTTTGATAGCTGATGCCGTCCATAATCTCGGGGATGTACTTTCTTTAGTCATCTCGATGCTGGCGGTTTTTCTTTTGACTAAAAAACCTACTAAAAGGCATACTTATGGTTTTTATAACACGACCATCCTTTCTGCGTCGGTTAATTCACTGATACTTGCGGCTGGTTTAGCGATCGTTATTTGGGAATCTTTAATGCGTCTTTTTACAAATGATCAGACTGAAACGGTTAGTTGGATCGTTGCCGGGACTGCTTTTTTAGGTATTTTGATCAATGGTTTGACTGCTTATTTGATGCGCAGCAAGGCTGATCTCAATGAAAGAGCTAATTTTTGGCATTTCTTTGGCGATACACTTGTCAGCGTGTCGGTTTTGGTGGCAGCGATAATTATTTATTTTACCGGTTGGTACTGGATAGATCCAATAATTTCGATTCTGGCTTCAATTTTTATTTTGTTTGAATCGTGGAGTGTTTTTTGCGAGTCCTTTGAGTTGGTTACTAATGCTGTTCCTCGTGATATTGAAGAAAGAGAAGTTGAAAGCTACCTTTTGTCCTTACCGAAAGTCGATAAGATCAATGACATGCATATTTGGCCTCTTTCTACGACCGACACAGCTTTATCGGCCCATTTGGAAGTTACTGATTTTGATGATTGTATGAATATAGTTGATCGAGCGACCAATGGTTTGAGAAAAAAATTTCATATCGACCATATTACGATTCAGCTGGATACCAGCAAAAAGAAACATAATGAGTCGCAAATTTAATTATTTTTCTATAGTAAACACTTACATTTTTACAAAGTATATTTTATTAGTGTATAGTTAAATCGAGTTAGTTCTTATTTATCAGCTATTCACATCCAAGTGGGTTGACATATATGATAAACAGGAGATAACCTCATAAATTCACAAGTTGTGCTTTCTGTTTAGGGGGAGAGTACGCTTAAAATTAAAAAACTTTATTAGAGAGGTATTAGATTATGAGTGAAAACGCTCAAAGCAAGTTCCGCTCTGGCAAAGGTCTCATTCACTATGCGAACGGTCCTTCACTAGAGGAGATAAACGGAACTGTTAAAGTACCCAAAGGCAAAGGCTTTTTCAAAACGCTTTTTGCATATTCTGGACCAGGAGCATTAGTTGCTGTTGGTTATATGGATCCAGGTAACTGGGCAACTTCTATTACTGGCGGTCAAAACTTTCAATATCTATTGATGACCACCATCCTTATTTCTAGTTTGATCGCGATGCTGCTTCAGTACATGGCGGCTAAATTAGGTATCGTTTCACAGATGGATCTGGCACAAGCGATTCGTGCGCGGACTAGCAGGACTTTAGGGATCATCCTTTGGATCATGACCGAGTTAGCGATCATGGCGACCGATATCGCTGAAGTTATCGGTGCTGCTATCGCCTTATATCTGCTGTTCCATATACCGCTTGTTATCGCGGTCTTTATTACCGTGTTCGATGTCCTGCTGCTATTGCTGCTGACAAAGATCGGTTTTAGAAAGATCGAAGCTATCGTCGTTGCTTTGATCCTTGTTATTCTTTTTGTTTTCGTCTATCAGGTCGCATTGTCGAATCCTAATTGGGGCGGTGTTCTTATTGGATTGCTTCCAAGTCCTGCCGCTGTTGCAACATCACCGCATGTTGCCGGTATGACACCATTGACTGGTTCTCTGGGAATCATTGGTGCGACTGTTATGCCGCACAACCTTTATCTCCATTCGGCTATTTCGCAAACTCGAGAAATAGACCATGACGATGAAGAAAGTGTTGCACAAACTGTTCGTTTCAGTGCTTGGGATTCTAACATCCAATTAACAGCTGCTTTCTTTGTAAATGCATTGCTGCTTATCATGGGTGTCGCAGTCTTTAAGAGCGGTGCTGTTAAAGATCCGTCATTCTTTGGTTTATTCCACGCTTTATCTGATACTTCTACTTTGAGTAACGGTATTTTGATCAGCGTTGCAAGAACCGGAATCCTTTCTACATTGTTCGCTGTTGCTCTGTTAGCATCAGGTCAGAATTCGACTATCACCGGAACTTTAACTGGTCAAGTTATCATGGAAGGTTTCATTCATATGCAGATGCCGTTATGGCTGCGTCGTTTGGTTACCCGTTTGATTTCTGTTATTCCAGTTTTGATCTGTGTTTCAATGACTAGCAACCAATCTGCTATTCAGCAGCATGAGGCGTTGAACGATTTGATGACTAATTCTCAGGTCTTTCTGGCCTTCGCTTTGCCATTTTCAATGCTGCCGCTGCTGATGTTTACTGACAGTAAGGCTGAAATGACTAATCGTTTCAAAAACAGTCTTTGGATAAAGATTCTTGGTTGGATATCTGTTATTGGATTGACCTACTTGAACCTTCTTGGAATGCCTGATAACATTGCTGCATTTTGGGGCAGCAATGCCTCAGCGAGTCAAATAAATCTAGCCCACACGATTGCTTATATAATAATTGCTTTGATCGTCATTTTGATGATTTGGGTCTGCTATGATATTTATCGTGGAGATAAGCGTTTAGCTGCTAAGCAATTAGAGGAGGCTAAATAATGGACTCTAAATTTAAGAAGATTTTAGTCGGTGTTGATGACTCGCCAGACGCTATTTTAGCTTTTGAATATGCTATCAGCCGTGCTAAAGAAGATGATGCTGAACTTACGATCGTTTCAGTCTTGGAAGACGAAGATTTTAACGTTTACCAGGCATTGAGCAAGGATTATGTCCATGGCAAGATCGAAGATTTACGCAAACATGTTCTTGGCTATAAGGAAAAGGCTGAAAAGGCCGGTGTTAAAAAAGTAAATGCTGTGGTTGCCGAAGGACAAGCTGGAGAGACGATTGTAAAAAATGTTATTCCGCAAGTCCAGCCTGATTTATTGATAATCGGTTCTGAAGCCAAAAAGGGTATTGCCCGTCACTTTGGCAGTCAGGCTGCATATATGGCTCAGTATTCACCAATTTCAGTTTTGATAATTCGTTAATAATTTAACGGAGAATAATGGAGAAGAGGTCTTTGCAAACTTTTGAAAAAGTTTGTTATTAGGCTCTTTTTTCTATGTAAATAGATTAAGAGGTTTTATGACATTAACGGAAAAGATAAATATAATTCGTGCCTCGGTCATGGGAGCTAACGATGGCATAATCTCGGTAGCTGGAATCGTTCTTGGAGTGTTTGCTGCAACAGTTAACCGAACGAATTCCAACTGGGCAATTTTTATTGCCGGTTTTGCCGGAACTCTTGCCGGCATGATTTCAATGGCTGCTGGAGAGTATGTGTCAGTTCACGGTCAACGGGATGCAGAAAAAGCAGCTGTCAAGGTAGAAAGCAAGTTAAATAAAGACGATTTTGAAGGACAAGTAAAAATCGTTGAAAAAGATTTGCAAAATGATCAAATATCAATCGATCTTTCACATCAAGCAGCTTTGGAAATGATGAAAAATAAACCGATCGAAACCTCTGTTAGAGTAAAACACGGATTCGATATAGGCGATGAGGTTAGTCCCTACCACGCGGCAATAGCCTCCTTCTTTAGTTTTCCTTTAGGTGCTACTTTGCCGATGGCAGCGATCTTACTGGTACCAAAAAGTTATAAAATATTTTCGACTTATGTCGGAGTTTTGATCGCTTTAGTTATAACCGGCTTTTTTGCTGCTAGAATTGGACAAGCTAATGTTAAAAACGGCATCGTTAGAAATGTTATTTCAGGATTGTTTACCATGACGGCCACTTATTTGATAGGAGGTCTATTTGGAAGATGATGACTAAAACTGTCGTTACTAAAAAGAAAAAACAGTCGCTTGAACAGCGCATGAATTCAGTTAGAGCCGGCGTGTTGGGTTCTAATGATGGTATTTTAACGGTTGTTGGTGTTCTATTTTCGACCGCTGCCGCGACTACAGATAATTTTTTGATTTTGATCGCCGGGTTCGCAGACCTGCTCGCTTGCGCTTTTTCAATGGCAGCTGGAGAATATGCCTCGGTTTCAGCTCAAAGAGAAACAGAACGTGCTGTTGTCGGCAGCGAACAAGCGAATATCAATCAAGACAAAAATTATTCGATCAATATTATTAAAAAAAGTTATATCGATAAAGGTGTCAGCGAAGATACTGCAACTAAGATCGCTAAAGAGCTGATAGCAAAAAAAGAATTGGGTTCGGTCGTTTATGCAAAATATACGATGAGGATCGGCGAATACGTAAATCCTTGGGATGCTGCTTTCAGTTCTCTATTCAGTGCTTTTTGCGGGGGTATCTTTCCACTGGGAGCGATGTTCTTTTTACCGGAACAAATAAAATTTGTCGGCACGATCGTTGCTACGGCGATCGCTGTCGCGATTACTGGTAATCTTTCTGCTATTCTTGGAAAATCAGATCGAAAAAGCGCTATCGTTAGAAACGTTGTTATCGGTCTCATTACGGTAGCGATTCACTGGTATGTTGGACGAATGTTCTGACAGTTTGCCTACTTTAATTTAGTAGGTTTTTTTGTATTTTAAATAAATTTTTCCTACCTGAGGATCATTGGTGATCTCTTTGGGGAAAAAGAACCGCCGATCGATCGATTCCTTGCCGTTGATGGCTTCTACCAAGGGACTTAATTCTGATAATTCTTTACGGCTTCCATCCGGATAAATGAATTTGATCCCATCTTGTCCTGTTTTAGGAGAGTAGCTTTGGTACGGTAAATCAGTTGCATCGTTCTCTCCTGTGTAGTATTTGCTATCAAAACCAGCGCTTTTGATCCTTTCTTTTAAATAAGGTATTTCCTTAGCGCTCTCCTCGTTTAAAACGATCGATTTTAGCGGTTTTCTGTCAAGAAAACGTTTAGCCAAGTCAGCTAAGATTTTGTCATCAGAGTCTTGCCAAATGTTAAAAGCCGTGTTGAAAACCGAATCATCTAATGCTAAATAATCTTTTAGATCGATCTTATTTTTATATTCAAAAATCGGTTTGATCAGATCGAAGAACATTTTGTCATTTTTATTTTTGTCATATAGTTCTTGAGCTCTGGTCAACAGGTTTTCCAAAACAACTTCCATGCCTCTGGATACGGGATGAAAATATACTTGTAAATACATCTGGTAACGGGAGATCACATAGTCTTCGACCGAATGTACACCGGAGATGTCAAAAACGAATCCCTCTTTGACCGGGCGCATCAATCTTAAGATCCTTTCTATATCATATCGACCGTACTCCGCACCAGTGTAGTAAGCATCGCGCAAAAGATAGTCCATCCGGTCGGCGTCTAACTGGGAACTTACCATTTGGACTACGCGGCTGTCCGGGTAATCTTTGGCTATTATCGCAGCAACTTGTTTTGGAAAATCAGTTGAGACACCTCTCAAAATGCGATTGACTTCAGTCGATGGATCAACGATTATTTTCTGTGTAAACTGTTCGTGGACGGTCTTAAACAAATGTTCAAAAGTGTGCGAATAAGCACCGTGACCAACATCATGCAGCAAGGCGGCAGCTTGGACAAGCAGATCGTTTTTATGATCCCAGCGCGCACTGCTGCTAGCAAGTTCTTGATTATCATCTAGGGCCGATATCATTCGCCTTGATATTTCATAAACTCCTAAAGAATGCTGAAAGCGGGATTGCTCACCGCCGTGAAAAACGAGATTGGCGACGCCTAGGTGTTTGATCCTTCTAAGACGCTGCATTTCGTGAGAATTTATCAAATCTAAAATTATTGAATCATCAACATGAATGAATCCCAGGATCGGATCTCGAAATACTTTTTGTGTTTTTAAAGCAACCATAATTAAATTTTAGACTATTGTGTAATAACTGTATAATTTTAATAATGGCAGAAGATAAAAAAATACCTATTAAAATAGAAATAAGTTCAAAAATCGATCAGGCGGGTGAGAAACAAACGGTCGATCAGCAGGCTAAAGGCGATCTTTTGGTCAATGATGACGGATCTTGGACTGTTTTATACGAAGAACAGAAGCGTTTGGTACGTTTAGAAGTAGCAGCAAGCAAACAACGTATCGTTTATTTTGGCGAAAATTCTACCCACATCGTTTATGATCAATCGCTTGAATCTGCCGATTCAGTTTATGCAAATCAATATGGTTCGATACCTTTATCGGTAAAAACTGAAAAAGTTCTTTTTCAACAAAAAAACGGAACTGGTGATATAAAAATAGTATATGAAATCTTTCAAGCGGATAAATCGGCAGGAAAATTTGATTTATCCTTGCATTTCTCGCCATCGGTTAGTACGATAGACTAGCGTAGTAGACCAATTTCGTAGCAGAGGAATTAATATTAATGAATACAAGCGATTATACAGAAGAACAAATTAAAGAATTGAGCGATATAGAGATCGCTCGTGATATTTTAAATGACCGCCGCAAGCAGACATCTTTTTCTGATCTGCTTTCTGAAGTAGAAAAATTTAGACAAGAAAAGTTCGATGATGATCGGATCCTGCGTTTTTATACCGATCTTAATGCTGACGGTTCTTTTATCAGTATGGGCGAAAACGAGTGGGCTTTGCGGTCATGGTTCGCTATTGATTCTATCAACGAGTCTATCCATGAGGACCTTGATGAAGAAGACAGCCATCCGCGCCACCGCCGTGCGAAACATACGAGTGACAACGAAGCTGATGTTATCGATATCGACGATAACGAAGATGCCGATGATGATGAAGTTATCGACACCGATGATTCTGATGACGATTCAGACGATGATTCTGATGATAATTCAACTCCGGAAGCGGCAGATGAGATCGATCTATCGACTAATGATAAAAGTATCGATGTTGTTAAAGACAAGAATGATCTTGATGATTTGAGCGATGGCGATCAGGATATCTGATTATATTTAAATATTTTTGATTTTTACTTGACGGGTGCTTTTTATACCTGTAATGTAAATTAGGGCGCTCTAATAGTCGAGCGAAACTCCTAACCTAATAAGTCAGGAGCTTTTTTATTTTTATGGCAAATAATATCAAGCAGACAAAATATATCTTCGTAACCGGCGGAGTCGTTAGTTCTTTGGGCAAAGGTATCGTGGCTGCCAGTTTGGGCAGGCTTTTAAAATCACGCGGGCTGAAGGTGACCGTACAGAAGTTCGATCCTTATTTAAATCCCGATCCAGGGACGATGTCTCCTTATCAGCATGGCGAAACCTTCGTTACCAATGACGGTGTTGAGACTGATTTGGATCTTGGCCACTATGAACGTTTTATGGATATCAATACCAATAAGTACTCGAACGTGACTTCTGGAAAAATTTATCAAGAAGTCATTGAAAGAGAGCGTACAGGCGATTACATGGGTAAAACGGTTCAGGTCATTCCGCATGTAACTAACGCGATCAAAGACAAGATCGTTAGAGGAGCGGCAGAATCATCCGCTGACATCATCATTACCGAGATCGGCGGTACGATCGGCGATATCGAATCAATGGCTTTTATCGAAGCTATACGTCAAATGAAAAAGGATGTCGGCGCTAATAACACTTTTTATATCCACGTTTCTTTGGTTCCGTTCCTGCATGCGGCTGGCGAATTGAAGACGAAGCCTACTCAACATTCTGTACATGAATTACGCGGTATGGGGATTCAGCCGGACATGATCGTTGTCCGTGCGGAAAAACCGATCACCGCTTCTATGAAAGAAAAGCTTTCTGAATTCACTGATGTTCCGACTGATGCGATCATCCAATCGATCGATTCCAAAATACTTTACTCAGTTCCTCTTAGTTTGGAAAAACAAAATATGGATCAGGTCGTTTTAGAAAAACTCGGTTTGGCCGATCATCCGGCAGCAGACTTGACCGACTGGCAAAAGCTGGTCGATAAGATCAGCCGCCTTTCAAAATCTATCAAAATAGCTTTGGTCGGTAAATACACTGATTTGCCTGATGCTTATATTTCTGTTCACGAAGCGTTGAAACATGCCGGCTATGCTGTTGATTCGCGGATCGATCTTCACAGTATCAATTCTGAAGAAATAACCAATGATAATGCCGGTGAAAAATTATCTGAGTTTGACGGCATTATCGTTCCTGGCGGTTTTGGTCAAAGAGGAACGGAAGGTATGATCTCGGCTATCAAATTTGCTCGAGAAAATGACATCCCCTTTTTCGGCGTTTGCCTTGGTATGCAGATGGCATCGGTTGAATTCGCTCGTGATGTCTTAGGTTTGAAAAAAGCTAATTCAGCTGAAATGGATCCGGACACGCCAGACCCGGTCGTTGGATTGATGGATTCACAAAAAAAGATCACAAAGATCGGCGGGACGATGCGGCTTGGTGCTTATAAAGCTGAAATAAAGGCCGGCAGCAAAACTGCCGAAGCCTATGATAATGTTTCAGAAATATCTAGGCGTCATCGCCATCGCTATGAGTTTAATAATGCCTATCGTCAGCAGTTTGAAGAAGCGGGTATGGTTTTTTCCGGGACTTCGCCTGATCATTCGCTGGTAGAAATAATCGAATATCCTAAAAATGATTTCTTTGTTGCATGCCAATATCATCCAGAGTTTTCCAGCCGTCCGGACCGTCCTGAGGGCCTCTATGCGTCATTTATTTCACATGCATTATCGCGGAATAAGCAAAAGAGTTCTGAAAACAAATCCCAGATAAGATAAAATCTAAGAGTAATGGCTAAGATTTTAATTAAGGGCGGCAAAAGACTTCATGGCGAAGTTACTATTTGCGGCGCCAAAAACTCAACAGTTGCTTTGATACCGGCATCGATACTTGCTTCCACACCGGTTCGCTTCGATATGGTTCCTGACATCTTGGATGTTTATAATCTCCAATTGATTTTGAAATCAATGAATGTCAGTTCTGATTTTCATGATGGTTTTTTGGAAATCGACCCTACCAAGATCATCAAAGCTCCTTTACCAAAAAATGCGATAAAATCCCTACGTGCATCTTATTACTTTATGGGCGCGCTTTTAGGACGTTTCGGGGAAGCGATAGTTACTTTTCCGGGCGGAGATAATATCGGTCCGCGTCCGATCGAACAGCACATAAAGGGTTTTAAGGCCTTAGGGGCTTCTGTTCATGAAGAAAATGATACGATCTATATCACGACTGGATCTGAAGGATTACACGGTGCTGAGATATTTTTTGATAAAGTATCTGTCGGCGCCACTATGAATTTGATAATGGCATCGGTCAAGGCTAAGGGTCTGACCATTTTGGAAAACGTTGCCCGAGAACCGGAAATTATTGATCTAGCCACCTTTTTGAATAACATGGGAGCTAATATTCGCGGTGCCGGTACTGATACGATCAGGATCTCCGGTGTACCGATATTAAGATCTTCAGCTACACATACGATAATTCCTGACCGAATCGAAGCCGGGACATATATCACAGCTGCGGCTGCTATGGGGGATGGGGTTACTGTAAAGAATGTCATTCCAGAACATTTGGAATCTTTTACTTCTAAATTGATCGAAATGGGCGTTCATCTGCGTATATCTGAAGATGAAATATTTGTTCCTGCTACCCACCGCCTTAGCCCGGTCACCATTACCACGGCCCCATTTCCCGGCTTCGCTACTGATCTTCAGCAGCCGATCAGTCCTTTGTTGATGAAAGCAGACGGCCTTTCGACGATCATTGATACTATTTATCCGCAGCGGATCCGCCATGTAGTCGAACTTAGACGAATGGGCGGCGATATATCTTCTTTAGAAGGCGGCGTTATTCAGATAAATTCATCCCCGCGCTTGGTCGGTACTGAGGTTCAAGCGGCTGAAATAAGAGCTGGTGCGGCTTTGGTCGTTGCTGGTTTGATGGCCGATGGCCAGACTACGATTACTCATGCTGAGCATATCCTGCGCGGTTATGAGAAGATCCAGGACAAATTAAATGGTTTAGGTGCTGATGTAGAAGTAGAAAATGCTAATATGCCGACCACTGCTTCTTGAAAAGATCAATAATTTTTGTTAGTATATTATGGTTATTACTGACTCTTTGGTTAAAAATCAAAGGGCGTTAAGGAGAAAGAACATGAGAGCAGATATTCATCCAGATTATCACGATGTTGTCTTTGTTGATACAGCTACTGGCGCAAAGTTTTTAGCCGGCTCTACAGCTAAAGGACAAGGCGAAGTTGATTATAAAGGCAACAAGTATCCAATGGTACGTGTTGAAATTTCGTCAGATTCACATCCCTTCTACACTGGAAAGCAAAAGATCAACCAAGCTGATGGTGCGGTCGACAAATTCAACAAAAAATATGGTTTTAAATAATTTTTTAGCTGCTTAGCAGCTTTTTTAGTACATACGGAAAATTCAAGGGAGTTTAATAATGAGCATTCAAAAAGTACTTTCTTCTTGCACGACGATCCTGGTTGGCAAAAAAGCCAGTTATGATGGTTCAACGATCGTTGCTCGAACGGAAGATTCTGGCAACGGCACCTTTGAAGCCAAAAAATTTATAGTAGTCAAACCTGATCAGCAGCCGCGGCACTATGTTTCTAAAATATCTAAAATTGTTATCGATCTGCCTGATCAACCGCTGCGTTATACATCCGTTCCTAATGCGATCAATACCGACGGCGTTTGGGGCGAAGCAGGGATCAATGCTGAAAACGTGGCGATGAGTGCTACGGAAACGATCACCAGTAATGAACGCGTCTTAGGAGCTGATCCGCTGGTTCAAAGCGGTATCGGCGAAGAAGATATGTTGACGATCGTTTTGCCATATATTCATTCCGCACGAGAAGGGGTATTGCGTTTAGGCTCTTTGCTCAAGAAATATGGTACTTATGAAAAAAATGGGATTGCTTTTTCTGATACCGATGAAGTTTGGTTTATCGAGACGATCGGCGGCCATCATTGGCTGGCGCAACGCGTCCCCGATGATTCATATGTAACTGTGCCCAACCAACTAGGTATTCAAGAAGTTGATTTTTCCGATAATGATAATTTTCTATATTCAGATGATTTAGAAGAATTTATCAAAAATAATCATTTGGATCTTTCTTTCGACGGAAAAATAAACAGCCGGCTGACCTTTGGCTCTCATGCCGATAATGATCATCACTACAATACGCCGCGTGCGTGGTTTATCCAGAAGTTTTTGACTCCTTCTGTTTCACAGGATCCGATGAGCGATACGATTCCATTTGCTCAAAAACCATTCAGGAAGATCACTATCGAAGATATTAAGTACCTGCTGTCTGGCCATTATCAAGATACAGTTTATGATCCGTATGGTACGACCGGTACTGAAGCAGAGAAAAAAGCGTTTCGTCCGATCGGTATAAATCGTACCGGCGAATTATCGATTTTGCAGCTTCGCTCTGACCGTCCAGAAGGATATCGCGCTTTGCAATGGATCGCGTTCGGTTCGATGCCCTTTAATACTCTGATTCCTTTCTACACTAACATTGAAGATACTCCGGCTTACTTAAGAGACACTACAAACCGTGTTACTTCCGAGAATTTTTATTGGATCAATCGTTTGATCGCGGCACTTGCTGATTCTCATTATCATGAAGTTATCGCTAGTATCGAACAATATCAGGAAAGGACTTTGAGCCAGGATCACGCGGCTATCATTGCAACGGATAAAGACGCGGCTGGATTAGCAGGCAAGGAGTTAACTGACTTTTTGACTAGGTCTAATCAAGAGATCACCGATCGGATAAAAGAAGAGACAGAGGAACTCTTAAATGAGGTACTCTTTACTGTTTCTAATTTGATGCATAATAAATTCGCTCGCGGCGATAATTGACGGCCTCAATCTTTGAAAGGGTTTACACAGAATAGTAAAATTAAACCGGAGCATTAGCTTCGGTTTTTATTTTAGGAGGCTGTATGAAAAAAATAAGGATAGGACAAAGTGGTGTTTCAGCTAGTCAGATAGCCTTAGGAGTCATGCGGATAAATCGGTTGGATCGTAAAGCTGCAGCTGATTTGATCGCGGCTGCTTACCAAGCCGGCATCAATTTTTTTGACAGTGCCGATATATATGGTGCTGGTCGTTCTTCGATGATCTTTGGCCAAGCCTTGCAGGATACTGGCATCGATCGAGACAAGATTTTTCTTCAAAGCAAGGGCGGAATAATTTTAAAAGATGGCCAAATCGATGGTGACGGCCTCAAAGGCCAACGATATGATTTTTCAAAAGGCCATTTGATATCGACAGTCGAAACTGAACTTTCGCGCCTGCAAACTGATCATCTTGATTTCTTCTTGCTGCATCGTCCTGATACGTTGATGCGGCCTGAAGAAGTAGCTGAGGCCTTTTCTCAATTAGAGGCTTCGGGCAAAGTCCTGCATTTTGGTGTTTCTAATTTTAGTCCTTATGATGTTGATCTGATCCAGCAAGCGGTCAGCCAAAAATTGGAGGTAAACCAGCTGCAGTTTGGTTTAGGCCATGCTGATCTAATAGCAGAAAACATTCAATTAAATATCAGTAAAAGTCCTAGCTTTGATAATCATGTGACAGCTTTTGATGTTCTTGCTTATTCAAGGCTTCACCATATGACCATCCAAGCCTGGTCTCCTTTTCAATCAGGCTTCTTTGCTGGTGCGATCGTTGATAATCCGCAACTTCCTGAACTTAATGCCGAACTCGACAAGCTGGCCGATAAATATCAAGTTGGGAAAAATGCTGTTGCCAGTGCCTGGATCGCTTATCATCCTGCTAATATACAAGTAATTTTAGGAAGCATGACGGCAAGCCGTATCGAAGATGCAGCAAACATCGACAAAGTAAAATTGACTAACCAAGAATGGTATGATCTTTATCTAGCTGCCGGCTACCCGCTTCCTTGATCAGGCTTTTAAATTATATTCATCGATATATTCTTTAACAAATGAGTGCATGAATTCGTCGCGTCTTGCGGCGATTTTTTTTGCGCTGTCGGTATTCATTAAATCTTTTATCGTGAAAAGTTTTTCGTAAAAATGATTTATCGTCGTCTGTTTATTTTCATTACGATATTCTTGTTTATTCTTCAGATCGCGAACTTTTATTTTCGGATCGTAATCTGCCTGGTCGTGTGCACTGCCGTATTTGAATGCTCTAATGACCGCGATTGCGCCAATGGCATCTAACCGGTCGGCATCTTGAACGATCTGACCATTTATATCTAGCTTTTTTGCTTGGCCGAAACGTTGTTTGGACCATGACATATTATCGATGATAAAAAAGATCTGCTTCGATAGTCCGTCTAAACCGATTTTTTTGAGAAAATCATCAGTTTTTTGTTTGGCAGCAGCCGGATCTTGATAAAGCTTGTCGTCATAACTGTCATGCAGGTAAACTGCTGCCAGTACTAGAAAATCATCAGCCTGCGGGTAGTCTTTTAAAATTATTTTCGCAAGACCGGCGACCCTTTTTAAATGCTGGTTTCCGTGACCGGTTTTATCATTTTTTGATAAGTTAAAAACGTATTTTTTGATAAGCTCTAAAAGGTTCTTTTGTTCTTGTATCATAAGGTCGATTTTAAAGCTTTTAAAAGTCCGCCGCCGAAAAGACTGTGATATACTTTGTGAAGACCGAACGGTCGGTATCTAAAATGCGATGAATACAAAAGATAAAATTTTAGAAGCTGCGTTGGGACTTTTTCTGTCTGGAGGATATGACGGTGTGTCGATCTCCGATATCGTCAAAGCAGCTAACGTCTCAAAGGGTGGTCTTTATAATTATTTTTCGAGCAAAGAAGACCTGTTTTACCAAGCAGTTTATCATTCCTATGATCGGTTAGGCGCTTTTGATGTGAAAAAGTTTTCTGAAAAGGATTTTCAAGATTTCAAAAGTTTCTACCAAGAATTTTCTTCCACCTATGACGGTTTGCTTTCGATGCATGGAAAGAAACTTTCTGAACTGGTTATTTTGTGGATTCATGCGATCAAGAAATTTCCTGATTTAAATGCTCGTTCTAAAAAATTTGATAATTTGATCTTTGATATTTTTAATCGAAACATTGAAAAAGGACAAAGGTCTGGGGAATTATCGAACAAATTAAACAGCCGCGAAATTGCATCGATCTATATTCTTGTTTTTCGTTCAACAACGATCGACAATGTTTTCCCGGCTGAGAGCTTGGAAACACATATAGAACCAGTTTCGATCCGCCACGCGTTTGATGATCTGTACTATTTGATACGAAAAGGAGAAGAAAATGCCTTATCTTGAGCTAAAGGATATTCATAAGAGCTATATTCTCAATAAGAGCCAGGAATTTCCAGTTCTTAAGGGAATAAGCCTTAAATTTGAAAAGGGCGAATTTGTCAGTATTTTAGGTGAATCCGGCGGTGGTAAATCGACCTTGATGAACATAATCGGCGGTCTGGATCATAATTATACCGGCGACGTTGTTTTAAACGGTACTTCTACAAGAGAATATAACGAAAAGCAAATGGATGCTTATCGTCGACAAACGATCGGTTTTATTTTCCAGAGTTTTAACCTTGTTTCTCATTTAACAGTTTTGGATAATGTTTTGATCAGCTTAGAGATGACTACTTTGTCGCATGGCGAAAAAGTCAAACGGGCTGAGCAGTTGTTAGAACAGGTCGGTTTAGCTGATCACATCAAAAAGCATCCCAACCAATTATCCGGCGGCCAAAAACAGCGGGTCGCCATCGCTCGAGCCTTAGCTTCTGATCCGGATATCATTATCGCTGATGAACCCACTGGTGCGCTTGATTCCAAAAATACGCAAGAGATCCTTGAAATAATGGAATCGATCGCCGAATCAGGTAAATTGGTCATCGCTGTCACTCATTCCGAAGAAGTTGCGCGTTTTGGTACTAGGATAGTCCACATGTCTGATGGGGTCATCGACAAAGATGTATCGAATCGAGAAAAATATCCGGTACCTGAAAATGATCAGTCTAAGAGATTGGTTTCTAAAAAATTAGGAGTTTTGGCCGCTTATAAGAGCGCGTATAAGCATACGATGTACTATTTTTGGCGAAATTTCCTGATCATGCTCGGTACCGGGATCGGTATTTTTGCTGTTCTGCTTTTTTCCGGTTTGGGAAATGGTATTTCGGCTTTTATTAATGATCAGATCAGTTCATTGATAAATCCGGTATCGATAACTGTCATGAAAAATCCGAGCGGCAAAAAAATGTCGCAGACTGAATTTACTAATTCGCTTAGTCAGTTTTCACAGGATCCCTCTTCGCTTTTGATCGAAGAAAATGAGCTTTCGCATTTGCGCAGATTGAAAAATGTTAATGCTGTACAGCCGGGCTATCAATTTAATCGATTCACTTTGACTATGAGCGGTAATAATGAAAGGGTCGCTGGCGACAGACTGCAGACTTGGACCAGAGCCTACTCTGCAAATACTGTTAAAAATGGTCACCGTCCCGGTAATGGCGAGATCTTGATCGATCGAGCCCAAGCTGAACAGTTTCTAGGATCGAAGAATTATCGACAGATCATCGGCCGAACCGTTCATTTGACTTTTACTTGGATGAATCAGCGTCAGCAACCGGTCGTTATCAACAGTGATCTTAAGGTTTCCGGTCTAGGCAATGGCGGTCAAACCGGTCAGGTAACAGTGACTGATTATTCAACTATCCGTCGGGCACTTCGGAACGCCGGTGCTGACACACGAGCTAATTTTGTTTCTGTTAATGCCAAATCGATCAATGTTACCAGATCGGTCGCGGCAAAAGTAAATAATATCAAGATAAACGGCAAGTTTGCTTTCGGAGCGATCACTGTCGGCGATGTTTTGAATACAGTCAGTTCTTATGTACGTCTAGCTACAAATGTACTTTCCGCGATCGCCGCTGTTTCGCTGGTTGTTTCTGCATTGATGATCATCGTCTCTATGTACATGAGTGTTTCTGAACGTACCAAGGAGATCGGTGTTCTTCGCGCCTTGGGTGAAGGCAAACGCGACATCAGCCGCTTGTTTACCGGCGAATCGCTTTTGATCGGTCTCTTCTCAGCTGTTTTGGCTTTGGTACTTGCTTTTGTCATCGGTGCTGCAGCCAATCATGCTCTTTGGGGATTGGCTAAAGCCAATATGGTCATCATCACACCGGGAAATGTTCTGTTTGCCTTTATTATCGCTCTGGCGATTTCTTTTCTGGCGGCGTTGCTGCCGGCTCGCCGGGCAGCCAAGCTGGATCCGATCGATTCGCTTGCATCCGAATGATTTTTCTTAAAATATTACATTTTGGCAAAAAATTTTGCATAATCCGAACTTTCGCCTCTAAATCTGGCAAAATAGTATATGCCGTCTTTTTGGCAATAAACTTTTTTATTTGATTTCGGAGGCAATTTTGGAACAATCACATGCAGAAGAATTCAAGGGAAATTACTTCCAGTGGTTCAAAAACGAATTAAAAAAATGGCCGGTACCAGCTTGGACGATCTGGTGGTTCGGCTTTGGTTTTCAGTTAGCCCTCTTTTTACAGGGGCATATCAATCTTTTAGCTTTTATCACACTTTTAGCTACTTTAGCCGGTTTGCTATGCACATGTGCGATGATGATCGGACGTCCGATCAATGGTCTTTTTGGTTTGATATCAGCGGTCGGTTTTATTTATGTTAATTATTCAGCCGGTCACTTTGCTTCGGTCTTAGACCAGTTTGTTTTTGTCGCTTTGATCGATATTCCTTTGATGATAAGTTGGCGTTCTTGGGGACAAAACTTTAAAAGTAAAGTTCGTACCCTTAGTACGCAGGGATTCGTTATCACGGTCGTATCTATTTTGATAGCTTGGGGCGTGCTTTATGAATTGTACGTGCTGTTAAAAGATACTAACCCGGTTTGGGATTCATTAGTACTAGCTATCGGTGCTACCGCATCTTTGCTGTGCACCTTGCATTTCAGCAATACCTATACACTTTGGCTGGCAGAAGATGTCGTTAACGTTATCCTTTGGTTTACAGCCAATATGGCTGGATATACGCAAGCGGCCTTGCCGATGCTTGTAAGTACCATCCTTTATACGGCAACTGCTGTTTACGGTAAGTTTTTCAGTGTTTGGGCAAAAGCCGAGCAGCCGAAGCCTTTAGAACAAGAACAGGCTGTCGCTTCACAGAAAAATTGATAGTATAAAAAATCCTCCTCGATAAATGAGAAGGATTTTTATTTTGGTTTTATTTTTAATTCCGATGTTTTACATAAGAGTAAGTACCAAAAACGATTATCCAAATAACTGTGCCGCCGACAGCTATTTCAGTTGAACTTTGGAAATACATTGAGATAAATACAAAGATCATAAACAGCAATGTCATTGGGTTAAGTACTTTTGAAAAGGGCATCAAAAACCCATCTTTTAAATACTCCGGACTTTTTTCGTAATTGTGATGCGCGATCAGGATCATCATATATATCAAAAGATATGTTCCCGAACTAACAGCCGCGATCATGGAAAAAGCATCTTTGATCGAAGGGATGTAATAAATCAAAGGCGATATCGCAACGAAGGCTGCTGAAAAAATTACTCCTCGTGCAGGAACGCCGCGTTTATTGATCCTTGCAAAATGTTTTTTAAAGAAACCGCTGGAATCCAACGAAAGCTGATAAACATGTCTTCCAGCTGAATAAAGGACCGAATTCAAGGAACTGGCCGCAGCAGTCAAAACAACGAAGTTTATCAATCCGGCTGCCCATTTTATACCGGCAAGTTTAAATACCCAAACGAAAGGCGATTGTTGGGGATCCAGTGATTTCCAAGGATAGATGACCATTATCGCTAAGAGGGCACCGATATAGAAGATCAGTATCCTGAAAATTATTTGGTTGATGGCTTTGGGCAGCACCTCTTTAGGATCTTTAGTCTCGCTGGTAGTTATACCAACGAATTCGATTCCCTGATAGGCGAAGAAAACCATCGGAAATGCCATGATAAAACTCTGCCATCCCTTAGGAAAAAGTTGAAAACCATTGGTTATATTACCGATCGAAGCGTGGCCGACTGGTGTTTTGTAGTTGACCAGCAGCATGAATAATCCTGTTGCGATCAAGGCAACGATGGCGGTGATCTTTATCATGGCAAACCAAAATTCGGCTTCGCCGAAGAAACGAACAGCGATCATGTTTATCGACATGATCACTAATAAAAAGGCGATCTGGATGATCCACATCGGTATTTGCGGAAACCAGAATTGGAAGTAGGTGCCAACGGCAGTAAGTTCTCCCATACCCATAAAAAGGATCGAAAGCCAATAGGTCCATCCGGCAAAGAATCCGAATGGTTTACCCATGAATTTCGTTATAAAGTTAATGAAGGTATGCTGGCTGGGATCCATGTACATCATTTCTCCCATGGCTCGCGCTAAGAGGAACATAAAAAAACCGGCGATCAGATAAACGAACATTATAGAAGGTCCGGTCAAAGCAATTGAACGTGAAGATCCGAGAAACAGTCCAGTACCGATCGTTCCTCCGATCGCAATCAACTGAATATGTCGGTTTGAAAGTTCCCTGCGCATTCTGTTAGGTTGCTTGTTATTATTTTTCATACGATTTCCATCATAAGGCATTGACGTATATAATAAAAACAATAAAGTGAAAGGGGCTCATTTGCCGTGGCCGAAAATAAAAAATTTTACATAACTACTCCGATCTATTATCCATCGGGGAAACTACAGCTCGGAAATACTTATACCACGGTCTTGGCCGATTCATTAGCCCGTTTTCATCGTGCTTTAGGGGAAGATGTTTTCTTTCTTACCGGTACAGATGAACACGGATTAAAGATTCAGCAAAAGGCCGAGGCTGCTCATAAAAGCGAGATGGAATATCTTGACGAGATGGCAGTCGGTATCAAAAAATTATGGAAATTGATGGATATTTCATACGATAAATTTATTCGTACGACTGATGATTATCATGAAAAGGCCGTTCAGAAAATTTTCAAAAGATTCATGGACGAAGGCGACATATATAAAGGCAACTATACTGGCTGGTATTCTGTTTCTGACGAAGAGTATTTCACCGAATCTCAATTAGCAGAAGTCTACCGTGATGATCAAGGCAATGTTATCGGCGGAAAAGCGCCTTCCGGGCATGAAGTCCAGCTGGTCAAAGAAGAAACTTATTTCTTTAAAATGAGCAAATATGCCGACTGGCTGCTTGATTATTATAAAAATCATCCCCAGTTCATCCAGCCTGAAAGCCGTATGAACGAAATGATCGAAAATTTCATCAAACCCGGTCTTGAGGATTTAGCTGTCACAAGAACCAGTTTTGACTGGGGGGTACCTGTTTTAGGGGATGAAAAACATGTTATCTATGTTTGGATCGATGCTTTGACAAATTATATAACCGCGTTAGGTTATGATCCGGAATTAGGTAATTTTGACCAGCAGCCGGACCTATTCAAAAAATTCTGGCCGGCCGATCTTCAATTAGTAGGTAAAGAAATCGTTCGTTTTCATACTATCTATTGGCCGATCATGCTGCATGCGCTGGGACTGCCTTTGCCCGGGGAAGTTCTTGGCCATGGCTGGTTAGTTATGAAAAACGGCAAGATGTCCAAGTCTAAGGGCAATGTCATTTATCCAGAAACTTTGGAAAAGCGCTATGGGCTTGATGCTGTTCGATACTATTTATTGAAGAGCATGCCTTTTGGCAATGACGGCGTATTTTCTCCCGAAGATTTTGTCGATAGAGTTAACTTTGATCTGGCAAACGATCTAGGCAACTTGCTGAACCGTACCATTTCTATGATCAATCGTTATGAAAAAGGGGTGGTTCCTGATCTACCGGAATCTAAGACTGATGAAGACCAGGATCTGAAAAAAACAGCCGAGACAGCGATCGATACTTTCAAGTCGCAGATGGAAAAAGCACATACTGCTGAAGCTTTGGAGGGTGTTTGGAGTTTAGTCCGCCGGACTAATAAATACATTGATGAGACTGAACCATGGATCTTAAGCAAAAAAGGTCTGGAAACAGATCTGGACCGGGTCATGGCTCATTTGGCAGCTTCATTGCGGGTTATCGGTTCATTATTACAGCCGATACTGACTCAATCACCAAAGAAGATCTTTGACCAATTGGGATTATCTGAGGTCGAACCGATCAAAGATCTGCATTTCAGCGGATTGAAAGGCGGCAGCAAAGTCACAGAAAAGCCGCAGCCGATCTTCCCTCGTTTGGATGTTGAAAAGGAAGTCCAGTTCATTTCCGGCCTTGTAAAAAAAGATACTAAAGGCAAAGGAAGGGCACGGATCGAGGAAGCTAAGAAAAAGGCGCTTGCAGCAGACGAAAAGACACAAGCAGAGCAGGAGTTTGCACCGATCGAATATGATGATTTTGCCAAGATCCACCTGCTTGCCGCTAAGATCAAAGATGCTGAATTTTTGTCTAATTCAAAAAAATTGATAAAATTCCAGATCGATGACGGCAGCCGGCAAGGGCGCCAGATCCTTTCCGGTATTCGCCAATGGTACCCGGATCCATCGATTTTGATCGGCAAGACAGTTGTCATAGTTGCTAATCTAAAACCGCGCAAGATGGCTGGACAAATAAGCCAGGGGATGATCCTTTGTGCCGAAAATAAAGATGGGAATGTCTATGTAAGCCAGCTTCCCGATATAGTAGAAGCAGGAGCCGAGATCAATTGATCACGGTTTTTTGTTTTTGAAGACAAATACTTTTGAAAATATGTAGTTCAAAATTATCGCCGCGATCTGGATCAGCAGCGACCAGATAAAAGTATTTGCTAATAAAGCGGAACCGGCGAAATTTTTGACCAAAGGCCAATCAAGCGGGGCAGATCGATAATTCAAGCGGTCCAAAAGAAAGAAACGAATGAAAAAGTTTCCAAATTTTTCAATACACAGCCAAGTAACGAAGAGATCTAAAAAGAAAACAAATAGACGGCCGGCGACGAACTTGAGGAACTGGATGATCAAAGGAGATCTTTCGGCTTGAGTAAAGACCCATATCTTATTTGTTATAAAAGCAAACAAAATCGCCGCGCTCTGAGCCGCGACTACTGCTAAAAGCGCGTTTTGACTGATATTAACTACCATGAATCGTGCGATAAAATAGACTACGGTCGTTAAGATGCCAAAAAATATGTAAAGGATTATTTCTTTATTTTTATCGTAAATATTTTTCATAATGACTTTTTTAATTTTAGATTAAAAGTTTTATTTATGCTTATAAAATTTGCGTTAACGGAAAACGGCCCTTATTCAGTTATAATTGAGCAAAGAATGACAAAGTCACAAAAACGTTATTTACCATTTAAAAGACTTATTGATATTGCCGGCAGCCTTGTTGGGATAATTTTGCTATCATGGCTTTTTTTGATACTTATTATTATCCAAAAAGCCGTTGACCCTAAAGGTCCGGTCTTTTATTTGCATGACCGGGTCGGCAAAGGCCACCGTCACTTTAAACTTATCAAGTTTCGGTCTATGCGGACTGACTCGGATACTTATTTTCAGCGCCATCCCGAAGACTATAAAGTTTTTGTGGAAAATGATTATAAATTCCCAGCCGGCGAAGATCCTCGTGTTACCAAATTCGGTCGTGTCCTGCGCCGGACCAGTTTGGATGAACTGCCTCAATTGTTCAATATTTTCATTGGCCAGATGTCGATCGTCGGTCCGCGCCCGATCACCGAACCGGAATTACGTTATTACGGTGATCAGGTAGACAAACTTTTGAGTGTTTTGCCTGGAGCAATGGGATTATGGCAAGCTACAGGACGTTCGGACATTAAATACCCTGAACGGGCAAAAGTTGATTTGGAATATGTCGATCATATCGGTTTTTGGTATGACTGGTATATGGTCTATTTGACGATGAAGGCTATTTTTTCACGTGAGGGGGCTTATTGAGCGATGGAAAAGAAAATATACGTTGCCTCGCACAAACTCTATCAGATGCCAAATGACAGCCTTTATCAGCCAATCTGGGTCGGTCATGCCTCGCATAGCGATCCTTATGATCTTCCAGCCGGCTGGATAGGCGATGATACCGGTGATAATATCAGTTTGAAAAATCCGAATTTTAATGAACTGACGGCGCTTTACTGGGCCTGGAAGAATTCTCAAGCAGATGTGATCGGGCTGGTTCACTATCGCCGGTTTTTTTCTTTGAATCATAAAAAAGGTCTTTTTAACATCTTAACTGCAGATCAGCTGGATCAGCTGCTGAAAAAAAGTTCGATAATCCTTCCTAAAAAGCGCAGTTATTACATCGAAAGCAATTATTCACACTATATTCATGCCCATCACCGCCAGCCGCTTGACGATATTAAAAAAATGATGTCGGAACCTTACCAAAAAAGTTTTGATAAGGTCATGGATAGAAGCAGCCAGCATCTTTTCAATATGATGATAATGACAAGATCTGAGCTCGATGCTTATGCTTCATGGATGTTTCCGCTTCTCTTTGAATTAGAAAAAAATTTGGATATATCTGGTTATGATAGTTATGAACGCCGTGTTTTTGGTTTCGTTGGCGAGCGTTTGCTGGATATTTATCTTGATGCACAAGAAAAGGAATATATAGAGGTGCCCTTTGTTTTCGAGGAAAAACAAAATTGGCTCAAAAAGGGCGGTGCCTTTTTGCTAAGAAAAATCACTGGAGGAAAAAATGGCAAATAAATTCAATACTAAAAATTATGATTATCTGATTGTTGGTGCCGGACCTTACGGCGCTATTTTTGCCTATGAAGCAGCTAAACGGAATAAGCGTTCTTTGATCATCGAAAAGCGTCCTCATATCGGCGGCAACATGTACACTCACACTGAAAACGGGATCACTGTTCATGATTTCGGTGCTCATATTTTTCATACAGACAATCAAGAAGTTTGGAATTTCGTTAATAAATTCGCTGATTTCAATAATTATCAAAATCAGGTCGTCGCTAACTACAAGGGCGAACTCTATAATTTGCCTTTCAATATGAATACCTTTTATGAGATGTGGGGAGTTAAGACGCCTGACGAAGCCAAAGCTAAGATCGAAGAGCAAAAAAAGGCCGCTGGAATCAAAGGCGAACCGCGCAACCTTGAGGAACAAGCTATTTCTTTGATCGGGACTGATATATATACCAAATTGATCAAGGGTTATACCGAAAAACAATGGGGCAGAAAAGCAACTGAATTACCGTCTTTTATTATCAAGAGATTGCCGGTCCGCTTTATTTTTGATAATAACTATTTTAATCATCGCTACCAAGGGATCCCGATCGGCGGTTATACTCAGATATTTGATAAATTGCTTGCCTCTGATCTGATCGATGTCAAAACCAGTTCTGACTTCTTTGCTCATAAAGAAGAATATTTAGCTGAATTTCCAAAAATCATCTACACCGGTATGATCGATCAGTTCTTTGATTATCAATTTGGTGAATTGGAATACCGCAGCCTTAGATTTGAGTCGGAAACACTGGATACGGATAATTATCAAGGCAATGCGGTCATCAATTACACTGATGCAGAGACTCCTTATACGCGGGTCATGGAATGGCGTCATTTTGATGGCTTAGCCGACCCGGGCAAGACGATCGTCACTCATGAATATCCGCAGAGTTGGGATCGCAGCAAAGAAGCCTATTATCCGGTCAATGATGAAAAAAATACCGAAACATATAAAAAATATGCAAAACTGGCCCGCCAGCATCGCGATAAAGTTATTTTTGGCGGTCGATTGGGCCTGTACCGCTATTTCGACATGGATCAAATTATCAATGCTAGTTTTAACCTCGTTCGTCAGGAGTTCAAGATCCCGGCTGACTATCGGTTTGACCAGGAATAAATTTAATTTCTGATTTAAAGTTAGTGTTGTATAATTTTTGGGATGTTCACGAAACTTGCAGAAAAAATAAAATCTTTTGTTTTGGGTAAAAATAGTTCGTCTCGAAGCAACCCGTTTTTCAAACAGACTAAGAAAATATACGTTTGGATAAGTGGATTTAAATCAAATAAGAATCCATCGATGGCAGCTGGAGTCGGTATCTATCGCTGGATCCTCTACCCATTATTGATGTTTTTTTCCGCGCTTTTCAATGTCTGGTTCATACAATTTCAGATTCAAGTGGGGATGAACCAGAGTTTGACTGAACGAGTCCAAGCCGCTTCTAATTTTGTGATAAATGCTTTTATTCCGGGCAGCGAGAATCACCAAGCTCTGCTGAACATTTTTTTCATACTTGCCTTGTTTTTTCTTTTGCTGGCCATTACTAATCGTTTTTGGCTGGCTTTTATTTTAAATAATCTTGTCTTCATTATTTTTGGTATTGCCGATAACCAGAAACTTCTTTATCGAAATGAATCGATTTTGCCATCTGACCTGTCTCAATTAAGCAATCCTTTGATGATCGTTAATTTTATCGGCATCAAGGCGTGGCAATTTTTCTTGCTGCTGTTAGGACTGATCATTTTTATTTCAGTTCTTTATTTGCTTTGCCGGCGCTTTGATTCCAGAATAAAATTTGCTAAATGGTATTTCCGTTTGCCTATTTTCCTGCTTTCTTTTGCAGTGCTCTTTTCAGCCAGAAATCTTTATACACCAGGCGCTCTGCCGGACCGGGTAGCTGCTTCGCTGAATGATTCGCCCATTCCTTGGGATGTTAATGCCGATCAGAGAAATAATGGTGCAGTCTATTCCTTTATGCGCTTTTTCGATAACAAAGTAATGGCTGTTCCAGAAAATTATTCTAAAAATAAAATGCAGCGTTTAGAAAAGAAGTATTCTAAAATTGCTGGTCAAATTAATAAAAATAGAAACAACTACTTGAACCAGCAAACAGTGATTTATGTTTTGAGTGAAAGCTTTTCTGATCCAACTAGAGTTCCCGGAACAACGATTATTCCAGATCCCATACCAAATATAAAACAGATAAAAAATAAGACAACGTCAGGTTTAATGTTGAGTTCTGGTTATGGTGGCGGCACTGCTAATATTGAATATCAAGCACTAACTGGTATGTCATTAACAAATTTTTTGCCAACCGTGACCTCTCCCTACATTCAAGTTCTCCAATCATCTAAGTACATTCCTAATATTTCTAATTATTGGAAAATTAAAAATGCTATTCATCCATATCTTCCAATGGTATATGACAGATCTTCTGTATATAGAAAGATGGGATTTCAAAATTTTTATACGCTTTATAATCCTAAGGTTAAGTTTAGTGGACGAATAGACAATAATCCTTATGTTAGTGATCTTGATGCATATAAAAACGTAATAAATCAGCTTTCTAAAGAAAAAAAATCTCAATTTATTCAAATGCCCACTATGCAGAATCATTTAGGGTATAACAATTGGTATAAAAATTATTCCTTTAATATAAGTTCTATATATCATAGACCAGACACAGAAAATGACAATGTTAAAACTTATGTTCAAGGAGTCCATTTTACTGATCAATCTACTAAATGGTTCTTGGATCAATTAGATAAGATTAAAAAACCAATAACTGTTGTTTGGTATGGTGATCATTTACCGGGTATTTATGATAGTGAAATATCAAATCCTGATGAGATTTTACCTCTGCACGAAACTGATTATTTCATATATTCAAATAAGGCAAGTAGTTCTCACGATACTAAAATTAATAATAATAATAATTTTACTTCTCCTAATTATTTTCAAGAGCTTTCCGCTGAACATATGAATGTAAAAATATCACCATTTCTTGCTTTAATGCAAGAAATGAGAGAAGATTTTCCAGCCTCTTCGAATGCTTTAGCTAAAAGCGGATCTGATAATTGGCAGACCAAGAATAGAAGAAATATTTATCTTAATAACCAAGGCCAAGAGATAGAGGGTAATTTTACTAATCACCAAAAAGAACTGTTGAATGATTATAGATTAGTACAATATGACATAATAAAAGGTCATCACTTTGTGCATAGAAATGGTTTTATGAATATCCCCTCTAAATAATTTAGAAAATACTATGGCTAATGTACAATGATAATCAGTGAGTTATTATGGATAATTTAGCAATTCTTATACCCGCTTATAATGAAGCGCAGACAATTTCAAAAGTAGTTAATGATGTTAAAAGAATAACAAAAAATATTCCTAATTCTAAGGTATATGTATATGACAACAATTCTAGTGACGAAACTTATAACTTAGCAAAAAAAGCTGGTGCTATTGTTAGACATGAGTATGTTCAAGGAAAAGGAGCAGTCATAAGGAGAATGTTTAGAGAAATAGATTCTCAAGTCTACGTGATTATAGACGCAGATGATACATACCCTGTAGATGCAATACCTGAAATGTACGAAAAAATTGTTCAAAGAAAAGTTGATATGGTTGTTGGTGACCGCCTTTCATCAACTTATTTTGAGGAAAATAAAAGACCATTTCATAATGTAGGAAATACGATTGTAAAATTTTTAATTAATCATTTGTTTGACACGAATATTAAAGATATATTAACCGGTTACAGAGCTTTTTCTTATAGGTTTGTTAAAACTTTTCCTGTTTTATCAAAGGGATTTGAAATAGAAACTGAGATGAGTATACACGCTGCCGAAACAAATATGTTTGTTGAAAATCAAGTTATTGAATACAGAGACAGACCTGCTGGTAGTGTGTCTAAACTGAACACTTATGGGGATGGTTTTAAAGTTATCCTAAAAATATGGAATTTATTCAGGATTTATCACCCCTTTGCTTTTTTTGGAAACATTTCCTTAATTTTGGCTTTGATAAGTTTAATAACTTTTTGGTTTAGGGTTTTTCTTCCGTATAGATCAACGGGTGCCGTTGCTAACATGCCAACGCTAGTTGTTACGATGATCGTTCTTCTTGCCTCAATTGTCTCTCTTTTTAGTGGACTAATTTTAAATGCCATACAATCTCAAGAAAAAATGAACTTTGAATATAGGTTGATAGATGAAGAAAAAAATTCTAAACAACATTAAAAAAATTTTTAAAAATCCTATTTTCGTAGGTCTTATTTCATCTTTCGCTTTTTTTATTAATTTTAAAAAGGTAAACGATTTTAATTTTTTTAATGTTGTACATACAAGATTTGTTTATCCGAATATTTGTCTTGTTTTAATTTCTTTTCTTTTACCAATAATTATTCAGGAAGAATTATTAAAAAAACAAAATAAAGAATTAAATAAAAATATTGTAGACAAAAAAATTTTAATAGTAACTTCTTCAATTTTTTCATTTTTTACTCTTTTGGGAGAATCAATTTCTAATACAAATAGTTTAGAACTTCTCTTTGCAAGCAAAACAACTTTTTTTATATCTTTTTTGTTCTTTGTAAGTTTTGATATTTTTATATATTATTTAATTTCTTTATTTTTTTTAATTCGTAATAGATTACTTTCGTCAAATATTTTTGAAAAAAAATTTTATACACCGAACTTTTTTATTACTGTGCTTATTATTTTATTATTTTGGTCTCCGATAATAATTTTTATTTTGCCAAGCACAATAGGGTATGATGGTGCTCGCCAAATCAATGAATTTTTTAGAGTTTCTATTCCACAATTAGATTTTAGGTACTTTCCTACAAATCATCACCCCTGGTTTTCAACTTTAATTATGGGAGGAATATTTAAAACCGGTCTTTTTCTTTTTAAAACTAATACAGGCGCGTTTTATTTTCATTCTATTGTCCTAATTATTTTTTCTTCAGTATCATACTCATTTTTAATTAATTCGGTTAAAAAAATAATCAATAATAGTTGGTTAACCTGGTTACTTATCATTTTCTTTGGATTAGAACCGCGCTTTGCATCTTATTCGGTAACGTTTGATAAAACGGGTTGGTTTCTTGCATCTAGTGCATTATTTTTGGGTTTTTTGATTTCTTTATTTTTAGCAATAGATAAACCTAAATCTTTATTATTTGTTGTAGGTCTAATTTTATCATCGATATTTGTTTGTTTTTTCAGGAATAATGGTCTTTATGTGGTTCTCCCAACTCTTTTTGTCGCAATTTTTGTTTTCAAAGATAATTTTAGAAAGTTATTGATTTTATTAAGTATGGTTCTTGTTTTTTTAACTTATCATTCTTGGAATCAATTTTTAAAAAATCAAAATGTAATGCCTTCTTCTCCAGCTGAAATGTTGGTTGTTCCTATACAACAAATTAGTTATTTAGAGTTTAATTTTCCTAATGAGATATCTAAAACCGAACAAAAAAATATTGAAAAAGTTTTTGATTTAAAAAAAGTAGATTCAACCTTTAATCCTGTTTTTGCTGATCCTTCTAAAAACTTATTCAGGTATGATTCTTTTTTGATTAATGGAGATTCGATATTAAGATATAAGCACATTGGCAAGTGGTGGGATAGTGATATTTATAAACGAAACACAAGAATCTTTTTATCAACTTGGTTTCAACTTTTTTTAAAGCACCCGTTACAGTTTTTCACAGCCACGCTTAAAAACCAAAGTTTATCAATTGATCCGCTACCTGAAAGGGAATTAGATCCAAATAATACTTATGGATCCCTGTCTATTTATTCTGGAATACCTAAAAATAATTATTTCGTTCTTTCTAGCAAATATTTAAATAACGTAAAACCACTAATTGATCAAGGGAATAAAAATTATCTTTCAAATTATTTAGTTGTTTTAACTTCCTTACCTTTTTTTGCCTTTGTATTCAACGTGGCGTTATGGAATTTGGTCTTAATTGGTTCCTTTATTTTTTCTATTTCAAAAAAAAATTACTATCAATCACTATTTTTAATACCATCTATAATGACTTTCCTTGTGAATTTAAACGGTTCCGTTAATGGTGATCCTAGGTATGCTCTTCCAATTGAAATTATGGCATTTCCGATTATGCTTATATCTTTTCGTAGTAAAAAATCTATTTTTTCAAAAATTTGATGAAATTCATGTATATTTTTAAAAATATTTATTGTTTCTACTTTATGCGGTAACGGTAGTAACGATTTTTTTTATGCCTTATATTTTTAAATATTGTGTATTATCATTTTTATTTTGTTGTTTTTTAGCCGTTTCAAACCGTTTAATCCAATTTTCTACAACAGAAAGTGGCCAATAAAGTACAATTAAAATTGTTGTTAAACTTAATCGTTAGGATTTTTAAATGAAAACATACTCGTTACTAGACTTACTAAAATTGTTGATAAATAAATGGTGGATCTGTCTGCTGGCTCTTATTATTGGGGCTGCAGCCGGATATGGTTACGCCAAAACGAAGGTTTCTCGCAGTTATACGGCAACGGCCACTCTTTCGGTCGCTCATAACTATGCGCAATTGGGCCAAGCAAGTCGGCAAAATATCGGTGCCAGCGCTTACGACCTGGTCCAAAGCGATATATTGCTGCAAACGACCATTCGTGATTTGATATCTGATTCTGCTATTACAAAACACGCCCAAAAAAGAGTTCATTTTTCAACTGGAGACATCGATGTTAATTCTCCGGCAAATAGTGTTTTGATCAATATAACTGCTCACAATAGTTCTTCTCACCGTGCAGTTCGGATCGTTAATGCTTTGGCAAGGTCGACTCGCCGCTTGCTTCCGGAAGTACTGCCCGCGGCCGGTAACGTCGTTGTTGCTAAAAAGGCAACTTCAACAGTTCAAGTGTCTGGACCTAGTTCAAAGCGTTATGCAATGATAGGCGGTTTGGCCTTGTTTGTTATCACTGCCTTTTTGCTTCTTTGGAAGGATATAAAGGATAAATTAAAGTAATGTCGGCTTGGCTTATTTTCTTTTCCTTGTTTGTTAAACAGGTGACGCATGCAGTTCCGCAGCCTTTTACCGTGCTGCCTTTTTTTGCTTTTGTCGCATACTTGATCTTTCGCAGCCAAGAACAAAAAATAAATCCATTAACAGCTAAAATAATTCCGTCTAAGGTCTTGTTGTATTTTGCCCTTCTGACCGTTAGCGAAATAATGTTGTTGATTTGGAACTATTCTAAGTTTGGTTCTACCAGCCAAGATTTTAATATTCTCGGATCCTTTATCGGCTTCTGTTCGACTATTTTTAGTATTTTATTGATTTATTTAGTCCTTTATTATTCGATCAACGATGATAGGCAGATGAAGTTATATATTCATGGAACTATGGCAACCTTCGTTTTTTTGGCAGTAGCTGTAATAATTCCGCAGCTTTTTGTCGCTTCCAATCATAATTTGCTGGAACCATGGGTGAATTTTATTGATCGGACTTTTGCCCCGCGCTGGCGAATCCCTCAGTATTACACCTCAGGGTCTTACACTGCAACGATGGGTCGCGCTAACGGTATTGAGATCGAGCCGGCGTTTTTGGCAGGACAGTTGGCAATCGTTTTTTTGCCTTGGATCCTTTCTGCTGTTAAAAATCATTATTTGATCTTCCAAAAAAAATTTTTTGCTATACCAGCTGAAATTTATTCATACATACTGCTTGCTATTATTCTATTAACTTTTGTGCTGGCTAAAACGACGACCGGACTTGTAGCTATTGGTATCACAGCTCTTATTTTGGTTTTCGATACAAAAGCGAAGATGCAGCGTTTCTTTGTTTCTTGTGCTGTTGCCGGTTTGATTTTGGCAACTATTGCTTATTTTGTCTCCCAGTCGGTCAGAAATTTCCTTGATGGTTATTTATTTGCCAAAGGAGGCCAGTCTGCTTCAAATCGCAGCGGTGGTACGATCGGGTTATTTTTGACTTTTCTTCACTATCCGCTATTTGGAGTCGGGAATGGTTATATTGGCCACTATTTGATGGAATATGTGCCGCGTAACAGTCGTCTCAATAATGAATATATCAATGGATTTTCACATAACTATGTTGTTTTAAGCAACTGGGGCGGATTTTTAGCGCAGTACGGTATCATTTTTACTTTGCCGATAATCAGAAAGGTACGGGAGCTTTTTTATAATTTCGATCATGCTATCTCTCAGGATAGTTTCGGATTTTTTGTAAAAGACGCTGCTAAATATACGATGATATTTTTCGCCGTTTTAGCTTTGTTTGATTTTAATTGGTTAAGTTATTATTCGCTGATCTCGGTTTTTGTTTTTGGACGTTTTGTTCAATATCGTATGTCAGCCAAACAGGTGGTAAAATCATAAAGATGTCAAAATTATATATAGATAGTTTCGAACAGGCTCGTGTTAGTGCTGTTGTCGTTACATATAATCGTTTAGATTTGCTAAAACAATCAGTCGCAGCGCTTCAAAATCAAAAAAGCAAAACCCTTAAACACATAATAATCGTTAATGGTGCTTCGACTGACGGTACTGAAAAATGGATCGCTGAAGCTGCTAAACAGGATCCAAAGATCGTTGCAGTTGATCTTAATAAGAATCTTGGCGGTGCCGGCGGTTTCAACGCCGGTATAAAAGCTTTTATCCAACAAACCGATGATGATTTTGTTTGGCTGATGGATGACGATTCCATGGTCACTGACAATGCTTTGGATCGGCTTTTAGAAGTTTGGAAAATAGATCCGGCCGCTGGTTTGGCTGCTAGCCATGATATTTGGAAAGATGGTACGTGGGCTAACATGAACATGGCAGCGCCTCTTTTCAATGACAAGATCAAGGTTTACTACGGGGCACAGCCGTACGTCCGTATCAAACACTCGACTTTTGTTTCCACGATCATTTCCCGTGTTGCTGTTTTGAAAGTAGGACTACCGCAAAAAGAGTATTTTATTTGGGGGGATGACATTGAATACACTCAACGCGTAACGCACTTTTTCCCTGGTTTTTTTGTGCGTGATTCGATCGTCGTTCATGCCAGTGCTAAAAATCCGCTGCCCGGTGATATTTCTGGAGAAAAGGTCAAAGCACGGCTTCCTCGTTATCGCAATGAATTTCGTAATCGCCTTTGTACCTCGCGCAGACGTCATTCTTTGCCAAAATATATCAAAACCTTGGGACATAATGCTTTTGATTTCACCAAAGTTTTGTTTGGGCTCCATGTTAAATACCGTTTTACTAAACTAGGCATTATCATTCAAGGCACTTGGAATGGTTTCTTCTTCAATCCGCCTATTGAATATGCTGATTCCGATTACGAGTATCGGGCAGAAGTAATGGAGAAAGTTTGGAAATGAATTTTCAACCAACAGTGGACGTTGTTATACCAACTTATGAACGTCCTCTTAAATATTCCTTTCAAAGCGAGATGCTGTTTGATGCTATAAAATCAGTTCTTAACCAAACTTATCCCGTAAATTCTATTTTTGTGGTTGCTGATGGAAAGAGCCCCAGTGCAAAAAAAATCGTTAAAAAATTTAGTGATGATAAAATAATTTTTTTAGAAACCGGTGAAAAAAAGGGCGGCGGAAGTGCAAGGAATGTTGGTATAAGAGCTTCTAAATCAGATTTTGTCGCTTTTTTGGATGATGATGATATCTGGCGATCAGATAAAATCGAGAAACAAGTATTTTTTTTGAGTAAAAATAGAAAAAAAGATATGGCTTTTTGTTTTACTCAAGTTAAGTCGGAAGAAAAAAACGATTTTCAAATTCTTCCAAATAATGGTCCTGAAAATGGTATGCATTTAGCCGAATATATTTTTCTTCATCACGGCTATATAACGACTTCGACCATTATGGCATCACGCGAATTATTATTAAAAAATCCTTTTACTGAAGGACTTCCAAAACATCAGGATTGGGATTGGATATTTAAAGCCGATTTTTTCTGTAAAGCACAGGCCGTTTTTCTTGATATTCCGTTAACTATTTATAGAACTCAATATTTAGGGAGGTCTATGAGCGTCTCCCAAAGAAATACTTGGAAATTTTCTCATGATTGGATTTCTAAATACAAACCTTATTTGTCACAGGAAGTTATCATGAGTTTTGACAGAGGCCAAGTAATACCGTCTTTATTAAATGACCATAATTTTAGCAAATACTCAAAATATAAATTTATAAGATATATACTTTTAGATTTTTCGTATAAAGAACGTTTTATAGAGTGGAAAAACGTTATAATTCCGTTTATTTATCGTCAACTGAAAGGTCGATATGGCAAAAAATAGTTTCGTATCTGTAATAATGCCAGTTTACAATGGGCTGGATTTTCTTGAGCAATCTATCAAAAGCATTTTAAATCAAAAATATAGTAATTTAGAGTTAATAATTATCGACGACGGGTCAGATAAAGAAACAAAAAAATATCTTAATAACTTGCCAAAGCTGGATAATAGGATACGGGTTTTTCATGAGAAAAATTCTGGACAATCTGTTGCTAGAAATCTTGGTTTATCGAGAGCTAATGGTGAATACATATATTTTATGGATTCTGATGATATTGCTGATCCCGAACTTGTTGGTAAATGTGTCAATTATTTAGATTTGGGATTTGATACGGTTATTTTTGATATTGGTGAAATAGATTCTGAAAATAAAAAAAGATTGATGCCTGATTCTCCTGAATATCGCGATGGCGATGAATTATCAGTCAAGAATGCTTTGAATCTTATTATCAAGTACCACAGATTTGTCGGACCAACAAATTACATGTCGAAGAAAAGTATATATACTGAAAATAATATTAAGTTTCACGAAGGGATAATTTTTGAGGATCAAATATCGACCCCGCTGATATATTCAAATTCTCAAAAAATTGTTTTTTGCGGCGGAAAACCTCTATTTTGGTATAGAAGAAGGGGCAGCAGCTCAACAGGACAAAAGTGGAAATTGGATATTGATAAGACTATCAGCGACCTTCTTTTTGCTTTGTCAGAAGAAAAAAATATTTATTTAAAATATTTTGATAAAGAATATATTTATAAATGGCACTTTTTGCGAATGATTCGTTTTTATAATTTTTATTTTCCACGAAGGATAAGAAAGAAAATATCTATACAAATGAAAAATGACTTATTTAAAATTGATAAGTCTAATATTTCAAGAAGACAAAAAATGATATATCTATCTTCCGGTTCCTCTCTTTTTAATTTCTTGTATAGAAACTTTAGAGCAATTAAAGACCGTTTTGTTCGTTGAAATTATTTTATTATTTATAAGAGAGGTTAAATTATGAAAATCACAGTTATCGGGACCGGTTATGTCGGTCTGAGTCTGGCCACCTTATTGGCCCAGCACAACCAAGTCGTCGCTTTGGATATCGTCAAAGCCAAAGTCGATGCTATCAATGCCAAAAAAAGTCCGATCGTCGACCCTTACATCAGCGATTACCTGGCTAATAAGCCCTTGGACCTGCTGGCAACTTTAGATGCCGAAAAAGCCCTGACCGGAGCTGATTTTGTTATCATCGCTACACCGACCAACTACGATGAAAAGACTAATTCTTTTGATACCAAAAGCGTCCAGACCGCTATCAAAGAAAGTATCCAATATGCACCTGAAGCCCAGATCGTCATCAAATCGACGATCCCGGTCGGTTTTGTCGATCAGATGACTAGTCAGTACCCTAATGCCAGGATCTTTTTCTCTCCGGAGTTTTTAAGGGAAGGCAAGGCTTTATACGATAACCTGTATCCCAGCCGGATCGTCGTCGGTTCTTTTGATCAAGCCGGCCGCCAGTTTGCTGCCATGCTCCAGCAGGCCGCCGTCAAACAAGATATCCCGACTCTGTTTACCAGCAGTGAGGAGGCTGAAGCCATCAAGCTGTTCTCCAATACCTATCTGGCCATGCGGGTGGCTTATTTCAACGAGCTTGATACCTATGCAGTGTCTAAGGGTCTTTCTTCGCCTCGGATCATCCAGGGAGTTGGTTTGGACCCGCGGATCGGGGACTTTTACAACAACCCCAGCTTCGGTTACGGCGGCTACTGCCTGCCCAAAGACTCCAAACAGTTGCTGGCTTCCTATGAAGGGGTGCCCCAAGAACTGATGTCGGCGATCGTCAGTTCCAATGACACACGCAAAAACTACATTGTTTCTCAGATCAAGGCCAGAGCCGTTAAGACTGTCGGCATCTACCGGCTGGCCATGAAGGCTGGTTCCGATAACTTCCGCCAGTCTTCGATCATCGATGTCTTGGACCGGTTGGCCGCTGCTGGTCAACAGCTGATCATCTATGAGCCTAACCTGCAGGCCGCCAGCTTCCACGGTCAGCCGGTCGTTAAGGATCTCAAGCATTTTAAAGCACAGGCTGATCTGATCGTTGCCAACCGTTTGAGCTCAGAACTCAGCGACGTCTTAGACAAAGTCTACAGTCGAGACAGGTCGCATGAAGAGTGATCAACGAATAAAATTAGGGATCGTAACTATCAACTATTTGAATTGGAAAGATACGATCGAAATGGTAAACAGCCTGAAAGAACAAACTTTTCAGGCTTTTCGTTTAGTTATTATCGACAATCACTCTGATAATCTCTCTTTTGAAAAATTAAGCGAATCATTTTCGAATGATCCTCAAATATTTCTATTGCATACACGATCAAACTTGGGTTTTGCCAAAGCAAATAATCTAGGCATTAAATTTTTAAAAGAAAAATTTTCAATAGATAAAGTTTTTATAATTAATAATGATCTGATTTTTCGCGATCCTGATTATTTGGCTAATTTAATGAAAATTACTTATGGCAGCGATGTGGGGGCCATTGGAACTAATATTTTGGCTGGAGATGATTTTCAACAAAATCCAGTTTATGAAAATACCAGCCTGCTTTACCTTCTTGAACAAAATTGGGATTTTCTTTTCTGCCCGATCTTTCATTGGCGCCACAACCTGTTTAGAAAAATAAGTCAATGGACAGGCAGGCCGCGACCGGAAAAAGGCGATTTCAAAAAACAAAAGATCTTCATTCTCCATGGTTCGGCCATCTTGCTTACGGAGAATTACTTAAAAAGATCTGTCGGTTTTTACCCAAAGACTTTTCTCTATTTTGAAGAAAACATCCTAAAAATAATTTTTGATAAGTTAGGCCTAAAAATGCTCTATCTGCCGATTGATGGTATTTACCATAAAGAGGACCGTTCTTCAAAACTAGCAAAACAAGATGACTCGTTTAAAATAAAACTATTGACTAAGAATTCGCTTAAAGCTATTTGGTTAAAAATTTTGCCGCCTTATATCGTCAAAAAAATGATCAGTGATTAAAATCTATGCAAGAAATAAAAAAACAATTGAAAACCGGTGTTCTTTTCACCGCAATCGGTCAGTATGCCGGTGTTGTCTCTAATTTAATCGTCAGTATGGTCCTTTCAAGGATCCTTTCGCCTTCTGATTATGGGACATTGAATATCGTTCTAGTATTTTTGCCGTTTTTTCAAATGATATCCGAATTAGGAGTCGGTCCGGCGATAATCCAAAATCAAGATCTGGACGATCATGATCTATCATCTTTGTTTAAATTATTAACACTTGTGGCCTTATTCGTTAGCATAGCTTTTGGTATTTTTGGTTTTGGTCTATCTTGGTTTTATGGGCACAGTATATATATACCGATCGCATGGTTGTTAAGCATAAATATATTTTTCTCGATCATGTCTGTTGTTCCTGTGGCTATTTTAACCAAGGCACAGCAGTTTAAATTCCTTAACTTAGGCGGGCTCATGAATTATATTATTGGCAGTATTTTAGGCATTACTTCTGCTTTTGCCGGTTTTGGTGTTTATGCTTTGATAATTGGTTCTTCAGTACCGGCTGTATTGAACTTTGTATTTTATTACAAAACATCACATTTTAAACTTTTGCCGGGTTATAATAAAAAGTCATTTTCAAAAGTCAGCCATTTTTCTACCAATCAATTTGGTTTTGGTTTAGTGAATTATTTTTCTCGTAATTTAGATAATATTTTGGTTGGCAGGTTCTTTGGCCCTGCAGCATTAGGAAGTTATGGAAAATCTTACCAGATGCTTACATACCCGAATTCTATTTTGGTAAACGTGATCACACCCGTTATACAACCGATTTTGGCACGTCATCAAAATGATGTGGCTTTAATAAAGCGCGTTTATTCTAAAATATTGAAACTGCTTTTTTTGGTAGGTTTTCCTCTTTCCATTTTTCTATCATTAAACGCAGCTCCTTTGATTCATTTCCTTTTTGGCGGACAATGGGATTCGGCTATCCACCCATTTCAATTTTTATCGCTGGCTGTTTGGACACAATTGGTAGGTTCTACTATCGGTTCTATTTTTCAGGCACGAGATAAGACCAGGTATCTCTTTATTACCGGTGTAGCTTCAACTTTGCTTATAATTTTCGGTATATCTATTGGAATCTTTCTAGGCAATATCACAAATTTGGCGATGGTCTTATCTTTTGTTTTTGTACTTAATTTCTTTTACACTTTTTGGATGCTTACTAAATATGCTCTTGATACTAGCTTGGTCTTCGTATTAAAGATCGCTGTCAGACCTTTCTTGCTTTCGATTTTGCCAGGAGCGGCCTTATTCTTTTGGCTTCATTTTGGTTTTATTCCGTCTTCTGATTTTTTCCAGTTAGTTATCAATACTATTATTTTTGGTTTGGTATTTTTGGTTGAAATAATTTTAAGCGGCGACCTCAAATTCCTTTTTTCTTTTATTAGGAAAGAAAAGTGATCTTCAGTTTTTTAAAAAGATAATAAATTAGCCTAATGATATAATTAAGTTAGGCTTTTTTATTTATAAAAATGAAAAATAAATCAAAAATAACAATTATTTTGTCTTTTATCATATTTTTTGTTGTCATTATTGCGGTTGGTGCATATGCTGTTCAAAGAACCGGCTTTTTTAATGGTGTTCACCGTTCTTCTAGTTCTTCGGCAAATATTTCTTCGAGATCTTCGAACAAAAAAAGCAGCTCTTCAATGTCTAGATCGCGGAATAGCTCCTCTGCTTTACAAAGTTCCTCTTCCAATTCTGCTAGCAGAACTTCTCAAGCGAATGTATCTTGGTCTTCGATCGATCTAAATGATCAAATAGCGATTTTGGTCCAAGTTGCTTTTGCCAATAAAAATGGTTCTCCTGACCAACGATTCAGTTTTCAAAACAATTATTGGTCAATGACCGGTTCTGTGAATAACGGTCAGATCAACCGTTATGTTCCAAATACAGATAGTTTTTCAGGTATCTCTGACCTGTTATCAGCGAAAATAGTTATCGATCAGGGGCGTATATTAGTCACTAGACCGATCACCGCTCCATTTTCGATGACATTAGCGGATGCCGTTTCGCGTTTCTATAATTCAAACAGCAGAACTTATACCAGCCAAATTGCTTCAAAGGTCGTTCCTCCGGCTAAATTAGACCAGATGCGCTCGGGCAAGTAAAAAACAGCCATCTCGATTTTCTGCTATCATAGACAAAGATTCAGACTAAAAAATTATTAGTCATTAAGTTAGGGGCATTATTGATGAAAAAATTTTTTATTTGGCTTTTCTCTTTGTTGATCATAGCGGTTATTGGGATCGGAGGCTATGCTTGGTGGACTACTCATGGCGCGATCAGCCGTATGCACCAAGATAGCTCGATCCAAACAAAAGATAAAGCTGATAATCTGACAGGCAAAAAACGGCCGATCGCTTTGCTGCTGTTAGGGACCGATACCGGGGCACTGGGGCGTGATTACAAAGGTCGTACCGATTCGATGATGATCGCTGTTATAAATCCCAGGCAGAAAAAAACGACTCTTATGAGTTTGCAAAGAGATACGCCTATCACTGTTGATGGTCAAACTGTAAAGCTGAATGCTGCCTATGCGTACGGTTCAGCCGATTCTTCGATCCAGCAGGTCGAAAATCTTGTCAATATCAAACTTAATGGATACGCATTGATCAATATGGGCGGACTGGAATCGATCGTTGATTCGCTCGGTGGTGTTGATGTGACCTCTAACCTGACTTTTAGTGAATTTGGTCATTCTTTTGTCCAAGGACAGACTTATCATATGCAAGGCGATCAGCTTTTAGCTTATGTTCGTGAACGCCACCATGATCTGGCTAACGGTGATTATGGCCGCCAGATGCGTCAGCAGCAAGTGATCAAGGCCGTTTTAGCTAAGGCCGGCAGCAATCCTTCGACGATTTTTAATCATCGTTTTATCGATCTTCTTTCTAAAAATATACTGACCGATCTTTCGTGGAACAGTTTTCAAAACCTTGCTTTGAATTATCGTTCAGGCCTCGGCAATATTCAATCTGATCAAATGCGTGGTACTGGCGAAATGATCAATGGCCAGTCTATGCAGATAATGAGCCAATCTGAAAAAGACCGCGTGCACCAAGTTTTGACGGAGGCTTTGCGATGAATACCGCGGTCAGCGATGCAGAATACAAAAGATTGCTTGAAACTGCTGTTAAAGAACTTGATCGAGCCTATGTAAATTACAGTCATTTTCCGGTCGGAGCAGCCCTTCTAACTGAAGACGGCAGTATATTCGGCGGCTGCAATATCGAGAACGTTGCTTTTGGTTCAACTATGTGCGCGGAAAGAACGGCTATTTTTTCGGCCATCGCTGCTGGTCATCGTCGATTCAAAGCCTTATTAGTAACTGGGAAAACGGCCGATCCGATCTCCCCTTGCGGAGCGTGCCGGCAAGTTATGGTCGAATGGTTTCAAAAAGATATGCCGATCTATCTCACTAACGTCTCAGAAAAGAGCTTTAAAACTGATCTTGCACATTTACTGCCGGGATCTTTTGACGATCTCAGTTAATTAAAGAGTTTTTGGCAACTTTACGATATAATTTTATAGTACGCATCTGGAGGAATTAATGGTAGATATAATCAAGACCAATGCCGAATTTAAAGCCGGCAAAGGTAATAAAGGTACACTGACTTTTGAGATCCCGGCTGATCAGATCAATAGCGGGATCGATCAAGCTTTTAATAAACAAAAAGATCAAATAAATATCCCTGGCTTTAGAAAGGGACATGTATCTAAAGAGCTTTTTCTTGCCCGTTTCGGCGAGGAAGTCCTTTATGAAGACGCATTGAATGCGATCTTGCCTAACATTTATGATCAAGCGGTAAATGATGCTGATATCACTGTCGTTGGCCGTCCGCAGATCGTTCCTGATGATTTGAAAAAGGGCGGTCCTTGGAAGATCCATGCTGATGTTACCTTGGCACCGGCCGTAAAGTTGGGAACATATAAGGGTGTCGAAGTAGAAAAAGAGTCTGATGAAGTAAGTGATGAAGAAGTTCAAGCTGAATTAGAGCGTCAGGCTAAAGCTGAAGCAGAATTGGTCCCGGCAGATGATGGTCAGGCAGCTGAAAATGGCGACACTGTCGTTATCGATTTTGACGGTTCTGTTGATGGAAAACATTTTGACGGCGGCAAGGCACAGAACTTTAGTTTGAGCTTGGGTTCTGGACAATTCATTCCAGGATTTGAAGACCAATTAGTTGGCCACAAGGCTGGTGATGATGTCCAAGTCAAAGTTAAATTCCCAAGCGAATATCAAGCAAAGGAATTGGCCGGCAAAGACGCCATCTTTGATGTTAAGATCCACGAATTGAAGAAGCTGCAGACTCCTGCAATCGATGATGATTTTGCTAAAGATGTTGACGATTCAGTTGCCTCATTGGCAGAATTAAAAGCTAAGACAAAGGAACGTTTGGGCAAAAGCAAGTCTGAAAAGAACAAAGAAGCTTTTGAAGACGCAGCTGTCCAAAAAGTAGTTGATGAAGCCAAGGTCGAAGGCGATAAGCTTCCTGACGAACTTATCAAGGATGATATCGATCGCCAAACACAAAACTTCTTTAACAACCTTGCTTCACAAGGCATCAACCTGGAGACTTATTTCCGTATCACTGGCCAAAATCAAGAACAGCTGAACCAGCAGATCGCTAAAGAATCTCCTAATAGAGTAAAGACCAACTTGGTATTGGAAGAAGTTGCTCGTGCTGAAAAGATCAATCCAAGCAAAGAAGATCTTGATAAAGAAGTCAAGGAATTGGCCGCTGAATACAAGATCAATGAGTCGCAAGTAGAAAGTTCTCTTTCAGCCGGACTTTTAAGCCATGATCTTAAGATCCAAAGAGCAGTCGATGTGATCGTTAAAAATGCTAAAGCTGTTGCTCCTGCTAAAAAAGAGAGTGAAGACAAGAAGTGATAGGTTACGCCTATGATTAAAGACCTTGATAGGGTCTTTTTTATTTACCTTAAAAAACCTGTATAATATTCGCATGGATATGGAGTCAATGGAAACGATGCCGGCTTGCTCTTTTTGCGGTAAAAGACAAGACCAGGTCAAAAAACTTATAGCTGGACCAGGTGTTTACATTTGTGATGAATGTGTCGCTTTAGCCCAACAGATAATCGATCAGGAATTGGCTAGTGAAGATAAGCAAATGCTGATCAAAGATTTGCCAACACCAGTAGATATCGTTAAAAATCTGGATCAATATGTAATCGGTCAAACAGAAGCTAAAAAAACTTTGGCTGTGGCCGTTTATAATCACTACAAACGTATAAACGAAAACTTGGAACATAAAAGTGATGTCGAGCTTCAAAAATCAAATATACTGATGATCGGTCCGACCGGTTCAGGCAAGACTTATCTGGCACAGTCTTTAGCCAAAATGCTTGATGTTCCCTTTGCCATTGCTGACGCAACCACTTTGACGGAAGCCGGTTATGTTGGCGAAGATGTTGAAAATGTTGTTTTGAAGTTATTACAAGCAGCTGATTTTGATGTTAAAAAGGCTCAACAGGGCATAATTTATATCGATGAGATTGATAAGATCGCCAAAAAATCAGAGAATGTCAGCATTACACGAGATGTCTCTGGCGAAGGTGTCCAGCAGGCGCTTTTGAAATTGCTTGAAGGGACGATAGCTTCTGTTCCGCCTCAAGGCGGCCGCAAGCATCCGCAACAGGAATATATTCAGGTCGATACAAGCAATATATTGTTTATCGTTGGCGGTGCTTTTGATGGTATCGATAATATAATCAAAGACCGTTTGGGCGAATCGATGATCGGTTTTGGTCACCAAGACCAGCAGTCTAACGACCAGGCCAAAAAGGAAAATCCTTTACCCTTGCTGACTGATCGTGATGTGATCCAGTTTGGTTTGATCCCGGAATTTCTTGGCCGTTTGCCAATCATTTCAGTGCTTGATCCTTTAGAAGAAAAGGACCTTGTTGAAATTTTGACCAAACCAAAAAATGCTCTTGTCAAGCAATATCAATCTCTGATGGCTCTTGACGGGGTTGCTTTGGAATTTGAAGATGATGCCTTAAAAGAAATGGCCAAGTTGGCCATCGAAAAGAAATCAGGGGCACGCGGTCTGCGTTCGATCATTGAAGCCACGATGAAAGATACGATGTTCAAAGTTCCTTCAATGAAGGATGTTGAAAAAGTTATCGTTACTAAAAAAGCGGTTCAAGGAAAAGAAGAACCGAAATTGATCAAGCAAAATAAAGCGATAGCTTCCTGAAAAAAATAGTCCAGCATAGATATAATATATTTATGGCACGGATTATTAAAAATATTAAGATTTACAGCGGCGCAGATGTCATTGAAAATGGCTATCTGCGTTTTTCTGACAAGATCGAAGCGATCGGTAAAATGGATGATTTTCATGCTCAAGATGGTGATCAAGAGATCACTTATGAGCAAAAGGCCTTTATCGTACCTGGTTTTATCGATGTTCATACTCACGGAGGTTATGGCTTTGATACGATGGATGCCGATCCGGCAGCTATGGATATTTTTTCCGAGCATCTTCGTCATGAAGGCATAACCAGTTTTTTCCCGACCACCATCACCCAAACCAAAATTAAGATCGAAAAAGCGCTCAGGGCCGTTAAAGTATCTTATCGAAATAATCCTATGGTCGCCGGTGTTCATCTTGAAGGACCCTTCATAAATCCCGAAATGAACGGTGCTCAGCCTAAAGAATTTGTTTTGAGAGCTGATGCCGGACTTTTGAAATCATGGCAGATCGCATCCGGCGGATCAATAAAGTTAGTTACCTATGCACCGGAAAAAGCTGATTCGGCCTTTGAATCCTCCGTACACAATATGGGTGTCGTTCTTTCGGCTGGCCATTCTGATCAGTCTTATTTCAAAATGAACCGCGGTCAGACCTTGGCTTCGCACGTCACTCATTTATATAACCGCCAGTCGCAATTACAAGGCAGAGAGCCCGGCGTTAGCGGCTATGCTTTACTGACTCCGCCGGTAATGACGGAAATAATTTCTGATGGTATCCATGTCGCACCGGAAATGTTAAGTCTTGCCTATAAATTAAAAGGAGCAGGATCATTAGAACTAGTTACCGATTCGATGCGAGCCAAAGGACAAAAGGAAAACGAAGTCTCTGAATTGGGCGGTCAGAAAGTTACTATCAAAAATGGAGCTGCACGTTTGGAAAATGGTCATTTAGCGGGATCGGTCCTTAAATTTATTGACGCCTTTAAAAATATTCAAAAATTTACCGGCGCTTCGATCGAGGAAGCTGTTTTGATGGCTTCTGTTAATCAGGCTCATGAGTTTGGTCTTGAAGATGTTGGCGAATTGGCCGTTGGCAAAAGAGCTGATTTTAATTTACTTTCAGAGTCAAAACAGGAACTTGTAGATAACTTCTTGAATGGACAACCACTTTTAAAGGTGGGCGGTAAAAAATGAGTTCAACGCCTATTTTTTTAAGGATAAGAGATGATTTAGCTGCAAAAATAGATCAGGGACGTTATCAAGTAGGCGATCGTTTGCCTGCTGAACGGGTTTTAGCTGAGAATTATCAGGTGTCGCGGATGACTTTGCGTCAAGCGATCACAATGCTGGTCCGCCAAGGCAAGTTAGTACGCCGCCCGGGGTCGGGGACTTATGTTTCAGACCAAAAAACAGAGGTCGCTGAAAATTTGAAGGGTGTTACCAGCTTTACTGAAATCATGGAATCACAGGGGAAAAGGGCCAGTTCTAAATTTGTCTTGTTCAAACGCCATTTTCCTTCTGCGATCGAGGCTGCTAATTTGATGATCGATGCCAATGCACAAGTCGTCACCATCGAACGGATACGTTACGGAGATGGCGAACCGATCGCTTTTGAGATCGCAACAGTGCCGGTATCGATCGTTGGCAATGTCAGCCGCGATCAGTTGTCTGGCGGCCTTTATGAATATTTGGAACAACAGGGTCTGCATTTTGCCAAGGCGATCCAAGAATTTTCGGCGGTCATTCCCGATCAAGAGATCGACCAGCAGCTCAAACTTATGTCCGGTCAAGCGGCTCTCTTTCTTCGGCAGACTTCTTTTTTAACCGATGGACGGCCATTTGAATTTGTCAGAACTTATTATGCCGGTGATCGTTACCGCGTCTTTTTAGAGCGGAATAATCGTTGAAAGATCGGCAATAAAAAAACTCCTGTCTTGATTTTTTGAGATCGAGACAGGAGTTTTTTATTTTATCAAGACAAACCATGGTTGGTCTTTTTTGCCAAAAAATCACCGATCGCTTGAACCAAAAATATCAGTATCAGCAGCATCAACGTGCCGACCCAAACGACATCGTATTTCGATTGTTGACCAAAGGTCACGACTGTATTTCCCAAACCGCCGGAACCGATCGCACCGGCCATTGCCGTCAAACCGATCAAACTTATCAAAGTAACTGTGGAAACACGAATTATTTCCGGCAGACTCTCTTTGATGTAAATGCCGAGAATATCGCGATTATCTGAGCCTAATGCCTGTGCTGCTTCGATTTTTCCATAGTCAACAGCTTTTAAAGCGACTTGAACTTGCCGTGCGTAAAAAGGTGCAACTGATAGGCTTAAAGGCACTAATGCAGCTGTTGCTCCTAAAGTGGTTCCGATTATCAGATGGGTAAAAGGAGATATCACAAAAAGCAAGATTATGAAAGGGATCGCTCGAAAGATCGAAACTATTTTATCAGCCAGCCAGAAAATGGTTCGATTGGGCAAGATACCGTCATTATCAGTAATGATAAGGATAAGGGCAAAGATCAAACCGAGCAATCCGCCGGCGATCGCAGAAAAGAAAGTCATATAGAATGTTTGGTAGATCGACTGCCACCAGCCATAATCGCCGCCCCAGCCCATACTTACGACGTTAGGCAGGACTTTTTCCAACCATTGGATCATATTTGGCCTCCCTTGATTACTTTTATTTGAACCTTTTGTTCTTTAATAGCTTCCAAAGCTGCTTTTAAACCTTCCTTTTTACCGGTAAAGATAGCGATCAGATTACCTATCTGTGCTTTTTGGATCGATTCGATATTGCCGTAGAGGATATTAACGGTCAGATCGAACTCTTTTGATAAATAAGATATCAAAGGCTGGTCAGTCGCATTGCCGGTAAACTTCAATTCCACGAGCAGCTGGTCTTCTTTTAGTTTATCGAGATTCTGTTGTTCCAAGATCTTTTCTAATGCAGCTTGATTTCCGGAAGCTGTTTCGATAAATTCTTTAGTCAGGTCCCTTTGCGGATCAGCAAAAACTTTATAAACAGAATTTTGTTCGATGATCTGTCCCTGCTGCATAACGGCGACACGATTAGCAATATTTTTAACGACCTGCATTTCGTGGGTTATCAAAACGATCGTTAAACCGCGCTCTCGATTCAGTTGAGATAAAAGGTCAAGGATCTGCTGGGTCGTTTTTGGATCCAAAGCACTTGTAGCTTCATCTGATATCAAAATTTCCGGATCGTTAGCCAAGGCTCGGGCGATAGCGACTCTTTGTTTTTGACCGCCGGATAGCTGGGCAGGGTAGTTATGCAGTCTTTGCGTCAGACCAACTTGATCGATCAATTTACGGGCTTTTTCCAACTTTTGGTTTTTAGAAAGTTTTGCGTGCTTTAAAGCAAATAAAACATTGCCTAAAACGGTCGTTTGATCCAAGAGATTAAAATGTTGAAAGATCATGCCGACCTTTTTTCTTAATTCTCTTAGTTGGCTGCCCTTGATCAGGACCTGCCCGTTTTTGACCGTTTGGACACCGGTGATCGAAATCGATCCGCTCGTCGGCTGATGCAGTAAGTTTATCAGCCGGACCAGAGAAGATTTACCGGCACCGGAATAACCTACGACGCCAAAAACTTCGCCTTTTTCAACCTTAAAGCTGGCATCTTTGACGGCATCTATCTTTTGACCGGCGTTGTCGAATTGGACGCCGACATTTTTAAAATCGATGATCGGTTCACTCATAACTTTTGATTAATTCCTTAATAAAATCTATATGATCAAAATAATCTTTTATCCTGACGTTCTCATCCGGAGCATGGTCGGCCGAATTCGGATAGCCAATGCCGACAGCAGCGATCGAAGAGTGGAAATTTTCGTCAAAATAAGCCATTGGGCCGGTACCCTGGGATGTCGGCAACAGTGCCAGATCACCTTGATAAACTTTATGCATAGCTTTTAAGACGCGCTCTATTTCAGGACTGCTTAAATCAGAACGATAAGGGTCTTCTCCTAAAGTATAGACGGCTTTAACATTGTTAAAGCCCTTATTTTTTAAGAAATCAACAACTTTATCAAAAATATCTCGCGGTTTTTGATCCGGGACCAAGCGGATCTCTAATTTGGCCCTTGCTTCTGCCGGCAAAACCGTTTTAACACCATTTTCTTCATAGCCGCTGCTGATACCTTCAATATTCAATGCTGGTGAAAAGTACAGCGACTGCAATAGTTTGGCCCGTGTTTGGCTGTTTAACAGCGGGGCGCTCAGTTTAAAGCTTTTTACCAGCAGCTGAGCGTCAATAGTTGAATATTTTTCAACGAGCTGTTTTTCGCGATCGCTTGCTGGACGGACTTGATCATATACACCGGGAACAGCGATCCTGCCATCCGGGTCACGCAAACTATTGATCGCAGATGTCAGCTGCCAGGCGGCTGAATCAACGACTGGAGCATAGCTGGAATGGAGATCTCTTTGAGCTGTCTTTGCAACGAGGTCGAACGTAACGATCCCTTTAGTACCGCCGCCGACTTCTTGCTGCTCGTTTTGGTTGTAACCGCCGGATTCCCAGATCACCAAATCATTTTCAAGCGATCGACGGTGTTTTTTCAAATAATTTTCCAAACCGCGAGAAGCAGTCTCTTCAGAACCTTCAACAACAAAAATAATATTTACCGGCAGCTGGTCTTTTTTATCCTGCAAATATTCAGCCAAAGCAGTTATTCTTGCTAAAAGGTTGCCTTTATCATCATCGACACCGCGGCCATACAGCTTTCCTTCTCGTTCTGTCAGAGTCCACGGATCGCTGTGCCACAAGGCAAAAGGTTCTGCCGGCTGGACATCGTAGTGATTGTAGATCAAGAGTGTTTTAGCGTTTTCTTGATTGGAATCAAATTTAGCTATCACCAGCGGAAATTCAAATTCATCATCGATCTCAACTCGGTTTGCTTTTAATTCTTCGAAAAAGCCGGCAATCAGATTGCTGGCCTCCTTCAAACCGGTATTTTTAGCAGAAACACTTGGTATTTTGATCAATTTTGCTAGTTTATCTAAATATTCTTGACGAATTTTAGTTGTTTCGACCATATTGCACCTCTCTAGATTTTATTTCAGTTTGATATCCCAAGCTGATTTTTCTGTACCATCGCTGTATTGCTTGATCAGCTGTTTTACTTTTTTCTGCTGGAAGCCCTTGATTATGGTTCTGATCGCACGATATTTGGCCTTGTCCTGCTTGTAGTCAGGACGGGCTGCAATGACGTTGATCCACTTTCTTGATGCCTTGTTGACCGGTTCAACGTAGATAGCAGAATTATATTTGATCCCGGCAGCTGAAACGAAGGTGTTATTGATGAAAGCTGCATCAACTGAATTCAAAGAGCGGGCAGTTTGATCTGCTTGAACCAAAGTTATCCTCAAATGCTTAGGGTTGCTGGTTATATCTGCCGGCGTAGGCAGGGCGGCTTTTTTCAACTTTATCAAACCTGCTGTCTGCAAGGCTGTTAAAGAACGGCCTTCGTTGGTGGCGTCGTTTGGAATAGCGATCTGAGCGCGCTTTGGCAAACTGCGGACGCTCTTATAACCTTTTTTGGTATAAAGACGGATCGGTGCGATGATAGTGCGGGCGATCGGCTTTAAATTTTGATGATTTTGTTTATTCCAGTTATCCAAAAAATAATAGTGCTGAAATGAATTTATATCGATGTCTTTATCGGCTAAAGCACGGTTTGGCTGACTATAATCAGTGAACTGAACGAATTTTATCTTGACGTTTCCGTGCTTTTTTGCATAATTTTGGACTGCGCCCCATTCAGCTTTGCCCTCATCGTCTAAAGTCATTACCCCTAATTTAACAGTGGTCTGTTTTGCTTTAGCAGAAGCAGATAAGCTGTTTTGTTCTGAAACAGACAATGCGATCGCTCCCGATGCGGCAAAGGCTAATGTGAAGATGGTTATTTTTTTAGCTAATTTGTTCTTGATTTTCATGATATTTGATTACTCTCCTGATTTTACGATTTCAAATAAAAAAGCACTTCTGTAAATACAGAAGTGCTGGACACGTTACCATTCTGAAAAGTCTTGACCAGTTGCCTGATCAAGCTTGCTAACCGGCAGCTTTATGCAGATGGGCAGAAGCTAGCGGCGTGTCTGATAACGGGGACCAAGCCGTTTTTTACTGGCGGTAAACCGTTTGTAAAAACCGATCACCGGCCATAACAGTCTTAAACCCTTCTGCCGGCTTGCAGCAAATGCCGACTCTCTAGCTATAAAGGACTGAAGACTCACCGGATCGAGTCGTTTGAAATCTATGCATAAAAATATAAAACAGATGCAAAGAATGTCAACTAAGTTGACTAATAAAAGTTAAAAACGGTTGACGTTTGAGATCAAGATGCCGCCAACGACGACGAGAATGGAACCGATGATTATTTTTATCATTTGATCGGACGTCTTCTTTTCGCCAAGGATATAGATACCGCCAAAGGTACCAACGATAACTCCCATTTGCGAAAGTGTCGTAGCTGTTGCTTGACCGATATTTGGGTTGGCTGCAGAAATAAACATGAAGAGATTTCCGGCGCCCCAGACAAGGCCTGTAACGATGTTTTTCCATGTTGGTTTGTCAAACATGGTTTGGATCTGTTTATATATAAAGATAACGATCAAAAACCCGCCGATCACTTGTCCGATCGCTTGCGGTCCAACAACCGCAGTCATGTAGTCGACACCATGATTAGCATTATGGATAGAACTGCTGATAAAGCCAGTCCTGACCATCAAATTCGGAAAAATGAAATAAAGCATGAAACCGATCGTTGACACTAACAAAGCGATAAGGCCGTGAATGAATGATTCTGGGCGTTCGCGGTTATTTTTTTTGTCCGCTTTTGATTTAGCTGAAGTAAAGATCGCTCCGGCTGTGACCATGATGATAGCGATCAAACCCAATATCCAAGAGCTGATCCTATGCCAATCGCCTAATAAAGCGGCAGCAAGCAGAGCGTTGCCGACGATTTGTCCGGCAGTAGATATTGGATATGCTAGGGAAACACCCATATCTTTATAGGACGTCAGCTGACCTGCCATGCCGACGGCCCAAAAAATACCTGAGAAAAATCCAACGACCCAGATATGAGAAGTTACTGCGATCCCGTTTGGCAAAACGAAAAAAAACATCGTTGCCAAACCAAAAATCAGCGCACCAAAAGTAGTACCAAGTGTTTGTTGGGCTGCTGATCCGCCCATTTTCGTGTTAAAAATCCCTGTGGAGCCCCAAGCTAACGCAGGAATCAAAGCAATGATAAATTCCATATTAAAAAGACTAACCCCTTGTTTTTTTGCTGTTAAAAAAACAACAATAGCAATTATTATCCACCAAAAAGTAAACCCTTTCAAGGTAAACTGTCAATTTTTTTAAAAAATTATGTTAAAACCTTTTTATCTTATTGTTTTCAAAAACTTTTGCTAGAATTATTGGCAAGCATGGGAGGCTTAAAATGAAGATTTTAGTTTATGCTGCTTTCGGCGAGGAAATGAAATATATCAAAAAATTTGCCGCCGAAACCGGCCATCAGGTTGATACGATCCCGGATGCCCTGACAGAAAAAAATGTTGATGCTGCCAAGGGGTATGATGCGATCTCAACACAACAAACAAGTGCAGTTCCAGATGCTGTTTATGCGAAATTAGTTTCCTTCGGCATAAAACAGATCACTATCCGTCAAGTCGGTTATGATATTTTGAATATCCCGCTTTTGCGTAAAGCCGGTCTGCGGGCATCGAATGTTGCCGCATATTCACCGCGAGCGATCGCTGAATATACCTTGACCCAGCTGCTTAATTTGCTAAGGCATAATAAACAGTATTACCGAGCCATTGAAAAGGGTAATTGGAAGTGGTCTGCTGCTATACCCGCTGCAGAAGTTCATCAGTTGACGATCGCAGTCATCGGCGCTGGCCGTATCGGCTCGGCTTTTGCTGAAATGCTGCATGCTTTAGGAGCTAGAATTTTGGCTGTCGATCCTGTTTATCATGCTCAAAACGAAGCATTTTTGCAATACACGGATCTAAAAGATGCTTTAGCACAGGCAGATGTAGTTACTTTCCACACGCCGCTCAACGATCAGACTATTGGTATGGCTGATGAACGATTCTTCGCGCAGATCAAAAAAGGCGCCTTGCTTTTGAACTTTGCTCGCGGGGCTTTAGTCAAAACACCCGCTTTGATCCAAGCACTTGAATCGGGACGATTAGCCGGTGCTGCTTTAGATGTACTGCCTAATGAAAATCTTTTTATGGATAAGATCCAAAATCCCAATGACCTGCCTGATGATGTTCAAAAACTTTTGTCGATGGACAATGTTCTTCTTTCGCCGCACGTTGCCTTTTATACTAATCTGGCGATTAAAAACATGGTCTACATCGCATTGAACGATGCAGTGGCTTTATCTCAAGGAAAAGATATCGAAAACGAGATCTTTCATTAAATCAGCACAAAATAAAAACGCCGTCGGCATTATCGCTTACGGCGTTTTATTTTAATGATGGATCATCATTAAAGGATCTGGCAGAATTCGATCGTTTCTTGGTTAGGACCAAGAATATTAAAGAAGCGAATACCCTTTTTCCAAAACGAAGGAATCGACTGGATCTCTTTGTCAACAAGGTTCAAGCCTTGTTTTTTAGCCTCAGCAAAAGCCTTGTCGACGTCGGTAGTGTTCAGAGAAATGTGATTGATCGCACCTGCTTTTTTTGCAGTTGGATCGCCTTCCCAAGTTTCAATGGTCAGGTTTCCCAGCCTCATAAAAGCACAGCGATTTGCACCATTTTTGAATAGGCCGGCTTGATCAAATCCTAATGATTCATAAAATTCGATCGTTTTATCTAGATCTGCACTTGGGATGCCGACATGTTGTATCCCAGTAATATAATCACTTACAGCCATAAACTACCTCCTAAAATATTTAAAAATATCTGATCACTCTACTTTTCCGACATCAACAGCTTGATGTTTCAATTTTGGAAAGACCCATTTATCTGCAATACCGGTCACCCCGCCTTGGAACAGAAAGGCAAAAATCGTTCCTAGACCAAAGTTAGTAAAGTTGTGAGTAATGATCAAGGCGATCACTGCTAATACCGTTGGCGGAACATATGAGATCCACATAGCAGTAGCAGCACGGCCTTTGAAGTATTTGAACCTTAAGATCTGCATCAGATCATCAGCTGGATGCAAAACCAGGTTTACTCTTTGATATATCGAAATAGCAGTTCCGATCAAGACGACACCGAAGAAATTCAATAAGATGTACAAGAAGACCATTAAGGGGTTGGTGGCCTCTGGCAATCCACTGAAAATGTTTGAGTAGCGTCCTAAAAAGAAATCTGCAAATACTTGGATCAAAGCTGAAAAGGGAATCATAAACAACATATTTCCAATAGCCCGTTTCCAAGAGAAAGAACCCACTAAGACCGAATTAAGTATGATCGTAAGGATCCCGACGATGATAAATGCCCAGAAAAGATTCCAATGCAAGGCAGCACCGAAATTAGCGGTCGCTGCAGTCCAGTACGCCGATCCTAAATATGACGGATGTATCTTAGAACTCGTTACCAGTGTCAGTACGTTTCCTGCTGAATTGATGACTAGAGAAAGAACAAAATAGGCTAGGGAACTGGACATTGAAATCGTTCTTTTTGTTTGAACCTTCATATCTGATTTAGCTCCGCTTTCCTCTGTCCGATTCAATTTTTATTCTCCAACTTTAACGACTGCTTTACTTACACCTTTGGCCGTTCCATCAAGGTATTGAGTAACTTGGTCGAGACTTGGTTCGTGACTGATCAAAGGCAAGATGTTCAATTTTCCGCTGGAAAGAAGTGCCAGAGAATCTTCAAATGCATCTGGGTTGATAAATGAACCTTGAATAGTCAATTGCTTTTGGTAAACCTCATAAGTGTTCATCTTGAATTCCTGATTTGGTTTTCCGACACCGAACATCAGAACTTGAGCACCCTTAGTCGTTGCATTGACGGCTTCTTCTTGAGTTTGCGGCAGACCAACAGCTTCGATAACGACATCATAATCAGAAGGTATCTTGTCGCCTTTAGCAGTATTGAATGTGTTGGTAACACCGAACTTTTCCTTGTTCAAGGCCAATCTATTTTCTTCGATTCCGGCAAAATCAACTTGATGAACACCGTAAGCCTGCAAGATCTGAACGAACAATTGTCCCATAAAGCCGTCACCGATGACCAAAGCTTTCTGATATGGAGTTAATTTTAATAGCTTGATACCATGTACGGCACATGAGATCGGTTCAGTTGCTGCAGCAGCTTTTAGCGGAACATTGTCAGGTACTTGATATACCTGAGTCGATGGGGCAGTGAAGTATTCTTCAAGACCGCCGTTTCTGGTAACACCTACGGCAGAAAGGTTGTCACAAAGCTCTTTTCTTCCTGTACGGCAGTAACGACATTGTCCGCAGTAGATATTAGGATCGACTGTTACTCGATCGCCAACTTTGACATCGGTAACTTTTGAACCGACTTTTGCCACGATACCAGAATTTTCGTGACCTAATACGATTGGCGGAACAGCTGCAGCAGATCCTGGCAGGCCATTGTACAAAGCGTGGTCAGTACCGCATATGCCAGCGTATTTTGTTTGGATCAAAACTTCATCATCTTTGATCTCGGGAGTGTCGACGTTTTCGACGACCATTTTTTTTACGTCAGTCAATACTAAAGCATTCATATTTTATTTAACCTCTTTTTAAACGTTTATCAATTTGTTGCCAATAACAAGCGGTGCTCTAAACCGCTCATCAATGTGAAATAACTCACGAGTTAATTATAGCACCTTTGTGAATAAGATATCAAAAATTTCTTTATTTGCGATATTCGAGCAATGCTAATGCGAAATCACCAAAAGTTGCTGAACCGTTTTCTTTTATCGCTGGCATGACGATATAATCTTCAAGTTTGCCGACATTGATGTAGCCGTTCATGAGCTTATCGAACTGGCCGCGGACTTTTTTAAGAAACTCTTCGCTGACGACACCGCCGCCGAAGACGATTTTTCCCGGTCTCAGCGTTAAGGTCACTTGGATAGCTGCTTGAGCAACATAGAAGGCCATGATATCCCAAACATGATCGGTCAGTGGAACATCTTGACCCTTTTTACCAGTCCTAGCTTCAAAGGTCGGTCCAGAAACCAGTCCTTCCAGACAATCGCCATGATAAGGGCAGATCCCCTTAAAATCGAGATCATCGGGATGGCGCTTGAGTCTTACGTGGCCCATTTCCGGGTGGCCAAGGTCGCCAATGAATTGTCCATTAACGATCGCACCAGCACCTACTCCGGTACCGATCGTGTAATATACAAGCGAATTCAAATGTTCATTGAACAATGTTGAAATAACGTATTCGCCATAAGCTGATCCGTTAACATCTGTCGTCCAATGAATAGGAACGTCAAAGGCCTTTTTGATAGTTCCGACGAAGTCTACATCGGCCCAGCCCGGTTTTGGCGTGTTAGTTATATATCCGTATTTTGGCGAATTTTTTCTCAATTCGATCGGGCCGAAAGAGGAGATACCGATTGCTTTTAAATCATCGAATTTTTTAAAATAGTCGATGCATTTTTGTAAGGTTTCTTCTGGTGTGGTCGTTGGAAATTGAGTTTTGTCCATCGTCCGATAATCTTCATTTCCAACCGCACAGACAAACTTGGTCCCGCCTGCTTCAATGCTTCCTAATAACAATTTTTCATGCCTCCTAATCGTTGATCGATGGTCATTGATCATCCATTTTCTGAAGTAATAATTATTTGGTACTGTTTGTTTGTTACTTCATTAACACTTACGTTAGCGCTTTCATAAAAAGCTGTCAAACCCCTTCGAAACAAAAAAAGACCATTCTTTTGTGAATCAGTCCCTTTAAAAAAGTCGATGGTTTTGATAGAGCCCTTCGCGAATAAATAAAATTTCACAAAAAAATCCCGCTATTTCAGCGAGATTTCAGATCGATCGTTCACTTATATTTGTTTATGATATCTGTTAATTGTTTTTGGTTGTGTACACCGACGACACGATCGACGATCTGGCCGTCCTTTTTGATTATCAATGTCGGGATAGCCCTGATGCCGAGATCGCTGGCTGTTTCTTTATTTTGATCAACATCGACTTTACCAAATTTTACGTCTGTCAATTCATCGGATAGTTTTTCAAGGATCGGTGATTGGATCTTGCAAGGTGTGCACCAAGTTGCCCAAAAATCAGTGACTGTCAGACCTGATTCTGTGTTTGTTTGAAAAGAATTTGAATCTAATACTGTAACTGCCATAACTAACTCCTTTGCCTCTTAATTATAATTATACTTACTTTCGATAAGCAGAGCAAATATTCAAGCTTGATTTAATGCTTAACAATATATATACTTATTCAAAATTTATAAATTTTGTGAGGGTTTGTTACATTGGAGAATGAAAAGAAGCTTGAGAGAAACTTTGGTTTTTTCGGCACATTATCTTTAGTCGTCGGAACTGTGATCGGTTCCGGTATTTTTTTCAAACAAGGTCAGGTCTTAAGTCAAGCTGGGACTGTCACCGTGGCACTTTTGGCTTGGTTTGTGGGCGGAGTGATAACTTTAGCCTCCGCTATGTCAGTCTCTGAATTAGGTTCTGAGATGCCTAAGACAGGCGGGATCTATCTATACATCAGCAAGATATTCGGTCCTTTTCTCGGCTTTTTGTCTGGTTGGATGCAAATATCTTTTTATGGACCAGCACTGATCGCTTCAGTCTCATATTTCTTTTCAACTTTATTCGTTGCCTTTTTTAGACTCCCTTTGACGACGAATTTTCTCGGTATTGGTTTTAGAACTGTTATTTTAGTTGCTGTTGCTGCTTGTATTTTGATAGCACTGATGAATATGTTTGAAAATAAGGTCAGCCGTGCTTTCGCTATTACGACGACCAGCTTAAAATTGATCCCGATCGTCGCATTGATACTATTTGGTTTGTTTTTTAAAGATCCTGGTAATAGTCAAGATGCTTTTAATATTTTTACTGAACAAGTTGGACACGGTAATTTTGGTGTTGCGGTACTTTCGACCTTGTTTGCCTATGATGGCTGGGTCATTATTGCAAACCTGGGCGGTGAAATAAAAAATCCGCAAAAAACTTTGCCAAGAGCTGTTACTACAGGAATATTCGTTGTTTTGATCGCTTACGTGGGAGTTTCTTTTGGTGTTTTTAATTCTCTGCCAGCACAAAGGATCATCGATCTGGGCGATCAAGCTCCCTTCCATATCATGGGTCAGGCTTTTGGATCGCTGGGCGGCCGCTTGATGGATATCGGTGTGATGATCTCTGTTATCGGGACCTTGAATTCAAAGATCCTCAGTTTTCCAAGAGTCGTGTTTAAAATGGCGGATGAAAAAAATTGCCCTTTTCTAATGCTCTTCACCGCCTAGGCAAAAAATCACGGACGCCGAACAATGCCACCATCTTAGAAATTTTGATCGCCGTCTTATTATTGAATGCATTTTCATCAACACAAGATTTGTCCGACTGGCTGGTTTTTGTGAGTTTTTTGTTTTATCTTTTATCTTTCTTCGGTGTTTTTGTTCTTCGTCATCGTCTTCAAAGGCGGCCGCGTTTCTCGACACCATTTTTTCCGTTATTTCCTTTAGTGGCGATCGCAGGGACCCTTTTTATTGAAATATCTACTTTAGTGAATGCTTTTCAAGATAAAACCGGTACGCAGTTATTCGGCATCGGTGTTTCATTATTGATCGTTGCTTTAGGTATTCCTATTTACTACATTTCAGCTCGGCCTGTAAAGAAAGTCGGCCAATCTTCTAAAATATAAGTATGCCATTGGTCAAAACGAATCCTTTACGTCTAGCGATCATAGTTCCTGTCAAAGACGAACAAGACAATATCGAGAATTTATATCGACAAGTTGATTTTCAACTATCTGCTGAAAGAGTATCGACGCTGCCGAACTTATTTTCTGCTTTAGAACATGATTTTTGGTTTATAGATGATGGATCAACAGACACTTCTTTATCTATCATTCAAAAATTAGCCGCCAAAGATAAACGCGTCCATTATGTCTCTTTTTCCCGCAATTTCGGCAAAGAAGCAGCCATTTACGCCGGTTTGAAATATGCTCAAGACTATGATTACTTGCTTTTGATGGATGCAGATCTTCAAGATCCGCCTGAAATGATTTTGAAAATGATCAAAAAATTGGTCACAGATAATTTGGATAGTGTCGCTGCGCAACGGATCGATCGTAAAGGCGAAAGGTGGCTTATCAGCGGTTTTTCGAAACTTTTTTATCGTTTGATATCTAAAATTTCATCAACTAAATTAGTCAGCGGAGCCCGCGATTTTAGAATAATGACTTCGCAAACGGCTAAAGCAGTACTTTCTTTGACCGAAAATCAACGTTTCTCCAAGGGGCTTTTCAGTTGGATCGGTTTTAAAACGGAGTATGTTTCCTACGCTAATTTCACTAGAAAAGCCGGACACAGCAAATGGGGCTTTTGGCGTCTGTTTAAATATGCAGTGACCGGGATCATTTCTTTTTCGACCATCCCCTTGAGTTTGGTCACTTCGCTTGGAATAATCACAACTATTCTGGCTTTGATCGGCGGCCTGTTTTTGATCGTCAGAAAGATCCTCGATCCAGCTGTGGCGATCGGCGGTTGGACGACGATCACTGTTATCATCACTTTTTTCGGCGGCCTGCAAATGTTTAGTTTAGGGGTAGTCGGCCGTTATATCGCTGCCATTTTTCTTGAAGTAAAACACCGGCCGATCTATTTAGTAAAAGAAAGCAAATGACAAGTTAAAGTTATAATCGATAGTATGATTACATTAAAAAGTGTTAACGAAATAAAAGAAATGAGCGACGCGGGTAAAGTCATGTCCGGAATGCATCATATGCTCCGCGGCCTGATCAAACCGGGTCTTGATACTTGGGATATCGAAGTAAAATGCCGTGCCTTTATCGAAGACCATGGTGCGATCGCTAGTCAGATCGGTTTTGAAGGTTTTAAATATGCGGTGACTGTTTCTGTTAATAATGAAGTTGCCCACGCTTTTCCACGCAAGGGACTTATTTTGCAAAATGGTGATCTGGTCAAAGTTGATTCGGTGATCGAAAAAAATCATGGTTTAGCCGACTCCGCTTGGACTTACCGCGTAGGTACGGTCAGCCCTGAGATCCAGCGTTTGTACGATGTTGCCCACAAAGCACTATACATAGGCATCGATCAGGCGGTTTTGGGCAACCGTATCGGTGATATCGGTGCTGCTATCGATCATTATGTTACTGATGAAAATCATTTTGGCAATGTGCGGGAATACATTGGCCACGGGATCGGACCTACTATGCACGAAGACCCGCAAGTACCTCATTTCGGTGTTGCTGGTCATGGACTGCGTTTAAAGCCGGGTATGACGATCACGATCGAGCCGATGGTCAATACTGGAACTTGGGAAGTCCAGACTGATTACGCTGGTGATGGCTGGACTGTTACGACCAAAGATGGCGGCTGGTCTGCACAATTTGAACATACTTTAGTCATAACTCATGATGGTCCCAAGATTTTAACGTCTCAGGATCCGGAGATCGATGACAAATATCTGATCAAGGATTGGAATACTTTTAAGATTTGATTTATTTTTTTGCCTTTTATTTCGTAAATTATTTTTAGGATCTCTAATATGAAAAAAGTTACGAAAATTTCAGTTCAAAAAAGAAAAGGCCGTTATAATTTAGAACTTGACGGTAAATTTGCTTTTGGTGTGTCTGAAATGACATTGATCAAATTCGGTTTGCAGAAAGGACAAGAACTTTCTCAGCAAAGGCTTCAGCAATTAAAAAAGTATGAAAAATTTGCTTCAGCCTTGTCAAAAGCGATCAATTACTTGTCGCATCATTTGCGAACTGAAAAAGAGATCAGAGATAAGCTCAGCAGCCAAGATTTTGAAAATGAGACGATCTTCAAGGCCATCGAACGTTTAAAAAAAGAGAATTATCTTAATGATCTTTTTTATGCTCAAAGTTATGTCTCGACTCAATCTAAATTGGCTGAACAGGGTCCGATCAAAATCGCTGGCAAATTAAAACTATTAGGGATCAAAGAAGACACCATCAAACAGGCTTTAGTTGAGTATGGCCGAGATGAACAAATACAAAGAGCAGCTGAGATTATCGATAAACTGAAAAAACATCTTTTGCGAGAACCGGTCGCAGTTCAAAAAAGAAAAATAAAGCAAAGGCTTTATGCTAAGGGGTTTTCTTTTGATTTGATAGATGAACTTTTAGATAAGACCGAGTTCATTGATGATCAGCAGGCTCAAATACATTCAGCTGAGAAATTATTGGATCGAATATGGGACAATTATGCGCGTTACGGGCGGCAAAGAAGCTACAAAGCGCGTTCTTATTTATATTCCAAGGGTTTTTCCATTGATATCATCGATAAATTGATAGGACAAAAGACAAATGAATGAAAAAGGGGATATTTTAAGCGAGAAAAATACTTTTCAGGGGGCTATTTTTGATGTTGTCGACCGCCAGATCAAAACACCGGACGGATTAACGGTTAGGCGGCAAGTAGTTTTGCACGGGGATGCAGTTGCTTTTATTGCGCCAGTCCATATCGATGATCAGTTAAAATTCGTGTTGGCTGCCGAATACCGTGCCGGTCCAAATGCAGAACGGATCAGTTTTCCGGCTGGTTTGATCAATGATGGCGAAGATCCGAAAACTGCCGCTTTAAGAGAAGCTGCTGAGGAAACAGGACTTCATTACGATTCGGCTGAAATCATTTATTTGATAAGTACAAGCGAAGGTTTCACCAACGAAAAAACTTACTTGATGCTTTTATCTGATCTAGCAGGTAAAGGAAATAAGAAATTCGATAAAGACGAATTCGTAAAAACTAAATTGATGACTTTTGATGAGCTGGAAGAGGCAATTTTGAAACATCAGATCACGACTGCACCGGCAATAATCGGCTACCAATGGTTAAAAATGCACCCCGAAATTCTCAAACAGCTTTAAGCGACTTTTGACTGTGCTAAAATTTAAACGAAGACGAAAATGTCTTGAGGTATCGGTTATGACTAAAGACGCAGCCCGTATTCCACGGGAAGGCGACTTTATCACGATCAAAAGTTACAAGCATGATGGTCATTTACATCGAACTTGGCGTGACACGATGGTTTTAAAGACCAGTGAAAATTCGATCATCGGTCTTAATGACCATACTTTGGTCACTGAAGATGATGGGCGTCGATGGGTGACCCATGAGCCGGCAGTACTTTATTTTCATAATAAATATTGGTTTAACGTCATTGCGATGATCAGAGCCGATGGGATCAGCTATTATTGCAATTTAGCCAGTCCTTACGTTATAGATAAAGAAGCATTAAAATATATTGATTACGATCTTGATGTCAAAGTCCTGACTAACGGGACCAAACATTTACTTGACGCTGATGAATATGTTGCTCATAGCAGTCTTTGGAATTATCCGCCGGAAATCGACGAGATACTTAAGGCCCATACCAAGATCTTGATCAATATGATCAACCAAGGTCGCGGACCTTTTTCTCAAGCATATATCGATTTATGGTATTCGCGTTATCTTAGCCTTGTAAAACAAAAAAAGTGATAAGTCGTTGGCGGAAAAACTTCCGCTTTTTCTTTTTTATTAAAATTAAACTGTTAAAATTTTAGCAAGGAGGGATTATGTCAGATTCTTTACCTCGCCAAGCTGCAGCTCACGTTGCCGAGCTGGCGAAATTACATTTTAGTGACCAGCAGCTGGACTTGTTGACCGGACAGCTAGCTAGCATTTTGGATTTGGTCGAAACTTTAAACGAAGTGGATACAGACGGAGTCGAACCGACCTACACGGCTTTGCCGAACAAAAATATTTTAAGAGAAGACAAGGCGATCAAGTCTGGGCAGAAGGACAAATTACTTGCTAATGCGCCGCAGACTCAAGATGGACAGATCAAGGTCCCAACGATCGTTAATGAGGAGAATTGATTGATGACTGATTTTTTTAAAGAAGATCTTTTTTCCCTGCATAAAAAATTAGTCGATAAGGAATTAACAGCTGAAGAACTTGCCCAAGAGGCTATCAAAAAAGCAAAAGCATCGCAGCAGGAACTAAATGCTTATATCACTATCGATGAAAAAGGTGCTGTGCAGGCAGCTAAAGAAGCGGATCAAAGGGGTATAGATCCGGATAATTTGTTTGATGGGCTGCCGATCGCCATTAAGGACAATATCGTTACTAATGGTTTGAAAACGACTGCCGCATCGCATATTCTTGATAATTTTGTACCGATCTATGATGCACATGTGATCGAAAAATTGCGTCAAACCGGAGCGATCATCATCGGCAAGACCAATATGGATGAATTTGCCATGGGCGGTTCTACTGAGACTTCTTATTTCGGCAAGACTTCTAATGCTTGGGATCACAGCAAAGTTCCTGGCGGATCTTCGGGTGGATCAGCCGCAGCAGTCGCTGCTGGATTGGTTCCCTTCGCGCTGGGTTCTGATACTGGCGGATCGATTCGCCAGCCGGCTGCTTTTAACGGCATTGTTGGTTTAAAACCAACTTACGGCCGTGTCTCCCGCTGGGGTTTGATCGCTTTTTCCTCTAGTTTGGATCAAATCGGAACCTTTACGCGAAAGGTAAAAGATAACGCTTTGCTGCTTAAAGCGATCGCCGGTAAAGATCAGGCCGACAATACCAGCAGCGATCGTCCTGTTCCCGACTTCACCAAGGGTATCGAAGAGGGCGTCAAGGGTTTGCGTATCGGCGTTCCCGAAGAGTATTTTGCTCAGGGCATCGATCAAAATATTAAAGATGTCGTTAAGGAAGCGATCTCTAAATTCGAAAAAATGGGTGCAAAGATCGATACTGTGTCATTGCCGCATTCCCGATATGGTATCGCTGCTTATTACATCTTAGCTTCTTCAGAAGCATCCTCTAACTTACAGCGTTTTGATGGCAACCGCTATGGTTTTGCCGCGACTGACCAGGTCAAAAGTCTTGAAGATCTGTATGTAAAAACTCGTTCTGAGGGTTTTGGCGATGAAGTAAAGCGCCGGATCATGTTAGGAACTTTTGCTTTGTCAGCCGGCTTTTACGATGCCTACTTTAAAAAAGCAGCGGAAGTCCGGACTTTGATCGTCAATGATTTCAATAAAGTCTTCGCTGATCATGATCTTATTTTAGGACCGACAACGACCAGTACAGCTTTTGATCTGGGCTCGGAAAATGACGATCCGGTCAAGATGTATATGAATGATCTGCTGACGATCCCAGTTAATTTAGCTGGATTGCCGGGTATGTCGATCAATGCTGGTTTTTCTGAAGGATTGCCGGTCGGTTTGCAAATAATCGGCAAGCCTTATGATGAAAGTACTATATATAAAGCCGCATTCGCTTTTGAACAAGAAACACAGCTTTACAAAAAAACACCGGAGGTGAATTGATAATGTCTAGTTTTGAAACGACGATCGGTTTGGAAGTCCACGTTGAACTGAAGACCGATTCTAAAGCTTTTTCGCCATCTCCGGTCAATTTTGGGGATGCAGCTAATGAAAATACCAACGTTATTGATTGGGGCTATCCGGGTGTTCTGCCAAGCGCCAACAAACGTGCTTTAGAGTTCGGCATGATGGCAGCTTTGGCTTTGAATGCCAAAATAACTCGTCATGTTCATTGGGATAGAAAAAATTACTTTTATCCTGATAATCCAAAAGCCTACCAAATAACTCAACAGCAGACGCCGATCGGCAGGGATGGTTATGTTGAGATCCGTTTGGACGATGGATCGACTAAGAAGATCGGTATCACTGAGCTGCACGTTGAGGAGGATGCCGGTAAAAATTCTCATGCTGCTAATGAAGGCTATTCGCTAGTCGACTTGAATCGTCAAGGAACACCTTTGGTCGAGATCGTTTCGGCACCTAATATATCCAGTCCGCAGGAAGCTTATCTTTATTTGGAAAAATTACGTCAATTGATCCAATTTACTGGTATTTCTGATGTCAAGATGCAGGAAGGATCGATGCGTGTCGATACGAATATTTCCGTACGCCCGATCGGTGCTAAGGAGTATGGGACCAAGGTCGAGATCAAAAACGTCAATTCTTTCCAGTACGTAAAAAATGCTTTGGCTTTTGAGGAAAAACGCCAGCAGCAAGTATTGCTTTCCGGCAAGAAGATCCGCCAGCAGACCAGGCGTTTTGATGAAGCAACGAATTCAACTATATTGATGCGCTTGAAAGAGGGCTCTGACGATTACCGTTATTTCCCAGAACCTGATCTGCCGCCGATCGAAGTTTCAGACGAATGGATCGATCAGGTCAGATCCCAATTACCGGAGGATGCTTGGAGCCGTATCGATCGTTATACCGGTCAATATGGTTTATCGCAGAATGATGCTAAGGTCTTGACCCAAACGCTTGAGATGGCTGATTTTTACGATCAAATGGTCGATCTGGGGGCTGATCCAAAAAGGTCAGCTAATTATTTGATCGGCGATGTTAATGCTTTTCTTAATGATACTCAATTAGATTTGCAGGACACAAAGATCACTCCTGAGAATTTGGCAGGATTAGTAAAATTGATCGAACAAGGTACGATTTCGACCAAGCAGGCTAAAAAGGTTTTCAATGCAATAACTGAAGGCCAGGAACCTAACGCTTATGTCAAAAGCCACGGACTGATCCAATTGTCAGATCCAAAGCAATTAACGCCTATCATCAGCGGTGTGCTTGATAATAACCAACAATCAGTTGATGATTTTAAAGGCGGAAAAGATCGCGCGATCGGTTATTTGACCGGCCAGGTCATGAAACAGACTCATGGCAACGCTAATCCAAAGGTCGTTCATAAGATCTTAGTTGAACAATTAAAGCAGCGCTGATTTAAAAATATTTTTATAAATGAAAAGAAGCTTGAGGGCTTCTTTTTCCTTTTGTACTGAAAAAATGACCGCTTGGACTAAAATCGTTTTCTCAATTATCTTTCCTAGATAAACTTATAGTTAATCAAACAGGTTAGGAGAAAACGATGAAAAAAGTGTTGAAATTTAATTTTGAAAACGAAGAAGATAATCTTAAAAAGGCAGAATATCGCCGATCGATGGTTCATAATAAACATCGTCGTTTTTATCATCTTGATTCTTTTGCCGGCAATCGGCCCGATTATCATTTTTGGAATTAAAAGTGATATTATTGTCCTAATTTTATTTTTAATGAGGATGAATAATGTCAGTACAAAGAGTCCAGAAATATTTCGAGCAATTTGACCTTTCTTCACGGATCCACGTTTTCACAAGTTTGACAGCCACAGTTCAGCAGGCGGCCGACACACTGGGCGTTTCTGCTGACCAGATAGCTAAAAGCCTTGCCTTTACGTTGAAGGACAAGGATATCGTGATCGTTACCAGCGGATTGAGCAAGGTTTCTAATCAAAAATTCAAACAGGTCTTCCAGCAGCGCCCGCAAATGGTCGGCCGCGATAAAGTAGAGGAAGTTACCGGATATCAGGCTGGAGCTGTTTGCCCTTTTGCTTTGAATTCCGGTATTGAAGTTTATTTAGATCGATCGTTGAAAAAATACGATCAAGTTTTCCCGGCTGCCGGGGATGTCAATGCAGCTATTCGGCTTTCGATATCTGAATTGGAAAAATATTCGCATCCGCAAAAATGGATCGACGTAGCAAAATAAAAAAAGACTGCAGCTGCAGTCTTTTTTATTATCTTTACCAACCGATTTTTCCGATACCTTCAGGAAGTTGAAAACTGCCATTTTCAGCCGCTGTAAAAGCGTCATCAAGAACATCTAGAGCATAGTCGAGCTGTTCTCTGGTTATTACCAAAGGCGGCTGGAAACGCAGGATGTTTCCTGCCAGGGTTATGATGACGACTCCATGAGCAAAGGCATAGTATATGATTTTGTTAGCCGTTTGCGGATCTGCTTCTTTAGTTTTTTGATCTTTGACTAATTCGATCCCGCCATTAAGTCCCCACATTCTTACATCGCCAATGCTTTTATGTTTCTTTTGCATATCCAAAAAACGTTGTTTGGCATATAGACCATCTCTGGCTGATTTTTCAACCAGGTGTTCGTCTTCTAAAACGCTGATCGTTGCTAAAGCAGCTGCAGTGCAGACGGGGTTGCCGGCGGTCGTGAAGATATGAGCTGGTGCATCCAGGCTCTGCATGATTTCTTTTTTACCGATAACAGCACTCAACGGCATTCCGGAAGCGATCGATTTGCCAACGGACATAAGATCGGGCTCGATATTGTCGTATTGTTGGATGCTCCACATTTTGCCGGTGCGGCCAAAACCTTGATTGACTTCATCTACGGCGAATAAAATACCATTTTCTTTACAGAATTTATAAACCAGCTGCATATACTCTTCAGGTGCTTTAACGATCCCGCCGTCTCCTTGGATCGGTTCTATCAAAACACAGGCGACTTCATCGGCCGGCAGGAAACTTTCAAAGGGACGTTTGAATTCCTTGAAGTAGCGCTGGCTTAATTGATGCTGATCTTCGTTAGGATATTTGCGATAGGGAACATGAACGACATCGGGCAGCATCGGTCCGATTTTTCTTGTCATATTCAAGCTCGTCCCGGAAAGTGTTTGCGAACCATAGGTCGATCCGTGGTAGGAACCCATATAGGAAACGATATACGGTCTGCCGGTGTAAGCGCGAGCAAACTTGATGATCCCGTCATTAGCATCAGAACCTGAATTACCGAAACTGACCATTTTCTCAGAATCTCCCGGAGCGATCTTTGCCAGTTTTTCAGCTAATTTCATAGCCGGTTCATGGTGAAAATATGCGGGCGTGTAATGGATCAGCTTTTGTGATTGTTCAGCGATCGCTTTGACGACCCTTTCATTGGTATGACCAACATTTATCGCTGAAGCACTAGCCAGCAGGTCGATATATTTGTTACCATCAACATCGAATAAAACAGCCCCGTGAGCGTGATCGATCACGAGATCGAAATAGTTTATACGAGCCGAGCGGGCAAGAAATTTATTTTCGTTTTTTACCATCTGTGAAGCTTTCTTAAGATCCATCGTTACTCCAATCTTTTAAATTAATAAGCACCCTTTATCCCAAAGACAAAGAGTGCTTAATTTTATTTATTCAATTTATTCAACATCTTCTTGGACATTGGTTTTTTCGACAGCGGCTTTTTCGGCCGGCTGTTTTTTATTCAAATAAGAATGGCGGATGCCGTATGAGAAATAAATGACCAAACCGAAGATAAACCAGCCCAGAGCATATACTTTAGCTTCAATATCAAGACCCCAGAATACCGCTAAAGCGCCGATAAATGCCAATAACGGCATGACTGGGTACAAAGGCATTTTGAAAGCCGGTTGAGCAATGTCTTTACCTTCTCTTCTCCTCAAAGCGTAGATACCTAACGAGACGAACATAAAGGCGATCAAAGTTCCAGCTGAAACTAATTGAGAAAGAACGCTGAAGGGGAAGAAGGCACCCACGACGATACCAACGACCGTCAACGTAGTTTGGGCATGGCTAGGCAGCTTTCTTTTGTTCAATTTGCCTAACCACTTAGGCAGCATACCATCACGGCCAAATGAATAGATCAAACGTGATCCGGCCAGCATCATACCGATCAAAGCAGTGAACATACCGACGATCGCCACTGACTGGACTATCGCAGCAATAACTCCGTGTCCGCTGTGGCGCAAAGCCCAGCCGACCGGTTCAGCATTATTGGTGTAGGCAGTGTATTTGAACATGCCGACCAAAACCAATGAAACACTGACAAACAATACTACGGCTATCAACAAAGATCCTAAGATACCGCGCGGCATCGTTTTCTTCGGATCTTTGGCTTCGGCCGAATTAGCGGCGATAGAATCAAACCCTATATATGATAAGAAGATCATCGACACACCGGCGTAAATACCTTGCCAGCCGCCGAAAGGAGCGCCATTAACGATTCGGTATTTAGGAATAAAGGGAACATAGTTGCTAAAGTGGATGGCAGTCGCACCAACGGCGATAAAAAGCAAAATGACCAAGACTTTTAACAGCACCAAAATGTTTTGCGCTTTAGCGGCAGTTGAAGCCCCGCGGCTCAATAAGGCGCTGATGATCAGTATGGAAACAGCTGCGATAATATCGACAAAACCGCCTTTGCTGCCCAAAGGACTCGCTAAGAATGTCGGCAGCGAAAAGCCAAGAGGCGCTAATAGTCCGCGCAGATTAGCAGAGATGCCGGAGGCAACGAAAGCAACGGCAATAAAATATTCGGCTAGAAGCGCCCAACCGGCGATCCAGCCGAAGAACTCTCCAAAAATAACATTTATCCAGGAATAAGCAGAGCCTGCAAATGGCATCGCTGATGCCATTTCAGCATAAGCGAAGGCAACTAATCCGGCAACGATCGCAGCTACCAAAAAAGAAATGGCAACGGCCGGACCGGCATGGGATGCAGCAACGACCCCGGGAAGGGTGAAAATAGCTGTGGAAACGATGGTGCCGACACCCAAGGCCAAAAAGTCTTTCACTCCTAAAACCTTTTGCAGATGAGCATCTTTATCCAGATAAACTTTAGGATCTTCTTTTCTAACTAGTTTTTTTAAAAAATTCATGTGTTTTTCCTTAAGCTAAGATTTAATTATTGTAACAAATGATCAAATTGTTGCGCTTATTTAACCATTTCTGCAATTTTCTTTTCTTGCTCTTGGTTTTGTTTACGGTACTTGCGCATCATTTCAGCTAAATGAACTTCATGGGTAACAAATTCGTGTGTCCGGCAAACATAGTCGTTTTCCCGGCCTAATTTAGCGATATAGCCGTTTATATAGTCGACTTCTGTTGGGCGGCCTTTCGAAAAGTCTTGGTACATAGAAGGGTAATGATATTTGTATTGATGGCTGACAGTGATGACCGATTCTACTTCGGCTTGCCGTGTTGTGATCATTTTGATACCGGCGCGGTCGCAAGCGTCGAAAGCTTCGTCAAAAAGTTGTTTGGCCATGTCTTTAACGCCGGGGTATTCAACGAATTGGCCCATCTGGATCTCAAACATGGTACAAAGAGTATTGACAACGGCATTAAAAACAACTTTAGCCATGCACATCCCCATATAATCATCAGCAAAGACAGGACCGAGCCCGGCTTTTTTGAAATCAGCTCCGATCGCTTTTACTGTTTGGTCGGCTGCTTTTCCATTGTAAGTGGCATAGTGCATTTGTTCGCTTCCCTTGGCACCCATGAAATCAACATTGGCAGGCCCGTCCATTCGTGTAGCGATCATGGCTGTGCCGCAAACGATCTGGTCTTTAGGAAAATATTCGGCGATCTTTTCAAAATGACCCATTCCGTTCATTGCAGAAAATACGTATTGATCTTGATGGAATATTCCAGCCTTGCTGCATCTTTCCATCGTTTCTTGCAACTTCATCTGCTTTAAAAATACGATCCAAACATCAGGGTGGCCCTTATAATTTTCTGGATAGTAAACATTTACAGGGATAACTCGACGATTTTGGTGATCTCTGGCAACAGAGACACCTCCCTGCTGGTGAGCTTTTTCAACGTTTTCTTCCCATGTATCGACGAAATCGACTTTAGCCCCGGTATTTTCCTGCAGCATGACCCCGTAACGGTATCCCATTGCTCCTGCACCTAAAACTGCGTAGTTCATAATAATTTTCTCCTTATCTTTTCATCAACATTCGATCTGGCACTTTTAAGTTAAAATAAAAGGCCTCATTTTCGAAAATGGGGCCTTCTCTGAGATTTCTTTGGTCTCGCCCCACTTCCGATTAAAACGAAATAGGACTCGAACCAATTATTGTTGGAGTCCTCTTGTCATAGTAGTAGGGCGATAATGACCGCTGCAATTTTTTTATTTTGCTTGCTTTTATATGACATCTTAGACTCCTTTCTTTAATGGTTATTTGTAATTGTAGCACTGAAAATTTTTTTTGGGAGATTTTTTTGATAATTATTTTACAAAGAAGTTCTGCCAGGCATGATTAACTGAACTATTGTTCCTTGTCCAAGGAAAGACTTTTGCGACACCAAGCAGGTGTTTGCGTTCTACGAAGCCGAAATATCGGCTATCCTCGGACACGGAGCGGTTGTCTCCTAAGACAAAATAGTTATTTTTGGGCACACGGCTGGCACGTCCATCAGCCCAATGGGAATCCCCGGCCACAAAACTGGATCTTGGCGATGATAAATAAGATAGATCCCAATTACCGGTGCCGCTGGTACGATTCAAACTGGTAATGTAATTCTGATTTACTCGGCGGCCGTTAACGTAAAGATTGCCGTTAGCTGCCGATACTCGATCGCCTGGCAACCCGATCACTCTTTTGACATAGTAGCGATCTCCGGGACGAATACCAGGGTCTTCTTGCCGTGCATCGAAGACGATGACCGAACCGCGGCGGACCGGTGCTTGTTGGAGAGTCCAAACGCGCTGTCCATTATGCAGATTATTCAACATCGAATCTCCTGATACACCAACCGGCGCGACCAAATAGCTTCTGATCAAAAAAGCCGCTATCAGTCCTATCAGGATCGGAATGATCCAGGAAAATATATTTTTGATTTTCTTCATTTTAGCTCCTTGAAAGCATGAATACTGATTGTCTATAAGTATATATGACTTTATTTTTGAGACAAAGCAACAATTTCATTTTAGAATGAAAAGGATGATCAAAAGCAATAGTTCAGCCGCAAAGTTAAATCCTTTAGAAAAATTAACTAATGAACAGGAAAAATTAGTCGAGCAGATCGAAAGATTTGTCAAAAAGCATCTGGAAAATGATAATCCGGCTGTTTTTGTCCTTTTCGGCGATGCCGGGACCGGAAAAAGTTATTTACTGAATCATTTGTTTTTCCGCTTTCAAAGCAAACAGCGCCAAGAAGGCGATCCTTTAGCAGGGCGGCACAATTATTTTCTTGTCAATCATCCGGAGCTTTTAAAAGTTTATCGAGGTATTGCCGGCCAGTATCAGCAGCTTTTGAAAAAAGACTTCCAACGGCCTACCAGTTTTATCAATCGTTCTAAGAAAAGCGGTCAAAAAGCCGATCTGGTCGTTATCGATGAAGCACATTTATTGTTATCGAAGCCTGATCCTTATAACAATTTTTACGGGGAAGATCAGTTATCAGAGATAATCAAATTATCTAAAGTTTTGGTTATCGTTTTCGATCAAAAACAAATAATCAAGACTAAAGATTATTGGACCAAAGAAAGTCTTTTAAAATTGATTTCGCCCTATCCAAAACAGATAGTTGAATTGAAACAGCAATATCGCATGCAGGCTGGTCCACAGCTGATCAAATGGATCAACGATCTGACCAGCCGGCGGGTCGTCGGCGCCATTCAAGCTGATTTTCGGCGTGATTTCGATTTTAGGATCTTTGCAGATGCTGAACAGATGCGCAAACTGATCTATAAGAGAAACCAGCAGGTCGGCCTTTGCCGGATCGTTTCGACGACCGGCTACCCATCTATTTTGGATGGCAAAAAACATTATATCCGCGAAGGGGATTTCTGCATGCCTTGGGATCAATATAATTATCGTTCCTTGCCCTGGGCCGAGATTCCGGAGACGATCGATCAGGTCGGGTCTGTTTATACTTGCCAAGGTTTTGATCTTAATTATGTCGGTTTGATCTTAGGCCCGCCGATCTTGTTGAAAGACAAAGATAAAATTGCTGTTGATTTAGATAAAGTGACTAATAAAGAACCCTTTCAAAAAAGAGCCGATCTAAAAGACGGTCCCGCCTTCATTAAAGCTAAAGAGGATCTTGTTTTGAATACAGTCAATATTTTGATGAAGAGAGGCATGAAGGGTCTTTATATTTATGCTCACGATCCTGATCTGCGCCGCCTGCTTTACCAGAAATATGCTCAAGTTTTTGAAAAATCAGATGTTTGAAATAAATTTATTGAGATTCTTTTTTAATATAGTAAGAGAAAAATTGTTGTTGTCTTTTTTGTTTATTTTATAGATAGCCTGTCCATTTTTGATAAAAATTATTTGTTCTTTATTTCCTTTTTTCAAAATGACTTTGTCGACAACGACTCGCTGTTTTTTACCATCGCAGTTCAACTGTCTTGTTCTTTGCTGGACTTTTGATATCGTTGATAAAGATGATAATTGGCCGCTTTGTTGAGAACTTGGATCAGGATTCGGCGCAGAGATAAAAAAGAAAAAAAGCCCGATCGCAGCGAAAGCAATAATGAATCTCTTAAATTTTTTTAGGTCGACCATCACTTTTTCCTTTCTTTTTCTTTTAAACTATACAATATTTTTTACTTTATAATTGTAAGTTATTAAAGTAATTATAAGGCAAACGAAAGGAGCTCTTATGATAATTTCTTTTATTGGTAGCGGGCAGGTCGGCAGGACACTTGGCGACTTGTTTGCTAAAGCGGGACATAAAGTGATCTTAACTAACAGCCGCGGCAAAAAAAGTTTGGAGAGAACTGTGATCACTTTAGGCGAAAACGTTTTTGCCGGTGACCAAAGCGATGTCAGAAAAAGCGATCTGGTCGTTTTGGCAACACCCTTTTACGCGATCGAAGAATTAGACCCGTCCCTTTTAGAAGGCAAAATAGTCGTTGATGCTACGAACTATTTCCCAGACCGCGATGGTAAAAACGATCAGCTGATTTCAAGGAAAACCGCTTCTTCACGGTTCGTTTCTGATCATTTTAAAAATGCTCGGGTCGTCAAAGCCTTCAATATTTTGTCAGTAGCCGGATTATCTTCTTTGATAAGCTTTGAAGATGATTCCAAGCGAAAAGTTTTTCCGTTGGCCGGAGATGATGTTCAGGCTAAAAAGATCGTTAGCGATTTGATCGAACAGATCGGTTTTGCTGCCTATGATGTCGGCAGCTTGGATGATAGTCTGCTTTTTCAGTCGGATTCACCGCTCTTTTTGTTCAGCGGGACCTTAGATGAATGGAAAAGACGATCGGCTTCTTGATAGGAGTTTGTGATTTTTTTATTTTTTGCTTGCTAAAGGCTTCATAGATGATTAATCTTATAGTTAATTAAATCGATGACTATCGTTTTGATAGTTAAAGGTGGTTTTTAAGGGGGCTTATTTTGGTCAATGATTTTCCACAAGCATTAACGATCGCCGGTTCAGACAGTGACGGCAGCGCTGGCGTGCAGGCCGATCTGCACAGTTTTTTTCAAAGGCATGTTTATGGTGCTTCGGTCCTGACGGCATGTGTTGCGGGAAACAGCTACGGCATCCATGATTCAGTCAATTTGCCGATATCATTTATCAATAACGAATTCAAGAGTTTGGCTGACGATTATAAGATCGGTGCAAGTAAAACAGGCATGCTTTCCGACTCTGAATTAGTTGATGCAGTCGTTGAAAATTATAAAAAATATGATTTCGGTCCGCTAGTCGTCGATCCAGTCATCACGACTAAGCACGGCAACATGTTATTGGAACAAAGTGCATATCAGACTTTGAGAGATCACTTGATACCTTTGGCTGCTGTGATCACACCAAATTTTTTTGAAGCACAAAAACTAGCAGAAATGGATATAAAAAGTGAAAATGATATGGTGACCGCGGCCCAGCGTTTAAAAAAATTAGGGGCTAAAAATATCATTATTAAAGGCAGCCATAGTGATCCGAAACAAAAAAAGGTATCCGATTATGTCCTGCTGGAATCCGGGGATGATTTTTGGCTGACTGGTGATTTTTATGATACAGAACGAAAAAATGGTACCGGCGACAGCCTGTCGGCGGTGATCACCGCGGAATTAGCCAAAAATAATAGTGTTGAAGATGCAATTCGTGTCGCTAAAAAATTTGTCGATCAAGCGATCGCCAGTCAAATACCGGTCGGCCATAAATTCGGTCCGATCAATCATTGGGCGCCTGAAATTTGATCCGTACTATTTTTGCTCTTGGAACAGTATCCAAGAGTTTTTTTGTCTGAAACAAAACAGAAAAAATATGGAAAATCGAAATTATTTTTCGAAAACTAACCAATGTAAGCGCTTTTATTTTATAATGTATTTGTTCATGAGAAACAGTTATTTTTAGGAGGTGGAATCATGAACAATAACCAGTCAGCTTCTTTAAGGGATAGGATATCTGCTGCGACAGGGAAATTCGCTGGATCCCGCTTTGTCCGTGCGATCATGGATGCCGGATATAGTGTTATTTCCTTCTCTATCATTGGTGCGATTTTCCTGATCCTGACAGTTTTGCCGCAAGCCTTCCCGATTCCCGGGTTTGCATCTTTATATGCTGATACTCTTGGCCGATTCACCAACCTTTTTCAGGTCGTTTATAATTCGACGATGGGTATTTTAGCATTAGTTTTTGCTGGGACTTTTACCTATTCATATACAAAAATTTATCACGATGAAGAACACATCAATGTTGTTCCTATGAACGCTGTGATGATGTTCTTGATGGCATTTTTCATCACTGTACCTCAGCTGGTATGGCGCAATGGTTCAGTCCAGTTCGTGCAGTCTTTGAAAGCCAATAACATTATCGGCGGCGGTTACGCTGTTTCAGCTTCTGGGATAACCAGGATCGCAGCCATCGGTATTTTCACCGGTTTGATCGTTTCTTGGATCACTGTTCAGATCTATCGTTTTACTATCAAGCACAATTGGCAGATAAAAATGCCGGCTTCAGTTCCGTCCGGAGTTGCTAACTCGTTCAGTGCTTTGATCCCAGGATTCTGTGTTGCCTTTGTAATAACTCTTTTCAACTTCATATTGGTCATGCTCGGCACAGACATCTTCAGGGTACTTTACATTCCATTTTCATTTGTCAGCAATATTGCTAACACCTGGTGGGGATTTTTGATCATCATCTTCCTGATCCATTTTCTCTGGTGGTTCGGTATTCACGGTGCTACGATCATGAGCTCATTTTACACACCGATCGTATTGGCTAATATGGCTGCCAATGTCAAAGGTTCCACTTATTTCTTTGCCGGCGATCCAATGAATGCTTTTGTTATCATCGGCGGTTCCGGTGCTACTTTGGGTATGGCTATTTGGCTGGCCTTCAGGTCGCGTTCTGCTCAGTTAAAGGAGATCGGAAGAGTCGAGATCGTACCGGCGATTTTCAATATTAATGAACCGATCCTCTTTGGTCTGCCGATCGTTTATAATGTCAACTTGCTGATACCGTTTATTTTCGCTCCCATTGCTTCTGGAATCGTTGGCTATACGGCTATTGGTCTGCATTTGGTACCGAAGATCATCTTGCAGCAGCCTTGGCCGACACCAGTCGGACTCAGCGGATTTATCGCTACGGCCAGTTGGCAGGGCGCAGTTCTTTCGGTAGTTTGCGCACTTGTCGGCTTTGTCGTTTGGTATCCGTTTATCAAGCACTATGATAATGTTTTGCTGAGAAACGAAAGAAAAGCATCTGCAGCTGAAAAATAAGAAAAAACTCTTCTTGTAAGACGCCCAAAAGGCGCCTTTTTTTGTTTTAAAAAATCATCTCAGCTTTAATTGAATTATTATTGAATTATAAAAAAAGGAGCAGATCTAATGGCTAAAAATGAGGATGTAAAAAAAGGTGTTATTTTTTCTGCCGGTGAAAAAAATGAAGCTTACGCTAAATATTTCGTCGGTCAGAGTTTTCTTAAAAATCTGGTTAGCGATCCGGCCGTTAATGTCGGTGTCGGCAACGTAACTTTTGAACCAGGATGTCGTAATAATTGGCATATCCACCATGATGGCTATCAAATACTTCTTGTGACCGGTGGTGAAGGCTGGTATCAAGAAGAAGGCCAAAAGGCACGCAAACTTCATCCCGGGGATGTTGTTGTCACACATGACGGCATCAAACACTGGCACGGTGCTACTAAAGACAGCTGGTTTTCACATATCGCGATCACTGCAGGCAAACCGGAATGGCTGGAAGCTGTGACCGATGAGGAATATTCTAAATTGGAGGATCGGTAAAATGGCAAAAAAACAGACGGCGGGGCATGAGGCATTTGGGGATTTTGCACCTAAGTTCGCTGAATTGAATGATGATGTATTGTTTGGCCAAGTCTGGTCGCGAGAAGATAAATTATCGGCAAGAGATAGAAGCATGATAACTTGTTCGGCTTTGATGGCTCAAGGGCTTTTCCCGCAGCTGGAAGCGCATATGAAGATCGCCAAACAAAACGGTGTGACTAAAGATGAGATGGTAGAGCTTATAACCCAGCTGGCTTTTTATTCCGGCTGGCCAAAAGCTTGGTCGGCCTTGGCAATAGCTAAAAAGATTTTTACGGATTAAATTAAAAAAATATCAAAGGGAGCAATATTGGGTGCGAAATTTTTTGATTATTTTGATTTGCGGTTTTATCGGCGGCGGCATCAGAGAATTGATCGAGCTGTCTTTTGCCAGCCCTATTCATTTGGCAACTTTATTTATTAATCTTTTTGGAGCCCTTTTGATGGGACTGACTTATGGCTTGATCAGGGCCGTTGACAAGGATATGACGATTTTTTCATTAGTCTGCGGGACAGGTTTAGTCGGCAGTTTTACAACTTTTTCGACCTTTATCTCAGAAATAAACGATTTGGCCGGATTTGATTTGATTTATGCAATTATTTATTTGCTGGCATCAGTATTTTTGGGTATCTTGGCTTTGCTATCAGGTATCAGGATCGCTGGGTCTTTGTATCGTGCTGCTTGAATTGGTCTTTATTTCGGCTTTGGGCAGTGCTGTGGGCGCCGAGGCTCGGTATTTTATCGCTCGAAAAGCGCTTTTTAAAAATATTTTCGACTTTTCTTTGGCGACTCTTTTTATAAATATTTTCGGATCTTTTTGTTTGGGAATTGTTATCAGTCTGCATTTAACTCTTTTTTGGCAAACTTTTTTAGGCAGCGGAATCGTCGGCGGGTTTACAACTTTTTCGACCTTTATCTTAGAAACGGTCAATCTGTTTCAGCGAAAAAACAAGTCTTATTCAATAGCTTATTTAGTCGCGACACTTTTAATTTCAATTGCGGCTTTTTGTTTAGGCAGGTCGATATAGGTGTTTATGAAAAGCAAACAAAAACCGCCGGTTTGGAGACTAGCGGTTTTTTAAAATTGGCTGGCGTCGCTTAACTTTTTAAAGTCTTCGTCGCTCAATTTGATTTGTGCAGCAGCCACGTTTTCTGTTAGATGCTTGATCGATTTGGTTCCTGGGATCGGCAAGATATTTGGCGAGCGTTTTAATAACCAGGCCAAGGCTATCTGAGCCGGTGCCGCTTGATATTTTTTAGCGATTTTGTCTAAGATACCGCCAGCTTGAGCTAATCTGCCAGTATTCAAAGGAAACCAGGGGACAAAAGCGATCCCATGAGCAGCGGTGTATTCCAAAACATCTTCGTCACGGCGGTTAGCCAGATTGTAAAGATTTTCGACGGCATCGATCTTGGCGTATTTTTCAGCCTCTTGGATCTGTTTAACAGTTACTTGGCTTAAACCTAAATGCCTGATCTTGCCCTCATCCTGCATTCTTTTCAGTTCGGTCATTTGTTCGGCCAAAGAAAAATGACTGTCGACTCGATGCAAGAATAAAAGGTCTTCATGATCGATACCAAATTTAAAAAGCGATAGTTCTACTTCTTGCCGCAAAAAACCCGGTTCGCCATGGGGTGTCCACTTATCAGGTCCTTGTCTTGTATGGCCGACCTTGTCTGAGATAAAGATCTGATCACGGTTGGCAGCATCCTTCAGTCCTTGGGCAAGATAGTCGTCAGCGAACCAAGGCCCGTATTAATCAGCTGTATCGAAAAAATCAACACCTAATTCAACTGCTTTTTTAACGACCTTAACAGCGTTTTCAGGATCAGCGGGCGGCCCCCAAACTCCGGGTCCGGTTAATTGCATCGTTCCATAACCAAGCCGATTGATGACAAAATGATTATCAAATTTGTAGGTACCGGCTTCACTAGCGTTTATTTCAGCCATAAAATCCTCCTTGCTCTAATTTTAAATCAAGCACTTACTTTTGTTTAGAAGAAATTTAGAAAGAAAAAAAGCTGATAATCGTATAAAATTTAAATAATGATAATAAATGATGCAAATTTAGTTATATCTGCCGTTTCTAAAAAACAATATCCTAATGATGGTCTACCGGAAATCGCTTTTGTCGGCCGCTCTAATGTCGGCAAATCGTCTTTGATCAATACGATCCTGGACCGCAAGAATTTAGCTCATACCAGCGGTCAGCCCGGTAAAACTCAGACTTTGAATTTTTATCGGCTTGACAAGAAACTTTTTTTCGTTGATGTGCCAGGATATGGTTTTGCCAAGGTAAGCAAGAAAAAGCGGGAAGAGTTTGGCCAGATGGTCGAAGAATATTTAAGCAGCCGTCCTTTGCTGAAAGGTGTCGTTAGCTTGATCGATGCTCGGCACCAGCCGACTGCTGACGATAAATTGATGTATGACTGGCTTAATTATTATCAGATCCCCTTGATCGTTGTGGCGACTAAAGCCGACAAGATAGCACGCGGCAAGTTCAATGCTGCTGAATCAGAAATCAAAAAATTTTTGAAATTCAAAAGCGAAAATGATTTTTTGTTTTTCTCTGCAGTCGAAAAAACAGGTGTTGATGAACTTTGGCAGTGGATCCTTCAAAAGGCTGATTTAAAATAGACACGAATTTTTTTTATTTAATATAGTCCAATGATCAGCCGATAATCATGTATAATGGCTTCAAGAGCAATGTCCATGGATTCAAAACAAACAAATAATACTGACCGCTCGGTCGATGAAATGTTAAAGCGCAAGTCGCAAGTCGTTCGTTCGCGTATGACTTATGAGACCAATAAAAAACGGCATAAAAGCCGTTTTGATTACTTGACGATCACGATGGCTTTACTGATGGCCGCGATTACCGTGATCGCTATTCTGATAAGTTTAGTCGGTATTTAAGACCACTGTTCCCACAGTTTAACGATCGCTTGTGTGCCCAGATCGCCTAAGTTTTTTTCTTCAGCTAATTCGGCATACGATTTTTCTGCTAATTCAGCAGCAGGCAGCTTCAAGTTCATCTTTTTTGCTTCGTCCAAAGCGATCCTTAGGTCTTTAAGGATGTGTTTTGCGTAAAATCCCGGTTTGAAATCACCTTTCAAAACTCTAGGAGCATAATTATCCATCGACCAGTTATCAGCACCGCCGGCAGATAAAGTATCCAGCGTTTCCTGCAGATCAAGTCCCGCACTTTTTGCGTAGGTCATCCATTCTGCCATGCCGAGCATAGTGGCGGCGATCATGATTTGGTTGGCCATCTTAGCGTGTTGGCCTTTTCCAGCGGGACCAAAGTAGTTAACTTTTTTGCTGATCTGATCGAATAAAGGCAACGATGTTTCATAGGCTTTTTTATCGCCGCCGACCATGATGGTTAATTTGCCATCGCGGGCACCAACGTCGCCGCCAGATACTGGCGCATCAAGGACGGCAATATTTTTTTCTTGGCCTTTTTTCGCTATTTTTTCGGCTAAAGTTGGAGTCGAAGTCGTCATATCGATCAAGATCTGGCCTGTTTTTGCTTGCTTAAAAATGCCTTTTTCGCCAAAGTATATTTCTTCTACATCCCGCGGGTAGCCGACCATCGTGAACACGAACTCTTTGTTCTTGACAGCTTCCTCTGGTGAATCGGCCCAAACGGCTCCTTGGTCTAATACTCTTTGTGCATGAGCTTTCGTACGATTATAAACAGTTACCTGATTTCCTTTTTTGAGAAAATTATTAATGATACCAGTGCCCATGACACCAGTCCCGATAAAAGCGATTTTCATATTTCCTCCTCTGAATCAGTTTTACGATTTAATTTTAGATCTTTTTGTTCAGCTTGTTTTTTATGGGAAATAGTGTATTATTAAATCAATCAGTTATGAAAAATAATTTTGTAAACAACATAGCATGGTGGTGGCTCGTTTAGGCGGGCTTATTGTTGTGCTGTTCTGGCCCGCTGACATTGGCGGGTTTTCTTTTCGCTTTTTTCTAGTGAGACCCGCTGACATTGGCGGGTTTTTCTTTGCTGATTTACTGAATTAGTTAGTTTTTAAGGAGAAAAGTGATGAAGAAAATTTATGGAGTCATCGTTGTTATCGCAGCTTTTTTGGCCTTTGCTTTTTATCAAGCCAGTCGGCCGAAAACGCAGAGTGCCAGCGGCCAAAACCAGACCGCGGTTAAAAAACAGGTCAAGGTCGGTATTTTGCAACTGGTTACACATCCTGCACTTGATCAGATCCATCGCGGTGTCGTGGCCGGCCTTAAAGAAGAAGGTTTTAAAAGCGGCAAAAATTTAAAGATCGATTATCAAAATGCACAAGGCGATCAATCGAACCTTCAAACTATGTCATCTAAATTCAATGATGAAAATGATGATCTGACAGTTGGGATCGCTACTCCGGCTGCTCAAGCTTTAGCCAAGGCGGCAAATGGCAAAACACCTGTTATTTTGGCAGGTATCACTGACCCGGTCGGCGGCCGATTGGTCAAATCTAATCAACGTCCCGGCGGCAATATCACTGGTACATCCGGCGAATCACCGTTGAGCCAGCAGCTCAATATCATCAAGCAGATAGTTCCTTCTGCCAAGAAACTTGGAATAATCTATACGACCTCTGATCATGGCGGTACTTACAATGCGAAAAAAATGCAGCGTTTGGCACAAAAGGCCGGCTATCAGGTAAAAATGTATACGATTTCCAGCACTAATGATATGCAGACGATCGCAGGTCAAATGGTAAATTCCGTTCAAGCTGTTTATGCACCTCAGGACAACGGTGTCGCAAGTGCTATGAAGACCTTGGCAGATGTTGCCAATAAAGCCGGAGTTCCGGTCATTCCGGCAGCTGATACGATGGTCAAAGACGGCGGCCTGGCCACTTTGGCAGTCAGTCAATATCAATTAGGCCGGCAGTCGGGTATAATGGCGGGAAAAGTTTTAAAGGGAAAGAAAACCTCTAATTATCCGATCGCTTTTGTCGATAAAGGCTTTATTTCAGTAAATACTGGGGAAGCCAAGACTTTGGGCATAAAATTGCCGGCTTCACTTTTAAAGCAAGCTAAAAAGAATGGAGAAGTATTTAAATGAATCTGATCGTTTCAGCTATTAGCCAAGGATTGCTTTGGTCGATCCTTGGTATTGCTTTGTTTTTAACTTTTAGGATCTTGAACTTTCCCGATATGACTGTTGAAGGAACTTTCCCGCTTGGAGCAGCCACCGCTGTTACTCTGATTGCTAATGGAACAGATCCCTTTTTGGCCAGTTTGCTGGCATTCGCGGTCGGCATGGCTGCTGGTGCAGTTACCGCTTTTCTATATACGATCGGCAAGATCCCGATCCTGTTAGCTGGAATATTAGTCATGACAGCCTGTCTTTCGGTAAATCTCCGAATCATGGGTTCAGCCAATGTTTCGCTGCTTGGACGGACAACGATATTTTCGCCGTTATCGCAATTGCCAAAATACTTTGATGGTATCGTTATTGGCCTGATCAGTGTGACTTTGGTGACTTTACTATTGATATTCTTTCTTCAAACGGAATTGGGCCAAGCCTTTATTGTTACAGGCGATAATCCGATCATGGCCCGTTCGATCGGTATCAATACCTCTAAAATGACAGCCCTGGGTTTGATGATCTCTAATGGTCTGGTCGCTTTGGGCGGTGCTCTTATTGCTCAGAACAACGGATATGCTGATATAAATATGGGCATTGGTATCATCGTTGTCGCCTTGGCTTCGATCATCATCGGTGAAGTTGTCTTTGGTCAGCTGACTATGAACCAGCGGCTGGCAGCGATCACGATCGGTTCGATCATATATCGTTTTGTGCTGCTGATCGTTTTGCAGCTGGGCTTTTCGACTAATGATCTTAACTTGTTGTCCTCGCTGCTTTTGGCGATTTGCTTGATGCTGCCGAGATTACAGAAGTTTTTTCATTTTCAAAAATTGGTTAAAAGGAGTTTGAACGATAATAATGACTGAAGCTGTTTTATCTCTAAAAAATATTTCTGTTGTTGTCAATAAGACTCAAAATAATCAGACTGAAATTTTAAAAGGTCTTGATTTGGATATCTATAAAGGAGACTTTATTACAGTCATAGGTGCCAACGGGGCTGGTAAATCCACTTTTTTCAATGTGATCGCCGGTACTCAAGCGGTCGATTCCGGTCAGATAATCCATAATGGCAAAAATATAAATCAGTTATCGGCAGAAAAACGGACTTCTTTTTTGAGCCGAGTTTTTCAAGACCCGAAAATGGGTACCAGTCCGCGCATGACAGTTGCGGAAAATCTATTATTGGCAGAAAAACGGGGCCAAAAACGGCGGTTGCGCTCGCGCAACTTGAAAAGCCGGTTATCTTTTTTTAAACAGCAGACCCAGCTTATGGGAAACGGTTTGGATCAACGCTTGCAAACACCGACGGAAAATCTATCCGGCGGCCAGCGGCAGACTTTAAGTTTCTTGATGGCTACGATCAAACGCCCTGATCTGCTGTTGCTGGACGAGCATACTGCCGCTTTGGATCCTAAAACAAGTGCTGATTTGATGGAACAGACTGCAAAAAGAGTTACAGATGATCAGCTGACTTGTTTGATGATAACCCATAGGATGGATGATGCCTTGCGCTATGGCAATCGTCTGATAGTGATCGATGATGGAAGGATAATCAAAGATTTCGATCAAGCTAAGAAAGAAAAATTAACTCGAAGTAATCTTGACACCTTTTTTGCCTGATCGATGATATTTTTTAAAAAGCTGTTTCCGGCTTTTTTCTTTTATTTAAATTAAAATATTAGCAGAGAGGCTTTTATGTGCGGCAGATATACATTCGAACCGGAAAGTTCAGAAGAAATAAAAAGGATCGAGCAGTTGGCTGAGCAGGCTGGTTATCAGCCTAAAAGAGGCGAAGTATTTCCGGGAGATAAGACCGCGATCGTCATTTATGCAAAAAATCAGGTTCAGGTGGCTGCGATGCCATGGGGTTTTCCGGCTTTTTCTGACCGGCCCAAGCAATTATTGATAAATGCTCGCAGCGAGACAGTTTTAGAAAAAAATTTATTTGCTGAAAGCTTTATCAAACGGCGTTGCGTTTATCCGACCAGCGGTTTTTTTGAATGGAGTGCGGATAAGAAAAAGTTTATTTTTAATTACCAGCAAAAAAATCGACCAATATACATTGCCGGTTTTTATAATTTCTTCAATAGGCAGACTCACAGTATCCTTTTGACGACGCAGCCAAATAGTTCGGTCGCCCATATCCATGATCGAATGCCCTTGATCCTTGAAAAAAAGGCGATCAAATCTTGGTTGACCGACCTGGATTTTGCCAAAAAATATCTCTCTTATCCGATGCCCGAGCTTTTCAGCCGGCAGCTTTAACAGTTTTGCAACTGCTGGTTGCCGATAAGCTGTCATCTTTATCTAAAAATGGGATCGGGTTGCTGGCATTCAACTGCTGTTTCAGGTGATAATTATTTTAGAAAGGAACTTGAAATGGAAATAAAATTTGCCTCGCAATTATACAAATATCGGAAGGACGCCGGTTATTCTCAAGATGATATTGCTAAAAAAATGTTCGTTTCCCGCCAAGCAGTTTCTAAATGGGAAAGTGGTGAAAGTACGCCTGATCTATCTAATCTGGTAAAATTAGCTGAACTTTTTGAGGTTTCTTTAGACGAATTGATTTTGGATTCTAAAAAAACAAATGTCGATCTGGACAAAAATGGTGAAACAGGCAGCCGGCCAATGAATGGTTGGGAGTTTTCAGCAAGGTACTGGTGGCTTTTGTTCGCTTTGATCGGTCTTCTCAGCTGGTTTATTCCGACAGTTATAAGAGCTTTTAATCAATAATAAATAACGATTATTTTTTTAAATATATATCTATATTAGCGTTAAAAAACGAATAAAATATTTTTTTAAAGGTTCAGAAACTCTTTTTTCCGAAAATTTATTTGACATTCGTCTAAAAGACCGATATTGTATTGTCGTTGGTGATAAATCGCCACGGTGAATATATTGAAGAGGTTTGCGCTTTTATGGAAGTATTTGACTATGAAGACGTTCAGTTGATCCCAAATAAGTGCTTGATCAACAGTCGTTCTGAAGCTGATACCAGTGTTGAATTTGGTGGTCATCGATTTAAGCTGCCGGTCGTCCCGGCAAATATGGCATCTGTTATTGATGAAGATCTGTCAGTTTGGCTGGCAGAACACGGGTATTTTTATGTGATGCACCGGTTTGAACCAGAAAAAAGATTCGCTTTCGTTGCGGACATGGCACAAAGAGATCTGATCAGTTCGATCAGTGTCGGAGTCAAAACAAATGATTATCAGCTGATCGATCAATTGGCAGAAGCTGGATTAGTACCGGATTATATTACGATCGATATCGCCCACGGCTATGCCAATAGCGTCATCGATATGATCCATTACATCAAGCGTCATTTACCAAATACTTTTATCATCGCCGGCAATATTGCTACTCCTGATGCTGTTCGTGAATTAGAAGATGCCGGTGCCGATGCGACTAAAGTCGGTATCGGTCCGGGCCGGGCCTGCATCACGAAACTAAAAACAGGTTTCGGGACGGCTGGCTGGCAGTTAGCAGCAGTTCGCTGGTGTGCTAAGGCTGCTCGTAAACCGATCATCGCTGACGGCGGCATTCGTCATAATGGCGACATTGCTAAATCAGTCCGCTTTGGTGCCAGTATGGTCATGATAGGATCGCTTTTTGCCGGTCACAAACAATCTCCGGGCAAGGATCTAGTCGTTGACAACCAGCATTTCAAGCAATATTATGGTTCTGCTTCGGCCAAACAAAAAGGGGTATATAAAAACGTAGAAGGCAAGGCCCTTCTCGTACCTTATCGCGGGGATATCGCTGATACTTTGACCGAAATGGAGCAGGATATGCAATCAGCTATATCTTATGCTGGCGGGGATGATTTAAAAGCTCTGCGGACTGTTAATTATGTGATCGTTCCTAATACGATCACTAACGGCGATCTGTAAAAAACAAAAAAAGGAAACCATTTTTGTTAATTGGTTTCCTTTTTTTATAAAAAGTTAAAAACAAATATCTAATTTTCCTGCTGTTTGATGTTTTCGACAGGATTTTTTATTTCTTCCGTTTCTTTATCCGGCCGGATGATCAGATTTAAAACAACGGCGCAAAGGCTCGCGACAACAACACCATTGCTGAATATCAAGCGGACAGTTTCTGGCAGGCTTTGAAATATATTCGGTTCGACGCTTACTCCTAAACCGGCACCTATCGAGATAGCCGCAACGAGAATATTTTTGTTATTGGCAAAGTTGACCTGTTCCAGCATGCGAATACCTTGAATGGCTATCATGCCAAACATGATAACGGTTGCACCGCCGATAACCGGAGTCGGGATGATCGTTGCCATTGCGCCGACTTTCGGCAGCAGTCCCAGCAAGACCAGAAAACCTGCTGCGTAGTAGATCGGTTGACGGCTTTTGATCCCAGATAGTTGAACCAGACTGACATTTTGTGAAAAAGTAGTATAGGGGAAAGTATTGAAAATGCCGCCCAAAAGACCGGCCAATGCTTCGGCTCGATAACCTTTTTTAAGATCTTTTTCACCGATCTTTCTTTTGGTAATATCGCCCAGAGCAAAGAAAACTCCTGTTGATTCGACCAAAGAAACCAGCGAAATAGCGATCATCGTTAAGATCGATGAGATCTCAAACTGCGGTCGGCCGAAATAAAACGGCTGCGGAAAATGAAACCAGCTGGCGGATAAAACTGCGTCAAAAGATACCATCCCCATAAATGACGCAAGGACAGTACCGAGCAAAAGACCGATCAGTACCGCTATTCTTTTTATGAAACCGCGTCCATATATACTGCATACCAAGACTACTAAGATCGTAAAAAGGCCAACGATCAGATTATCGGCTGATCCAAAATTCTTTGCTGCCGCATTGCCACCGCCCAAATTGACGAATGCGATCGGTATCAAGGTCAACCCAATGACAGTTATAACGATGCCGGTCACTAACGGTGGGAATAATTTACGTATTTTCGCGAACGTACCAGCGATCAAAAAAACAAAAAAAGCTGAAGCGATGATCGCACCATACATAGTTCCGATCGAAAAACGCTGTCCGATCATTTGCAAAGGAGCGACTGCTTGAATGGCACAACCTAAAACGACTGGCAGACCAATGCCAAAAACTTTGTTGGTAAAAAGTTGAAGAAAAGTTGCGAGACCGCACATAAAGATGTCGATCGAAATCAGGTAGGTCATTTGAGCGGGATTAAATCTCAAAGCCCCGCCAACGAGCAGCGGCACTAATACTGCCCCTGAATACATAGCTAAAAGATGCTGGATGCCCAAGAGGGCAGAATGATAGTTTTCTATGGCTTTATCTTTGTTTGACATCGGCCTGCTCCTGTTTTTTGCTGAAAATGACCTTGCCGTCGACAAGGTGATCGATACTAGCTAAGGAAAAAAGCGGTATGTGTTTGGAAAGGATCAGCTGATGGCCCTTTTGAAAAGCTTTTTCAATAACGATACCGACACCGACCGCTTGCGCCTGTGCTTGTTCGATGATGTCCAATAAGCCTTGGACGGCCTGGCCGTTAGCAAGAAAATCATCGATGATCAAAATGCGGTCATTAGCTGAGATGAATTTTTTGCTTATTGAAATCTGATTCTCGCTCTGTTTCGTATATGAATAAACAGTGGTTGAAAAAACTTCATTATTGAGTATCCGGCTTTTTTGCTTACGCGCAAAAACCAATGGTACTTTTAAATCGAAGCTGGTCATTAAAGCCGGAGCGATTCCCGATGATTCGATCGTTAGGACTTTCGTGATTTGAAGGTGACGGAATTTTTCAGCAAATTCTGCTCCGATCCTGGCCATTAAAACAGGATCGACTTGGTGATTCAAAAAGCTATCGACTTTTAAAATATCAGATCCTAAGACGATACCTTCAGATTTAATTCTTTCCTCTAAAAATTTGATAATTTATCTCCCATCTAAAGAAGAAAAAGCCTTCAGAGAAATAAAGAATAAGCGAATAGTCAACTTAAAGTTTATAGTCCTGAGTTTAAGGCTCCGGGTAGAAACGATCATCCATATCATGACCTTATATAAGCTTTTTCAACATTTGAACTTGTAGTTCATATCCTATCACAGACTTTTTTTAATGACAACAGCTTTTATTTTTATCCTTTGTCTGGATTAAACTTTAAGTGAAAGGAGATCGAAAATGACTGATGATTATATTTCTGCAAAACAAGCAGCGGCTTTTGATGATTTTACTATCAATGAAATAGGCGTTCCTTCGGCTGTTTTGATGGAGCGGGCTGCTTTGGCTGTTTATCAAAGATTATTGGCCGGCCGGGTCTTTGATTTAAAAAAAGTTTTGGTCGTTGCCGGCAGCGGCAACAACGGCGGTGATGGTATCGCGGTCGCGCGCATGCTGTTTCTGCGCGGTTTAGATGTGACGATCTGGCTTTTGGGGAAACGTCAGAATACATCGCCTGAAAATAAACGACAACTTGATATTGCAAAAAAATATGGTGTCAAAATCCTTTTGCAAGTTGATGATCTGAGCAAATATTCAACGATCATTGATGCGATTTTTGGGGTCGGTCTTTCTAGAGATATCACCGGCGGTTATGCTGACATCATAGAAAGGATCAATCAAACCGGCCTTCCTGTTATGGCGGTCGATATGCCTTCAGGGATCAGTGCCGATCAAGGACAAGTTTTGAATAAGGCTGTCATAGCACAAGAAACCGTTACGATGTCTTATGGCAAAAAAGGTCTGATTTTAGCTGATGGACCGCATTATGCCGGTTTGGTGACCGTTGCTGATATTGGTATTTACCGGACAGACGATCTGCAAAAATTGAAAAATAATTAAAATACACAGGAGCCTTTTAAAATGAATAAAACAGACCGAATAACTATTCTTGGAATAACCGGCTATATGGGCGCTTGGCTGGCTAAGGATCTTTCTGATCAAGGTTTTACTAATATCGTTGGAACTTACCTTGATCAAAACAAGGCTGATTTTTTAAAAAAAGAATTACCTTCTATTGAGTTTATTAAAGGAGACTTGCTGTCTGATCTTTCAGCGATCAAAAAAGCGATCGCCGGCAGCCAATGGGTCTTTAACGACACGGCACCGTTCAGCGGCAAGGAAAAAACCGTGGCTGATTTTGTAAAAACAAAGGAGAAAGCTGTCGATAACCTTTTCAGAGCGATCGCTGATGCCGGTACGGTCAAGAAATTATTACAGATCGGTTCAGCTGGTGCAGTCGGTTATGGCAGCACCGACCCGGATAAAAAAATCGTTACAGAGGATGATTGGACTGACGTTGAAGATATGGACTATCCTTATGAACCCTTTGCCGTTATGAAGACCGCCGAAGAAAAAAGGATTCGTTATCTTGCTGATATAATCGGCCTCGATTTTACCGTTCTGCATCCGACCAACGTGATCGGACCTAGTTTCACTCACTGGCAGCATGATATGATCTACGCTTATTTGTTCGATGGCAAGTATCTCGTTGATGGACCGATGGACAGCGTTGATGTTCGTGATCTTGCAAAATTGGAAATCGCTTTGATGGAAAATCCGGCTGCTGATTCTAAGCGGGTCCTGGGCTTGGGTTTCACTACCAGTTTTAAAGAGCTGGTCGAAATAGTTAAAGATCATTTGACTGAGCAGCAGCAGGTAAAGCTTTTCAAACATCTTCCGCAAATCGTTCCGGCCGATTTAGCTTTGGCCCTTTGGCAGCCGATCGATTATACGAGTTTTTACAAGGACCAGGCCTTGCGATTAGTTAATAAGGCACCATATCAGACCAAATATCCTGATTTTTATGATTATCAATTTACTGATGCGAAAAAAACGATCGAAGCAGCTGTCGATAAGATGCTGTCTGATTTATAAAATATAAAAACCGCCTTCATGTGAGACGGTTTTTATTCTGTACATTATTAATTTAATAAACTCAAATAGCAGCCTTGATAGCTTCGTTTACTTTGTCTTTATCTGCCTCGATCAATTCGACTTTGCTTTCGATGACCTTTGTATCCATTTTGATCTCCCTAGTTAGACCGGGAGTATTTATTTTAGGATCAAAGAAAAGCTTAAACTCCGCTAAACGCTGACGGTTTTTGAATGTCAAAGCAATGATGGTGATATAAGTTGCAAATTCCATATCACCGCCGACAGTTTTCTCCAACCAGTCCCAATCTTTTCTGATCCAGTCCCAAGCTGCCTGCTGGCCTTTGTCATTGGCAAGCAATCCTTGAAACCAGCCGCGCAGATCTTGCGGTTTGATAACTTCGCTGTTCTCGAATTTGTCGATCAATTGTGAGATCAATTTGCTGTCAGTCGTTGAGACCAAAGCGTTTTTGAGACTATTTTTATAACTAGCATCAGAACTGTTTTGATAGTTGGCAAGCAATTTGTCAAACAGTTTTTGATCACCAAAATTCTTGACTTCGTTTTGCAAAACGAATGTCCGAATATCAGCCGGCAAACTCTCCAAATCGTCTTGATGAGCTGTAAACAGATCATGAGCTTGGCTGATAGCATCACGGTCTTCACCGTATAAAGCAGCTCTTAAGATATAAGGACGGGTCAATTGATCATCATTATCCTCATCCTTCTTTGCCAGCCAGCCTAAGCGGGCTAGTTGCTGTTTGCTGATCTGTCGGAAAAATGTCTTTAAATCATTTTCTTGGTCGGAACCGACTTCGACAAAACCTTTTAAGGTATTGGCTATACGGTAAAGAGCATCGTTGACTAAATTGGACTTGCTGTCTTTAAATGTTTCCAAAAGAGGTATCAGATCTGCATAAGAGATCGATCTTGCTTCTGCTAATAGACGTTGGTCCTGCAGCAGCTGCCGTTGAGTAATGGCATCTAGAGAATCACTGTGTTCCAAAATGTCTTTCAAAAGTTCTTGATCGTATTTAACGATAAAATGCGAATCGTTGCCTTGGTTAAGGATCAACGGCTGGCCTGCTTCTTGACGAAGCTGCTGATAATCGCCAAGATCGCTTTCTTTATCTTTGAAAATTTTTGGCAGTTTTTGATAATTGCTATTGAGCGGTATTTGCCATTGGCGGCCTGCTTCTTTGCCGCTGCCGATAAAGAACTGTTGTTGGCTGATCAGCAGGCGGCCGTTTACGACTGAGGCTGATACTAACGGATAGCCGGGTTGCTGAAGCCAAGAATCCATGATCGTGCCAAGATCGATGCCTGCGGCTTGTCCAAGAGCCGACCACAAGTCTGAACCGGTAGCGTTATTGTATTTGTGGGCCGCAAAGTAATTTTTCAGTCCTTCTCTCAGAGCTTTATCTCCGATCAAAGCACGTGCCATGACAAGCATACGGGCACCTTTGGCATATACGATCGCACCATCGAACAGTGCGTCGATCTCGGCTGGATGATTTACTTGAACATGGACCGATTGAACACCATCTGTTGCATCTCTTTGTAATGCAGCAGGGACATCGCTGGTTTGGAAAGTTTCCCATATCTTCCAGTCAGGATGGATAGCATCGACAGCCACATATTCCATCATATTAGCGAAACTTTCATTCAGCCAAAGATCATCCCACCATTTCATCGTAACCAGATCGCCAAACCATTGATGAGCCAATTCATGAGTTATGACGGTTGCGACTAATTGTTTGACCGGGAAAGCAGTGTTATCAGGGTCTAAGAGCAGGTAAGCTTCACGGTAGGTGACCAGCCCCCAATTTTCCATGGCACCGGCCGAAAAATCTGGCAGGGCCAGCTGCCATGAGTGCGGAAGCGGATAAGGTGTTTGGTAGAAATCTTCATAAAACTCGATGGCTTTTTTTGCTATGTCCAAGGCGAAATCTAATTCTTTGGCTTTATGAGCTTTCGTGGCAAAAACACCGATCTTTACCCCGCTTTTGGTTTTTGTTTGTTTACTTTGCAGATCTCCAAAAGCAAAAGCGATCAGATAAGTAGACATTTTGACCGTTCTTTGAAAATAATGAACGCCGTTTTCCTCTTTTGCTTCCGGCATGTTGCTAAGGATCGTTTCGCCAGGATGCTCATCAAATTTTATAGCCAGATCAAAAGTTGCTTTTGCTTCCGGCTCATCAATACTTGGAAAAGCTTGCCTGGCAAAATTGGTCTCGAACTGAGTGCCGACGATCTGTTTTTTAACACCATCGACTTGATAATAAGAAGGGTAGATCCCCATCATCGAATCAGTTAACTCGGCTTGATATTCGATCGTTATTTTTACTGGGCCGGCCGTTGCCAGCTTGATGTTGATCGCATCAGCTTCATTATCAATATCAAATGGTAATTCTTTGTCGTCAGCTTTGACTGATTTTATGTGAAGATCTTTTTGATGGATGTAGATCTTATCGGCTAAAGCCTGACCGGTAATGGTCGTTTTACCTTGAAATTCTTTCTTTTCTCTATTTATATCGAGAAAAATATCGTAATGGTCCGGCTTGAAAAATTGATAAAATCTTTTAAATTCAGCCATGGTTCCTCCTTATCCGTGATTCGAATTGTTTGTTGCTTAATTATAGATTATCAGTTAGTGCCAAGAATTCGTCGACATCTTTTTTGATCAGATCCGCTCCGGCCTGCCAAAAATCTTCCTTGGTCAAATCAACACCGAGATGTTTTTTTGCGAGGTCCTCAGAACTCATGTTGGCAGTATCGCGAAGCAAGGCAATATATGACTCTTGAAAATCGTCTTGTTTTTGGGCCCAAGCAAATATTCCCAAGCTGAACAAATAGCCAAAAGTGTAAGGAAAATTATAAAAGGGCACATCATCAATGAAAAAGTGTAATTTTGAAGTCCAAAAATGCGGGTGAACACCTTGGTCGGACAAAGCACCGGCGAAGGCCTCCTTTTGTGCTTTTACCATCATCTGATTCAGTTGTTCGGGTGTAAGGACTCCCTTTTGCCTTTCTTTGTAAAAAGCGTTTTCAAAAATGTAACGTGCTCTGATATTCATAAACATAGCAGTTGCATTAGCCATCTTGGCATCTAAAAGCACGATCTTCTCGGCGTCGCTTTTGGCAGCTTGAACATTAGCGTTGTTGATTATCGTTTCGGCAAAAGTCGAGGCTGTTTCAGCGACATTCATAGCGTAATTTTGACGCCATTGCGGCAGGTCATAAAGCACGTGCGAATGAAAAGCGTGGCCTAATTCGTGGGCGATAGTCGCTGCATCATTGACTGACCCGGTAAAAGTCAAAAAGATCCGATCCTCTTTTAATGCTGGGATCGATTCATCCCAGCCGCCAGGCTGCTTTCCCGGACGATCTTCTGATTCTATCCAGCGATTTTCAAAGGCATGGCGCGCAAAGTCGCCCATTTTCTGTGAATACATGCTGAAATTTTTGATAATAAATTCGGCAGCTTGGTCATAGGTCAGAGTTCGCGGCTGATAACCCGGTACTTGGACCGGTGCAGTTTGGTCCTGCCATGATATCTGATTTGAGTTCAGACCAAGGAGTTTGGCTTTGCGGGCAAAGAATTTTACCAGCATTCCTTCATTTTTGGCAACGGTCGTCCACATGGCATTTAAAGAAGCTTTAGAAAGGCGGTTCAATTCCAACGGTTTTTTTAAATAATCGTTTGTGCCGTGGGCTTGATATTCGGTCAGACGGGCGCCTGCTAAATGGTTGAGGGTATCAGCTGAAAGATTTTCTGCTTCGCCCCACATTTTTTCATAATTTTTCATTAGATCGGCGCGGGCATCTTTGTTCTTTATTCCGTCCAGCAAGTTTAATGCTTGACCGGCAGAGACGCGGTGACTGATTCCGTGTTGGTCGCGATAGGTAGTATGCAGACCAGAGGAGATCGTGTCATAATGTGCCGACCAGGCATGCAGGGCATCTGCTTGGAACCGGTTGATCAATTTTTCTGTCTGATCATCTAATAATTCGGAAGCTTGTTTTCGAGTTTCTTCTAATATGAAAGCAATTTCTTTGGATTTGGGATCTTTTAAAAGTTCTTTGAAATTTTGTTCATCCAAAGCAGCTAAAAATTTACCCCAGCTCTGTTCAACGGCTGTAAAATCAATGTCTAATTTTGATAGACGGTCAAATTTCGGACCTGCCTCCGGTTTTCCATAATTGACTGATGCCCAAGCATTGATGTAAAAGCCGATCGTATGTAGTTGTCCCTCCGTTTGTTGAAGGCTGTCGGCGGCCTTTAAGATATCTTCGTTTGAAGAATCAGCAGTTAGCTGCTTGACCGAACGCTGATCTTTGTTGATATCATCTTTAGCCTTTAAAAAGGCATCTTCCAGTTCTTTTGAATCTATACCCGGAAAGACGTTATCGATATTCCATTTTTGACTGTAAGACATTTCTATTTAACTCCTTAAAGTATATGCGATAATTATAAAGCTACTGAAGGCCTCTTTTTTAAAACAGAAAGTTCTTTTGTTATGTCGTTTTTAAATGAAGCTTTTTCTTTTTTTATCTTTATTTACTGTATTATTGAATTAAATCGGATGGGGGTGCGATTTGGATTCTTTTTTTCTTTTTTTATCCCGCTTTTATCGCCGCTTGAACAAGACGATCTTCTTTTCAGCTTTGTATAAAAGTTTTTTTATATTGACTCCGATCATTGTTATTTCGGTTTTTTTTCATTTGATTTTCACTAGTTTCTTTTTGCCGTCTGCTTTCATACCTAGGATCTTCGGTTTTCATTTACCTACGTTTTTGAGCTCTTTTTCCTCGCGTATTGAAATGATAGACACGAGTTTTAGGCAGATGATCCCGTCGATCTTGGCTTTTGTTTACTCAACGCAGATCCTAAGAGCAAAGAAAACCAGAAATCCGATCATTTCTTTAAGTTGTTTTTTGATTATAGAACTTATCTTCAATAATAGTTTTTTTATTCAAAATCCTACTCAAAATCTGTTCATTTCGATAATTTGTACATATTTTATGGTAGCGCTGCTGCTTAAACTTTCTGTTTTTGAGAAAAAACACCGGTTCAACTTTTTGGTACCGCTCGCTGTTTTCGCCTTGGTTTCATTAGTTTTTCTTGTGTCGGCTACTTTTAATGTGTCGGCGATTTTCTATTACTTTTCTCCTGCGCAGTGGTTCAATAACCATGTTGTCAGCCTTTTTTCAAATAATTTTTGGGGAGTACTATTTTTGACCATTGCGGCCAGTATTTTCTTTTGGACTGGATTACCAGTTCCGTCAAGCCTGTCTTTTCGCGACTACTCCTTGCCGTCGGCTATTTCCAATTTGAATGCTTCTTTGGATCACCATGTCGACCATCTTCCTTTCCCTTTAAATATAAACAGTCTATATTACTCGTTTGCTTTGTTCGGCGGGACAGCGATGACTTTGGCGATAGTGATCGCGATTTTGTTTCTAGGCAGAAAAAGAAACGACAATATCGTTCATTTGGCGAGAATATCTCTTTTGCCTAGTTTTATGAATAGTAATCAAATCATGGCTTTCGGGATTCCTTTGTTCCTTAATCCTTATTTCATTTTGCCAACGATCTTTTCACCGTTAGCCAGTGTTATCCTCGGAGCCTGTTTTATCAAATTAAAATGGATAACCCCGGCTGTTTTTCAGCTGCCTGCCTATACACCTAATTTTTTGGGTGCTTTTATTTCAAGCAACGGCGACTGGCGGGCTCTGCTGGCCAGCGTTCTTATCTTGCTGGTGTCGGTCCTTATCTACCTGCCGTTTATTTCTCATTGGTTAAAGGAGGTCGATCATGCAAAAAACAATTGACCGCCTTTTGATCGCTATTTTTCTGTTGTTAGTTTTGGCGATGGCCTTTTTAGGCGAGAATTGGATGAAGGGGAGAGTAAACGACCAATCTGCCATTTATAATTCTCAATTAGTCCCGACGATCATGGTTCCGGGGTCGTCTGCGACTAATACTCGTTTTGATCAGATGATCGCTATTTTGAACAAAAATGCACCAGTTCATTCCCTGTTGAGGGTCCAGGTCGCTGCTGACGGCAGTCTGACTTATAGCGGCCGCATCAGTTCAAATGACCAGCAGCCTTACATAGTCATCGGTTTTGAAAATAACAGAGACGGATATGACAATATCAAGCAGCAGGCTAGATGGCTTAACATTGCTGTTAAAGCTCTGCAAAAAAGATATCATTTCAATCATTTCAATACTATCGGCCATTCTAACGGGGGCATCGCTTGGGCTATCTATATGGAAAAGTATTTTAATCCTGATCAAAATACGATCAGCACTCTTGTGACGATCGGTTCGCCTTTTAATTTCGCTGAAAGATCGGATAAAAATCGAACTCAGCTTTTAAATGATTTGGTGAAAAGCAGAAAAAAGATTCCTTCTAATCTGGATGTTTACTCAGTGGCCGGGACCGAAACATATGATGACGATGGCATCGTCCCGATAGAAAGTGTTTTGGCGGGCAGATTCGTTTTTCAAAATAATGTTCACTCATACACCGAGATAACTGTGGCAGGGGATGATTCCAGCCATTCTGATCTGCCGACTAACGGCCAGATCATCGATTTGATCGAACGAACGATTTTAAAAACGGCACCTCCATTCAACAACGGACGGCAGGCGAGCTCTGGCGGTTGATTTTGTCATTTATTTGCAATAATTCGGTAACTCATGTAATATGTTTATCGATTCATCAATTTGATTATGAAAACTGTTGAGAAATTTTTTCAAAATCCAGTTACAAGTTTTGTTTTGAGGACGATCTTTTATTTTGTCGTGCTTCTGATCCTTTTGTACCTTTACGGCTACACCGGTATCAATGACGGCGGGTTTATTTATAACGGATTTTAATCTGATTTCAGGAGGTAACAATGGGTAAGAATATTCTGCAAAGAATCGACGATATCTGTCAATCAGCATCGGCGAATATTTTTTATGACGATCAGGGCAAAACGAATACTTATCAAGATTTAAAACTTTATTCCGATTCGCTTGCAGCGTGGATAGATCAGGCGGGATCAACGACTAAATCTCCAATATTGATCTTTGGCGGCCAGGAATTTCAGATGCTGGCTGCTTTTGTCGCCTCAGTAAAAAGCGGTCATCCGTATATACCGGTCGATGCAGCCTCTTCTGTTGAAAGATTGGATTCGATTTTTGCGACTGCCGCCCCTGAATTAGTCATCGAAGTCGAGGATCTGCCAAGCGGTTTTTCTTTGCCTGAAAATACTAAAGTTTTGAAAAAAACTGATTTAGAAAGCGTTTTTCATCAAAAGACCGCTTATTCTTTGACCCATCCAGTTAAAGGCGATGATATTTTTTACATAATTTTTACTTCAGGTACGACTGGTTCGCCAAAAGGCGTTCAGATCAGTCATAATAATCTTTTGAGTTTTGCTGATTGGGTGACCGGACCATTTTTCGATTTGCCGAAAAGACCGGTTACTTTAGCGCAGCCGCCTTTTTCTTTTGACCTTTCGGTAATGGATTGGGTAATGACGCTTTTGATGGGCGGTACTTTAAAGGCTGTTTCAAAGGAACTGTCAGAAAATTTCAAAGCTTTATTTGAACTCCTTCCTAAATTATCTTTACAAGTGTTTGTTTCGACGCCTTCATTTGCTGATCTTTGTTTAGTAGACCCTGAATTTAAAGCAGACAATTTTCCCGAATTGAAGCGCTTTTTGTTTTGCGGCGAGGAACTGACTAAAAAAACTTATCAGAAATTACAGGCGCGTTTCCCTGAAGCGAAAATATTCAACACATATGGTCCAACGGAAGCAACGGTTGCCGTAACCGGGGTCCAGATCACTCCGGCCATCGAAAAAGAATATAGCCGTCTGCCTATCGGCAGGGCAAAAAATGATACTAAGATATTTATCGTTGATGAAAATGGTGATCAGGTGGATAAGGGCAAATCCGGTGAGATCGTCATTTCCGGACCAAGTGTTTCTAAGGGATATTTGAATAATCCCGGTAAGACCAAGCAGGCTTTTTTTGACGACCAAATTTACAAAGTCTATCACACTGGAGATCTTGGCCGCTTTGATGATAAAGGCCAGCTTCTTTATGAGGGACGAAAAGATTTTCAGATCAAACTTCATGGTTATCGTATCGAGCTCGAGGAAGTCAATCAAGGACTGAATCAAAGCCATTATGTCAAGCAAGCGATCGCAGTACCGCGTTATGATGCTGATCATAAAGTGACTCAATTGCAGGCTTGGGTCGTTGCCAAAGAAAATGATTTTTCCAAACCGATAGAATTAACGAAAGCGATCAAAAAAGAGCTGACCGAATATATGATGCCTTATATGATCCCAACGAGATTTATTTATAAAGACAAATTGCCGATCTCTCTTAACGGGAAGGTCGATATAAAAGCAGTTATCAAAGAGGTAAATAATGTCTGATCTTTTAGGAAAAACTATCCCGAATCTTCAGCCTTACAATGATCCAAAATATTTTGTTTACCTGATAATATTCGCCTTGCCGATCATCGTTGGTCTTTTTTTTGGTCGTCGTTTGAAAATATATGAAACGGTCTACTCAGCGGCTTTTATCGTGCTGATGTTCACCGGCGATAAATTGAATCAAGGGATCGCTTTGATTTTATATATTTTTTGGCAATTGGCGATCGTTGGCCTCTACCATCGCTATCGTTCGGTAAAAAACAGCGCCATCGTCTTTTATTTGTATACAGCCTTATCGATTTTGCCTCTTTTTATCGTTAAGCTGACACCTGCTCTGGACAACGATAAGCCTTCGATAATCGGTTTTTTGGGTATTTCGTATCTGACTTTCAGAGCAGTCGGCATGATCATTGAAATGCGCGATGGTGTACAAAAAGATTTCAAACCTTGGCATTTTTTGCGTTTTATGGTATTCATGCCGACGATTTCTTCTGGACCGATCGATCGTTACCGGAGGTTTGAAAAAGACTATGAGAACGTACCTGACCGCGACCATTACCTGGACATGTTAGAGAAAGCTGTACGCTATTTGTTTATCGGCTTCCTTTATAAATTTATCTTGTCTTATTTCTTTGGTTCGGTCGCCCTTCCTGATGCTAAATCAATGGCACTTGCGGCCGGGACGCCAATATCTTGGCCTTTATTGCTGGTCATGTATTATTACGGTTTTTATTTGTTCTTTGATTTTGCCGGTTATTCTTTGTTCGCGGTGGCGATTTCTTATTTGTTGGGCATTCAGACCCCGATGAACTTCAATCAGCCGTTCAAGTCAAAGAATTTAAAAGAATTTTGGAATCGCTGGCACATCAGCTTAAGTTTTTGGTTCAGAGATTTTATTTTTATACGAATGGTCTTTGCGATGAAAAAGAAGCGTCTTTTCAAAAAGTCAACGACCTATTCGAGTGTTGCTTATGTTCTTAATATGCTGATAATGGGTTTTTGGCACGGGATCACCTGGTACTATATCCTGTATGGGCTTTATCATGGATTAGGGTTAATGATCAACGATGCTTGGATCCGTTATAAGCGCCGTCACCTTAAGTGGCTAAAAAGCAATTGGCTTACTCAGGCGATCGCGATCGTGATAACTTTTCACGTCGTTATGCTGAGTTTCTTGATTTTCTCCGGTTTTTTGAATGTTTTATGGTTTAAAGGTAGGTAAATTATGGAAAAAGATGTATTAGAAATTTTAAAAAATATTTGTGGTGAAGATTTGTCTGACCAGATGGACGATAATTTCTTCGACAGCGGATTGATCGATTCAATGGCAACAGTCGATCTTGTTTTGGCTTTACAAGAAAAGTTTGGGATCAATGTGCCTGTTTCAGAATTCGACCGCAGTCAATGGGACACTCCCAACAAGGTCATCGAAAGAGTCAAGGAGTTAAAAGCTAATTAATGAAAAAACGCCTGTGGAAAATTTTTGGTCCAGTACTGATCGCCTTTTTGGCACTGTTTATTTTATTGCTGTTTCCTTTGAATTTTGGCTCTTTTTCGCAAAAAGATGAACAAAGAGCTGCGGTAGCTTTGAACTCGGTTTCTTTTAAAAACCAGCAGTTGAAAAAGCAGGCTTTGGAAGACAAGAAGGTACGTTATGTTCCCTTCTTCGGTTCTTCGGAATGGGAAAGGATGGATGCTTTTCATCCAAGTGTTCTGGCTGCTAAGTATCATCGCCCGTACCGGCCTTTTCTTTTAGGAAAAAGGGGAACTCAGTCGCTGACCCAATACTTCGGCATGCAGACGATTTTGCCGGAGTTGAAAAACAAACAGGCTGTTTTCGTTGTTTCGCCTCAGTGGTTTGATAAACAAGGAGTCGATCCGGCAGCCTTTGATTTTTATTTTTCAAATCTGCAGGCAGCACAATGGTTAAAACATGTTAATGGCAGTCAAGTTGATCGTTATGCGGCTTCCCGCTTGGTCAAAGTTCAAGGTCAAAAGAAACATGATGATATGACCGACATGTATCAAAGAGTCGCTTCCGGTCAGCCTTTGACCGGATGGCAGCGCTGGTCGATCGGTATTCAAAGGCGCTTGTTAGACCATGAGGATCAATTATTCAGCCGCTTTCAGATCAGCGATAATTATCAGCGCCGCATCGTTCCCCGCTTATCGCAGCTGCCGAAAAAATACGATTATCAGCAGCTTTATCGATTAGCAGGACAGAAGGCTGCCAGAGAAACTAACGGTAATCGTTTTGGTATTTATAATCGTTTTTATGATCATCGGATCAAGCCGATCGGTTTGAAACGTTTGGCAGGTATTCAAAAAAAATTTTATTATACACAATCACCTGAATATGGCGATTTTCAATTGGTTTTGAATCAATTGGCCAAAAGCAAGGTCGATGTTATGTTCGTTATCCCGCCGGTTAATTCGCGATGGGCCGAATTTACCGGTTTGGATCAAAATAAGTACCAGCAGGCGGTCTCTAAGATCAAATATCAATTAAGATCGCAAGGATTTGATAATATAGCCGATTTTTCCCACGATGGAGCAAAACCCTATTTCATGCAGGACACTATCCATCTTGGCTGGCGCGGCTGGTTAGCATTTGACCAGCAGGTAGACCCGTTTTTGCGGGGCGGATATCATCATCACTCTTACAAAATAAATAATCATTTTCTTTCTGAAAGATGGCAGCAGCTTGATCCTTCCAAAAAAAGTATTTATCAATTCAGATAAATAAAAAATCTCCCACGGTTAATAAACTATGGGAGATTTTTTTATTGACAATATTTTATTTTATTGGATCTCAATATGATGGTTGATGCTCTCACTGCTCTTTGGCAGTTCTAGACTCAAAATACCATTTTCATATTTTGCCGAGATCTTATCCTGATCAACGGATGGGATATGGTAACTGCGAGAATAGTTGCCATAACGGCGCTCGCTTCTGATGACATTGTTTTCCTTATCTTTCTCTTCAGCACTTGAGTTTAGAGTGCCGGAAACAGTCAAGATACCATTGCTTTGGTCATAATCTACTTTGATATCTTTCTTGTCCAATCCTGGGAGTTCAACTTGCAAACGATATTCTTTGTCGTTCTCAGTCAAATCGCTTCTCATGGCCGAATTGCGCCGGTCATTTGCCCACAGCTCATCACGCGGGCCGAAGAAGTTGTTCATCAGGTTGCTCATCATGCTGCCCATATCCATAAAATCATCGTTCTTGTTCATCAAATCGTTAGCCATATCTAAATACCTCCTATTACTTTATTAGTGGCATCCTTACCGCTTACATCTTCATAATAGTCAGTATTGGTCAGAAAGTCAATATTGATCAGAAGTTTTTTAAATTTTTTTCGATGATAAAATAAGTTTATGTCCTTTACGATTATCAGAGCTTTTGCTGACGGCGATTTCCGTTTGCAAATGTTAGAGCGGATCCGAGAAAAATTCTTGGCAGATCCTCAAGCCCGTTTTTTTTATATAGTTCCAAACCATTTAAAATTTTCAGCAGAAGTAGACGTTCTTAAACGCTTCGGACAGATGCTGGGCAGAAGCGACGACTCGATCCAGGCTTTTTCACGGCTGCAAGTATATTCGCTTTCACGCCTTTTTTGGGCTCTGACCAAAAATAGAGATCTGCGGCCGGAGATATCTAATCAAGCCTTGTCTATTTTGACCGGTCAATTTTTAAGGAAAGTGCCGGTCGAGCAGCTGGGCATTTTTGCCCGCTCGGCGACTAGACCGGGGTTTATCGCCGATCTTTCAGCACAGCTCCTTGAAATATGGTCATCCGGTTTGAATACCGATCTTTTGCTTGCCAGCCACCAGAACAATGATCGTCTTTTAGAAAAACTCAAACTTTTGCATTCAGTGGAGGTCAACGTCCTTCCGCAGCTGAAGGATTATCAGCTGTACAACGAGCGATTAAATAGTTTTTCCCAGCAGCTTGAACGATTGGACCTTGATCATTTTAATTTTTATCTGGAGGGATTTTCCGGCTTTACAGCCGCAGAGCTTTCGATCGTAAAAAAATTGATCCTTTTGAACAAAGAAGGCAAAATGGGTACCGATTCTGAAATAGTGATCTCTCTATTAGGCGATGCCAAGCAGTTTTCCAGTCAAGAAGGAAGCTTATTTTATAAACCGGATCAGCTGATAAAAAAGGAATTTACGCATGCGCAGATAATATCAGCAGATCGGCAGCGTCCTCTTTGCCGGTCGCAAAAGAATTTCGAGGCGCTTTGGCGTAATTTAGAAAATGGCGGCACAGTTTCCAAAAAGGTTTCGCTTGATAAGATGCGTTTTGTTGTTTCCGGAAATCAAGAGCAGGAGGTCAATTTTATTGCGCGCGATATCCGCTGCCGTTTAAAAAACGATCCTGATCTAAGAGCAGGCGATATTTTGGTCCTAGCTCAGCGCTTGGGGAGTTATAAGGAAGTTATCCCGCATTTCTTTGATCGCTATCAGCTGCCCTATTATTTAGACGCTGATGTCAAAATGAACGATCACCCGTTATCTTTGCTGCTGGAAAATTTATTTCGGCCTGTTCGGGAATTTGATTATGACCGCTTGATGAAAATTTTTAAGAGCGGTCTTTTCCAATGGGATGATCAAGATGACTTTTTACAAGCCTTGGATTATTTTGAAAATTATTTATTGGCCGTAGCTCCTAACGAAGAACAATGGCGGCAGGGGCCCTTCAAACAGCCGGCTCCTTATGATCAAGACCAAATTTCCGAAGATCTGATCAAGACCGATCGTTTACTGGAAAAAATGCGTACATACATACTGACAGTTCTTGATGATTTCAAAAAAACTTTTCATGATTTAAAAAATTATCAGCAGGCTGTATCTGCACTCTATGATTTTTTGTTGAGATATCATCTTGACCAAAGGATAATCGAGCAGGCCAAGCAGGGTGATGACCGCGGCCAGCAGATCTGGAAACTTTTCATATCTTCTTTAGAAGAAATAAATCGGTTGATCGGTCAAGAAAGTTTTGATGCTGATAATTTTTCACAAATCTTTAAAGATGTTTTTTCAGCCAGCAGTTTTACCGGTATTCCAGCCGGGATGGATCAGATCACCATTTCTGAAAGCGGCATCGTTCAACGAAATGATTTTAAATTACTCTATTTTATTAATGCCAGCGACCAAAACCTGCCGGCACAGATCAGTACCAGCAGCCTGCTGGACGATCAAGATCGGCAGCAATTAGCAGACGAGTTCAACAAAAATAAACAAGACTATTACTTGCAAGACACCAGCAGGCAGCAAATGGCAGCTGAAAATCTTTCTTTTTATTCATCGGTCATGTCATCGGTCGATGCGGTCGTTTTTACGATGCCGCAGCTCAGACTGGACGGCAGACACAACTCTCCTTCGCTTTATTTGGATCGCTTGATGCTGCCGGAAGTGTCTGACTTGAAGGAAACAAAAAATCCAGAATTGCCAAAAAGCAGCGATCAACTGATCGATTATCTTGGCACGCCGGCCAGTTCTTTGTCTTTGGTCAATCGAATGATACGCACTTTCGGCTTTCGGTCCGTAAACGATCTGGCCGCATTATTAGAAAAAAAGATGCCGGATTTTAAAAGGATCTTTACTTCCAAAGATTATGTCAATCATGTCGATGAAGTGCGTCCTGATCTGGTAGAAAAGATATTCGGGCACGATCTGAAACTTTCGATCTCACAAGTCGAAAAATATTTTAGCAATCCTTATGAGTATTTCTTAATTTATGGTCTGCGGTTAAAAAAACGCGAGCGCTTTTTGGTCGATCCGGCACTTGCCGGCAGCTATTATCACTCTATTTTTCAAAAAACTGTTAATGATTTGATCATATCCAAACGGAATTTTTCGCAGATCGATGAACAGGAATTAGCCGGATTGATCAAAAGATCGGCCGACTCTTTGAAAAAAGATGATCGATTCAAGATTTTAGATTCTGATGACCATTATCGAGCTCTGGATAAAAGTTTGATCGATGATACTTACGACAGTTTGAATTTGATCAAGCAGGCTAATCAGTATAATCAGTCAAAGCCCTTGCGAACTGAAGCACCTTTTGGCAAAGTCAAACAGGATGATCAGCAAACGCAGCCGCCTCTGGCCGGATTAGTTTTTGATTTGGATGAAGATCGGAAACTCTATCTAAGAGGGAAGATCGATCGTATCGATCAGCAAGATCCGGAAAAACAGTTTTATACGATCATCGACTATAAATCCAGCGGAAAAAAATTTAACTTGCGTGACGTTTTTGCAGGAACAGAACTGCAATTGCTCACGTATTGGCTGGCATTGGCTAATGATCTAAATGCAAAAAAAATATCGACTGCTTTACCGGCTGGAGCTGTTTTTGCAGCCATAAAGCAGCCTTCTGTCAGTCTAGCTGATGCGATCAAAAGCGGGATCGACAGCAAAAATATCGTCGGGGATCAAGCACGAAGACAGGATCCGGATTTTCGTTTTAATGGGATCTTATTGGACCGCCCTGAATATTTGGAGAATTTGCAGAATGTCGAAGAGGGGCAAAGTGCGCGTTTCTACAACTTTTATCGAAAGAAAAACGGTGATTTCGGCAGCCGCAGTGGCAGCTTGATATCGCAAGATCATTTGGCGGTCTTGTTGAAGTATGATCGAAAAAAATTGATCGAAGCAGGGAAACTGATCAGCCGCGGCCGCTTTCCCTTAAAACCTGTACGCAACGGCAATCGCTCTGCACTGACTTTTTCTGATTATCAGCAGGTCATGAATTTTGATCTTAAATTAGGCAATGAATATAACGATTTGGATAATATTCCAAGCAAAGGCGAAGAACTATACAAAATGATGAGAGAGGAGCAGCAATGAAATATTCTCAAGAACAACAGCAGGTCATTTCACATCAAAACGATGAGAATTTATTGGTTGCTGCTTCAGCTGGTTCCGGTAAAACGACTGTTTTGATCGAACACGTATTCCAACAATTGCTTGCCGGACATGACATCGACAAATTTTTGATCGCAACCTTTACTGATGCGGCCGCTTTGGAAATGCGCCAGCGTTTAGAAAAAAGGATCCGCCAAGGGATCGCTGAGACCGGCGGAACCAATTCCCATCTCCAGCGTCAGCTCGTTATCCTTAATACGGCTTCGATCGGTACGCTGGACAGTTTTTCCTTGCGCTTGATCGAACGCTACTATTCAGTTATTGGTTTGGATCCTCGTTATCGAATATTAGCTGATCAGACAGAAAAGGACCTGATGATCGATGATTCGCTTGATGAAACTTTCACTGATCTTTATAAAAATTCGGATTTTTTGCTTTTGATCAATAATTTTGCCAGTGTCAGAAGCGAAGATATCGTTAAAAACATTATCAGAAAAATCAATGCCATGGCTGAAACGCGCGCTTTGCCGGATCAGTGGCTGGATTCTCTTGATCAAACCTATCGTTTGGACGGTCCCTTAACAAAAAGCAGTTTTTTTCAAAAAATTTTCTATCCGCAGCTGATTAGTCGGATCAAGGAGGTTCAAGCGGAATTCAGGGCAGTATCCGATAAACTGCTCGGTCTTTCTGATTATCAAAAATATTCATTGCAAGTCGCTGATTATATTTCTATCGTCAGCCGTTTGCATCAAGCAGTTTCGATCGAAAATTTTGATTGGAACAAGATAAAAAGTTTTTTTGAAACACTGCCGAAGGTTAAAAGGGCATCTAAAAGCGGCAAAGACCAGCAGCAGGCCGATTTTTTTCAAAATTTCATCAAGCCTTGGTATGACAAAGCAAAAAAAGATCTTGACGATATCCGCCTTGATTTCTTTTTGCTTGATCAAGAACAGTGGGAAACAGTCAGTTATCAGTCGTCTCAAGTCATCAAAAAAATGGTTTGGGTAACTAAGCTCTTCCGTAAAAAATTTGCTGAAAAAAAACGTAACGCCTCTTTGCTCGATTTTGCCGACGGCGAACAGTTTGCTTATCAGATCCTGCAGGATCCTCAAGTCAGAAAGGAAGTTCAAGACCAATATTATGAGGTCTTGGTCGATGAATATCAGGATGTTAATGATCTGCAGGAAAGCATCATGACCAGTGTCTCTAATGGCAAAAATATGTTTATGGTCGGCGATCTTAAACAAAGTATTTATGGATTTCGCCAAGCCGACCCGAGAAATTTTGCCGACAAATATGCACGCTACGGGCAAAAAGAGCAGGGTAAACTGATCGAATTATCTGATAACTATCGTTCTGAGGCTGGAATCACCGATTTTACCAATCTTATTTTCCAAAAATTGATGGATCAACGATTAGGAGGCTTAAACTACAGCGGGCCAGTTAAATTAAGGGCCGCTAACCGTGACTATCCCAAAGATCTGCCGGCTGTTGTTGATTTTAATGTTTTGGATCAGAGCCAGCTCAAAAAAGATCATCAGCGATCGACCAAGAGCCAGATCCAAATCGAAGCGATCGCAGAAAAAATCCTGGCGATAGTTGGCAAAAAACAGATCTTTGATCGCCAGACTAGCCAAGTCAGGCCGGTTCGTTTCAGCGATATCACTATCTTGGAACGCTCTCACAGCTGGGAAAATGATCTGCAGCTTGCTTTTGCCGACCATAATATTCCTCTCAATATTGCAGCTGGCAATTTCTTACAGGAATTTGAAATATCCGTTATGCTGAGTTTTCTTGAAATCATCGATAATGCCCATCAAGATATTCCTTTGGCGGCAGTTTTACGTTCGCCGATCTACGATCTAAATGAAAATCAATTGGCTGAGATCCGTTCGGTCGATCTTGAGGAAGATTTTTATAGTGCTGTTTGCAAATACGCTCAGCAGGGGTCTGATGAAAAATTAAGAAAAGAATTAACTGATTTTCTCACAAAATTAGCCAAGTATCGACAAATGGCACAAGATAATCGTATCGTTGATCTTATTTGGTCGATCTATGACGATACTCATTGGCCGGAGTTCGTTTCCGGTATGCCCGGCGGAAGCCAGCGGCTGGCTAATTTGCATGCGCTCTATCAATATGCCCGGCAGCTGTCAGATAATCATTTTGTTGGTCTTTTCAGTTTTATTCGTTATGTGCGCCAGCTCAGCGAATCTAATGACGATTTTTCGCAAGCACCGGTCGATATGGGACAAGAGGCTGTTTCTGTAATGACGATCCATGCAGCTAAGGGCTTGGAATTTCCGATCGTTTTTTTGATCAATAGCGAGCGGTCTTTCAATGCTAGTGATAGTCAGGGTCCTTTGGTTGCGGATTTTCAACAGGGAGCAGGCATTGAATATTTGGATCCTCGTTCGCGGGTCAAGATCCCTACTTTGCAAAAAATAACCATTGCCCGCCAGCTGAAAGAAAAAAATTGGGCTGAGGAGATGCGGCTGCTTTATGTTGCTTTAACTCGAGCCGAGCAGCAATTATATCTATTTGGTTCTGTTGACGATTTTAGTAAACTGGATTTTTCCTGGGAAGCACCTGTATCTAAAAGGCAAGTATTTTTGTCAGTTGAAGATCGTTTGCGTGCTAATAACTATCAAAGCTGGATCGGGATGTCTCTAGCGGCACAAGATTATTTTGATTTAAGCGATCCAAAAAAGTTATCTGGTCATCATGAAAAAAACGGGATCTCTTTTGATTTTCATTTCCTTCAAAAGGATCCGGTCGGCCAGACAGGCAATGATGACAAAAATGGATCAACTGCCGATCAAGATATTTTTGTTTTAGATGATCATCAACTGAAACAAGCAGAAGAAAAGCTTGACTATAAATATCCTTATTTAGAAGAAAGTTCTTTGTCTGCTTACCACAACGTTAGTGAATTAAAGCGTCTTTTCGAAGATCCGGATGCCTTGCTGCTGCCGGAAAAAGATCCGCTAGTAAATGATGGCGACACCAAAATAGACTTGTCTTTGGCTGAACCGGATTTTTTGCAAAAAAATCAGTCTGATCAAAAAATCAGCTCGGCCCAACGAGGGACTGCTACACATTTATTATTGGAAAAAATGGATTGGAATCGTCAAATAGACGAGAGCTATCTCCAAAAATTAGCTGAAGAGACGATCGATGATCCACAGCTGGCGGCTTCTGTCGATCTCTCCGGCATTATGTGGCTGGTCAGTTCTGATCTAGGCCGGATGATCAAAAAACATGTTGATAGTTTACAAAGAGAACAGACTTTCGCCATGCTGATACCGGCCGGTAAGCTCTACAAACAGGTCAAAAGCGATGACCCGGTCTTGGTTCACGGAATCATTGATGGATATTTTGTTGAAAATGATGGTATCGTGCTTTTTGATTACAAAACCGATCAGGCCTACGGTCAGGATTATAGTCAGCGATTAAAAAAACGTTATTTAGGCCAGATCAATCTTTATGCACAAGCCTTGCAAAGCATCTATCCTGATAAAAAGATCAAAGAAAAAGTTCTTGTCGGCCTTCAAGGAAAACGGCTGATCAAAATCTAAGGATCGTCTGAACTGTTTTTTCAGCTTTTGCCATGGTATGATCATCCAGCTAGATTGTGATTTATTGAATTTTTTAAATAATGGTACCAAGCGCCTTTTTACTTGGCTGCCGATGGCCTGCTGAAAAGTTATTTTGGTTTTTATTGCCGGCTTAAACATTGATATTATAGGGATTTGGTGTTGTTATATTCGAATCCAAGAATCAAATAAAGTCGTTGTCGGTGAATTTATTTTTTCATTTTTAAATTACTTTTTTAAAAAATAGTCTTAATTCACTATAAATGTAACACAAAAAAATTTGAATTTAGTTACTATGTTATTTATGAGTAAATTGGTTCTGATCCGACATGGCCAGTCAACTGCCAACCGGGACAATATTTTTACCGGCTGGTCTGATGCCCCATTAACAAAAGAAGGCTTGAATCAAGCACACCAAGCTGGTAAAAAATTAGCTGCATTGAACATCGATTTTGACATTGTTTATACTTCTATGCTTCAAAGAGCGATCCTGACCAGTTATATCGTCATGGATGAGATAGACCAGTCTTGGCTGCCGATCATTAAAAATTGGCGTTTGAACGAACGTCATTATGGTGCTTTGCGCGGTCTTAATAAAGCACAAACTGCTTTGAAATATGGTAAAGATCAGGTCCATATCTGGCGCCGCAGTTATTCGGCGGTCCCGCCTTTATTGAAAAAACCCGATCATTACCGGCGTTACTGGCGGATCGGTATCAAAGAACCGCTTGGTGAATCGGCAAAAATGTCTTGGGAACGGGTCAAACCCTTTTGGGAGGATCAGATCGCTGCTGCTTTGCGCGACTCTAAAAATGTTTTGTTAGTTGCCCATGGATCATCGATCAGGGTTTTGCTGAAGTATTTGGATCATATTTCTGATGAAGATTTCATGTCAGTCGAGGTAGCCAACGGCAGACCGATCGTTTATGATTTCGATGAAAATTTGGAGATCAGATCAAAAACCACCCTTTGACAGTGTTTTGCAAAAATCCAGTAAAGCATGTCCTTTGAAGATAAATAGATCAAGTTTATAGAAAGCAATCGCAAAAGCCGGTCATTTAGATCGGCCTTCTTTTTGTGATCATGACAATAAAAAAGTATACTTTATCCAGGCTGACATAAGAAAAAACTGATGATCAGGTAAAGATCGAAAACCAAAATCATCAGTATCGTGAGCGGTAAATAAAAAAATACCGGTATGGTCGATCTTATGGTTGGTTTTGGTTGATCAAAATAATAGTCTATTTAATATATTTTGATCCACTCTTAGGTCTAAAATTGCTTTAGGAGGTTGAATAATGGATGACCAAACATTGATGAATCAGGCTTTGCGTTCGACAGCTGAACATTTTAATTACCGAAAGTTAAGTCTTTCGGTATGGGTATCAGCCATCAACGGGGAATTTATTTCAGCGGCTGAATCTTATGACGCCGATGTTACCGATATCCAGCTTTATTTTATCGGCACACCTAAAGGGGATGTTTATCATACATCTGGTTCTTTTGAATTTGCCTCTGGTACGAAAAACACTGAGCTTGATATTGATTTAAGCACTCAAAATGACGCCGATGCAGAAAACTGATTTTTTAGTCGACCGCTGCAGCTGGGTCTCTGATACTGCTGATCCTTTGATGATTTCATACCACGACCATGAGTGGGGCCGGCCTCATCATGATGACCGTTATTTATTTGAGATGCTTTCTTTGGAAACTTTTCAAGCCGGTTTGAGCTGGTCGACTGTTTTTAATAAGCGCGCTGCTTTTGAAGAGGCTTTTTTTGATTTTGACATTAAAAAAATCGCCGCCGTTTCTTCGATCGACCCTTTTCTGGAAAATAAAAAGATCATTCGCAATCGGCTCAAGATCCTGGCTATGGTAACCAATGCCGCTGCTGCTCTGAAAGCAAGTTCGCTTTTTGGCAGTTTTGATAATTATGTTTGGCATTTCAGCAAGGGAGAAATCATCGATCATTTGGTCGGTGATTATCGTTTGGTACCGGCCAAGGATCGATTTTCTAAAGAGGTTTCAGAGCAGATGAAAAAAGACGGTTTCAAATTTGTTGGTCCGGTTATTGTCTACTCTTTTTTGCAGGCGGCCGGCGTTATAAATGATCATCAGCAAAATTGCAGTTTCAATCCGGATCACGAAGCTGGTCAGCCGTCATCTCGGTAGCGGATTTTTTGGTATTCTGGATTTCTTAAAAAAGCGGCTCTGGCGAAACTGCAAATGGGCTTTATTTTTTTACCGTCTTTTTTTGCATCTAAAACGGCTTTAGCTAAGATCTTACCGGCAATACCTTGGCCGCGATAATCCTTATCGACAAAAATGCTATCGATGCTGACGGCATCTTTCCCCGGCAAGGGAGTAAAAAGGAGCTGAGCGATCGTTTTATTATCTTTGACAGCCAAGTAGCGGTCGTCTTCTTTTTCTAATCGAATATCTGCCATATACTTAATTTTACAAATTTTATCAGCTTATTATAATAAAAAATGATGGAAAGGAGTTTGAAGGGAAAGTGAATAAAGAAAAGTTCGTTAAGCAATCCAGCTATACTGCCAGTCAATGGCGCAGCATCCATTCCGGTACAGCAAAGCAAATGGATTATTTAAATAAACACGTTGAAAGTATGGAAGCAACATACGAACGTCATATGCCTGGAAACGAGCATATGCTGGATGGAGAATGATCGAATAAAAAACGCCTCTTAAGGGACGTTTTTTTATTTTATAAAATCAAATCAACAGCTTTCATTACGTATAATGGTTAGTATATGAATATAGAAAAAACACGTGGATTTCAAATAGTATCACGCTTTAAGGATAACGAGATCCAGCTGCCGACAAGAAGTACCGCTCATTCTGCGGGTTATGATATTCAAGCAGCTGAAGATATGCTGATCCCCCGAGACGGCACGATCAAACTGGTTGCGACCGGTTTAAAGGCTTACATGCAGACCGGCGAAGTTCTTTATTTGTTCAGCCGTTCTTCAGGACCTCTAAAAAAGGGTTTGGTCCTGCCGAATTCGGTTGGCGTGATCGATGGCGATTATTATGATAATCCGAAAAACGAAGGCGAGATATTCGTCCAGATCCGCTCAATATCCGGTGAAGACGTTTTGATCAAGAAGGGTGATCGGATCGCACAAGCTGTCTTTATGCCTTATTTGATCACTGATGATGATCAAGCATCCGGAAAGCGGCTTGGCGGTTTCGGTTCGACGGGTGTTTGATTTTGGCAAGAGCAAAAACACAATTCGTTTGTTCTAATTGCGGATATATAAGTGCTCGTTATTTGGGGCGCTGTCCTAATTGCGGACAGTGGAACACTTTAGTCGAAGAAAAGATCGTCCCTGAAAAAGTCGTCAATCGCAAAGCGAGGGTCAGCTTGGCTGGCAAAACGGCGCGTCCGCAAAAGATATCGGACATTTCCGGCAACGAACTGCCGCGTGTGAAAACCGGCATGGATGAATTAAATCGTGTGCTGGGCGGCGGGATCGTCCCTGGAAGTTTGGTTTTGATCGGCGGTGATCCCGGAATCGGCAAATCGACTTTGATGCTCCAGGTATCGGGCCAATTGACTGAACACGGCGGCTCGGTCCTGTATGTATCTGGCGAAGAATCTGCTAATCAAATCAAGCTGAGAGCTGATCGTCTAGGCGTTGGATCGGATGATTTTATCGTCTATCCGGAAACTGATATGGAACAGATCAAGACTGTCATCGGCCAGATGCAGCCTGATTATTTGGTGGTCGATTCGGTCCAGACGATGCAGGAACCCGATCTGCAGTCACCGATCGGATCAGTAGCACAGATCCGAGAAGTTACCGCCGACTTGATGCAGATAGCCAAAAGCAACGCTATAACTGTTTTTATAGTTGGTCATGTGACTAAAGAAGGTGCGATCGCGGGTCCAAAGATCTTGGAACACATGGTCGATGCTGTTTTGTACTTTGAAGGGGATGCTAATTACAAATATAGGATTTTGCGCACAGTAAAGAATCGATTTGGTTCGACCAATGAGCTGGGTATTTTCGAAATGCGCGATCATGGTTTGCGGGAAGTCGCTAATCCTTCGGAAATTTTTCTTGAAGAACGATTAAAAGGAGCGACTGGATCGGCGATAACGGCTAGTATGGAAGGGAGCAGACCAATTTTAGTTGAGGTCCAGTCTTTGGTCGCCCCGACCGTTTTTGGCAATGCTCAGCGAGTGACGACTGGTGTCGATCGCAATCGGGTCGCGCAGATACTGGCTGTTTTAGAGAAACATTCTAATTTGCTTTTGCAAAATCAGGATGTGCATGTTCGCATCACAGGCGGTGTTAAAATCGATGAACCGGCAGCTGATCTAGCCATCGCCTTGGCAGTGGCTAGTTCCTATCATGAAAAGCCGACTCGATTCACTGATGTATTTTTGGGTGAGGTCGGTTTAGGCGGCGAAGTTCGGTCGATCTCCTTGATCGAGGATCGTTTAAAAGAAATCGCCAAATTAGGTTTCAACCAGGCGATCGTCCCTAAAAATAATTTATCTAATATCGATCTTCCGCAGGGGTTGAAGGTTACAGGGGTATCAACGATCGAAGAGGCTTTAGAGATCGGTTTGTGATTTGTCCATATTGATTTTTAGGAGTTGATCATGGTACATTTTTCAGACATTAAAGGTTTTGCATTTGATTTGGATGGTGTTATTACGGACACTGCTCGTTTTCACGAACAAGCTTGGCACCGGACTGCCGACCAAGTTGGTACAAAGTGGGATCAGGCTTTAGCATCTTCTTTAAGAGGAATCTCTCGGATGGATTCCTTAGAGATGATCCTTAAGGCTGGTCACCATGAAAATGATTATAGTGAGCAGGAAAAAGAAGCTTTGGCAGATGAAAAAAATCATTATTATCAGCAATTGATAAAGAAATTGACTCCTAATGATATTTTGCCGGGCATGAAAAGTTTTCTTGATGAATTGAAAGATAACGATTATTTGATGAGTGTCGCCAGTGCATCCAAGAATGCTCCGACCATTTTACAAGGACTGGGTATCAATGACTATTTTATCGGTGTAGTCGACCCTGCTAGTTTGCATGCCGGCAAACCGGACCCGGAAATATTTGTCAAAGCAGGACAGCTACTCGGATTGCAAGCAGGACAGATAATCGGATTAGAGGATGCTGCAGCCGGGATCCGTTCGATAAAAGGCGCAGGACAGACTGCTTTAGGCATTGGTCCGGCTGCTAAGACTGCTGATCCGGATCTGTATTTTAACGATACATCTGAGGTAAGTTTGGCAAACATCAGAGACGATTTAACGAAAATAGAAGGGTAGTTGATTATCAACGACGATGAATAAAATTATTTTTGCAACGAAAAATGCTGGTAAAAGTAAAGAAGTCAAAGAACTGTTGGGAGATTCTTTTGAGATTTCGGATCTGAATCAGTTAGCTCCTTTGCCGGAAATCAAAGAGACTGGTCATAGTTTTTTAGAAAACGCGCGGATAAAGGCTAAAACGATCGCCCCTTTTTTTCCTGACCAAGCAGTATTAGCAGAAGATACAGGTCTTTGTATCGACGCTTTGGGCGGCCGTCCGGGTATTTTTTCAGCTCGATATGCCGGCGATCATGATGATCTCGCTAATATAAAGAAGGTTTTGACAGAAATGGAAGGCATCCCCGTTGACAAAAGAGGTGCACATTTTGAAACAGCGATGGTTTTCATTTATCAAGGAAAAGAGATAGATGCTTTTGGCCGCAGCGACGGCAGGATCTTAAACGGCACGCTTGGCCAAGATGGTTTTGGTTATGATCCGATATTTTATTCGACTGATCTTGAAAAAACTTTTGCTGAGGCTGATGAAAGCGAAAAAAACTCAGTTTCTCACCGTTTTCGCGCTTTGAACAATTTAATTTCTCAAATCAAGTTAAAATAGCTTAAACTATATTATTGTTATGACTGAAAAAATTCGTGTTAGATACGCTCCGAGTCCAACGGGGCACTTACATATTGGTAATGCGCGGACGGCTATTTTTAATTGGCTGTTTGCTAGACATTATAATGGACAATTTGTGATCAGGATCGAAGATACTGATTTAGCGAGAAACGTTGCCGGTGGAGAAAAGAGCCAGCTTGATAATCTTCAATGGCTCGGCGTCGATTGGGACGAAGGCCCTGACAAACCCGACCCTAAATATGCTCCTTACCGCCAAACAGAAAGAGCAAAAGAGGGCATCTATCAGCGTTACATAGACGAGCTCTTGGCTCAAGGAAAAGCCTATAAATCATATAAGACGGAAGCAACTTTAAAGGCTGAGCGCGAGGCTCAAGCCGCTGCTCATCAAGCACCGCACTATGTTTATGAATATGCCGGCATGTCAGCCGAACAGATCAAAGAAGCTCAAGCTAAAGACGAGGCTGCCGGTTTAAAACCCGTCGTACGTTTTCGTGTTCCGGAAGATCACGACTATCAATGGCAGGATCTCGTTAAGGGCGAAGTAAAAATAAATTCAAAAGAAATCGGCGGCGATTGGGTCATCCAAAAAGCCGATGGAATGCCGACTTACAATTTTGCTGTTGTCATCGATGATCATCTTATGGATATCACTCATGTTTTAAGAGGGGATGATCATGTCAGCAATACGCCCAAACAGCTTATGATCTATGATGCTTTGGGCTGGACAGCGCCGAAATTCGGTCACATGGCTTTGATAATCAAGGCTGAGACTGGTAAAAAACTTTCTAAGCGTGATGAAGATACTTTACAATTTATCGAACAATACCGCGAGTTAGGCTATTTGCCAGAAGCAATGTTCAACTTCATCGGTTTGCTGGGATGGTCTCCGGTTGGGGAAAAGGAGATCTTCGATCGTAAACAGTTCATCGAATTATTTGACGAAAAACGTTTTACAAAAGCTAATGCTAAGTTTGATGCTAAAAAGCTTGCTTGGATCAATAACCAGTGGATGCGTTCGGAAAAAGACAAGGTCATGCCGCAGCTGATCGGTGAATTAGTCAAAGCTGGCTTGGTCAGTCAAAAAGAAGCAGAAGAAAAGGCTGATCATTTTGCTAAAATCGTTGAAGTCGCCGGTGTCGATGGCATAAAAGCCACGAGCGAGATCGCTCCTTTGGCTAAATACCCTTTCTTCCAGCTGCATCCGATCAGCGGTCAAGATAAAGAAAAGTGGCTTGATACCGATGATGGTCAAAAAGTCATCGCCGCTTTTAAAGAACAGATCGAAAAATTGCCTGAAAATGATTTTACTGCTGAGGCTATCATGAAATTGATCCGTACCCTTCAAGCCGATCTCTCGATAAAGGGCCGCCCGCTTTGGAATCCGATCCGTCTGATAACTACTCATGAAGTTCAAGGGCCTAATCTTCCTGAGATCCTTGCGGTAATGGGCAAGTCATGGACTTTAAATAATATTAAAAAAACGATCGGATAAAAAAATAAACAAAAAAACACCTTGTTAATGAATAAGGCTGTGATCATCAGAATTTTTTTCTAACGACCATGCTGCTTTTCACAAAACAAGGTGTTTTTTATTTATACGAATAAATTATTGATCTGTTTTTTCAACTCTTTGGATAGCTTCTAACTTGCGTTTATAAAGCCAGCTGATGATCGAAATGACAGCAGGAACGAAGATCGGGATAGCGATAAAGGCGAGGATCACCAAACCAGTGATCACAACGATGGCAACTTGGATCAAAGTTAGGATCCCGGAAGGTATCATCGCCGCAAAAGTACCGCCTAAGATTATCGCAGCTGAGATAATCACGGTTCCCAGATGAGTGGAAGCTGCAATCAAACGATCCTTACCCAGCCCGCGCTGTTCATTGTAATCCATCATTACAAAGATCGAATAATCAACACCTAATGCCACCAGCATGATAAAACCAAAGAAAGGTACGTTCCAAGATAATTCGCTGCGGCCAAGAAGCAGTTGACTGATTTTTTCACCGATCCCTAGCGAAATGAAGTAGGTTCCTGCTAGGGCTGTGATGATCGTTAGAGCGTTCAAGACTGATCTTGTTATCAGCATCAAAACGATCGCGATACCGATCAGCATGATTATGGCAGTTCTGGTAAAGTCGCTTGTTGATATTTCTTGCAGGTCGTAATTCTGCATACTTGTACCGGTCACGCCAATATCGGCTTTGCTCAAAGAAGTTCCCTGGATGTTTCTGGCAACACTTTTTCGCAGATTATTAGTCGCTGACATGGCTGGACGGGAAAACGGATTCATCTTTAAAATCACATTGATCCTTGTTGTTTTCCGATCAGGACTCATATAAGTATCGAAAGCCCGGGAGAAAGTTTTTGAGTGCAAAACGGAGTTGGGAACGTTTAGCCAGTCTGAAGATGAATTACCGATCAATTCATTTATATAATTTTGTCCAGAATGCAGACCGTTGTTTACACGATCAAGACCATTGCTTGCTTGATTCAACCCGTCTTGTAACTGCTGGCTCTTTTGACCTAGACGGTCCAATGCTGTTTGCATTTGCCGTTGGCCGGCTTGGATCTGTGCAAGACCGGATGTTAGTTCTTGGCTTCTTGACGCGATCGTTGCTGCTCCGTCAGCTCCCTGACGCAAACCGTCTGATAATTGACCGCTTGCACTTTGTAATTGAGCAGTACCTGCTTGCATTTGTCCTAATCCTTGATCAACGCTGGTCAACGCTGAACGTAATTGAGAAACATTACCGGCGACCTGGTCCAAACTTCCTAATTGAGATTGCAGCGAACTGAAACTCGTGTTCAATAGATTAGCGAGGTTTTGAATATCGGCCAAAGCCTGAGGATTATTGGCGCTTTCTGCCGCGATCCGACCGACTAAAGCCGTTATCTGTTGTCTTGTACCGGCCAAACTTCCTGCCAAACCAGCAGAAGAAGGCATCTGAGTTTGATTCAATTGACCCAAAATACGGTCGACACCGCCTTTTAATTGAGCAGTACTTGAAGCCAGTGTTGCGATAGCACTGTTCATTTGATCAGCACCGGCAGCTCCTTGAGACAACCGGCTTTGTAAAGTATTCAAGGCATTTTGGAGCTGGCCTGAACCGCTTTGTAAACGACCGGTACCATCGATCAGGCTCTGGACGCCGTTGGTATTGCCTTGCTGTTGAGCTATTTGATCTTTGGCACTGCGCAATCCGCTGTTTATTTGACCGATACCGGAACTAGCATTTGAAATACCGGAGTTGAGCGTTTTCAGCTGATTGCCAACGTAAAGCTGATTTATTTTGTCGCCAAGCGGGCGGGTAATACCCATGACTTCACTGACTTGACTGTCCTTGTTGATCCTATTTTGGATCAGATCGAGATCATAAAGCGATTGGCTGTTATCTAATTTTTTATTGCTTGAAAGAATGATCGTGACCGGCGATGAAAAACCAGCCGGAAAGTGCTTGCTGATAAGATTTATTCCTTGTTTAGATTCATATTTATTGGAAACTTCCCATAGATCATTGAAGTTCATCCGGTGGGAAAAAATCATACTTGCCGGTATCGCGACTGCTAAAGTAATGATCGCCGTCAGCAGGCCATGTTTGACAGCGCTGCTGGTAAGATTCCTCCAAAGTTTGGAATTATTTTCCGCACTGAGTTTTTTGACCGGCCAAAATAGTCTGCTGCCGAAAAGACTCATCAAAGCCGGATTCAGGGTCGTAAGAACCAGCAATAAAGTTAAAACACCAATGGCAACTGCACTTGTAGCTTGATAAAGACCAAAAGTTGCTAAACCCAATGCAGAAAAACCGATCAATACGGAAGATCCAGAAAAGAGAACTGTTTTCCCGGCAGTTTTCAATGTGTTAACAGCGCTGAGATTGCTATCCTTGCTGATGGCCAGTTCGCTTTTGAAACGATTGTACATAAGGATGTTGTAATCAGTTCCGATACCAAAGAGAACGACTACCATGAAGACTTGGGTGAAATTAGAAAATGGGAAATTGATCGACTGAACTAAGTTCGTTACTAAAGAAAAAGAAATTATAAAACTTACGCCGACCGTTAAAAGGCTGATGACCGGAATTATCGGTGTTCTAAAGACCAATATCAAGACGATCAAAATGAAGACGATCGCGATGACTTCGGTTTTTTTAACACCATCTTGTGTAGCTGAAGCGAAATCGTGTGTGACCAGATCGCTGCCGGTCATTTTTAACGATAGTCCATTGACCTTAAGCTGTTTTTTGATCGTCTGACTGCGCTGGCCGATCTGGTTCTGATTGCTCTTTAAGGATATTTGGACCAGCATGGTCGTTTTATCTTTTGAGGTCAATTGCTTTTGAACTGACTTGCCGTCATTTAAAGAAGTTATCGCTGAAACATGGTATTTATTTCGATCGTTCGATAGTCTTCTGACAACTTGCTTGATATCAGCGATTTGCTCGTTGGTCAGTTTGCTGTTGTTATGATAAACAGCGATGATATCGTGACTTGCTGCTTCTTTGGGATTCAAACGTTTTTGCAAACGATGACCCTTCTCTACATAAGCACTTTTAGGAACTGTGATCTGACCTTTGTTTTGTACTAGCTTAGGCACATTTGGCAAAAAGAAGATCGCTGCAGCTGAAAGAACCAGCCAGAAAATAATGATTAGAAAACGTGTCCTTTTTAATGTTTTTTCCATATTCTACTCGACCCCTATAAACTTGATTTAGTTTGTGAATGAATAATCATTCCGTTTAGTTTAAAAAAATTATTTGATCGATATCGCTCGCCAGGTTGCCTCTTCAAGCGAATAGATCAAATCATCACTGGTCTTATATCCTTGTTTAACTCTTTTAGATATCGGTATCAAAGGACCGTAAACTAATGAAGCAACTGTCTTTGGATCTAAATTGACCAGATCGCCGCGGTTGAATGCTCTTTGGATAACTTCAGAAGCAAAATTCCAAAGACGGTTAAAACAAGCACGGCTTTTGTCGTCCAAATACTCGCCTTGGTCGTGAAGGTTTATAAAAATAAAGGCATCAAGGTGATTGTTCATAAAGTCCCAAATACTTTTGAAAAGGTGGTGGAACTGAACACGGCTATTCATTTTATCTGGAAAATCGTTCTCTAATTCAGCATTGAATTCATCCATGACTAAAACGAACAGTTCATTTACTAAAGCTTCTTTTGAAGAAAAATAGCGATAGATAGTTCCTGCACCAACACCGGCTTTCTTTGCTATTTCCGGCATAGTCGTCCCATAAAAACTTCTCTGCGAAAATAAAATCAAAGCAGCTTTTAAAATTGCATCTTTTTTACTCATTTTCCCCTGTTCAATGAGCAAACCGAGATTCACAAGCTCAGTTTGTTGTTCGGAATGAATATTCATTTCTCAACCACTTTATCATCCTTATTGACTAATAACAAGCTTTTCAGAAAAAAATCAACAATGTAAGCCTTTTTATTAAAATATTGGCTATAATTGCTTGGACAGGAGGAAGAGCTTATGACTAAATATTTTTATCGTACTATCGATGATTTGAATACTTTAATAAAAGAAAATTTGGCACGCCTGCAATCTTATAATTTTGATTTGATCGTTGGCCTGCCTCGCCGCGGTATGATTCCCGCGACCTTGATTGGATTATTTTTAAATAAACCGGTCGTAAGTTTTAACGAACTGAACGCTAATTTAGCTAGCGAAAAGATCGGCTATCGGCTTCAAGAGTCTTCTGCTAGATTTCCTAAATCCTACCAAAATATTTTATTGGTCGACGACTCGACTGATGAGGGGACGGTTTTTGCTCAAGCTCTGCAAAAACTTGATAATCAAACGGCAGAAAAGGTGACGACTTTGTCAGTTTATGCCACTAATAAAGGTGGCAAACTCGTTGATCTTCATTTGGAAACTTTAGAAGAACCAAAACTTTATGAGTGGAATATTCTTCATAAAAAGGCAGTTTTAGCTGATGCAGCCATTCGTTTTGAAGGGATCATCGCGACTAATGCCCTGACAGGCGATTGGATCCCGATAACTTTGCCCAGTTATCCAGTCAAGGTCATTTATACCAACTGGATCGAAAAATACCGTCCGCAGATCGAAAGCTTTTTAACTGATAATGGCGTCGTTTACCAAAAATTGGAAATGGGCGTTGTTTCGGCTTTGCAATTAAAACAGATCGTCAATAATGAAAAAATCAGTTTAGTTTATGAAAATGATCCCTTTATTACACGCGATCTGGTCGACACGGTCGCTGTCTATAATGTTGCCGGCAATTTTCTTGATAATGCCAATAAAAATGCGCTGGAATATGATAGTTCTGATGATGAAGACCAAAGCGGCCGCGATATCGGTGATTGATGATGACAGTCTGCTTATATTTATATAATGTAGATGTATGCTTTCACTAATTTTCAGGGAAATGGTTTAAATGACAAAAGATGAATGGATCGAAAACTTCAAAAATACGCACGGAGGCCGAGAACCGAAGCCAAAAGAGTTTCGCCGCGCTTTGAATAACGGGGATTTTTCACTTGAAGAGCAGTCTCAAGCCGATCAGCCATCATTAGAAAAAAGGTCGATGGCACCCAAAGCTCCCTTGTCGAAGCGTATCAGAAGTTCGCATAACGGCATTAGTTCGCTTGTACTTTCTTTCTTAAGTTTTCTGCTTACTTTGATGCCTTTGATCATAATTTTCCGTCCTTCTTTTCTCGATGATTTGAACACGCGTGCAGAGATCGAAAATACTAGTTCAATGATATTAGCGGTCTTTTTTCTAGGCTGTTTGCTTTTAGTTTTGTCTTTTGTTTTCGCTATTCCCAGTCTTTTTGAAAAACCGCGTCATTTAGCCTTTATCGCCCTTTGCTTTTCTTTGCTTAATGGAGCCTATGTGTACAGCCTATTGGCTTTTGCTTTTAACGGCGGGACTTATTTAACGAATATCATCAATCTTTTGAGAACGATCTTCAGTTGATAATAATGCAATCTTTTTTTCTTTATCGATCAGGCTTTAGGCCTGATTTTTTCTTGCATTAGAGTAAGGTTAAAGGTATATCTTTGTTGTAAGGAGATTCAAAATGAGTGTAAAAGGAAAAATCGTTGCAATAACCGGAGCTTCCAGCGGTATTGGTTTCGCCACAGCTCGTTTGTTATTGGATCAAGGAGCTAAAGTAGCTATGTCTGCACGGCATGTTGATTCGCTTGGGGATTTTGAAAAAAATCATCCCGATGACGTGCTTATAATGAAGGTCGATGTTCGCGACCATAAACAGGTCAAAAGTTTTATCGATCAAACAGTTGAAAAATTCGGTGGGATCGATGTTCTTTTTAATAATGCCGGGATTATGCCTGTCAGTAAATTGATCGAGGACCGCCGTTCTGACTGGCAGGATATGATCGATGTTAATATTACCGGTGTTTTAAATGGGATCTCATCTGTTTTGCCGGTGATGGAGAAGCAGGGTCATGGGCACATAATCGCGACTGATTCAACGGCCGGGTTCAAAGTATTTCCATCTTTTGCTGTTTACAGTGCAACTAAATTTGCTGTCAAAGCTTTGATGGAAGGAGTTCGTCAAGAGGAGCAGCAGAAAAACATCAAAACTACTTTGATATATCCGGGAACGACAGCTACTGATCTTTATAAAACGATTCCCGATCAAAAAGCTCGCGAAGCCGAACATTCGCTGCAGCATGGTGACCGTGTATTGCAGGCCGAGGATATTGCAAAAATGGTAGTTTTTGCCATTGATACACCTGACCACGTTTCGCTAAACGAGCTTAATGTACGGCCGACACTTCAAGAACCATAAAAAAGAAATAATAAGGAAGGGTTTGGAATGGATTTTTTTAAAAAACATCGTAGATTTTTGACTTTTATCGGAGCAGCCGTAGTTGTTATTTTGCTGGTTATTTTTTCGATCAGGTCCTTCGTTTGGGGACGACCGACTGATCAAACCGGAAATCGTTCTGAAAGTATTCCGACACTTTATATGCACGGTTATGGTGCGGGTGCCCGGTCAAGCAACGGTATGATCGCTTATGCTTCGCGCTATCAGGGGGCAAAAAAAGTATTGACAGCCAGGATAGCGTCAAACGGTTCCGTCACTTTGAGCGGAAATTGGCCAAAGGGTACAAAACATCCTTTGATACAGGTCCTTCAGTTAGACAATACCTATTACAACTATCATGTGACCAGCAAGTGGTTTTATAATTTGATCGTTTTGCTTCAACGCCGCTATCACATTCGCCGCTACAATACTGTTTCGCATTCGATGGGAAATATAACGACGATGTTTTACCAAGTTAAATATGGTCATGACAACAAACTGCCTAAATTAAATAGACAGATCAATATCGCCGGACATTTTGACGGCATCGTCGGGATGGACGACACACCAAATAAGAACTATTTTCTCAGTGATGGCCGCCCACGCTATATAAATAGTTACTATAGATATCTTCTTGATCATCGGGACGGTTATCCTAGCGGAGTCAGGATCCTTAATATCTTTGGTAATTTGGAAAACGGTTCTAATTCCGACGGTGATGTAACCAACGTTTCTGCCAAATCGCTAAAATATCTCTTGCGCGGAAAATATCTTAGTTATCGCGAGATCGAGATCAAGGGCAAATCCGGTCAGCATAGCCGTCTGCACGAAAATCCTCAAGTAGATCGTTATATTGGTCAATTTCTTTGGAATAGCAAACGCTGATCAAATTTTCAGCATTTGATACGAAAGGGCAAGTTTGAAAACTAAAAATAGAAAATTTATCTTCATTAGCTTGTTTGCAATTTTGTTCATTGCAGCGGCGGCTTTTGATTTCGCGCAAGGATCGCTTCGAAACCAAAATGAAAGCCGACCAGCAAAAAGGAACGCTGTAACTAATTCTGATTCTAGTGCTTCTTCTGGGACAAAACCGGCTAAAGGACCTGTTTTGATCGTTTATTTCTCTCGCGCTGGTGAAAATGATTCAAATAGCAATATCAGGATCGGCAACACTCATTGGATCGCTAATTTTATCGCTGATAAGACCAAGGGCGATAAATACGAGATTGTTCCGGCCGTACCGTATCCAAAGAGTTATCAAAAGACGCTTGATCGGGCTGAATCCGAACAGCAGCGGGGCGCTCGTCCCAAGATCAAAAATAAATTACCGGATATCAGGAGGTACGGAACTATTTTTCTAGGTTATCCGATCTGGTGGAGCGAACTGCCGATGGTCGTCAGGACTTTCATGGATTCTGTCGATCTTAATGGCAAAACGGTTATTCCTTTTTCAACTAACGGCGGATCCGGATGGGCTGATTCTTTGCCGATAATCAGGCACGCTTATCCGCGGGCACATTTTCTAAGAGGATTTGAGATCGAAGGCGATCAGGCAAGTCATGCGAGAAAACAAGTCGACCGCTGGCTTGATGGCATCGGTTATTAAAAAGGGGTCTGCCATGCTTAAAAATCATTTATTTGCATTATCTTTTGTTTGGCTGATCGCCCTGGTTCTTTTTCCGCTGCCTTTGGTCCTTCTTCTTGATTTTTCTATGGCTCAGTCAGCTGCTGATCAGCTGCTTTTTATCGATTGTGGACTGGTCGCTTATTGTTGGTGGATTTTTGATGTTTATTTGTCGACCAGACCGCTTTGGCTGGATCGTCTGATAGGACTTCCATCTTTGTATATGATCCATGGTCTTTTAGGCGTTGGTGCCGTTATTGCTGCTTATCTGCACCGGCACTACATTCTTTCGATGGGAAGAATGATAAAATTTACCGGCGATGCTGCCTGGTATATTGCTTTTTTTATTCTCCTTTATTCGATCTTTTTTATGTCAGGCTGGCTGGTCGATCATATGCCTTTCTTCAGCTGCTTGAAGTATCGGCTCCAATTTTTATTCAAACACCAATTATCCGTTTGGCTCCATCGTTTGAATTTGGCTGCTATTTTTTTGATCTGGCTGCATGTCCACATCATTGGCCGGATCAATACTCACCTGTCATTTATGGTCTTGTTCGATATTTATAGTTTTGCTATCGTCGGACTCTATTTATGGCAAAAGCTTGTTGAAAATGATAAAGTCCTTCCAACTAAGGTTTTAAAGCTGATATCAGTAAGTCCTTCTGCTTGGCAGCTGACTTTAGGTATGACTGGAAATGGTAGCCGAAATTTTAAAGCAGGTGATTTTTTCTTCATATCTTTTCCTAAAGTTAAAGGTCTTTCAAAAGAAGCACACCCTTTTTCTTTGACTAATGCTCCGATCGATTCTGACCGGCAGCTGGTTTTTACGATCAGAAAATTGGGTGATTTCACGAAAAAACTTTCTTTGTTGAAAGTTGGAGATACGGCTCTTGTCGAAGGACCGTTCGGCCTTTTTTCCTCGATCATCGATAATAAAAAAGAAGCTGATTTGATCTTTATCGGTATGGGTACGGGGATCGCGCCGCTGCTGAGCCTTTCTCGACAGTATCAGAACCAGCGCCGAATAAAGGTCGTTTGGACAGTTAAAAATCTTAATGAAGCCTACTATGATCAGATATTTGAGAAAATGAAGAGCGATTCTTTTGAATATCACATGCAGGCCGGCCGTATCAAAGCAAAGCAAATAGATGAATTATTTTCTGAAAAAGAATTGCGATCCGGTTTATTCTTTGTCGTTGGTCCGGCTTTTGCGATCATTTCACTTGAAAATTCTCTGAAAAAACATTCGGTTTCCAAAGACCGCCTGATAGATGAACGGCTTACTATGTGAACTATTTTTATCATTTTGATCGCGGCTTGACTTGTAGTCGACTCCAAGGTTTAGAATCTATACTCGTAACTAAACTGAGAAAGGAACGAACTATGACGGTTAAGGATAAAGTAGTCATCATCACTGGTGCTTCATCGGGTATCGGTGCTGCAACGTCAAAATTATTGGCAAAAAATGGAGCTAAACTCATTTTAGGAGCGCGGCGGGAAGACCGTTTACAGGAATTATCTGCACAGATCAAAGAAGACGGCGGTCAAGTTTTTTATAAGAAGACTGATGTTGCCGATAAAGATCAGGTCAAAGCGTTAGCTGATCTGGCTTTGGAAAAATTCGGCCGGATCGATGTTTTATATAATAATGCCGGAACCATGCCGCAAGGCAATCTGCGCGATCTGGATTTTGACAAGTGGAAACAAACCCTTGATGTCAATATTCTCGGTGTTCTCAATGGTATCGGTGCTGTCTTGTCGACAATGGAAAAGCAGTCCGATGGTTTGATAATCGCAACTGATTCAGTTGCCGGCCATGTCGTTTATCCTGCTTCAGCTGTTTATAACGGCAGTAAATTCGCCGTTAGAGCGATCATGGAAGGCTTGAGACAAGAAGATAAGGATTATGGCATTCGTTCAACGATCGTATCTCCCGGCGCAGTTCGGACTGAATTGATCAATTCGATCGGAAATAAAGATGTTGAAGATAGTGTTCGTCCGCTGTTTGAAGCAAGCGACGAAAGCGGCCTTTCGCTTTCTGCTGATGATGTTGCGCGGGCTGTATTGTATGCTGTCGATCAGCCAAAGCATGTTGCTGTCAGCGAAGTTTTGATCAGGCCGACAAAGCAAGTCGTTTGATCGATAGGCAGAATAAAAATTTATTTAATTTCGATTGCAAATAAATAGGAGCTAAAAATGACTGTTAAAGATAAAGTAGTTATCATAACTGGTGCTTCTTCAGGAATCGGAGAGGCTTCCGCTAAAAAGCTGGCATCAAACGGAGCTAAAATCGTTTTAGGAGCGCGGCGCGAAGCTAAACTGCAGCAGATCGCTGATGATATCAAACAAGCCGGCGGTCAAGCTGTCTACCAGATCACCGATGTTACCAAAGCTGAAGATAGTAAAAAACTGGTCGATCTGGCTTTGGAAAAATTCGGCCGTCTGGATGTTATTTTTCTAAATGCCGGTCTGATGCCTAATTCACCGCTTTCGGCCCTGCATACAGATGAATGGAACCGGACTGTTGATGTTAATTTAAAGGGTGTTTTAAATGGGATCGCAGCGGTTTTGCCGCAGTTTACAAAACAAAAGTCCGGACAGATAATAACCACTTCTTCTGTTGCCGGTTTGAAAGCTTACCCGGGCGGAGCTGTTTATGGCGCTACCAAGTGGGCTGTTCGCGACCTGATGGAAGTTTTGCGGATGGAATCTGCCCAAGAAGGTACTAATATTCGTACCTCAACTATTTATCCGGCAGCGATCAAAACTGAATTATTGGATACGATCACTGACAAAACCACTTTGGATGGTATGAGTAAGGTTTATGATCAGTATCAAATAACACCTGATCGAGTTGCTAATGTCGTTAATTTTGCGGTCGACCAGCCAGAGGACACTAACGTTAATGAATTTACCATCGGGCCGACTAGTCAGCCATGGTAATTGGTAGTAATATAATTATTTAATTATGAAAATTAAAGAAGTTTCCGAAAAATATAGCATCCCTGCCGACACCTTGAGATATTGGGAAAGAGTAGGCGCCATTCCGCGCGTCAACCGTGATGAAGCCGGATATCGCGACTATGATAAGGAAAGTTTGGACTGGATAGAGTTTGCTCAGTGCATGCGTCATGCCGGTGTCAGCGTGGAATATTTAGTCGAATACCTTCAGCTGTTCAAACAAGGCGATAAAACCCTGCAAGCTAGAAAAGACCTTTTAGATGAGCAGCTTGAAACTATTTACAAAAAGAAAATCGAGATAGACCGTACTTACACGATCATCAAAGATAAAGTTCAGCATTATGAACAATATTTTGAAAATAATTCCAAAAAGTGAATGCCGGCGGTAAAAAGGGTCATTCTTTAGTTTTATAAAGAACCATTTGGAGCAGTTCTAAAGACTGCTTTTTTAGAAAGGAAGAACTGTTAAATGGCGAAGTATCAAGAAAAATTTTTCCAAGGAGAGCGCTCGCTTTTCGCAGAAAAAGGAGCTGAAATAATTCGGACCACTTTTGGTCATGGCGAATCACCTTTGAAGGAGAGCAGCGATATATCTCTTAAGGATTCGATCTTTAAGTGGAAATATCCATTATGGTACAGCGATCATATCAAAGTAGACCATACTGTTTTCGAGGAGATGTCGCGTTCCGGTATTTGGTATACACATGATATCGAGATCGTCAATAGTTCTTTGCAGGCACCAAAACTTTTTCGGCGCAGCAGCCGGATCTCTTTGAAAAATGATCATTTTTCTGACGCAGCTGAAACTCTTTGGAATTGTTCAGATATAAAAATCGAAAATGTAACTGCTAATGGCGACTATTTCGGCATGAACAGCGAGAATATTTATGTCGATCATCTTGATCTGATCGGTAATTATATTTTTGACGGCGGTAAAAATATCGAAGTGCACAATTCGAATCTTGTTTCCAAGGATGCTTTTTGGAACTGTGAAAATGTAACTGTTTATGATTCATTTATCAATGGCGAATATTTGGCATGGAACACTAAGAATATCCGATTCGTCAACTGCACGATCGAAAGCGACCAAGGTCTTTGCTATATTGATGATCTGACTTTGGAAAATTGCCGTTTGCTAGAGACCGACCTGGCTTTTGAATATTGCAGCAACGTCAAAGCTGATATCCATTCGCATATAACTAGTGTCAAAAATCCAATCAGCGGAACGATCGTAGCTGATTCGATCGGCAAAGTGATCTTGAATTCGAAAAGGATCGACCACGATCACCTGAATATCACTGTCAGAAATAGTCAAGAAGCGGAGGCTAAATGATAGATAGTTCAAATCAATATGATTTCGATCAGCTGCATGACAGATACGGCCAAAATTCTGTTAAGTGGGATCTAAAAAAGGGTCAATTACCTATGTGGATCGCTGATATGGATTTTAAAACATCGCCAGAAGTTATTGATGCGATGAAGACAAAGGTCGACCAAGGGATCTTTGGCTATGAATATATCCCAGACGAATATTTTCAAGCGGTGGCCGGCTGGTATCTGCGCCGGCATCACTTGCACTTAAAAAAAGATTGGATGATTTTTTCAACAGGAGTCGTTCCCTCAATTTCTTCAGTCGTTCGTCGGCTGACCGAACCCGGAGATAAGGTACTGGTCACAGCACCGGTCTACGATATTTTCTATCATTCGATCGAAAATAACGGCCGCCGTACATTATCCAGCGATTTGGTCTTTGATGAAGAAAAAGCCTCTTATTCGATCGATTTTGTTGATCTGGAAACAAAAATGGCCGATCCGCTTACGAGTTTGATGATTCTTTGCAACCCGCATAATCCGGTAGGTCGAGTATGGAGCAAAGAAGAACTGACCAAGATCGCTGAGCTTTGCAATAAACATGGTGTTTACTTACTGAGCGATGAGATCCATGGTGATCTGGTTTTCAAAGAACCCGAGTATACCTCGGCTGCTTTTTTGCCTAAGGAGCTGTCTAAACGGCTGGTAGTGTGTGTATCACCAAGCAAAAGCTTTAATTTGGCTGCTTTGCATGCAGCTACAGTTATCGTACCTTATCCCTTGTTAAGGGCATCTGTCAGCAGGGGCCTTAACAACGATGAGCTGGCCGAGCCGAATTTATTGGCGGTTACTGCTAGTATCGCTGCTTATACCAAGGGTGATCAGTGGATGGCTGCACTGAAGAATTATATTTGGAACAACCGTAATTTTGTTTCTGAATATCTTGCCGAAAATATTCCCGATCTGAAACTTATTTCAAAAAATGCAACCTACTTATTGTGGATCGATAGCCGAAAAATATCTGATGATTCGCAAAAACTAGCTGATTTTATTTTTAAAGATACTGGGCTGCTTTTGAGTGCCGGCAGTATTTATCGCGGTAACGGCCATGATTTTTTGCGGATGAATGTTGCCTGCCCGAGGAAGATGGTCGCAGATGCTCTTGACAGGTTAAAGAGGTCGATCGACGATTTTTCTAACTAGTTTTGTTTTTGATTTTTTTGACAAAGGAGCTTAAAAAGAAGCTGCCGATCAAGCAAGTCAGCAGATCAGCGACTGGCTGCGACCAGATAACTCCTTGGTAAGCGAATAATTTGCCAAAGGTTTCCAAGACGATCAGTAAAATAACTCCTTGCCGGCAGATCGACATGGCAAAAGCACCAAGTGCCTGACCGGATGATTGAAACAAAGTGGTGAATACGAGAATGATCCCGATCAAAGGTGTCGAGGTCAATAATATTCGAAGCATCGTACTGCTTTCTTGAATGATCGTTTGATCTTTTATAAAAGTCCTTACGATCAACGGAGCGGCTAAAGCAATCATAGCGGCTGTTATCATCGCTGAAATCACTACTACGATCAGATCGAACCTGATTATTTTAAATAGTTTCCGGAATTTTCCGGCGCCATAGTTATAACCAAAAAGCGGTTGAGCGCCGAAGGCAAATCCGACCATGACCAGCATAACTATCAGATAGATTTTCAGAGATATTCCTAAAGCAGCGATCGCCTTGGTACCGTACGGTTTTAGAGAATTATTTATCAAGGCGGTCCCGAAACTTTGCATCAGGTTGGTTATCGATGCCGGTATGCCGATCAACAGAACTTCTTTTATACCAGTAGAGGTGATTTTCACCTCTTTTTTATTTATACTGATATTTTTTGACCTGTGGATGATGTAATAGATAAAAATAATGTCCGATATCAAATACCCCAACACGGTTGAAAAGGCCGCACCGTAGGCATTCAAATGCAGGCCGATGATCAAAAAGGGATCCAAGACGATCGTGATAGCCGTACCGACAACTGTCGCGATCATCGTTTCTTTAGCCAGCCCTTCTGTCCGCAGGACATTGCCCGGGATCAGCGAGACGATAATAAAAACAGCACCTATTGACATGATTTGGTAAAAATCAGCTGCATATCGGTAATTGCTGCCGAAAGCACCCAGCATGGTCAGGATCGGCCTTTGAAAGACCAATAAGATAAGACTAGTGGCCAAACCAACTGCGATCGCAGCATAAAAACAAAAGGAACTGATCTGCCTGGACTCTTGATACCTCTTTTTGCCTAATAGTCTGGAAATCAAAGCACTGCCGCCCAAGCCAAAAATGTCGCCTAAAGCAAGCATCAGGGAAAATAAGGGTGTACATAGCGAAACGCCGGCGATCAGATCGGTGTTCTGCGTTTGCGAAACAAAAAAAGTATCGGCAAGGTTGTAGATCATGCTGGCGACCATACTGAAGACGACCGGCAGAGCCAGCTGGAAGTATGATTTGTAGATCGACTGATTTTCAAAGACTTTTTCCAATTGCTATTTCCTCCGGGTGGCCAAAAGACTGGATTTATTCCATTAATTTTAATACTATCTATTAGGCGGATGTTTTTTTGCAAAAACGTTCTAGTGCTTTATTAAAAAGGATCAATATTTTATGAAAAACACAGTCCAGACTTTTCAAAAGTTTAAGGATGATAAGAAAAAAATATCCATGTTGACGGCCTATGATTATAGTACGGCTGCTTTGATCGAAAAGGCCGGCATCAATGCCATTTTGGTTGGTGATTCTTTGGGGATGGTCGTTTTAGGCCATAAAGATACTTTGTCGGTCACAGTCGAGGATATGATCTATCACAGCCGTGCGGTCACGGCGGCAGTTGAAAATACAATGGTCGTAGTCGACCTGCCTTTTATGTCTTATCAAGTATCAGCTGCACAGGCGGTAAAAAACGCCGGTCGTTTGGTCAAAGAAGGGCACGCGCAGACAGTTAAGTTAGAAGGCGGCCGGCAGGTCGCTGATAGGATCGAGGCGATCACGGCAGCTGGTATTCCCGTCATGGGCCACTTGGGTCTGACACCTCAATCAGTTAATGCTTTTGGCGGTTTTAAGGTTCAAGGAAAAACTTTGTCAGCAGCTGAAAAATTGATCGATGATGCCTTGGCGGTTCAAAAAGCGGGTGCTTTTGCTTTAGTTTTGGAATGTGTTCCTGACCAGCTGGCAGCTTTGATCACCGAAAAACTTTCTATTCCGACGATCGGTATCGGCGCTGGTGCGGCAACGGACGGTCAGATCCTTGTTTATCAAGACATGCTGGGCATTTTTTCTGATTTTAAGGCAAAATTCGTCAAGCGCTATGATGAGATAGGCCAAAGAATGCTGGCTGACTTCAAAAAATATGATTCTGAAGTCAAAGAGCAGATATTTCCAAGCCAAGAACATACTTTTAAATCTGATCCGGCAGTTATGGATCAGTTAATAAAACGAATGGAGAAATAATGTCGCTTAGGGTAGTCAGCAGTATCACTGAATTAAAAGGTATCATCAAAGAATGGAAAAAAGCAGGCCAGAGCATCGGTTTAGTCCCAACGATGGGGTATCTTCATCAAGGACACCAAAGTTTGATACAAAAGGCAGCTTCACAAAATGACCGGGTGATCGTCAGCGTTTTCGTTAACCCAAAACAGTTTGCACCCGGAGAGGATCTGGCAAAGTATCCCCGCGATATAAAAAATGACCAGCAAAAAGCGCAGCAGGCCGGAGCCGATTTGATCTTTCATCCTGATGATGAGGAAATGTATCCTGCTGATTTTGATAGTTTTGTCCAAGTAAACGGCCTTACTTCGCTACTGGAGGGAAAGATCCGACCGACACATTTTCGCGGTGTCGTCACGGTTTTGACCAAGCTCTTCAATTTGACTCAAGCAGATCGAGCTTATTTTGGTCAAAAGGATGCCCAGCAGGTCGCGGTCGTCAAAAAACTTGTTAGCGATCTTGATTTTCCGATCAGGCTGGTCGTATGTCCGATCGTTCGCCGATCTGACGGTCTGGCTTTGAGTTCGCGCAACAGTTATCTGTCAAAAGATGAAGATAAAGCTGCCGTTGTGCTTTATCAGTCGCTTGAATTAGCCGATCGGCTTTATCGGCAAGGCACAAAAAATAGTTCACAGATCATCCAAAAAGTGACTGATTTCATCAGTAAAGAGCCTCTTGCCGATATCGATTATGTGAAAATCGTTGATGAGCAGACTTTTTTGGATAAAGCCGACCTTTCCAGCGGATCAGCGATCGTTCTTTTAGCGGTCAAGATCGGAAAAGTTCGGTTGATCGACAACTGGGTCCTGGGAGATATAAAATGATCACGCTTTTAGCAGGCAAAATACATCGTGCCGTTGTTACTCAGGCTGAATTAGATTACGTCGGCAGCATTACCATTGATGCCGGTTTGATGAAAGCGGCCGGTATTTTCGAGTATCAAAAAGTCGATATAGCTGATGTTGAAAATGGCCAGCGTTTTTCGACTTATGTCATTGCCGGCAAGGAAAATTCAGGTATCATCTGTTTAAACGGTGCCACTGCTCGTTTAGCGCAAGTCGGCGATAAAATTATCATCATGGCCTATGGTTTATATGATGAAAGTTCAGCGGCTGTTCACAAACCGCAAGTCGTACTGGTCGATGAAAAAAATAAAATCACGAAAATAGCTCATTATGAGAAACATGGCCGACTGCTTTCTTAAACACCATGTATCTTTAAATGTTTGACGGCCGATTTGGCAGATCGGTCTTTTTATTTAGACTTTTCGTCAGTGACTTTTAGTTAGCTATGTTGATTATAATAAATTAGAATAGTCTTTTTGAAAAAAGCGGTATCATTTTGTGCTTGCTGGTTGCCGTTTGGCTGATACATGCAAATTTGAGAGTTTTTTATTAAATCAGCGATCGTGAGAGCCGAACACGATTTGACCAATGCCGCTTAGACATTTCTAAAATCAGGAGGAAAAAAATGAGCAGTAATCAAAGCAATTTTTCAAGTAAATATTTGATCATCGGCGGCGGAATGGCTGCTGACAGCGGTGCACGCGGTATCAGATCCAAAGATTCGACCGGCCGGATCACTATCATTTCTAACGAAGGTCTGCCTCCATATACAAGACCAGCTTTAAGTAAAAAATTATGGACTGATAAAAGTTTTCATGAAGAGCAGACCAATATGGGTACGGAAAAAATCAATGATCTAAAAATCATTTTCAATACGCAAGCCATTTCTATCGACACAAAAAATAAGACCGTCCTGACCGACCAGCAGCAAAAAATAACTTATGAAAAATTGCTCTTGGCGACCGGCAGCCGTCCGAAAACGATCCCGGGTCCTAAAAGCGACTCGGTGATTTTCTTGCGGACCTTTGATGATTATCAGAAAATCAAAAATTTGAGTAATAAAAATAAACACGTAATCGTCGTTGGCGATAGTTATATCGGCACAGAGATCGCCGCCGCTTTAGCACAAAATAACACTAAAGTTTCGCTGGTCATCGACTCTGATCGGCTTTTTGCACAAAAATTCAGCCAGGACCTGATCGATGAATATGAACGGAGATTTGAAGATCACAATGTCCAAATAATTCGTGATCATCGGGCAGCAGAATATGATCTCAAAAATGGTAAAGTTCAATTACAGCTGACTGACGGCCATGTCTTGGAAGCTGACGGCTTGGTTTTTGGCCTTGGTGTTGATTATAATTTGGAATTGATCAAGGGTACCGAGATAAAACACGATGAAAAAAGCGTTAAAGTCGATAAGTATTTGAAGACTTCTGTCGATGATGTCTGGGCAGCCGGCGACATTATTGATTATCCTGACGCTATTATCGGTCCTAACCAGTCAGCCCACGTTGATCAGGCTAATTATTCCGGTTTTACTGCTGGCGAAAATATGACCGGTGCACAGATCGCTTATCGTCATACACCTTATTTTTACAGCCGCGTCTTCGGTATTTCTTGGAATGCTTTGGGGCATATATCGTCTGACCTTGATATTTATAAAGAGCCGGAGCTGACCGCTAAACAAAACATTTTCTATTATTTTGATAAAAATGAACTTTTGGTCGGCATTTTGCTTTGGAATGGAACTGTTGATCTTGATCATTTTAGAAATTTATTGGCCGGTAAACCTAAATTAGCTGATTTGAGAAAAGTTTTGCAGCTCGACCGTCAATGAACGGATATTAAAATTTATTAAAAAATCATTTTGTCATATCGATAAAAGTGGGTATAATTTTCATAAACTTTATGGAGATGAAAATGAATAAATATTCGCCCTTTCGCGCAGCCGCTATTTTTTTGGTCGGCGCCAGTGTCGTTCTTTATGTACTTTCTCAGCTTTTCCCCAAAGAGGTCAGCTTTGATTGGCATACTTTTACCTTTATCTTGATCGTCAGCGTCAGCTTTTTGCTCGGAAGGATAATATACTTTTTTCGGAATAAATAAAAACCTGTCAATGAGGTGCACTCGATTGGCAGGCTTTTTTTGTTAATTCTTAAAAAGGGATTGTAGAAATAATCTACACAAATCATTTTATCATTGATCTTGATCGATTTATTAGATATTGTGACTTTTTAAACTTATTTTTTGATGATCTTTAAAAAGCATCTGGTCGAAGATCGCCATAGAGCGGTTGAACGATGATCTCGCTTACATTGACCCTTTGCGGATTATCAAGAGCGTAAACGACTGCTTCGGCTACATCTTCAGATCGCAAAGCCGAGTTTTCGCCCTCCCAAGATTTCTTCAATTTTTCAGCGGAGTCGTCATCCCCGACCGAACGGAATAATTCAGTCCGGACAGCTCCTGGAGAAATTATACTGGTTCGGATATTGTTTCTGGCTTCTTCTAGACGGAGCCCTTGTACGATTGCCTGCAAAGCATATTTAGTACCGGAATAAACAGAGAGACCGGGATAGACTTGGTGGCCGGCCATTGAGTCGGTTACTAAGATGTGACCGTGACCTTGTTTATGAAAAATCGGCAATACAGCAGAGATACCGTTTAAAACACCAAAGACATTGATATCAAAAGTTTGTTTCCAAACGTCGCGATCGCCGTTAGCCAGGTTGGATTGCGGCATGATACCTGCGTTGTTAAAGATGGCATCAACTTTACCAAATTTTTCTATGGCCAGGTCCACCAGATCCTTTACTTGCTGAAAATCGGTGACGTCGGTTTTTTTATAAAGAACATTGCCTGCTTTAGCACCGGCAGCGATTTTTTCAAGCGGTTCTTGGCGGCGGGCACCGATAACTACCTTTGCATCTTTTTCTGCAAGCAGTTTAGCAGTGGCGGCGCCTATTCCTGATGATGCGCCGGTTATGATGAAAACTTTGTCTTTTAAACTCAAAAGCTTCTCCTCCTTCATCAATGATTGCATGATCGAATATACAGGTCGGTTTTTGTTCCTCTGTATAACTACCATTATAAGGTTAAACCCTTACAATAAATTAGATAAAACTTGCCTTGGATCGGCTCCAAGGCTGTAAGATATAAGCAAATACTAATTAAAAGGAGATTTATTCATGACTGAAGTAAAAGCTTTAGAAGTGCTTGGTTCAGACTATGGTACTTTTACAGAAACGACCATCGATCGCCGTGACCTGCGTAAAGATGACGTTCTGATCGATATTAAATATTGCGGGATCTGTCATTCTGATATTTCTATGGTCGATGATCCATTCGGCAATAATATTTTTCCGATGGTCCCTGGTCATGAGATCACTGGTGTTGTTGCAAAAATAGGCTCGGAAGTGACCAAATATAAAGTTGGTGATCGAGTAGGGGTCGGCTGTTTCGTTGATTCTTGCGGGAAATGTGAATATTGTCTGAGCGGCCGCGAACAATTTTGCAAGCAAGGTGTGGTTTCTGTCTTCACTGGACGCGATTACCAAGGAAATATAAATTACGGCGGTTATAGTCAGCAGATCGTCGTTAAAGAGCATTTCGTTTTTAAGATTCCTGACGAGCTCGGATTGGCAGAAGCGAGTCCACTGCTTTGTGCCGGCGTGACAACTTATTCGCCGCTTAAAAAATGGAACGTTGGCAAAGGCAGCCGGGTCGCAGTCGTCGGCTTAGGCGGATTGGGCCACATCGCTGTGCAGTTTGCCCATGCTTTAGGTACTGATGTGACCGTAATTGGTCATTCAGAATCTAAAAAAAATGAAGCAGCCCAATTTGGTGCTGATAATTATTATGTTAGCAGCCCTGAAGTTTTTCAAAAATTAGCTGGTCAATTTGATTTTATTTTAAATACCGCTACCGTTGATATCGATGTTAATGCATATTTGAATCTGCTTCGAGTTGATGGAAAGTTAGTTTATGTCGGTTTGGGTGCTGCTCACCAAGAATATAGCGTCTTCAGTCTTTTTGCCGGAGAAAAAATAATAACGGCGTCTAACGTAGGCGGCGTGCCGGTCACACAAGAGATGCTTGATTTTGCCGGGAAACATGGTATCAAGCCGAAAATAGAGATAATCGATCCAAGCTATGTACCGACTGCCTATCAGCGGGTTATCAATAGCGATGTTCATTATCGTTTTGTGATCGACATTTCTAAACTTTGATTTGGATCGGATTTTGTCCGGTCTTTTTTATTTTAAATATCTGCTATACCAAGGAAAAATATGATCAGAAGAATAAAAATAAGTCTCATTTTCCTGCTTCCTGTTTTATTGATATCGGTGATCGTTTTTATGTTCCTTTGGGAACGCGGTCCTTTGGACAGTGTGTTCGGTCAAAGCAAAAAACTTCCGATTTATTATCGTAGACTTTCGTTGAATAAAAGCCGTCCTAAGGTGATCGCAAAGAATTTGAATACGCCTTGGTCGGTTATCTTTTATAAAGGCAGTACTTTAGTTGATTCGCGTGATCGCGGCCATATTTACCAGCTTAATAAAGGCAAAACATCTTCGATCATCAAAATAGCTCAAGTCGATCATCAAGGAGAAGGCGGTCTTTTAGGGCTGGCAGTTGCTTACCGCAGCCATCCTGATTATGATTATTTATTTGCTTATTACACTACTGAGAAAGATAACCGGGTCGTTCGGTACCATATTTCCAAGCAAAAGGGAAAAATAAGGATAAATGATCCGCAGCCGATCGTAACAGGAATAGATTTTAATTCCTATCACAACGGCGGCGGCCTGGCGATCGGACCGGACGGCCATCTTTATATTTCGACCGGCGATGCTGGTGATCCTTCTCATGCTCAAGATCTGCATTCTTTGAACGGTAAGATCCTCCGTGTCGATTTCAATGGCCGGCCTGCCGCTAAAAACCCCATCAAAGGTTCGCCGATCTTCAGTTACGGTCATCGAAACGTGCAGGGGATGACTTGGGCTGGCCAAAGGATGTTTGCCAGTGAATTCGGCCAAGATACATGGGATGAATTGAATCAGATCGAGGTCGGTAAAAATTATGGTTGGCCGATCCATGAAGGGATCGATCGCAATAGTTCTTCGGCTTATACCGATCCTTTACAGCAATGGCATACTAATGCTGCTAGTCCGAGCGGCATCGTTTATGATCGCGGTTTTCTTTTCATTGCTAATTTGCGCGGTCAATCTCTGCGCGCAGTCAACATCGATCATTTGAACGATTCTTATGTTTTTTATCGCCGCCGTTTTGGCCGAATTCGTAAAGTTATTATTGCTCCGAACAAAGATCTCTGGCTGGTCACCAGCAATACTGACGGTAATGGAAATCCCAAAAAAGGTGATGATCGGATCATTTCCATAAAGGCATTTTCATAAATTTTCAGGTAATTTTCAGTAAATTATCTTTTTTGATTATTCCGTATGAAATCAATGACTGTTTGGTTGAATTCGTCGGTTTTTTCCAAATGAGGAATATGACCGGCTCCTTGAAAAATATGGAAAGAAGCTCTTTGATTTAAAGCTGCTGCCGCTTGGGCTTCTTCTTTAGGCCAAAGTGGTGAATTTCCCCCAGCTAAAAAGAGATGGGGGACTTTTTCTGTTTCTATCTGATCACGCCAATCTTGGACCAGCGAGTCCAATAACAAGGGCTGATTGAAATCAAAATCAAACGGCCGGTAGACTTTGCCTAGAGCGATCTTAAAATCGCGACTGACTGCCAGTCTAGTAAATTTTGTTTTTTTGATCCTTTCTGCCATTGCCAGCAAGTGGTCCCAATCGCTGTCATAGAGGCCTAAAGACCAATTTTGATCATTGATGGCTTTAGGCGACTGGTCTTCAGTAACGATGCCCTTTAAATGATCGCAGCCGAATAAAGAAAGATAAGCAAAAATGGTGGACGCGCCCATTGAATGTCCGACCAGAAAAACTTTTTGGTCAAAAGCGACCTTGTCGATCAATTCGGCTAGATCATAACCGTGTCTGGCAATGCGCATACCGTAATTAACGGACTGGCTTTTACCGTGGTTACGGCGATCGTAAGTCACCAGATGAAAGCCCGCTTCGATGAAGGGATCGATCTGACCGACCCAAGTCATCTCATTACCGGAATACCCTTCGATCAAGATAACGGTCGGTCCTTTTGGATCACCCAGTTCGTGGTAGTCCAGTCTAACATGATCATTCGTGTATAAATAAGCCATACATATAGTATATAAATTATTTTTTCTTTGATCTTTCATGATATGACCCAAACCTTAAGCATTGAAAATGCTAGAATTGATGTGTAAAGAGTAAACGCTTACATTATATAAGCAAGTATGTTTAGCTCTTGCAAACGAGGCGGTGATCATGCAATTTATCAAATATTTTGGAACAGATGCCTATACGAACATAGCAATGGATACTTGGCTTTTATATCATTTGAAAGCTAAGGAACCGGTTTTCTCGCTTTGGCAGAACAAGCGGGCTGTGATCGTCGGCAGAAATCAAAACACTTTTGCGGAAGTCAATCAGGATTTTATCGATCAGAATAAAGTTCAGGTAGTACGCCGAGTATCGGGCGGCGGGGCTGTTTATCACGATCTGGGCAACATCTGTTTTACCTTTTTCGTTCCCGTACAAAGCAGCAGTCAAGTCGATTTTCATAAATTCGTCAAGCCGATGTACGATGCGCTTCAAGAGGTCGGTATCGATGCACGGATCAGCGGTCGTAATGACCTGACTGTTGATGGAAAAAAGATCAGCGGCAATGCTCAGCGCTATGCAGGCGGGTACTTGATGCATCATGGTACTTTGCTTTGGGATACTGATGTTGATTCAATGGTCCGTTCTTTGAATGTGGCTGATGAAAAGTTTATTTCCAAAGCGGCCAAATCAGTTCGTTCCCGAGTCGGCAATATTAAAAATTACGCGCCGGCTGATTTGACACTTGAAAAATTTTGGGCAGCTTTGCAATATTATTTGACTGATGAGGGCAAGGATAGCGAGTATCTTCTATCTGATCAGCAAAAACAAGCGATCAAAGATCTGGCAAAAAATCGTTTTTCAACTTGGGAATGGAACTACGGCAATAGTCCTGAGTTTGATTTCAATAATCATAAAAAATTTACCGGCGGCGGGATCGATGTTCACGCCAATGTTAAAGAAGGTTTGATCACGGACATTGACTTCACTGGAGATTTTTTGGGTGTCCGCGACTGGCGTGAAATAAAAGACCAGTTTATCGGCCAGCCTTTCGACGAGAAAAAAATCTATCAAATTTTGAAAAAGAACGCCGATGGACAGTACTTCGGCAGCATTGATGACCATCAATTAGCTTCTATGTTTTCTTCAGCGAAAGTTTAAAAAGGAGATCGATATGGCAAGTATAAGTGACACAAATCGTAAGATCCTTGATTTTCCGGCTCAATTAAAATTACAAGATGAGCTGTTTCCGACTTTGAAGGTGTTGGACAACGAGGGAAATCTGCTGGATCCGGAAGCTTTTAAAAGGAGTGAATTAAGTGATGACGATCTGATCGAGCTTTTCAAGCGGATGCTTTTGAGTCGTCAATTGGATATTCGTTCGACTAAATTAGCAAAACAAGGCCGCTTTGGTTTCTTTGCACCAACTGCCGGCCAAGAAGCTTCGCAAATGGCTTCTTCATTTGCTTTTAAAGACCAAGACTGGCTTTTTCCAGGTTACCGCGACATTCCAGAGATCGTTGTTAAAGGGTGGCCGATCTGGAAGGCGGTTTTGTGGAGCCGCGGCCATGTACTCGGAAATGTTTTTGAAACTGATGACGGCAAACCGGTCAACTCTTGGTTCCCGCAGATCATCATCGGTGCTCATTATATCGAAGCAGCCGGCGTAGCTTTGGCTTTGAAAAAGAAGAAGGCTGATGCTGTTGCCTACGCTTACACTGGTGACGGCGGCAGTTCGCAAGGAGATTTTTATGAAGGCGTGAATTTTGCCGGCAGTTTCCATGCTAATGCTGTCTTCTTTATCCAAAACAACGGCTTTGCCATTTCTGTACCAAGGGCAGTTCAGTCGGCAGCTCCTCATTTGGCTGCCAAAGGCTGGGCAGCCGGTGTGCCGAGCTTGGTCGTTGACGGCCAAGATGCCTTGGCAGTTTACTTAGCAGCTAAAGAAGCTCGTGAATGGGCCGTATCTGGTAAAGGACCGGTTTTGATCGAGACGATGACCGATCGCTTTGAACCGCATTCAACTGCCGGAGATGATCCATTACGTTATCGTACTAAAGACGAGATCGCTAAGTGGTGGCAAAAAGATCCATTGATCAGAATGCGCAAGTTTTTGACATCCAAGGGTATCTGGGATGAAGACAAAGAAAAAGCTTACATTGATCAAGTAGACCAGCGTATCACTGATGATGTTAAGAAAGCTGATAACGTTTCTAAACAGAAGATCAGCGATTTCATCAAAAATACTTTGGAAGTTCCGGGATTCGCCGCAAAAGAACAGATCAAAAAGTTTGAAAGCGAGGGCAAGTAAAATGACAGTTAGGAGTTATATTCAAGCTATTTTGCAAGCACAGGACCTTGCCTTAGGACGTGATGATAAGGTCTTGTTGTTCGGTGAGGATATTGGAAAGAATGGCGGAGTTTTTCGGGCGAGCGATGGTCTGCAAGCCAAGTACGGCAAAGAGAGAGTCTTTGATACACCTTTAGCCGAATCCGGTATTGGCGGTCTGGCGATCGGCTTGGCTTCTCAAGGATACCGTCCGATCATGGAGATCCAGTTTTCCGGCTTTCAGCTAGAGGCTCTTGATTCATTGGCTGGGCAGATGGCTCGCAACCGCTTCCGTTTCGCTTCCACGCGTTATATGCCGATCGTTGTTCGTTCGCCTTATGGCGGCGGAACGAAAACACCGGAAATGCATGCTGATAATCTCGAAGGATTTTTGTCTCAAGCACCGGGAATACGAGTTGTAATGCCGGCCAATCCGGCAGATGCCAAGGGACTATTGCTCAGTTCGATCGAATCCAATGATCCGGTGATGTTTTTGGAAAATCTGCATCTTTATCGCTCTTTGAAGGGCGAAGTTCCGGATGAATATTACACAACACCATTGGACAAAGCTGCGATCGCAAAAGAAGGCAGTGATGTCTCGATCATAACTTACGGCGGAATGGTACCGGTCGCTTTACGGGCTGCCGAAGATCTTAAAAAAGAAGGGATCGATGCAGAAGTGGTCGATTTGCGGACAGTATCGCCATTGGATATCGAAACGATCGGTGATTCTGTGACCAAGACCGGAAGAGTCGTAGTAGCTCAAGAGGCGCAGCGAATGGCCGGTGTTTCGGCTAGTGTCATGGCTGAGATCTCAGAACGGTTTATTTTGAGTCTTAAGGCTCCGATCGGCCGGGTCGCTGCTCCGGATTCTGTTTATCCATTCGGCCAAGCCGAAAATGATTGGATGGCTAACAGCGATGATATTGTGGCAAAAGTAAAGGAGATCGTAAACTATGACTGAAGTTTTTAAAATGCCTGATATCGGCGAAGGGATGGCTGAAGGTGAAATATCCAATTGGCTGGTAAAAGTCGGCGATCAGGTAAAAACTGATGATCCAGTAGCAGAAGTACAAAATGATAAATTACTTCAAGAGATCCTTTCGCCTTATGACGGCAAGGTCACTAAACTATATGTCGATGCCGGTACGACCGTTAAAGTCGGCGATCCTCTGATCGAGTTCGATGGAAATGGTGCAGATGTCCAAGCCGAAAATCAACCGGCTGATTCAACAAAGCAGACTGCTGCCCAACCAGCTGCAGCTTCTGAAACTGCTGTTCAAAATTCTCAAGCACTGGCTCAAACACCAGTGTCGGCTGAATTAAAGGCTTCTAACGGAAATATTTTGGCTATGCCGTCAGTTCGCCATTTGGCTTATGAGAATAATGTCGATCTCGCTGATGTTCAGCCAACCGGCCGCCATGGCCACATCACTTTAGCTGATCTTCAGTCTTACATCGATAGCGGCCAAAAACAACCAGCTCAAACAGTTTCCCAAACTGCCGAAACAGCTGTTCAAAATTCTCAAGTACCGGCTGCTTCTCAGACACAGCAAGCGGCTGCTCCGACTCCGGCTCCTGCTTTGAAAGAAGGGCGAGTTGATTTCACTCCGGTTCGGCGGGCGATCGCAAAAGCGATGTCTCATCAAAATGAGACGATCCCGACTGTAACTAATTTTGATCAAGTGGAAGTTTCAAAATTGGTCGAACATCGTAAGCATTTTAAGCAGCAGGCAGCTGATCAGGATATAAAACTTACTTATCTGGCATATGTCGTAAAAGCTTTAGCAGCCACAGCCAAGAAGTTCCCTGATTTGAATGCTTCGATCGATATCGATAAATTCCAGACCATTTATCATGATCAGATCAATGTTGGTGTCGCTGTCAATGCACCAAGCGGTTTGTTTGTCCCGGTTATATTTGATGCGGATCGCAAATCGATCTTGACGATCGCAAAAGAGATCCAAGATTTGGCAGCTGCAGTCCGCTCCGGTTCGATCAAAGCAGCACAGATGCAGGGCAGTACGATCACCGTTTCTAACGTCGGTTCAGCTCGCGGGAGCTGGTTTACTCCGATCATCAACGGGAAAGAGGTCGCCATCTTAGGGTTAGGCACGATCGCAAAAGAACCGGTGATCGACAAAAACGGTGCTATCGTTGCCGGACAGTTGATGAAACTCAGTTTGAGTTATGATCACCGTTTGATCGATGGCATGCTCGGCCAGCAGGCTTTGAATTATTTGAAGAGTCTTTTGGCTGATCCTGAATATATGTTGATGGAGGTGTAAAAATGGTCGTCGGTGCACAAGCAGAAGATTTAGATACGGTCGTTATCGGTTCGGGTCCTGGCGGCTATGTCGCTGCGATCAGAGCAGCACAATTGGGACAAAAAGTTACAGTGATCGAAAATGGTCTTATCGGCGGTGTTTGTTTGAATGTTGGTTGTATCCCTTCCAAGGCTTTGATCAATGTTGGCCATAATTATCAATTGATGACTCATGAACAGCCGTATGGTCTTAAGAGCCGCGGAGCCAGTCTTGATTGGCAGAAAACTCAAGATTGGAAACAGCACAAAGTGGTTGATGTTTTGACTGGCGGAGTGGCGATGCTTTTAAAAAAGAATCATGTTAAAGTGATTCGCGGGAGCGCGACCTTTACCGACAACGAGCAGATCAATGTTGTCGAAGAAGACAGCCACGAACTGTTTAATTTTAAAAATATCATTATCGCGACCGGTTCGCACCCAGTCCAAATACCTTCGATCCCTTTTGGCAAACGGATCCTTGACTCGACAGGTGCGCTTGCTTTAAAGGAAATACCTAAAAGTTTGATCGTGATCGGCGGCGGAGTTATCGGCTTTGAGATCGGCAGCGCTTACCAGAATTTGGGAGCTAAGGTAACTATCATCGAAGGATTAGACCATGTTTTGAATGGTTTTGATGCTGAGCTGATCAAACCGGTCATCGATGATTTCAAGGCTAAGGGCGGCCAGATCTATACTTCAGCTCAAGCAAATTCAGCTAAGCAGGATGACAAAGAAGTCAGCGTCGAATTTCAAAGCGCTGGTGAAAATAAAACTATTTCTGCTGATTACTTGCTGGTCAGCGTTGGTCGACGGCCGAATACTGATCAATTAGGTCTTAACAATACCGATATTCAATTGGATGACCATCATTTCATCAAAACGGATCTTTCTCAAAAAACCAATGTTGCGCATATTTATGCGATCGGTGATGTAACGAGCGGTCCTGGATTGGCTCATAAAGCCAGTTTTCAGGCTAAAATCGCGGCAGCTGCTATTGCTCAAGCTGAAAATGCTGTCGATATGCATTATTCGCTGCCTTCAGTTGCCTATACTGACCCGGAATTAGCAACGACTGGAGAAACACCGACTTCAGTTGCTGAAAAAAAGCTGGCAGCTAAAGTATTCAAATTCCCATTCGCTGCTAACGGAAGAGCTTTAGCTATCGACCAGGCCAAGGGTTTTGTCAGGGTGATCGTCGATGATAAGAGTCAGGCAGTCATTGGAGCTCAGATCGTTGGTCCGCAGGCTTCTGAATTGATTTCGCAGCTGTCTTTGGCGATCGAGAACGGTTTGACGGTCGATGATATAAGTTTGACTATCTATCCGCACCCGACGCTTTCGGAATCGATCATGGATCTTTCGGAATTAGCTAAAGGGCTTTCAATTAATTTGTGAAGTGATCTAAACCAGGTATTAACGCCTGGTTTTTTTGTATTTAAATCAGATAAAATTGATATATGGATAAAAGACGACTATTACCAGTAAAAGGCGGATATAATTTCCGCGATATCGGCGGGTATACTTCGGCCAATGGCCAAAAAATCAGGTGGGGGAAAATTTTCAGAACTTCAAGCATGTCTGATCTCGATGATGATGATCTAGCTTATCTGAAAAAACGAGATGTAGATTTGGTCGTTGATTTTCGCACTAAAGCAGAAATAAAAGCTAGTCCGGATCGTTTGCTGGCCGGAGTCGATGATATCAGTATCCCTGTTATGGATTTCGATCGGACTGAATCGACTATTGATTACAAACAGCTTAATCAAGAATACGAACAGAAAGGGATCGGCTATTTGAAAATGATCAGTACCTATGAGCACCTTATTTCTGACCATTATTCAAATATGGCCTACCGAAAATTTTTTGAATTGCTGATAGATGAAAAAAATACCCTCGTTTTTCATTGCACGGCCGGCAAGGATCGTACCGGTATTGCTTCAATGCTTCTGATGGGTATTTTAAATATCAATGAAGCACAAATAAAACACGATTACCTGCTAACTGACCGCTTATCCAAAGACATAGTCGCACAAAAAATGGCTGAAATGCATCGCCAAGGTGCCGATCAAGCTGAATTAGAAAATATTCATTCCATGTGGACGGTCAATATCGATTATTTGGAGCGTGCTCTTTCCACTTTGAAAAAAATCTCCGGCAGTTATGAAAACTATTTCAAGGAATTTTTGCAGATCGATCAAGAAGGGATAGACATTTTACGAAATAAATATCTATTTACGGAAAATGCTGTTGACAAATAATTTGTTTTCTACTATCCTTTTATTAACTTCAATGGCAAATATGAATTTACAAAGTAATCGCTATTATTTCTGGTTTACGCGTTGACCCGCGAAACCAGTTTTTGGTCGCGGGAGTTTCCCGAGACCTCTAAAAGACGATAATCTTTAGTTAGATCAGAGCACTCTTGGGAAATTGGGACCAGGAGTGCTTTTTATTTATCTAAAAATCGAGGAAGAAAATGACTAGTTTGAAAAAAGGTTTGGAAAAAAAGACTAATGATATCATCAGGGCAACTAAACCCAGTCAGATTTTGGCTTTGAATAAAGAATTACGATCAGTTGACGATATCGTAATGCTGACAGTCGGGGAGCCGGATTTTAATACTCCTGAGCACATCAAACAGGCAGCTGTACAAGATATTTTGAATAATGATTCTCATTATGCTCCGTCGCGAGGGACGGCTGCGCTGTTGTCGGCAGCAGCAAGTTATCTCAAGAAAAAATATCAATTAGATTACGACTCCGAAACGGATATTTTGGTAACTACCGGGGTGACTGAAGCGATTTTCGATGTGATGAAGACACTTATTAATTCTGGTGATCAGATCGTCATTCCGCAACCGACTTTTCCAGTCTATGCCAGCGCGGCAAAAGTATGCGGGGGCCAAATCATTGATATCTCGACAGCAGAAGATGGATTTTTACTGACAGCCGATAAACTGAAGACGGTTTTGGATCAGAATCCTTGTGTTAAGGCTGTTGTGATCGCGTCACCGGGGAATCCGACCGGAGCTGCCTATGATCAGCAGCAAATCCAGCAATTAGCACAGGTCATTTCACAGCATGATGTTTTTCTGATCTCCGATGAGATCTACTCCGAACTGGTTTATGACCGCAGCCATGTATCTTTTGCCAAAGCTTTGCCAAAACAAACCATTTTGATGAACGGTATTTCAAAATCGCACGCCATGACTGGCTATAGAGTCGGTATCATTGCTGCTCCGGCTGAAATAATTTCGCAGATCGCCGTGGTTCATGAATTGATCGATACCGCTTTGCCCGATGTCACGATGGCTGCTGCGGCAGAGGCATTTTCTAATGGGATCGACGATGCGAAAAGCATGCGTCAAGAGTACAAAAAGCGGCGTGATTTCTTGATTTCGGCCTTTAAAAAAATGGATATCGACTTCGTCCATCCCGATGGTGCTTTCTATTTATTTTTTAAGATCCCTGATTATTGTGATCAAAACAGCCTTCGATCAGTCCGCCAGATCGCACAAGAGGCCAGAGTCGGTTTGACTCCGGGGGCCGGTTTTGGAGCTGAGGGTTATTTGCGCTTATCTTATGCTGCCTCTATGGCAGATTTAGAGACAGCAGCTGCACGTTTGGAAAAATTCTTCGTTAAAGAAAAAGAAAAAATAACACTAAGCTAAGGATCGAAATAATGAAAATAAAAGAAAGTAATTTTGTATCAAATATATTGAATGGATTAAGTATCGGAATCGTGATAACTCTGATCCCATCGGCTATTTTAGGTTCGTTGATGCGGATTTTCGGCAATGATCCCGCTGCTTTAGCCATTACCCAGATGACCTCGGTCTCACAAAGTCTTTTAGCTGTCGTTTCTGCTTATGCGATCGCTCATTTTTTTAAATTTTCCTCGATCGACAGCGGTTCGCTGATGCTGGCAGCTTTTGCCGGTTCAGGTGCTTATACTTTTTCAAAAGGGACAGTCATTTTATCCGGACCCGGTGATATCATCAATATCGGTTTAACGATCGCTTTGTCTTCTTTATTGATTTTTTTGCTTAAAGATCGTCTTGGTCAATTGAAAGTTATTTTTTCACCGATCTTGGTCCTCTCTTTAGGCGGCGGTATCGGCCGGCTGATTTTTCCTTTCGTTCATTCGATCACTACTGAGATCGGCCGCTTGATCAATGATTTGACTGGTTTGCAGCCATTAGTCATGGGCCCTTTGATGGGAGCGATCTTCGCTGTGCTTATCTTGTCGCCGATTTCTTCTGCCGGGATCGCTTTAGCGATCGGTCTTTCCGGCATTGGTTCAGGTGCCGCTAACCTTGGTATCACCACGGCTAGTTTCGCTTTGGCTTTGATGGGGTCGTCAGTCAATTCCTTTGGCGGTATCATTAGTCATTTTATTGGTACGCCTAAGATCCAAATGGCAAATATGTTAAAAAAACCGCGCCTATTTTTACCGATAATCATCGTTTCAGCTCTAGCCGGGCTGGAGGCCGCTTTGCTTAATATCCAAGGTACCCCGATGTCGGCCGGTTTCGGCTTTTCCGGTTTGATCGGACCGATCGCTGCATTTTCGACCGGCACTAAAAATCTGATGACGATCATTTTCGCTTTTGTCGTCATTCCGGTCATATTAGCGCTTCTTACTCATTTTATCTTTGTTAAGCGGACTTCTTTTGTTTCACCGTCCGATCTGAAATTGCCTGATCAGGATTAAATATATCGACCATAAAGCGCCTATTTCTTTAGACGCTTTTTATTTGCGTTAGAATGCATATTAATGAAAACTTTCTTTAAAAAGAGGTCGAAATGGCTGTTCTTGTTATTTGCAGTTTTTCTGCTTACTTTATTGACACATTTTGATTATCCTTTGTATAAAACGCCGATCGGCAGAGTCCAAAGTGTTCGTCAGATCTCAAGCCAAAATACGCATGATTATTATCAAAATACAGATCAAAACGTGACTCAACGATTAAAGATCCGTTTTTTGAATACCAAACGCCGCGGACAGACTATTTACATAAACAATCAATACTTAAAATCACAAGTGATGACACAGTCTTATCATCCTGGTCAGCAATTGCTGCTCAATCGCCGCCATTGGTGGGCGATAATCGGCTTGAAACGCGATACGGTATTAGTTTTCGTTTTGGCAACTGCGGCGGCGATTTTATTTGTGATCACAAATAAAATGAGCTTTCAGATCATTATCAGTATGGCGGCGAATTTTATTTTCTTTTTGCTGGCGATCATTGCTGATATAAATTTTGTTAATATCTCAGCTATTTTTATCTTTGCGGTTTTGACGATCGTTTTTGCTTTTTTCACTCTTTTGATGGTATTGGGAAAAAGTCGGCAGTTTTTCACCGTCTTCCTTTCGACAGTTCTTTCGACTTCTGCAGGTGTCGGGATCGGTGCTTTGACGATCGCTTTGAATGGTGCGCGCGGGATCCATTTTGAATATATGGATTTTGTAACTCAATTTCCGATACCTTTGTTTTACTCCCAATTAATGATCGGTGTTTTAGGTGCTGTAATGGATGAAGCATCTGATATCATTGCAATGATGTTCGGCATGCAGCGTGAAAATGCGGATCGTTCTTTTGCGGATTATTTTCGTTCGGGGATGCGGGTCGGCCGCGATATCGTCGGCTCATTGACCAATGTTTTATTTATGGTCTTTATCGCTGACACCCTGCCAATGGTCTTTTTGTATTTGCGCAATGGCAATACTTGGTCATATACTATCGAAATGACGATGATGCTGGGGATGTTTTTAACGGTTATTTCTGCTATTGGGATCGTTTTGACAGTCCCGATAACTTCTTGGCTGGCGTCGCTTCTTTTAACTAAAAAGACTGTTAAGGAGCCGAGCAAATGAGTACTTTTTTGATTTTAGTCATTATCCTCTTTATTCTTTTGGTCATCGTTGCCGGCAAACAGGGATTGAATGATTTTTATGGTCTAGTCATAAATATGGCGGCCGTCTTTCTTTTAATAATCCTGCTGAATTGGCAATTTAACGTTTATGTCGTGACAGCCTTTATCAGTTTTATAATCCTTGCTGTTTCGATCTATCTTTCGGCTGATGATCCAAAAGTTACTAACCATGCTTTTTCAGCCAGCCTGGTCGTACTTTTGCTAGTAGCTTTGTTGGCTTTTCCAGTCAATCAGTGGGCAAATGTACAGGGATTTGCGACTGAATCTTCAGAAGAATTAGAGGGACTGCTGCTGACTGTCGGCCTGGATTTTAAAAATATCGCTTTTGCGGTCACGATCGTTGCTAGTTTGGGTGCTATCGCTGAAGCCAGCATGGCGATATCTGCCGACTTGAATGAGCTGATTTCAAGTACGCCGGATATCAGTCAAAAAAATTTTTTCCGTCAATCTAATATCATCGGATCGCAAATCATCGGTACAGCTTTAAACACTCTCTTTTTTGGCGTACTGGGCGATAATTTGTCTTTAATGATCTTCTATGTCCGCCTGCATTATAGTTTTGCCCAATTGATCAACGGCAAACTGATCGTAGCAGCTGCTTTAGACCTGCTGATCGCGATGATAGGGGTCCTTTTGACGATCCCGGTCACCAGCTGGATGGTCTATCGCGGACATGATTTTTCTAAATCTCCTTTAGAGAAATAGTAATTATAACTATTTACAAATGATTATAAGTTTGCTAGCCTGAACTTATGAAAACCGATTTAGCCGCTAAAATTTTAAGAAAAAATGGCTACAAATTAACTAAACAGCGTCAAGAGTTATTGGACTATTTATCTGATTTTCGCCAGCATTATACTTCGCTTGCCGACATCGATAAGTATATGCGCGGTAAATTTTCTAATATGAGTCACGAAACAGCTTATCGCAATGTTAAAGAATTTGAAGATATCGGCATCGTTGAAGAATTAACGGTCGACCAAAAGCGTTTCGTTAAATATCAGTGTGATTTCGATCATCCCCACCACCATCATTTTATTTGTCGAGGCTGCGGCCTTGTCCAGGAGATCGATTTAGAACCGATCATCAAAAAAGCTCCCGAACTTAAAGGATATAAAGTCGAGAGCCATGATTTTTCACTTTTTGGTTTGTGCCCGAATTGTTTGGCAAAGGGTGTTGAATAAAAGAGTCTTCAGTTATTTTTTTCTTGGATTTCTTCTTTGAGGACAAATTTGTCGACCGCATATGCGACACCGTCTTCATCATTAGTCTTAGAAACGAAATCAGCCTGCTGCTTGACCTGATCGATGCCGTTGCCCATCGCAACACCGAGACCTGCATAATCGATCATCGATAGGTCATTGTCTTGATCACCGATCGCCATGACTTGATCTTGAGATATGTTTAAACGATCAGCTAATTTTTTGACCGCGATACCTTTTGAAACATTTTTAGAAATGAATTCGAGGTAGATCGGCGCACTGCTGACGACCGTAAAGCGTTCATTGACCCACTGAGGCAGATTGTTTTTAGCATGGTCGATCCGCTCAGGTTCGTCTATGTACATAACTTTTGTGATCTGATCATTTTTTTTGATCGTCTGCATGCGCACATATTTAATGTCGGCACTGACCAGTTTTGCTTCAAATTTAGTATATTTAGGGACAGAAAGATATGGTGTGTAAATATAGTCGGCGGTTTCTGCTTGGATCTTGACACCTAACTGCCCGGCTAATTTATATAAGTCTAGATAGTCTTGGCCGCTTAAAGCCGTATGGTCTAAAATATTGCCGTCAGTTGTTCTGATCATAGCACCGTTATAATTGATCGCATATTGATCGCTGCGATCGGCGATTCCTAATTTGCCATAATAAATTTTTGTACCGCTCAAAGGCCGTCCAGAAGTTATCACGATTTTTGTACCCTTAGCGATCGCTTCTTTTAAAACATCGATCGTTTTTTTAGTCAGCTGATTTTCACTGTTCAGCAAAGTTTTGTCTACATCAATTGCCACTAATTTTATCGTCATAACACCATTTTACATAAGAAAAAATTACAATGGAATTATGAGAACAAAAAAAGAGATTCAAGAGAAGATCAAAGAGTGGGAAGCGGCAGATCTGCCCGAAGGCCTGCGCTTGGAATTTGCGAATGCCAATCAAGAAAAGCTTGAGGATGCTTTTTATCAAGACCTTAATTTTGGTACAGCTGGAATGCGCGGTCTGCTTGGTGTTGGTACCAACAGGATGAATATCTACACGGTCGCTCAGACGACTGAAGCGCTTGCCCGCCATATTGATAAACAAGGGGATGAAGCTAAGAAACGCGGTGTTGTTATTTCCGGCGATTCTCGGATAAATTCTGAACTTTTTAAAAAAGTTTCGGCCGGTGTCTTGCGGGCACACGATATTACCGTTTACTTATTCAATGGACCGCATCCAACACCGGAACTGAGTTTTGCCGTTATGTATCTGCATACTTACGCCGGTATCATGATCACGGCCAGCCATAATACTAAAGAATATAACGGATATAAACTTTATGGTGAAGACGGCGGTCAATTACCGCCAAAACCAGCCGATGAGATCGTTGCTGAACGCGAAAAAGTAACTAATGTTTTTGATATAAAACAAGTAGCCGGCGGCATCAAGAAAATCGGTGCTGATATCGATAAAGCTTATCTTAAGCAAGTTGAATCAGTGACTATCGATCACGATCTGGTAAAACGCTGGGGAGATAAATTAACGATCAGTTTCACACCTTTACACGGTTCCGGCGGTGATCTTGGTTCCAGAGCTTTAAAACAGGCTGGTTTTGATAAAGTTTCGATCGTTAAAGAGCAGTTTGAGCCGGACGGGACTTTTCCGACTGTTAAATATCCTAATCCGGAGTTTCATGAGGTCTTTAAGATCTCAGAAAGTTACGGCACCGACATTGAATTAGCTGTCGACCCTGACTCGGATCGAATGGGTGTTGGTTATCGGACTGAAAAGGGTGACTATCAGTATTTGACTGGTAATCAGATCGCCGCTTTGATGATAAATTATATTTTGACGGCGCAAAAGGAAGCTGGTACTTTGCCGGATAATGGTGCTATCGTCACATCTAACGTTTCTTCTAATTTACCAGAACTGATCGCAAAGTCATTCGGTATCAAGCAATTCACTGTTCTGACCGGGTTTAAATACATTGCTGATAAGATCGTCGAATTTGATAAAAAGAAGAACTACACTTTTGAATTCGGTTTTGAGGAATCGTATGGATTTTTGATCAAGCCTTTCGTTCACGATAAAGACGCTGTTCAAGCAATTACTTTAATGTCAGAACTTGCCGCTTATTATAAGGATCGCGGTATGACGATCGGAGACGGTTTAAAAGAAATCTATGACAAGTACGGTGCTTTTGCCGAAGAATCTGATGCTACTGAATTTCCAGGCGAAAAAGGTCATCAGGAAATGACTCAAGTTATGTCTGATTTCCGGAAACGGGGACCAAAAGAATTTGGCGATACCGCTGTTAAAGTTGTTGAAGATAATCAGCTGAGATTGTCTAAAGATTTGGAAGATGGTACGACCAAAAAGATCGACCTGCCAAAAGCCAACGTTATCAAATACTGGCTGGAAGATGGTTCTTGGATCGCTTTGCGTCCATCGGGAACTGAACCGAAATTAAAGGTTTACATCGGTGCTAAGGGTGATGATATCGATGCGGCTAATAAGCAATTGGATTATTTGAAAAAGCAAGTTGGCGGCCTTTTGAAGAAGTGATAAAAAAGACTGATGATTGATGTATTTTCTTATATTAAATAAGAATATAATCAGTTTGTCAGTTTTTTTATTATCAAAAAAGCGATTAAGGGAGATCGAAAATGGCTAGTAATTCTGAAGATTATTCTGTTGGCCTTGATATTGGAACCGGTTCGGTAGGCTGGGCAGTTATGGACGATAGATATCGTTTATTACATAAGAAAGGCAAAGCCTTGATCGGTACAAGGCTTTTCGATTCTGCACAGTCTGCTGCTGAAAGACGTGGATATCGGACGACTCGTCGGCGGCTTTCGCGACGCCGTTGGCGCATAAGATTGCTCAATGAAATATTTTCTCCGGAATTGATCGCATTTGGCGATGATAATTTTTTAAGTCGTCTGAAATGGTCTTGGGTACATCCAAAAGATGCTGATAATAAACAGCATTTTTATAATGGCCGTTTATTTGATACCAAAGAAGATGATAAGAAATTTTATAAAAATTATCCTACTATTTATCATCTGCGGCAGGCTTTGATGAACGACACTAAAAAGCACGATTTAAGAGAAATATATCTTGCTATTCACCATATCGTTAAATATCGCGGTCATTTTCTGATCGAAGGGTCTGTTAGAAATGATTCGATTTTTAATGTAAATGATTTTGTTTCGTTTTTAAATGATTTTATTGCAAACAAATTTGAAGATGTTGTTTTTTCAGTTGATTCTGACGCATTATCAGCGTCTCTGACAGATACGAATAGTGCAAGGACACAGCGAGCAGCCAACGCTCATAAAAGTTTTACAGTTTTTGATCCTGACCAAGGCAAGATGTTGCAGGCAGTGCTGCAAGCTGTCGTTGGAAATCAGGTTAATTTGATCACGATCTTTGGCCTCGATGCCAAAGAAATTGATAAAGATACACAAAATAAATTTAAATTTAAGTTTTCTGATACGGATATTGACAGTAAATTAAACGATTTAGAATCCGATCTGAATGTTGATGATTTTTCTTTTGTCGAAAAACTAAAGGAGTTTTATGATGGCCTAACCTTAAAACAATTGCTTGGTGAAGACCACACTATCAGTGACGCGATGGTACGTCGTTATAAAGAACATCATAATGATTGGGATTTGATCAAAAAAAATGTTCGTAACGACGATAATGCCAACGACATCGACCAAAGTTATATCGATCTGCATGGCAGCGACGATAAAAAGATCAAAAAAGCTTTAGCATTGTTTAAATCCGAGATCGAAAATTCTTCTTTAGACCAAAACAGCAAAGAAAAACTTATCAAAAAAATTGATGATGATAAATTCCTGCCGCTTCAACGAACGAAAGATAATGGTACGATCCCGCATCAATTACATGCGAATGAACTTGAAAAGATTATTAGTAATCAAGCTGCTTATTACCCTTTTTTAAAGACAACTTTTAAAAATGCCGAAGGACAAGAGAACAATAAAATCATTGCCTTGGTTAATTTTCGCGTACCTTATTATGTAGGTCCGTTAGTTTCTGGTAAAGAAGGCAAATCTGAAAATCATTGGATGGTCAGAAAAAGCTCTGATAATATAACTCCTTGGAATATTGATAGAGTAGTCGATTTGGACTCATCAGCGAAAAATTTCATCAAGCGCTTGACAGGAACCGATACTTATTTAATCGGCGAATCAACTTTACCAAGCAATTCTCTTTTATATCAAAAATACAATGTACTGCAAGAATTAAATAATATCCGAATCAAAAATCAGCGTCTCGATGTGCCAGCTAAGCAACTAGTTTTTGAAGAACTGTTCAAAAATAAATCAAGGGGCAAAGTAACAAAAAAAGAGGTTGAAGATTTCTTAGCTATTAACGGGATCGTAAAAAAAGGAACTGAAATAGAAGGTCTTGCTGATAAAAACGGCAAACAGTTTAATAACTCCTTGACTACCTACAATTATTTGGTTTCTGTATTTGATAAGAAATTTGTTGATGATCCTAAAAATGAAGAATTGTTGGAAAAGATCACTGAATTGCAGACAGTATTTGAAGACAAAAAAGTTCTTCTCCGTCAACTAAAAAAATTAGATGGATTAACTCCGGACCTCGCTGCAAAACTTGCTAACAAACATTACACCGGTTGGGGACGTTTATCTAAGAAATTGTTAACGACAAAAATAGTTCATCACGCTGATAAAATTAGTCATCAAACTTTTAAACTTCCGGAAAATAGACAAAGCATCATCGACACTTTGTATAATACTAATTTAAATTTGATGGAAATTATTAACAACGTCAAAGATGATTATGATGTCCGTGCTTGGATAAACGCACAAAACCAAGATGATGTTGACAAACAAGATGTTTACGGGCTGATCGATGAGTTAGCGGGACCAAAAGATATCAAACGCGGTATTACACAATCTTTCAGAATCTTGGATGATATCGTTAAAGCACTTGGCCATGCGCCAAAACATGTTTTCTTAGAGTTTGCTCGTGAGACGCAAAATAGCGGCCAAACATTTTCACGCAAAAATCGAGTACAGAATTTATTGCATAATGCTGGTCTTAAAGAACTTGAACAGGATCTCGCCAAATACGATGATGCCGATTTGCGCAATGATCGTCTCTACCTTTATTTTGTTCAGCAAGGCAAAGATATGTATACCGGAAAACCAATCGATCTCGATAAATTATCTAGCCGTAATTATGATATTGATCATATTATTCCACAAGCGTACACAAAAGATGATTCTCTGGAAAATCGTGTCTTAGTGGACAGTGACATTAACAGATACAAGACTGATTCGTTAGATTATGTGCCTGGATTAGTTAATAAAATGAAAGATTTTTGGTTCGATTTATACAGACTAGGTTTTATCGGCAAAAAGAAGTTTGATAATTTGATCCGAACAAAAAGTTTCAGCGAACTTGAACGCGAACGCGAACGTTTTATAGCACGTTCTCTAGTTGAAACTCGTCAAATCATTAAAAACGTGGCCAATTTGATCGACGCACATTTCGGCGGTGAAACGAAAGCCACAGCCATTCGTTCTTCGATAACTTCCGATATGCGTAAATATGTAGATATACCTAAAAATCGTGATATAAATGATTATCACCACGCTTTTGATGCACTTTTGTTTTCAACGGTTGGACTTTACATCGAAAATAGCGGATTGATGAAAAAAGGAACCTTATCAGATGATGCCGGCAATGAATATAATAATTATGTTAAAGACTGGATCAAAAGATTCCGTAAAAATTCTAACCAGTCAAAATTAAATCCTTTTAGTTTTGTTGTCGGTTCAATGGCTGCTGCTACAAGAGGCAGAGTGGATACTAAGACTGGAGAAATCATTAAATCTAAAAATGATTTTTGGCATGAAGATGATTTTAATTATTTGCAATCAGTGATGAATTATAAAAACGTTGAGGTGACTCGTTTGAATGGCGTACATGTTGGAAAATTATATAATGAAACCGTTTATAAGAATCCTTTGCACGATAATACCAAACGAAAACTTGTTCCATATAAAGGAAATAAAAATACGCAATATTATGGCGGTTTCAGTTCGACAACATCAGCTTATTCTGCTTTGATTCGAGTTAACGCAAAAAATTCTCACAGTAATGTTGTTGTTAAAATACCGCTTGCTGTAGCAAATCAGATCGATAAAAAAATTACGACCGTTTACGACTATATATCATCACTTAATATCAAAGGTTTTGAGCTGGTTATTTTGGATTCGATCAAATTAGGACAGCTCGTTAAAGAGTCCGATGGTTCATTGTTCTTTTTGGCTTCGTCTGAGTATAAACATAATGCAAAAGAACTTTGGCTGCCTATTAATATATATAAAATAGTCGGGAAAAATTTGGTAACCAAAATGCCTGATCAAGATAATTTGATTAAAATATTTGATTCTATCACCTCGTCAGAGGTTGAGAAACGTTTTCGTTTTTATAAAAATGATATCGTTCACTTGCGTTCGTTGAGAAGTGAATTTTTGCAGCTGGATCTGTCCAAACAACAAAACCTGCTTGCTGACTTGATCCATATATTAGGAAATGATGCTGGATACCGCGATCCAATCAAAAAGTACTTTAAATCAGAAAAGGCTTGGAAAACACTTCACACTCAGGATCATGGTCAAGGCGGCATTAAATTGAGCGATGATGCAGAGTTTATATTTCAATCACCAACTGGATTATTTACAAAGACGGTGTCTGTATCTGATCTTTACGAAAAAAAAGCAAGGAAATGATTCCTTGCTTTTAGTATATGTATTTGGCCATACGGCCGAATCACTTACGTGAAACTTTTAAGCTTGACCGAAGTCTTGCTTTACTTCAATTTATGTGTGTCAGATCAATGAGTTAGAACCCATCAAAATTGGGATGATCGATCCCAGAAACAATTAAAACATATCCGAAAGTGATTTTCAATATGGCTTGGCGAAATATATTAATAAATCAGCATTGCAAAATTTCCTATAAATTAAATATGTGCATCGTACAAACAGATACAGATGTGAGACAGATCCCTGTTGAAGACATTAGGGTCTTAATCATTGGTACGACCCGCGCTGTCATCACGGCTTATGCAGTGATGGAACTTTTACGGCGGCAAGTCCGTGTTTTGTTTACTGATGATAAATCTTTTCCAATTGGCGAGATCAATAATTACATCGGCAATGGTAATCGGAATCAAAATATCCAAAAACAAATCAGTTGGAGGACTGAGAGAAAACATCTTCTTTGGAAAAAGATAGTCCAAACAAAAATAACAAATCAAGCAGCTTGCTTGAAGGGCTTTCAGAAAGATGATCAATCACTTTTGGATTTGATTCCGGAAATTATGGATAATGACAGCTCTAACAGAGAAGCAGTCGCGGCGAGATTATACTTTACACGTTTGTTTGGCAAAGATTTTGTGCGTCACGATGATGATCAAAAAATAAATTTTCTGCTAAATTATGGTTATTCAATACTGCTTTCAACTGTTTCGCGAGAAATATCAGCTAATGGATATTTAACTGAAATTGGTATTCATCATGATAGTCAGGAAAATCAATATAATCTTGCCTGTGATTTGATGGAAGTTTTTCGTCCGGCTATTGATCGAGCTGTTTTTCAAATGAAAGAGTATGAACTGACCCTGGAAAATAAAATCACTTTAATAGAGATTTTTGATCAAGAGATTTCGTATTTAGGACAATCTAATACTATCAATTCGGCAATAACGTTATTTGTTAGAAAAAGTTTGAACTTTTTATCGGGAATTGATGACCAAATGGAAGCTGATGTTGAGATATGAGGTATCGAATAATGCGGTTGATGATTTTTTTTGATTTACCAACTTTAACGCCTAATGATCGTCGTAACTATCGTCTTTTTAGAAAGGCCTTAATTAACGAAGGATTTTTGATGATCCAAGAAAGTGTTTATGTACGGGTAACTGTTAATCGGAAGTCAGCTGAATTTATGGAACGAAGGATCGCTTCTTTATGTCCTTCAAGCGGGTTGGTTCAATCTTTGATAGTTACGGAAAAACAGTATGTGGGGATGAAGTTTTTAGTCGGAACACCATCTGATGATATTAGAAATACTGACGACAAGGTGATAGTAATATGAATGATTTGTTATTGACTTTTTATCCCAGCGAGCCGATCAAAATCAAAATTGGTATTAATGTTTTAACCATTGAAGATCCCTTTCATTTTTATAATTTCTGCCAACAACTGCAGATTGATAATGACAAAACAATTCTTTCTCGCGATAACAAGATTTTGCCTCTAGAAAAGTTTTCTGTTTATTTTGGTGACATAACTTTATTCCATGATTTAAATAAAATCTATAACAAATTGATAAATGATACTTTTGTCAATAATTTGGATGAATTTGATTTAAAAGAGATTTTTGATCTGACTAATAAAGTTAACAATGTATTTAACAAAGTTATTTTAGATAAAAACTTGCCATTTTCTTTTTCCTCTAATTTTGACATTTCTGATTTAGTAAAGGATAAAAAAATTCAAGTGAATCCACTTACTGGGGATCGTCCCTACGACAAGTTCCGAAGTATAATTGAATTATCATCTGAGTTGTCAGATCCTCGGATGCTCATTTTTACCAATTCTTTGATCTATTTATCTAAAGCAGAATTAGCAGAGTTGATCACTTTTGCTAGTCAAATGGAAAGAAATGTTTTGTTTCTAGAAAGGTTTGAATCTAAGATCGATGTACCAGAAGCAGCTGCGAACTATTTTTTTGATAAAGACTTTACAATATTTTAAAAAATACGAACGCGTGGTCTGCTTCAGATGTGTGTCAGATCAATGAGGTAGAACCCCCATTTTAATCATTTGCAGATAATCGACTAGCTTCAGATGTGTGTCAGATCAATGAGGTAGAACCCTAACAGCTAAACAGAACTCTATTGCTAGCAGCTTCAGATGTGTGTCAGATCAATGAGGTAGAACCCAAAACGGTAAAAGTAACGCCAAAGGGTCAAGCTTCAGATGTGTGTCAGATCAATGAGGTAGAACCCGTTAGATAAAATCCATCAGCAGGAGAAGTCGCTTCAGATGTGTGTCAGATCAATGAGGTAGAACCCAAAGTCAGACAACCGTTGTATATATTGGCAGCTTCAGATGTGTGTCAGATCAATGAGGTAGAACCCATCAATTCATTTAATTTATCATAATCAATTGCTTCAGATGTGTGTCAGATCAATGAGGTAGAACCCAACAGTTTCTATCGTACTCAAAGGAACCCTGCTTCAGATGTGTGTCAGATCAATGAGGTAGAACCCTTGAATTGCCAAAAGAAAACTGGGCGTTACGCTTCAGATGTGTGTCAGATCAATGAGGTAGAACCCTATGGCGATAAATTCAACTGATTCAAATGGGCTTCAGATGTGTGTCAGATCAATGAGGTAGAACCCTCTAAATATGGTCAACTATGATGCATATGGGCTTCAGATGTGTGTCAGATCAATGAGGTAGAACCCACCAACTGCCAGCTGTTCCAGAAGTATAATGCTTCAGATGTGTGTCAGATCAATGAGGTAGAACCCGTCACATCGACAAATATAGCTAACGGGCTGGCTTCAGATGTGTGTCAGATCAATGAGGTAGAACCCCTCGGACTACCTCCACAATGGTGTTGACCAGCTTCAGATGTGTGTCAGATCAATGAGGTAGAACCCTTATTAAAATGATATATACTTGTTCTCGTTAGCTTCAGATGTGTGTCAGATCAATGAGGTAGAACCCTGAGAAGTTTGGCGAAATCAAACCCTCTGTGCTTCAGATGTGTGTCAGATCAATGAGGTAGAACCCGCGTCTTTGCTGCCATAGTGGTAGTTTAAAATAAAGGCGAACAAATGTTCGTATATCAGTTAAAAAGGAGCAAATCACCAAAATGCCTTCAAATACAACTACTTTGTCAAGATGAAAAATGGTTTCACCGTTGACGACTTGGAAAATCGGATTCAGGAAAAAAGGGGAGAACTCAAAAACGCAGCAGCGATGACCACCGGAGCCAAGAGCCTTGGTATGGCGGAAATCGCAACTGCGTTAAATTGAAATTACTTTTATTCAGACTTTCTTTTACCAACAAAGCCGTCTTTCTTAAAATGATGATAACTAGTTGGCAAACCTAATGCTAAGGCCACTAACACAACCACAATAGAGGCAAGTAACCGACCGTTAGCAGTGAAGGCGGGTTCAGCATAAATACTGAAAATGATCACACCGGCCAAGATAATATACGATACTGGCCACAGAATATCAAAGATTAAACGGGATCGATTGCTATTTTTTTTACGATCAGTCATTATTAGTTCCTTTCAATTATCAATTCAAATCAGCCGTAGCAGGTCCTTGGGTGACACTGGCTTGTAATCCGGTGTAATTAGAGTTCTTATAAAAATTATAATGTACTTCATATTCAATCCAACCACTTCCAATGATCTTGTAGGTGTAATAATAGGAGACATATTTGCCCTTAGGGGTCTTGTGATTAGGGTAAATGACCCCAACGTAACCAAGTACTGCGGCGGCGATATCACTAGCTGTTCCAATAAATGCACCTATTCCATAACTGATCCCACTTGAATAAATGAGTATACCAATTTCACCAGCTAGCTTCTTGTTAGCCTGATCCACTTTATAAGCTCTCAGTGTAGTATGAAAGGTTTTTCCTCTTGTCCAAGTACTTGCCGCCTTAGCACTAACAGCCAAGGGCTTCAGATGTGTGTCAGTTCAACAAGGTAGAACCCCTATTAAAAAATGAATTATTAAGCGAAACTTAAGAGTGCTGCTTAAAACCGTGCAGGAGCAAAAAAATATCTTAATTATGGCTTTATCAAAAAGGAGAACATATGGCTTTAGAAGAAAATAGCAAAAAAGTTCCAGATGAAATCAAAGGCTGGAACTGGGGTGCTTTTATGAACAATATTTTTTGGGGGATCGGCAATAGGAGTTATTTGCCGCTGCTTTGTTTGATACCGCTTTTTAATATTTTTTGGGTATTTGTCTGTGGTTTTAAAGGCAATGAATGGGCTTGGCAAAAGGGTGATTACAAAGATGTTGAAACTTTTAAGGCGGTTCAAGCTACTTGGAATCGAGCCGGGCTTTTTCAGTTCATTATTTTTGTAATTTTTATAATACTTTATATAGTCATTTTTGCAGCTTTTTTCGCGGCTGTATTAAGCAGCTTTGACCGACCTGATTATTGATTTTGTTCCAATGATTTTTGGTGTGATATATTTGTCTTAATTTATTTTTTTGTGAGGGCTGGATATTGACTAAAGTTTATATTCGCAAGGCAACTATTTATGACATCGACCGAATGGTTCAATTGATCGATCAGGGCAAAAAATTATTGGCTGATCAGGGGATCCCTCAGTGGCAGAAAGGTTATCCGCGGCGAGAAGATCTTTTAGAAGATATTAAAAGATCATGGACCTATTTGTTGATATTTGACCAAGATATCGTTGGTACAGCTACTATTTTTCAGCTGCCGGACCCTAATTACGCTGATATATATCAAGGAAAATGGCAGGGCGATCCTCAACAAAAATACGCGACTATCCACCGCATCACTATCGATCCGCATTTTTCCGGCAATCATTTAGGCGATTATTTTTTTAGTGATTTGATCAGTGAAGCTTATCGGCTGGGATACCGGCAATTGCGCATCGATACTCATGTTAAAAACAAGCGGATGCAGCATTTGGCAGCTAAGTTCTCCTTTGATTACGCTGGAATCATTTACTTGGATCATGATGATACTGATCAGCGCAATGCTTATCAGCTATTCTTATCTTGACTCAAATTTTTTCAATAATAAAATCTACTATCGTACCAAGCAAGGAGACAAAAACGTTTTTGCCTTCTTTTCTTTTCTCTCTGAAATCCCTAGAAAAAAATGTGATCAATATGATCAGCGCAATTAAAAAAACTATTGTAATAAATATGGATATCAATTTGCTTTAATTAAATTATAGGAGCAAATAAAGTATTTTTGTTAAAATAAAAACCCGTTTGATATAAACGGGTTTCAAAATTTGATTTAATTATCAGTCAACGACTAGCATAGACTTGATCGCTTCACGGTTCTTCATTGCTTGATAAGCATCATCTACTTGATCAAGCGGGAAGCTCTTAGTGAAGACTTTTCCAGGATTGATATCACCCTTCAAAACAGCATCAAGCAAAAAACCTTTATCGTAAGTGGTAACAGAGGCTGGTCCACCAGCTAAGACAAGGTTCCTCATGAATGGTGCAGAAATATCTGTCTTTGGTGTATGTGGCAAGCCGACACGGCCGACTGTAGCACCTGGACGGATAACTTTCATAGCTGTATCAGTAGAAAGTTCAGTACCAACACATTCCAAAACGGCATCAGCACCGTCACCATTAGTCAGATCCATAACTTTTTGAACCGCTTCGTCACCGCGCTCAGCAACGATATCAGTTGCGCCAAATTCCTTAGCTAATTTTTGACGGTCTTCATGACGGCTCATAGCGATTATGCGCTTGGCTCCGCGCATTTTTGCTGCGATAACTCCGCAAAGTCCGACGGCGCCATCACCAACAACGACAACAGTATCGCCGGCTTTAACGTGTGCAACACGTGCGGCGTGATAACCGGTTGCCATGACATCAGCTAATGTCAGCAAAGACTTTAACATTCCTTCAGTATAATCTTCAGGCTTGCCTGGAACCTTTACCAATGCCCATTGTGCATGCTGATAACGAGCATATTCAGCTTGGAAGCCGGAACTGAAGTTATCGGTATGGCTTTGGCAGCCGCCTTCGTAACCTGCAAGACAAGCAGCGCAATGGCCGCAGCCGTGAGTAAATGGTGCGATAACGAAGTCGCCGGGCTTTACGGTAGTAATAGCACTGCCGACTTCTTCTACGATACCGATGGCTTCATGACCGGTATTTTCGGAATTAGCTTCCTTTTGGTCTTGACCACCATAGGCCCACAAATCAGAGCCGCAGACACAAGCTCTTACGACACGGATGATCGCGTCGTCATCGGCTTGTATTTTTGGCTTTTCAACATCTTTGATATCGACTTTTCCAGCCTTAACAAACACTGTAGTTTTCATATTTTTCGCTTCCTACCTGTTATTTTACAACATAAATAATTCACAATAAAAGATTATTTTTTGTAAGTTAACTAATTTTTAAAAAGTAAAAAATTTAATTTAGTGCTAGGCTTTAAATACTAGGGTAGTTTTATAGCTTATGGGTATACGTGTGCCTAATTATTTCGATCCTAAATATATAAAGAAAGGAAAGTATGGCGAAAAAGAGTATAAAAATAAGTAATTCATTTCTAAAATATAGTGCCTATGTGATATCCTTAGGCGGTTTTTTGTTTGGATATGATACAGGTGTCATCAATGGAGCGCTTGCTTTTATGAGCAAAAGAAGCGAGTTGAATCTTTCACCTGGACTTCAAGGAGTCGTTTCCAGCGCTTTGGTTCTCGGCGCATGTTTGGGGGCTCTTGGCTGCGGCAGGATCGCAGATAAGTTCGGCAGGAAAAAAACTTTGCGTTGGATAGCAGCTCTGTTCACTATATCGACTTTTCTTTGTGCTGCTTCGATCAATTTTTGGCTGATAACTATTTTTCGTTTTTTGTTGGGAATTGCCGTTGGCGCTGCTTCCAGTCTTTCACCGATGTATTTGGCTGAGATATCTCCGGCTCCTGTCCGATCAGCCAACGTTAACAAGAATGCAGTTTTTATTGTATTTGGCCAGTTAGTCGCTTTTTGTGTTAATGCGGTCTTAGGCAATATTTGGGGTGATTGGGAACCGATCTGGCGTGTAATGATCGTTTCAGCAAGCATTCCGGCGATCATTTTATGGATAAATTCATTTCATATCGTCGGCAGTCCTCATTGGTTATTGCTTAAAAACAAGTTTAAACGGGCTCGCAAAGTATTTACCTCGCTTGGCTTTAGTCAGACCAGTTTAAAAAATATCGAGAAAAAAGTTAAAAATAGTGAAGGAAATAACGACAAGATATCTTGGAAAAATATTCTGCTTAGACCCAGCCTGATCTATTTATTGGTGTCTGGTATCTTGATAGCTTTGGTTCAGCAGATATCAGGTATCAATACGGTCATGTATTATGGCACGATCTTGATGGAAAAAGTCGGTATGGGTCGAGGCGGATCTTTATATGCCAACATCTTGATCGGAATCGTTTCGCTGCTGGCAAGTATTATCGGGACGCGGATGATCGATCGTTATGATCATCATAAAATGCTTTTATTAGGATTGACCGGTAACGTGATTTTTCTGATCTTGCTCGGTTTGACTTTACAAGTTCATTTTCCGATTCAGGCTGTAACAAATATTTTAGTTTTGGTTTTTCTGACATTGTTTCTGGCCAGCCATCAAGGGATCGTTAGTCCGGTAACTTGGCTGCTCTTGTCGGAAATATTTCCCGGGAAAGTTAAGGCTAGATTCATGTCGATTTCGACAGCTGTAACTTGGATCACGAACTTTTTCATCAGCCTCATTTATCCGGTTCTGATATCCCTTTTGGGAACAGCACTAGTATTTTTTATTTTTGCTGCAAGCAACGGCTTGAGCATTCTTATTTCCGTTTTTGTTTTAAATGCGAAAAAAATCAAAAAAGCTTATCAAAAGAATTCTTTGTAAGTTTAAAGTTTGAATCATGTTTCAAATAAGGAGAAAATAATGACAGATTTTTATATTGAAACAACTAAAGCAGATAAAACTCTACCGATAAATAGTCGACCAAAATTTTTTGCTTTTGGCATCCCCAGTTATACCAATTTAGGCGATCAAGCGGTCTCTTTGGCACAAAGGGCTTATATTGAGCATGAATTTCCTGAATTTCAGTATATTGAGATCCTTGAAGAAGATAATGATGCGGGGATCGAAGCTGTAAAAAAAATCATTACCTCACAAGATATCGTTTCCTTTGTCGGCGGAGGAAATATGGGCAATTTATATCTTGACCATGAGCGGGCGCGGCGAAAAGTATTTTCGACTTTTGTCAATAATTTGACGATCTCATTTCCGCAGTCGATCCATTTTGAAGACAATGAGCAAGGACAACGCGAACAAAAGCTGAGTCAAGAAGCCTACCAAAAAAATCCGCACTTGGTTTTGATCGCTAGAGACGCGCAAAGCTATCATCGAATGCAGACGACTTTTAATAATCATGTTATTTTCACACCTGACATGGTCCTGTATTTTAAAGCTGTTGATTATTCTTTGAAACGTTCAGGCGCCTTATTTGTCTTGCGTCACGATGGCGAAAAGGTCGTCAAAGAATCTTTGATAGGATCGATCAAGCAGCTTTTGGATAATGGCCGCCCCTTGAAAAAAACTGATACGGTGTTGGATAGTGTCGATCGGATCACACCAATTAATCGCGAGAAGCTGATCGTTGATGAATTAAAACTTTTTTCTCAACAAGAGATCATTATTACCGATCGCTGGCATGCAATGGTCTTCTCTGTTTTGACCGGTACTCCTTGTTTATTGTTCGGAAATAGTTACGGTAAAGGCAAGCATGCTTACTTTGATTGGTTGGAACATATTGATTGGATCGGCTACACTGACGAAGAAGACCTTGACCGGATCGATCAGCAAATTTCAAAGTTGATCAAAACCAAAAAACATGCTTATGATATTCGGGCTGATTTCAAACAATTAGACAGTCTTATCAAATACCATTTAGAGATGTCTGGAAGAAACATTTGATCGATCGATTTATTTGTTTAGTATGATGCCGCCTCATAAAAAAATCCCTAAGTTTTTGTCTTGATAACTTAAACTTTTGGGATTTTTTAATTTGGTATTTTATTTTGATCAGATCTCTTGTTTGCGCGGACGAACGATCAATTCGGAAACTGATACGTGATCCGGCTGGTCGACCATATACAAAACGGCATTTGCAAGATCTTCCGGACGAACAGCATAATCGAGATCGTCATTAGAACTTTCTGTGATCGCTTTTTGGATCGCTTCATTGCCGATCGAATTTGTCAATTCAGTACGAGTAGCACCTGGAGTGATGATCGATGAACGAATACCATTTTCGCGTTCTTCTTGGCGCAAAACTTCCATGATCGCTCTAACAGCGAACTTTGATCCTGAATAAGCAGCACCAGCCGGCATCACGACATGGCCGACAACTGAAGAAGTGGAAATGATCAATCCTGATTTCTGTTTGTGCATCTGCGGCAAAGAAGCTTTAATGCCATTCAAAACACCGATCACGTTAGTATCAAAAGTTTTCTTCCAAACATCGATATTATAACTTGGATCAGCAAGCATACCTAAAGGCATGATACCTGAATTATTAAACGTAACATCAAGTCTGCCCCATTTCTCGATCGCTAGATCAATGGTTGCTTGGACCTGTTCAGGTACGGTTACATCGGCGACAGAGTAGGCGATGTTTTCAGGAAATTTAACTTCTTTTGATATCTCCTGCAGTCTTGCTTCGCGCCGGCCAGCGATAACGACCTTGGCTCCATGCTCATTAAGCAAATTAGCAGTGGCGCGGCCGATCCCTTATAGCCAAGGATTGGTCAATTTAGGCCATATTGAAGCAAATGGTGCCGACTGGAAGAATTATCCGGTAGGAACCGAAGCACATTTTGAATTAGCTTAATGAAATCGATTAAATTTTGGATGGAGTATCTTTTTGAAAAATAGAAATAACCTAATAGTTTTAATACTAATGATCGGTGTTTTTGGGATCTTGAACACCGAAATGGGGATCGTTGGTATCATACCGCTGATCGCGAGAGTTTTTAGCGTCAGTGTACCGACTGCTGGATTTTTAGTCAGCGGTTTTGCTTTGGTCGTTGTTTTTGCCGGGCCGACCATGCCGCTTGTTTTTGCTAAAGTAAATCGAAAAACGGCCATGCCGCTGGCCTTAGGGATTTTTGTTATCGCCAACTTAGTATCTGCCCTGACCAGTAATTTCGGTCTGCTGCTGGCCGCCCGTATCATCCCGGTGGTATTTCACGCTTTATATATCTCGATGGCCTTTTCAGTTGCGGCCGAACTGGCAGAGCCGGGGCAAGAAGCACGAGCCTCATCTAGGATCTTTATAGGTGTCTCTGCCGGAATGGTTTTGGGAGTGCCGATAACCAATCTGATCGCTCATTCGATTTCCTTTTCTGCAGCTATGTTCTTCTTTATGGCTGTCAACGCTTTTTCATTCATCGCTACGCTGATCTTCGTGCCATCGATACCAGTCGAGAATGCTATTTCAAGCGGTCAGCAGGTTAGTGTGCTGAAAAAACCGGAAATGATCCGAGCTTTGTTTATCGTTATTTTCCTAAACGGTTCCATTTTCGGATTTTACAGCTTTTTATCTGATTTCTTGGAAAAGATCACTGGTTTGACGCCACCGTCTGTCAGCAGTTCTTTGCTTATTTATGGAATCGCCAATATTATCGGTAACTTCGCTGCCGGAAGGGCTTTGGCAGAAAACGACAAAGCGACCGTTAAGATCCTGCCTTTTGCTTTGATGATTTCATACCTGTTATTGTTCTTTTTCGGGTCATTCAACTTGTTATCATTTGTTTGGGTCACCTTTATTGGTTTCTTCGCTGGTATCAATTCCAACATGAATCAATACATCGTTACCCAAGCCGGCAAAGAAGCGACCGTCTTTTCAAATGGTATGTATTTGACGGCTGCTAATTTAGGTACCACTGTCGGTACTTACATTTGCGGTTTGTTTATCGATTCGATCGGTACGCGTTATTCATTATTTGGTACTTTCATCTTCATAATTTTGGGTCTGGTCTTTATTTTGTTCAGAAGAAAAGAAGCTTAGGAAGATTTATTTATAGATCAAAAGGAGCTTGAAATGGATATAAGATTTGATGATAAAGTCGTTTTGGTCACCGGTGCAAGCAGTGGTATCGGTGAGGCGACCGCAAAAATGTTTGCTGAGTCTGGTGCGACTGTTGTTTTGGCCGCCCGCCGAGAAGAACTTCTCAAAAAAATAACTGATGATATCAAAAAATCTGGTCACAAAGCATCATATTTCGTTTGCGATGTGACAGATGAAGAACAAGTCAAAAAAATGATCGATCAGATCGACCATGATTATGGAAAATTGGATTTTGCCTTCAATAATGCCGGGATCATGCCTGACGATGTTGAAACAGCCGATGTGGCTTTGTCAGAATTCGATCGGGTCATCAATGTCAATTTGCGGAGCGTTTTCATTTCTATGAAATACGAGTTGAAAGAAATGCTCAAGCAGGGCGAAAAGATCGAACGTGCGATCGTCAACTGTTCTTCGATCGGCGGCTTGATCGGTATGCCGGGAAGATCTGCTTATCATGCTTCTAAGCACGCTGTGACTGGTCTTACTAAAAGCTCGGCTTTGGAATATGCCACTAGGCACATTCGTATCAATGCTGTTTGCCCAGCAACGATCGAAACGCCGATGGTTGATAGAATGAAGAAATCCGGTGCGATCACAGACGTTATCGAACCGATCGGCAGAGTCGGCCGTCCAGAGGAAGTTGGTTCAGCTGTTCTTTGGCTTTGCAGTGATGGCGCAAGTTATGTCACTGGCCAATCAATAGCAGTCGATGGCGGATATACGATTCAATAAAAAATAAAAAAGAGGATGTTTATGACTGTTGAAAACAAAGTTGTTGTTGTTACAGGTGCTTCTAGCGGGATCGGTGCTTCGACCGTTAAGCTTTTAGTTAAAGGCGGTGCTAAAGTCGTTTTTGGTGCCCGCCGTCAAGAAAAACTCGAAGAAGTGGCAAGCGGTCTTGATCCTGATCAAATCGCCTTTCAAGAAACTGATGTTACTGATTATCAGCAAGTAAAAAGTCTTGTTCAGCTGGCGGTCGACCGTTTCGGCAAAGTAGATGCTTTGTTCAATAATGCCGGGATCATGCCGATGGCAGCTGTCTCCGAGGATAACCGTGACGAATGGCAACAGATGCTGAATATAAATGTCATGGGTGTCCTTAATGGTATTTCAGCGGTTTTGCCGATCATGCACAGGCAAGGGTATGGTCATATTCTAGCGACAGATTCTCTGGCTGGATATAAAGTTTACCCTAACTTGGCTGTATATTGCGGAACCAAGTTTGCTGTTCGCGCTATCTTAGAAGGCGTCCGCCAAGAAGAGATCAAAAATAAGATCAGGACAACACTGATCGCGCCGGGAATGGTCGAAACAGAGCTTTATAAATCGATTAGCGATCCGAAGACGGCTAAAAACTTAGTCGATACTTGGCATGAAGAAAACCATGCGTTAAAAGCCGAAGATATTGCCGATTTGGTCGTTTATGCGATCGGTCTGCCAAATTATGTTTCGATCAATGAAGTTAAGATCCGCCCTTCAGTTGAATTGTAAGCAGATCCGCTTTGGAGTTTTAAAATGTCGCAATTCGATAATGATATACAAAGAAGATTGACAAGGCTTGAAGATATCCAAAAAATCAAAGATCTTAAGTCAAAATATGCACAGTTTCTTGATAATGGCTATGATCCTGATGGCATCGCCGGACTATTTGCAGAAGGCGGCAAGTGGATCATAGAAAACAAAGAAATAACCGGTAAAGACGCTGTTAAAGAACAATGCCGCAAGTTGATAAAGGCGCAGCCGTGGTCTTTTCATAATATAACACCTTATGATATTCATATAGATGCAGACGGTGATCACGCTAGAGGGAATTTTTATGTTATCGCTCTTTTGACGATCAGAAATAAGAATGGTGAAGATGGTGCTTATATTCTGCCCGGTGTGTTCAATGACGAATTTGTTAAAAAAGGCGATCAATGGTTTTTCTCAAAAGTGGAAGCCTTTATCAAGCAGTCAGCACCTTGGACTGAAGGATGGGTCCGAGGCGGATTTTCTAAGGGTTTTTTCGATCTTGATAAATTATTATTATTTAGTTGCAGGTTGTTTTTAAAAAAATAGGAGGTTATTATGCAATACAAAAATCTTGGACGTACCGGCCTAAAAGTCAGCAGACTGGTATTGGGAACAATGAATTTTGGTGAGCTGACCGACGAAGAAACTGCTTTTAAAATAATGGATCGAGCTTTAGAAGCAGGGATCAATACTTTTGATACAGCCGATGTTTATGGCGGACCACAAAGCCTGGACATGAAAAAAGGTTATGGGAAGTCTGAAGAAATAGTCGGCCGCTGGCTTGCTAAGACTGGAAATCGAGACAAGATCGTTTTGGCCACGAAAGTTTATCAGCCGATGGGAACTGGAGCAAACGACCGCGGATTGTCTGCTTACCACATCAGAAGAGCTGCCGAAGCCAGTCTGAAGCGTTTGCAAACTGATCATATCGATCTTTATCAGATGCATCACATTGATTCTAATACCCCTTGGGCCGAAGTTTGGCAGGCAATGGGTCAATTGATCCGCGAAGGCAAGATAACTTATGTCGGCAGCAGTAATTTTGCCGGCTGGAATATCGCGACTGCTCAAAAAGAAGCTGAAGAACGGCATATGCTTGGATTGGCTTCTGAGCAAAGTTTGTATAATTTGAGCAATCGTGCTTTGGAATTAGAAGTTATTCCGGCACTTAGGTATTACAATATCGGTTTGATCGTTTGGAGCCCGATCGGTATGGGCCTGCTTGCTGGCGATTTCGATCAGTCTTCTAAGGGACGCCGTCATACAGCTGATTTGGAAAACAGGATCCAACAGCATAAAAAGCAGCTGGAAGAATATCAAGACCTCTGCAAGGAGATCGGTGAAGAACCGTCAGTAGTTGCTTTGGCTTGGCTGCTGCATAATCCAGTCGTTACTGCGCCTATTACCGGTCCTCGTACCGTTGAACAATTGGATAAGAGTTTGCATGCTCTTGATGTCAAACTTTCTGATGATGTTTTAAAGCGGCTTGATGAGATTTGGCCAGGACCTGGTGGAGAAGCTCCTAAAGCTTATGCATGGTAATTTTATTTTCTAGACCATGCACATGATCAATTGAATAAGCAGTCTTTTTAGTGATCGGGTCAATCGTTTTCACTTGTTATGTGTTCTTCGATCTATTTTCTTTGATGACTAAATCGGCTGCTTTTTCATTAATCAATAATTCAGTATCAAGAAGGGAGGACTATTTTGAAAAAAACGAGAGCTATTATTTATCTTATTGTCGTTATTTTATTGCTTTTGGCTGTTTTTTACTTTATTTCCGGCTCTCATTCTACTCGAAACAGCAAAAGTGCTGCTCAAAACCAAAGGACTAAAAAAATTACCGGCAATAGCAGTTCAAAAGGATCCAGACGAAATCAAACATCGCTAACGGCAGTTTCGATCAATATCGATGGTCGTGATTTTTCTGCCCATTTAAACAACAGCAGTGCCTCGCGTCAATTGATAGCAATGCTTCCTTATACGGTAAGAGTACAGGGACTTAATTCCGGTCTTGAAGAGCATACTGCTGATCTGCAAAAACCGCTATCTACTTCGGGGATGCCCGCTGGTGCCAAACCGCATCCTAACGACATCGGCTATTGGTCGCCGCAGCCGCGGATCGTTTTATATTGGGGCGATGTCGGTTTTTATGATGGCATCCATATTTTAGGATCTTTTGATAACGCTAATGCTAAAAATTATATCCATTCACTGAAGAGGCCTTATAAAATAACCATTACTCGCAAATGATTTTGTTTATTGCTTGCCTTGGAGTTAACTCCAACTTTTATAATGTTCTTCGCCTGATAAATTAAAAGTTATTTTTCTAATAGGATCAAGCATTTTTCAGCAGCGTTTCAAATTTTAGGAGGTCATTATGAAAGTTCTTGTTTTAGGAGCTAATGGCAGGATCGCCAGATTAGTCATCGAACGATTATTAAAAGACAAAAACAATAGTTTGCTTTTGTATTTGAAAAACACTGACCGGCTTTCTTCTTATGCCGATGATCCGCGAGTTCAATTAGTCGATGGGGATGTACTCGATACCGATAAATTGACCAAGACGATCGAAGCAAATGAGTTAGATGCCGTTTATTCCAGTGTTGGCGGAATAGATCTCGCAGAACAGACTGAAAGTATCATTCACTCAATGGATGCTAACGGATTGAAGCGGCTTGTCTTTATCAGTGCTTCTGGCGCTCATCACGAAATTCCTGGCAAGTTTGGTCAGTGGAATGAAGAAGCGATCGCCGATTACCTGCCTGGTTTTCGCAAGTCAGCTGAATCGTTGGAAGGATCTGATTTAAATTACACGATCATCAGGCCTGCTTGGCTGACTGACAAAGATGAGATCGATTATGAATTGACCGGACGCAATGAAGCTTTCAAGGGGACGGAAGTTTCTCGCAAAAGTGTCGCCGATCTCGTTGTCAAGGCTTTATCTGATCCTGATGAGTATTCGTATAAAAGTTTAGGGATCGATAAACCTGGAAGCGATGGCGATAAACCATCTTGGATGTAAGTAAATATGAAAAAATTTTCAAAGGAGTTTTGAATGCAAACAAATTCAGCTATTTTAAATAGAAGTGCTACCAGGCATTTTACTGATCAAAAGATTTCAGAAGAAGATCTGATCGAAATCATCAAGATCGCCCAAAAAGCACCATCATGGGTCAACGCTCAAACAGAGCATGTGTATGCAGTCATGGGAGCTAAGTTGGAAGCGATGCGGGCAGAGCATGGCCAGCTTAATCAAAGAAATATTCCCGGCAATTCTGATATCCCTTTTACTCCGGTCGATCAATGGCCAAGTCAAGCCAAAGAAAACATGAACCAGTGGTTTGAGACTGTTAACAAAGCTTTGGGCGATAATTGGCCGGATAAGATGGCTGTTGAAGAAAACCGTTTGTATAATGCGCAGGCAGTAGTTTATCTGACGCTTCCGCATGAATGTTCAAAATGGGCTTTGTATGATCTTGGTTCTTTTGCCGAAGCCTTGATGACAGCTGCTTTTGATAAGGGCATTTCTTCGATGCCGGCCTACCAATTTATAAAATATCCTAATCATTTGCGCAAAAATCTGGGTATAACTACTGATGACGATGTCATTATTGCCATTGGTCTGGGTTATCGTGATGAACAAGCTGAAGTAAACAAGATCAAAACTACCCGCTTGCCGATCGAGAAATTTTTGACGATCGAAAAGTGATTTAAGGAGAACTTATGTCAGAAAAAGAAACTTACATTGAATTCGCAGTTCCTAAAAAGGATGCAGCGGCATCAAAAGATTTTCAACAAGCCGTTGTTGACCACATCGATTATTTAAAAAAGCAAAAAGATCAGGGAACTCTTACTTTTGCCGGGACGACCACTGACGGTGCAGGCGGTTTGATCGTTTATTCGACCGAATCAAAAGCAGAGATCGATGAGATCGTCAAAAATGATCCGTTAACTGTCTCAGGACTTTTTGACGTAACGAGCCATCCTTTTCAAACGATGGATGATATTCAAAGCAATAACTGATTATTTTTTGACAGTTTTGCATGATAAAATTGTTCATATAGGATCATTTTGAATTATCAGTGATTCCGCTTTTCCTTTGTATAAGGAGGAATATGGAAAAAATTGGTTTGATTCAAAATTTAGAGTTGTTTTTGCGGCTGATCGTTGCCAGTGTCTGTGGTTTTGCTATAGGTTACGAAAGGAAAAGCCGCTTAAAAGAAGCCGGTGTCCGTACCCATATGATCGTTGCTTTAGGTGCCGCTTTGATCATGATCGTTTCTAAATATGGCTTTTTTGATCTGGTCGATCTGAAAGGCTATGTCTTAGATCCATCAAGAATAGCGGCCCAAATCGTAAGCGGGATCGGTTTTCTGGGTGCTGGTATGATTTTTGTCCGTAAACAGGCCATCAATGGTTTGACGACTGCTGCCGGTGTTTGGACGACTGCTGCCGTTGGTATGGCCGTCGGGGCAAAAATGTATTTTCTGGGCGTCATGGCAACGGTACTTGTTTTACTCGTACAGATAATCCTGCGTCATAACTTTAGTTGGATGCCGCTGCCCGAACCGGAACAGATCAATATCGAATTCGATGAGGTCAGCGGTTCGATAGATTTTATCCAAAAAAGACTTTTAGCCAACGATATTGAGATAATCAATCTAAATGCCGATAAAAAGGGAAATGGCGATCTGCAGGTACGCATGTTTGTCAAACTGCCGCAAGGATTCGATCCTTCGCGTCTGCTCAACTTGTTCAAAGACGATCCCCATATCCGATCGATCGATTATTGATCTAATGAGGCAAACTGCCATTATGAAAGACAAATCATTGCGTCAGAAGAAATACAGATTCATATTGTCAGCTTTTATAGGAATTTGTTCGGGACTTTTTGCGGGATTTTTCTTTAATTGGGAAATGTCCTTTCTGCTTGGCTGGGATGCTGCCGCTTTATCTTTAATAGTTCTTATATGGATGGTCTATCGGTCTGATACAGGATCCAAAACACAAGAAATGGCATTGAAAACAGCTATTCGCTACCCAATTTTGGATCTGTTGATCATCATCGCCAGTTTGGTCAGCTTGGTTATCGGTTTGATATTATTTACTTCCAGCAAAAGCGACCCGGTTAAAATAATATTTTGTATTTTGAGTATTTTCACTTCTTGGAACTTGATCCACATTTTATATGCTGTTCATTACTCTGAGATTTTTTATCAAAATTTGGACAGCAAAGGCGACGGCGGTATCGATTTTAATGGCAGTCAGCTGCCTGCTTTTTGGGATTTTGCTTATCTTGCCTACACGATCGGTATGACTTATCAAGTTTCTGATACGAATTTTTCAACGACTGTTTTTCGAAAAGTCGCCTTAAGTCATGCTCTGTTGTCTTTTATTTTTAGTACGGTGCTCATTTCGACGATGATAAATTTTATCGCTAGTTTGATGAGCTGATAATTTTAAAATATAAAAATGAAATTGCTTTGATAGCGTTTCTATAAAGAGGTTTTTATGACGGTATTAACTGAAAATTATAAACTGAATAACGGTATTGAGATACCTAAACTTGGTTTTGGTACTTGGCAAACACGCCCGGGCAAAGAAACTTTTGATGCAGTTTCCAACGCCCTAAAAGTCGGTTATCGTTTTATCGATACCGCGGCTGCATACTATAACGAAGCCAGTGTTGGTCAAGCCATTAAAGAATCAGGCCTTGATCGAAAAGATATTTTTGTACAGACCAAGCTTCCCGGCGAGAGTAAAAGTTATCAAGAGGCTATCGATCAATTCCAATCCAGTTTGGAAAAATTAGGTTTGGAATACGTTGATTCTTATATCATCCATGCTCCATGGCCTTGGAATGACATGGGAGCAAATTTTGATCGTGAAAATCGTGAAGTTTGGCGGGCTCTAGAAGATATTTATGATAAAGGTCTGGCTAAAGCGATCGGTGTGTCGAACTTTAACAGCCACGATTTGAATAATTTGCTTCAATGGGATCAGCTGCGTGTTAAGCCCAGCGTTGACCAGATACAATATTACATTGGTCATACGCAGGACAGCGTTGTAAAGACAGCTCAGGATAACGATATTTTGATCCAAGCTTATTCTCCGCTGGCAACAGGTTCTTTGCTTTCTAACAAAAAATTGACCAAGATCGCCGATAAATACGGTGTAAGTACGTCACAACTTGCATTGCGCTTTTGTTTGGACAATGGTACAGCGCCGTTGCCAAAAGCTCGTTCGATCGAGCACATCAGAAATAATACCGAATTAGATTTTGAAATTTCGGAAGATGATCTGAATGTTTTAAAAAGTTTTAATGATCGCTTTGGTTGGCATCCGACCGGCGATTGATCGATCTAAAACCCGGCTTTACAGCCGGGTTTTTATGTGCCCGCAATAGTTTGTTTTTTAAAAAAATAGTAAAATATCAAGATATGCAGGAACAAGAATCACAAAAAACTTCGGATATAAATGATCAGCTGAATATCTTGATCGATAGAACACGCAATCTTTTGAAGTTTAATGACACCAATAAGCAATTATTGGGCGCAGGACATATCAAAAACCATATCGATGAAAAATTTAAGATCGAATTGTTGCGCAACAAGCATCGAAAGTCTGTTTACAACAAGCTTAGGATCGGTTGGCAGAGCAACAAAGTTCGTCCTTGGCTTTCAATAAATATTGATGATGATCTGGCAATGCGTATCACGAGACTTTTTTTGGACTGCATAAAACTTTCGATCGGCGATCGGCCGTTAGACCCTGGTTTGACTGATTTTTCTCAAGAAGAGATCGAAAAAATAAAAAACGAACAGTTAAAAAATTACAATAACTTATCCCGCAGATTGTCGATAATCGATATCAATGATTTTTCGATGGTCAGCCTTGGCCAATTACTTGATGATATTCAACACCAAGATTCTCTTTTTGCCAAACGAAGACAATTGGTGACTGATTTTGAGCAGCATCACGATTTAAAAGAACAGCTGAATGATACTTTTGATGATCATCAAGAAGAGGAACAAATATTGCTTGACCTGAGATTCTTTCCTTTTGACGGCGGCATCGATCTATCTTTCAGCCGGCATGATCAGGGTTATGATGTTATGAATTCTAACGGTATGGGGCTCAAACATAATCCGATCATTGATGAAGATGCCGAAGTCCTTCTGCTGCAAAAATATGTTGTAATGGTCAATGAGTTTATCGATAAACGGATCAAAAGAAATCTACAATTCATCAAAGATCTGTATGCTTCGAGAAAATGATCAGCTAATATCTGTGGAATGAAGCAAGCTGTATATACCATTGTGAGTAAAGTTGACAGCATGATGGGTAAAAGCTGACATTAGGTCTAAATTATTAAAATATGAACGCAGCTAATACAGTATTCTTAATTTTCTCGAGTGTTTTAGTTTTATTCATGACACCAGGATTGGCATTTTTCTACGGCGGGCTCGGGTCGAAAAAAAATGTCGTCAATACAATGACTTCCGTCTACATTATGTGCGGTCTAGCGGTCTTGCTTTGGATCCTGGTCGGCTACTCGCTGTCTTTTGTCGGTGATGCGGGAGGATTTTTTGGCAGCTTGAACGGCTTTCTGCTGCACGGAGTTAAGCTGACAGCGCTAACTTCAACTAGGATCCCGACCAGTCTCTACCTTTTGTTTCAGATGATGTTTGCCGTTATCACACCAGCTTTGTTCGTTGGGGCAGTTGTAGGCCGGATGCGTTTTCGTTTTCTGCTGGCCTTTACGGCTTTATGGTCGATTTTCATCTATTATCCTTTAGTCCACATGGTTTGGGATAACGGTTTTTTGGCAAAACTCGGGGTTATCGATTTTGCCGGCGGTACAGTCGTACATATCGACGCTGGTATCACCGCTTTAGTTTTGGCTTATGTATTAGGTAAAAGAGAGAGTGTTAAAAAGGGGGAAGAAGAAAAACACTACAACCTTTCATGGGCCTTGATCGGAACCACTATTTTATGGATCGGCTGGTATGGTTTTAATGCTGGTTCTGCTTTAGCTGCTGATCAGATCGCAGTTCAAGCATTTTTGACGACGACTGTAGCGACGGCTGCGTCGATGATCACCTGGATGTTCGTTGAAATGATCGCTAAGGGCAAACCGAGTCTGTCAGGAATTTGCAACGGTACTCTGTGCGGCTTGGTTGGTATTACTCCAGCGACCGGGTATGTTACTGTTGCCGGTTCCTTTTGGATCGGCTTGATCTCTGCTTTGGCTAGTTACTTCTTTGTGACCAAGATCAAAAAAAGGATCGGTTTAGATGATGCTTTGGATGCTTTTGGCTGTCATGGTGTTTGCGGCATCGTCGGCAGTATTTTAACCGGTGTTTTCGCTACTCGAACTGTTAATCCTTCGATCAGTTTGAACGGCTTGTTCTATGGCGGCGGCGTACATTTGTTTAGCTTGCAGATTTTCGCTACCTTATTTGCTGTTGTTTTTGCAGGAGTTATTTCTTTGATCATTGTCGCTGTTTTGAAACCGTTTATCAAAATGCGTGTTGATCCCGCTGAAGAAAAGATCGGTCTCGATATGGGAGAACATGGCGAAGATGCAGATTTTTCAATATCCGAGATCGACCTTCCATTGAAGAGATCTGAAAAAAGCAGTGCCAATGTGCCGGACAGCCGGATCGGTGATTCTCCGCGGTTAAATGAAAGTTCTTCGGTCTAACGAATAGATAGAAAATAACTTAATATAAAAAACCGGATCATTTTGGTTCGGTTTTTTAAATAGTCGGATTATTTTTTAAATTGATGATTTTTTTCGTAATAATCTATAGCATCGATTATTTCTTGATCAGCATTGAATTCGGCGAATACTTTAGCCTGTTGGATCAAATCTTCTGTTTCTGACTCTTTGTTATCGATCGAGGCCAAGTAAGCTTTTAAGTAGATTATTTTATCGACCGAGTCAAAGTTTTTATAGGTTTTAGAAGAGGTCAGTGCCTGTTCGATAACTTTTTGGCTCTTCTTATAATTTTGCTCAAGCAGGTAAAAATTAGCCAGATTAAAGAGGATCGCGATCGTTTGCTTGTTATTAGCAAAATTCTTTTCTTTTATCAGCTGGTCGTCGATCCGATCAAAATAATAGCTGGCCAGATCATGCTTATCTTTTTGCAGATAGATCGAACCCAGGCCGTTCAGTGCTAAAAGATTTTCAAAAGGATCGTCATCATGGTCAAGGACCCAATTAAAGAAGAACTGAGCTTCGTCATAATCTTTTTTCCAGTCAAAGGCTAAATCGGCTTTTATCAAATTTATTTTATTGATCAGCCCCTTTTCGGCAGCGTTTTTTTCGTTGATCGAATCGATCGATTTTTCTGCCTCTTTGAATTTACCAGCGGAAAGGAGAACTTTAGATTTTTCGATCTTTTCATTGATTTCGTTTTTTTCCTTATCATTGAATTCGGAAAAAAGGTCATTCAATGATAATTCTAATCTTTGACATATTTTTACCAGTATGTCTGAAGAAGGAGCCAATCCCTGTCTTTCCATTTTGCTGATAGTTGCTTGAGTACAGATACCGTGCGCGAGTTCGATTTGAGATATTTTTAATTCTTTTCTGCGGTTGATGATAATTTGGCTTAAAAACATTTTTCCTCCGTAAAACGACAATGCTTTTATACACTTTTAATTGTACTTTATATTTAAATAAAATATAATAAATGAAAATTAAAAAGGTTATTTATACATGTTTACTAGTTTTTAATTTATAAATAAACTAATTTAGTTGTTCTTTTTAGAAAATGTTTAATTATTCAAGTCGAGTGTTGCTGATAAAAGCTTTCGGTATATTTTGAATCCGGAATTTTTGTAAAGTTTACCTGCTGCTTCTGCTTTCGCAGATTGAACTAGGAAAATATCGCTGATCTTTAGCTTTAAAAAGAAAAGCCATATTTCCGCTAGCAGTTCTGTCGCAATACCTTGTCGGCGGAAATCTGGATCAACTCCTAAATACAGGATCCTGCCCAGTTTCTTTTCGATTTCGATCGAAGCATAAGCAGCCGTCTTTCCGTTTTTGTATACCAATAAAAGCGGATGCTGCTGATCGATATATAAATTAATTGAGAAAAATTTATGGTGTAAATTCGAGACGGCCCTTAAATCGCGATCGCTGATCTTTTTATCGTACCATTGAGCTTTTAAATTTTTTTCTGATTTTACCTGGACCATCTTCCAAATAGTTTGGTTGGTAAAAACAGCTTTTTGTTTGCTTAACCAGTCGCTGAGTTCAGAATTTTCTGCATCGAAAAAAAATCTTAGCGAACTTTCTTTGAAAGGCATGTATTTTTTTATATAATTTTTAAAATTATTTAAGTTATATGATCGATGCGGATATGGACCCCAGACCTCAGCGATATGTCTATTAGATTCTTCAAATTTATCTAAAACAAAAATCAAATCATCTTCTTTAATGAGTTGAATATTTGATTTTTTGCTTTCTAAGATCAATTCTTCCATCGAATCAGGCAAGTATTCGCAGTAATATCTGCCTATTTTATTTTTTTCCAAAATGTCTTCAGCTAAACTAAGCTCTCTTTGATCCATAGGATTTATTTTACACACACCAAATCGTTAATTGAGTTATGTTACAAATAAGTTTCTATCGTTCTTCAGCACATGACTAACTTTTAATACTGACTTATAATAAGTGAAATAGTTTTTTTGGAGGCCTTATATGGAACAAACTTGGCAAACTGGTTGGACTGAACGGATCAGCTACGGATTAAGCGATGCTGCCGACAATTTGATTTTTCAAATGATGAGCAGCTACCTGCTTTTTTTCTATACTGATATTTTCGGTCTGCCGGCAAGTCAAACGGCAATTTTATTTTTAGTTGCTCGTTCAGCTGATCTGGTTGAAAGCATTATTGTTGGTTTGATCATTGATCGGACTAGGTCGCGCTACGGCAAAAGCAGGCCCTTTTTCCTGTGGTATGCACTTCCTTATGTGATTTTTGCCGTTTTGACTTTTGTAACACCGCCGTTTTCGGCAAATGGTAAATTGGCCTGGGCCTACATAACTTATCTGGGACTTGGTTTTTTCTATACTGCAGTTAATCTGCCGATAACTTCGATCTTGCCGACTCTTTCTAATAATGAACAAGAATTGACTTTGTTGGGTGTCATTCGCCAATTTTTTGGCAGTTCGGTACAGATCGTCGTGGCAGTTTTCACTATTCCGCTGGTCGCGTTTTTTGGTCACGGCAATCGCCAAGCAGGTTTTTTGTTAACGATCATTTTTTTCTCGATAATTTCGTTTTTGCTTATTATCAATACTTTTTTCCATGTTCATGAGCGATTTACCTACCCGGCCATTTCGCAGCAGTCCTTAAAAAAGGTTTGGCGAATGTTAAAAAATAATCGACCGTGGTTCGTGATTTCGTCGGTGATATTTTTGTATTGGCTGGTTATGTCGATCAAAAATCAAACGACCATTTATTATTTTCGATACGTTTTAAATCGACAAGGACTGCTTCCTTGGGCAAATAGCTTTACTTTTGCTGCTCTGATCGGGGTCGTGCTGATCGTTAAGCTTTCTGCTCTTTATGGAAAAAAGCGGGCAATGCTTACCGGTATGATAATTGCTTTTTTTGGTCAGATCATAATGGCTTTTGCTGTTTATACTAATAATCTGCTCTTGCTTTTTACCGGCATTTTCATAAATTCGACTGGTAATGGGATGGTCGTTGGTTTAGTTTCGATCATGATCGCCGATACTATTCGTTACGGGATCTCGCTGGGGGTCCAGGCCGAAGGCTTGTTAGCATCGACCGATGATTTTGGTGTTAATATGGGCCTTGGCCTTGGCGGTATGATAACTGCTGGCCTGCTTCAATTTTCCGGTTACACGCCCAATCAAGTTCAAAGCCCGCTGACGATCTCTATCATTGATCTAAATTATATCTGGATCCCGCTGATCATTTATATTTTGATGTTTGTCGTACTTTTATTTTATGACGAAGGCAAAATGTTGAAAAAAATAGCTCAATAAAAAACCGTCATTGTTTGGCGGTTTTTAAATATAAATATAAATCAATTTAAGCATCTTTTGAATAACGATATTCGATCTTTCTTGTTATCACTTGATCCTTTTTGATCGAGACATCTCCCAGCGATGGCTGATTTTCACTGTTGGGAGCTGTTTGAGCTTCTAAAGCGACACCGATCCAAGGATGAGAGCTGCCGTGATTGAGTTCGATTCCATTATCTAAACCGTTGCTCGTGTAAACGACTAAAGCATTTCTCAAAGAAGATATTTCGACTTTGCGCCCGCTGATCTTATCCTTCAATACGGCCGCAGGGGAATGTCCTTTGAGGAAAAATACATCATCGAAGCCGCCTTCTGGAATCGTTTTTTTTAGTTGAAAAAGAGCTTGGCCTAGGTCAGGCTGATTTTTAAGATCAAAGGGACCTTGATTAGCTAATAATTTGCCAGTTGGATTTTTTCCTTGGTCGACTTCGAGATGTTTATCGGAATTGATCCATAATTGATGATCAGTAACATCGTCGTTTCCTTGGCCGGCTAGGTTGAAATAGGTGTGCAGGGTTGGATTGAATACGTCGTCCGATTCGCTTTGCTGTCCGATAAAGCTGACACTTAAAAGGTCATTTTCATCAAGCTGATAAATGATTTTTAATTTAAGGCTGCCTGGAAAACCGTCATCAGCTGTTGAAAGAGTTTTTTCTAAGATGATACGATTTTTGTCGCTATCAGCTTTGATATCGAAAAAACTTTTAGCGAAAGAATGAGGGCCTCCGTGCAGAGAATTACCGTTTTCGTTAGCAGGCAGTTCTATTTCTTTTCCGTTCAATTCAAATCTGGCGTCTTTTATTCTGCCGGCAGTACGGGCAATGATGTGATTCAAATACATACTGTTGTCTGTATAATCGGCAAGCCTGTCAGATCTCAAAAGCAATTGAACTCTTTTTTGATCATCAATAACTGAAAATTCTCTTAGGATCCCTGCATAATTGAGGACTGAGATCCTGGTACCGGATCTATTGGTCAAAGAGTATTGCAAAACGTCTTTGCCTTGATAGCTGCCGAATACTTCTTTTTCGATTTTTGTCATCACGCTGCTCCTTATAATTGTTGGATGAATTTATCGAAAGCTGACCGTCCTTTTTGATCGCTCTTGAAAACGCCGGCATACTCTAAAACTTGTGCAAAAACACGGCCGGCTGCTTGTTGGACGTAATCGTGGACTTGATCTTCATTTCCGGTGAAAGCTGCTTTGAGCTGATCAGCCCAAGGGCGATGGTAATCGGCAATCTGATTTTTTTGACCGAGTACATATTTTTCGACTTCTGCTAATTCATCTTTTAATCGTGCAGGCAAAATCGCAAGCCCCATCACTTCGATCAAGCCTATATTTTCCTTTTTGATATGCTGAACATCTTTATGCGGATGAAAAATGCCATCTGGATATTTATCTGATGTTTGATTATCGCGCAAAACTAGATCGATTTCATAATTCTCACCGCGTTTTCTGGCGATCGGTGTGATCGTGTGGTGCCTTTGGCCGTGTGTATAAGCTCTGATATCAACACTTTCATCACTGTATTGCTTCCACGAATCAAGAATATGACCGGCTGCCGGGATCAAATCGTCGCTGTTTTTTGCCCAAAGACGGATTACCGACATCGGCCATTTGACGATTCCGGCTTTAACATTTTGAAAGTCTGGCAGCTCGAATTCTTTTTCGACCGCCGCTAAAGCCATTGGAAAATCATGCCGGCCGCCTTGATAGTGATCGTGGCTCAAAATCGAACCGCCGACGATCGGCAGGTCAGCATTAGAACCAACTGTATATTCAGGGAACATTTTTACGATCGTCAGCAAATTTTTAAAAGTGATCCGATCTATGTGCATCGGGCGGTGGACTGGTGATAGAAAAATCGCGTGCTCATTGAAATAAGCGTAAGGGGAATATTGAAAACCCCATTGTTCGCCATTGAGTTCTAAGCGAATTATCCGGTGTTCGCTCCGAGCTGGATAACCGAGTCTGCCTAAATAGCCTTCGTTTTCCATGCAAAGCTGACATAAGGGGTATGAAGTCGAAGTTTTTTTGCCGGCAGCAGCGATCGCTTTGGGATCTTTTTCTGGTTTTGACAGGTTGATAGTGATTTCTAAGTCGCCGTAATCAGTTGCTGTTTTAAAAGCGATGTTTTTGGCGATCGCCCTTGTTTTGATATAGTCGCTGTCTTTGCTTAGACTGAAAAAATAATTGGTCGCTTCATTTGGCGACTCTTTGTATTTTTTCCAGAAAATATCATTGACGACACTTGGTCTTGGTACTGAAAAATTCATTAATCGCGATGCGAGTATCTCCCGGTCAGTCAAATCGTCATTGATTTTTTGGTTTTTGACAGCTGTTCTTACTAATTCGTCGCGGACGGCGTAAATGTCTTGTTTTTCGTCGCCATCCTTAGCTTGTTGGTTTTTCTCTCCGACTAAGCTATAGATTTGGTTTGTCAAATATATCTTATCCAGCGCTTGGTAAGTTCTCTTTTTTTCGATGACCTTATCAGCAAAAATTCCTGCTAAATCTTCCTGCATCAAATCCTCCAATACAATTTTAATCGAGTGCTTTGGATCCATCACCGATTTCAGCAACGTAAAAGCTGGCTTCATAACCGATCTTATCCAAGTAAGCTTTTCCGACCGCTGCTTTTACCTGATCTACTTTATCTTTGTCGACTAATGCGATCGCACATCCGCCGAATCCGGCTCCGGTCATTCGTGCACCAAGGACACCTGCCTGTTTTTGAGCTGTCTGGGCCAAAGTATCAAGTTCAACACCGGTCACCTCATAGTCTTCTTTTAATGATTTATGCGAATCGTTGATCAGCTGTCCGAATTTTTCCAGGTCGCCGTCGATAAGTGCTTGTTTAGCGATGATCGTCCGTTGATTTTCATAAACGGCATGGCGTGCTCTTTTTACAAGAGTCGGATCATGGATCAAATCAGCGTTTTCATCGAATGTTTTGTTATCAAGTTCGCCAAGACTTTTGATATCTAACTTTGTCTGGAGCTTTTTAAGTGCTGTTTCACACTCGCTGCGGCGCTGATTATATTTAGAATCTGTAAGTTCGCGGCGCTTATTGGTATTCATGATCAAAATGACGTTGTTACCGAATTCAGCTGGGACCAATTCGTATTCTAATGTGTTGGTATCAAGGAAGATCGCATGGTCTTTTTTGCCGAATCCGATCGCAAATTGGTCCATGATGCCGGAATTAACGCCGATAAAGTCATTTTCAGCCGCTTGTCCGGCTTTGACCAATTGCAGACGAGTAGTTTTCAGATCGAATAACCGTTCTAAGACGACACCGATCAATAGTTCGAGTGATGAGGATGAAGATAGTCCTGAAGCATTCGGCAGATTTCCTTCAATAACCAATTCAAAACCGTTTGGAATATCAAAGCCCTCTTTTTTCAGAGCCAAGATCACACCTTTGACATAATTGCCCCAGTTACCGTCAGGATCTTTTTTGATGTCGTCCAAAGAAAATTCGATCACTCCCTGATCAGTAAAGTTATCGGAATAAAGCAAAACTTTGCGATCATTTCTTTTAGAACCGACACCATAAGTACCCAAGGTGATCGCTGCCGGGAAGACGTGTCCGCCATTGTAATCTGTATGCTCGCCGATGAGGTTGATCCGACCGGGCGAAAAGAATCTATGTTCTGCTTTTACGGCAAATTTTTCTGTAAAGATCGTTGCTAGTTTCTCGTAAACATCTGTCATCGTTAAAAACTCCACTTTTAATTGCGAATAATTTTTAAGCACTCGACCAAATGTTCTGATTGTTTCGTAAACATTTAGTAAAAGCTCAATCTCAATGTATCACATAGTTGATAAAATGGGAAGCGCTTACTTTAAATTTTTAAAATTAAAGGAATCTCGATAAACGATCTTTCCGGGGATGATCGTCCATTTATGCCAATCGCGTTCGTTATCTGCTAGTTCTAAAGCTTGTTTTAAAGCGGTCGATCCGATCGCATCCGGTGAAAGGTCAACGCTGGTCAGCGAAGGATTGAGATAGGAAATAAAGCTGAGATCGTCAAATGATGCCAGCAAAATATCTTTGCCGATCGTGATTTTCTGTTCTTGCAGATATTTGATCGCACCGATCGAAATAACGTCCGAAGCCGCGATCAAAGCGTCGACTTTCCCAAAATCCTGGAATAATTTTTTGATACTTTGATAACCCGATTCGGCACTCCAGTCGCCATTTATGATCATTGCCGGCAGGTCATGCTGTTTTGTCCAGCGGCGGTAGGCAACTGAACACGAATCTTCCCAATTTTCTTCAGGCTGGTCGTTTAAATTCAGGCGTTTATTCAAGGCACCGATAAAAGCGATTTTTTTTCTGCCGATAAGTAAAAATTGGTCAAGTATTTTTTCTGTGATCGTCATTAGATCAGGTTCGACAGAATCGATAGTATCAAAGCGCAAGCGGGCATCGACCAGGACCATTTTTGGATTGATCTTTTTGATTTCTTTGATTGCTTTTTCCGAGAGATCACCAGTTAGGATTATTGAAGAATATTGATCCAAAGACAGTTGCCGGCTGTTTGTTTTTTTTGTCGCTCAAGCGGATTATCCGTGCTACTTCGAGTCCGTATTTTCGGGCTGATTGTTTGATACTGCGGTGGATATTGCGCCAATAGGGATCTTCGATCTCTCTTTTTTCCGACATGCTGGTCACGATCGCTACCCGCTTTAATTTTGATTCTTTGCTTTGATGGACCGAGCGATAATTTAATTTTGCAGCGATCCTTTCAACTTCTTCTCTAGTTGCCTTTTTAACAGACAAAAGCGGGTCTCTGTTGAGGATCCTTGAAACGGTACTTGGTGAAACACCGGCTAATTTTGCAATTTCTCTGATAGTTGCCATCTATATGTCCAAACTGATTTTATATTTTTGTTACTTTTGAGTAAATCTTATCAGTTTTGTGATTTATAAATTCGGCCTGGACAACAAAATTAAAAAATTTACTAAATTTATTTGACAAATTGTCTGAAAGCGCTTACGATTTTTCTTGGGTTCAAAATTGTTTTACCCTTTAGGAGAAAAATATGGAAACTAAAAAACATTCGCTTGTTCCTCGTTTAGCATATTCCTTTGGTGCTTTCGGACATGACATGTTTTATGGTACCCTGTCGACCTATTTCATAATGTTCGTTACTTCTCATTTGTTTAGTAACGTCACGGGTCCCAGAGCAGCACAAATGATCGGCTACATAACTTTGGTGATCACGGTTTTACGTGTCGTTGAATTGCTGATCGATCCTTATATTGGAAACACGATCGATAATACGACTACTCGCTGGGGCAAATTCAAACCGTGGGTGATCGCTGGTGCTACTGTCAGTTCGGTTGCGATCGCTCTGCTCTTTACTGATCTTGGCGGTTTGGATAATTCTAATCCAGTCTTATTTTTGATAATATTTGCCATCCTTTATATATTGATGGATATTTTTTATTCATTTAAAGATGTCAGTTTCTGGTCAATGATACCGGCGCTTTCGTTTGATTCGCATGAACGTGAAAAAACTGCGACCTATGCTCGTGTCGGTTCGACGATCGGTGCTAATTTGGTCGGTGTTATCGTTACGCCGATGGTTTTATTCTTTTCAGTTAATGACAATAATGGCCAAGGCGATAACCGCGGCTGGTTCATATTTGCTTTGTTCGTGGCTTTTGTTTCTTGGATCTCGGCCGTTGGAGTCGGATTAGGAACAAAAGAAATCAATTCTACTTTGCGTAAGAATACCGAAAAGACCACGATCGGTGATGTTCTCCATGTTCTGACGCGAAATGATCAGCTGATGTGGCTCTCGCTTTCTTATCTTTTTTACACAGCAGCTATTCAGATAACTAATGCTCTTCAGCTTTATTACTTTACCTTTATCATTGGTAATTCACGGCAATATTCGATTTTAGCCTTCTTGAACACGGTTGTTGGTTTGATCGCCGTTCTTGCTTTTCCACCATTGGCTAAAAAATTCAACCGGAGAAACGTCTTCTTTTTCTCGATCGGTATTATGATAATCGGTTTGATCTCCTTCTTCTTTGCTGGTAAATCACTTTTGCTGGTTTTGATTTCAGCTGAGCTGTTCTTTATACCGCAGCCGTTGATATTCTTGGTCGTCTTGATGACGATCACTGATTCGGTTGAATATGGTCAATTGAAATTCGGCCATCGTGATGAAAGTTTGACACTTTCTGTTCGTCCTTTGATCGATAAGTTCGGTGGTGCGGTTTCAAATGGAGTCGTTGGTTTAACGGCTGTTTGGGCTGGAATGACTTCCGGTGCTTCTGCCAGTTCCGTAACTGGACAGGGACAGCTGATTTTTAAAGTCATGATGTTCGGTCTGCCGCTGATCATGGTCTTGATCGGTGCATATGTCTTTTATAAGAAGATAACTTTGGACGAAAAAGCTCATGCTCAGATCGTTGATAAATTGGAGAAGACCTGGGGCAAGAATTTCGTCGCCGTTGAAAAGGAATCTGGCGAAAAAGTCACGGTTCCGGCTTTGAAAGAGGGTCAATTCGATTATTTTGCCCCAGTAGCCGGTGACCTGGTTGACTTAAGCAAGGTCGCAGATAAAACTTTTGCTTCCGGTGCTATGGGACGCGGCATTGCCATCAAGCCTAGCGATGGCCGCATCTATGCTCCTTTTGATGGTACAGTCAGGATAACCTTTTCCACTCGGCATGCAGTTGGTTTGGTTTCCAATGACGGCATCGTCACGTTGATCCACGTTGGTTTCGGCACCGTCAATATGCGCGGTACCGGCTTCATCAATTACTTCCAGCGCGGTCAGCGGGTCAAACGCGGTGATCTTTTGATCGAATTCTGGGATCCGGCTATCAAAAAAGCCGGCTATGACGATACGGTCGCTGCTGTTATTACTAATTCTGATGAGATCTCTGACTTTGACTTGCTAAAAGAAAACGGTCATGTTGATAAAAATGATCCAATATTTAGATTGACGAAAAAATAATATTTACTATGTTTAAAACCTGCCATTCGTTAAAAAAACAAATGACCGGTTTTTTATTTACCGGAGTAATTCATGAAAAAAATAATAAGTTTCAAACAAGTGGTCGCCCGTAATGACTGGCAAAATATTTCTGTTTTGAGTATTGGCCGGCTGCCAATGCATGTACCGATGAATTTCTTTCGTTTTGAAAAAGACGTTTTGAATGATGATTTTGATAAAACTGTTAAAAATCTAAGCGGCCAGTGGAATTTCAGCTATTTTCCTTCAGTCCAGCAAGTGCCGGAAAGCTGGTCACTCGCTGATCTAGATGACCATGATCAGATAAAAGTCCCTGGCAATTGGCAGCTTTCCGGTTATGACAAACCGATTTATTCCAATGTTGAATATCCGTTCAAAGCCGATGCGCCTCAAGTCCCTGATGATGATCCAGTCGGCTGCTACTCGAAAAATTTTCGTTTAGACGATGATTGGCTTGGCCAAGATCGGATCAGGCTCTCCTTTGAGGGTGTCGGATCGGCTTTTTATTTGTGGGTCAACGGTGATTGGATCGGTTACTCTGAAGACAGCCGCTTAACAGCAGAATTTGACATCACGGATCATTTGAAAAAAGGTGATAATCGTATCGCTGCTTTAGTATTCCGCTGGTCTAAGGGCAGCTACCTGGAAGATCAAGATATGTGGAGGATGTCCGGGATCTTTCGTCAAGTCAAACTTTATCGTGTGCCAAAAACAGCGATCGAGGATTTTCGTTATCAAACCAAACTTGATCAGGATTTTGATCGGGCCGATTTGATCGTGACCAGCAGGCTGACCAAGGGCAGCTCTTATCAGGATTTTTCTTTGAAAACGAAACTTTATTTCGGCCACCGCTTAATACAAGAAAAAACAGCTGATTTTTCTACTGACGATATTGATGAAAGAGGCGGCTATAAAGATCTGGCGGTCAACAAGATGACAGTTGAAGATCCCAAGCTGTGGTCTTGCGAGCAGCCGGATCTGTATCGATTGGTCGTTGAATTATTCGATAAAAACAGACAGCTGATTCAGGCTGAAAAAACTATGGTCGGTTTTCGCAAAGTCGAGATCGATCAGGGATTAATAAAGATCAATGGCAAAGAACTGCTGATCCGCGGCGTCAATAAACACGAATTTACCGCCGCGACCGGTTATTATGTTGATCATCAAACGATGCTGGAAGATATCCGCCGTTTAAAAGAGGCTAATTTTAACGCTGTCCGCTGCTCGCATTACCCCAATGATCCTTACTGGTATGATCTTTGCGATCGCTATGGAATTTATTTAGTAGATGAAGCAAATATTGAAACTCACGGTATGGTACCGATGAACCGTTTGACGGACGATCCTGACTATTTACCGATGATGGCAAATCGTGTAACAAGAATGCTTCAGCGTGATTTTAATCATCCCTCGATCATTATTTGGTCATTGGGCAATGAGTCCGGCTATGGCCGCAATCATGCAGCTTTGTACAACTGGTTAAAAAAAGAAGATCCAAGCCGTTTGGTCCAATACGAGGGCGGCGGGGCCGATAGTGATGCGACTGATATCATTGCACCGATGTATGCCAGGGTCGACCAGGATCAAATCTTTTCTGCTAATTCAAAATGGTCGATCAAAAAATGGATCAGTTTGCCTGGTGAAAAAAGACCTTTAGTATTATGCGAATATGCTCATGATATGGGCAATAGTTTAGGCTCATTTGCCAAATATTGGCAGGCTTTTCGACAGTTTCCGCGGCTGCAAGGCGGTTTTATTTGGGATTGGGTCGATCAAGGATTAGCAAAAAAAGATCAGCAGGGGAAAACTTACTATGCCTATGGCGGTGATTTTAAAGACAAACCCAACGATCGCCAATTCTGTTTAGACGGGCTCTTATTTCCCGACCGCAGTGCCAAACCAGCCCTGGCGGAAGTAAAATATTGCCAGCAATTTTTCCAATTTGCGCTTGATAAAGACCCGCTCAAAACCGCTGAAAGTTTTTCCATAAAAAGTGATTATCAGTTCAAAACTGTTGAAGTTAAACTAGTTTGTCAATTATTCAACGGTCAAAAAATTTTTTATCAGCATGAAAAAGAATTGCACTTTGCTCCGGGTCAAAAAATTACCTTTGCGATTCCTCCTTTTGAGAAAGACGATCGACCGGTTTACTTGAATTTGAAAATACTGCAGGTAGAGGATGATCCTTTGATCAAAGCTGGTTTTGAATTAGCTCATCAGCAATTTTTCTTAAAAGATCGGAATATCGCTGCCGAAAAGATTTTTTCTGCGGCGGATGGACCAAAAATAAAATTTATTCACAGCGATGACCAGCTGGCGCTTAGTTTGCCGGATCAGCAGCTTTCCTTCAGCAAAAAAACCGGTTGGTTGAACAGCTGGGTCGATCAAGGAAAAGAAAAGCTGATCTCGCCTCTGACTGACCAGTTTACCCGTGCGCCTTTGGACAACGATATCGGGGTCAGCGAAGCTGATAATATCGATCCGAATGCTTGGTATCAGCGTTGGAAGGCAGCAGGTCTTTACGATCTGCATGCTATTTTGGTCGATTTTCAAGCAGATCGTTTTGGCAATGATGTCTTGATCAAGACAAAGCATCATTTTGTTAATCATGACGGGGATGTTTTGTTCGTTTCCAATAAAGAGTATCTTTTTACAAATGACGGTTCGCTGAAGGTATCTAATCAAATCCAGCGCGATTCGGCTTATCCGGCTCCCGCACGGATCGGTATGAAAGTCCAGCTTGATGTAAATGCTGATTTCGTTGACTATAAGGGTCTTGGTCCTTTGGAAAATTATCCAGACCGAAGAGCCGCTGCAATTTATGGAAATTGGCACCTTGATATCGATAAACTCTTCACTCCTTATGTTTTTCCGAGCGAAAACGGGCTGCGGACTGGTGTTGATCAGTTAAGTTTCGCTGATCAATCGATTACCGCTGTCGATCACCAACCGCTTGCTTTTAATCTGAGCCGTTATAGTCAAAAGCAGCTTGCAAGAGTCGATCATCGCCATCTGTTGACCGAAGAAAAAGGTTTGTGGCTTGATCTTGATGCTTTTGTCATGGGAGTCGGCGGTGATGATTCTTGGAGTCCGAGCGTACCGCCGGAGTTCCTATTGACAAAACCTGATTATTATTATTCTTTTGTTTGGCAGCAAAAAAATTAAAATTATTTTTCCTTGATGAAAATAATTTTCACAAATAAACAAGCACTCACTTTCTATTTATTTTCAAAAGACTAAAATGATTTTTGGAAGCGTTTGCTTAAAAAATAAAGAAGGAGGATAGTTAATGCCTTTAGTAATTTCGGCGCTTAAGGAGAAAAAAGGTGAAAACCGGGTCTCTTTAACGCCAGATGTTGTTAGCAAACTTAATAAGAAGAAATTCAAGGTAGTGATCGAGAAGGGAGCCGGCCAGGGGGCTTTTTATTCAGATGAAGATTATACTGCTGCTGGTGCTGAACTAGGCACTCATTTGGCCGCACTTAAAGCTGACATAGTCACGACCGTCTATCGTCCGATAGATAGTGATCTCGAACGATTGAAAAAGGGTCAGACATTGATCGGTATGCTCAATCCCTTTTCAGCACAAGAACTGTTTACAAAAATAGCAAGTGCCGGTGTAAATACTTTATCTTTTGAATTATTGCCGCGTACTGTTTCTCGTGCACAAAATATGGATGCGAACTCATCACAAAAATCAATAGCCGGTTATAAGGCTGTTTTGATGGCTGCTAATGCTTATCCGGAATATTTTCCGATGATGATGACAGCTGCCGGTACAGCCCGGCCTGCCAAAGTTTTGGTCATTGGTGCCGCTGTCGCAGGATTACAGGCGATCGGTACTGCGCATCGTTTGGGTGCCGTCGTTTCCGGTTATGACATTCGTGAAGATGCTCGTGATCAGATCGAGTCTTTGGCTGCTAAGGCTTTGATATCTTCAGTTCAAGTCAAGGATGAAAATGGATATGCACGAGCTTTGAACGATGATGAGAGAAAAGCTCAACAAGCTGAATTAGAGGGTTTCATTAAGGAAAATGATGTTATTATCACTACGGCTCAAGTCCCGGGACAAAAACCGCCAGTCGTTGTATCGAAAAAAGCGGTCGAGGCTGCCAAGGCCGGCACGGTTTTCGTTGATCTTGGTTCATCTGATTTGGGCGGCAATGTTGAAGGTTCAAAACCAGAGACGACTGTTACCACCAAAAACGGTGCCATCATTATCGGGGCTGGCGATCTGCCAAGCCAGATAGCAAAATCAGCTTCTGATATGTACTCTAAAAATATCGAAAACACTATCAATTACATCGTTAAAGATGAAAAATTATCGCTTGATCTGTCAGACGATGTTTTAAAGGATCTTGTAGCGACATCTAACGGAGAAATAAGTTCTGCTTTTCTAAGGCGCCGCTATGGTCTGAGCGCTAAAGAAGAAACAAAAAAGGAGGAGGTCAAATAAATGAGTCAAGAACTATATACTAATTTGGCGATTTTTGTTTTAAGCCTGCTGGTTGGTTTTGAAGTTATGTCTAAGATACCATCGACTTTACAAACGCCGATGATGTCAGGTGCAAACGCGATCCATGGTGTCGTCGTCGTTGGTGCCTTTGCCATTGCTGCAGAAGCTGATAATTGGTTGTTATATATTTTAGTCTTTTTAGCTGCTTTTTTTGCGGCTGTCAATGTTACCGGCGGTTATACCGTTACTGATCGTATGCTAGCCATGTTTGATCGCAAACCGGCCGGTAAAGAGGGGGCTAATAAATGAACGGTTTAACAACAACGGCTTCACTGATCTATTTAGTTTGTGCTTTTTGTTATGTTATCGGTGTCCATTTAATGCGCAGCCCGAAAACTGCCAAATCTGGAAATCGTTTATCATTTGTCGGCATGATTTTGGCTGTGATCATGATTTTGATCCAGTTGATCACTGACGGAAAAGTTAATGTTACTGCCTGGATCGTTTTGATCGTCGGCTTGCTGCTGGGGATCTTGTATGGATTCCTTCGTGCTAAAAGAGTCCAAATGACCGATGTACCGCAGTTGGTTTCGTTATTTAACGCTGTTGGCGGCGGTGCTGCCGCTGTCATTGGTATTTTTGATTATCTGACTGCTTCCGGTCATCTTTCGCTGATCTTGTCTATTCCGGTCTTTTTGGATGTCTTGATCGGCGGGATCACTTTCTCAGGTTCACTGATCGCTACAGGCAAGCTGTCGGGCAAAATATCTGGAAAACCGGTTCATATTCCGGCTGGTCCTTTTATAAATATCATTGTTATTTTGGCTATCCTTGTTTCGGCATTTTTGATGATCGGACAAAGTGATAATTACTGGTATCTGATCTTGGCTTTGGCTGCTAGTTTGATTTTCGGTCTGTTGATGGCCTTGCCGATCGGCGGAGCAGATATGCCGGTCGTCGTTTCATTATTGAACGCCTTTACCGGTTTAGCAGTTGCTTTTGCTGGTTTTGTTATCGATAATCAAGTTTTGATCATTGCCGGTGCTTTGGTCGGTGCTGCCGGTACCATTTTGACCTTGCAGATGGCCGACGCTATGAACCGCTCAGTTGCTAATATTTTGGCCGGCGGTTTTGGTACTGGAGAAGGCGAGTCCAGCAGTGCCGGTGACGATGCGGCAAATGCCAAAGTTGTTTCGACCAGCGCCGATGATATCGGTCTTCAGCTGGCTTACGCGCACAACGTGATGGTCGTCCCCGGTTATGGCCTTGCCGCTGCCCAAGCTCAGCATGAAGTTGCTGAATTGGCAAAACTGCTGACTGATCATGGTATCAATGTCGACTATGCTATTCACCCGGTTGCTGGACGTATGCCTGGCCATATGAATGTTTTGCTGGCCGATGTCAACGTTCCTTATGATCAATTGAAACAGTTGGATGAAGCAAACTCTATGTTTGGCAATACTGATGTTTCTTTGGTTATCGGAGCTAATGATGTTACTAACCCGCTGGCACGTCAGAGCGGCAACAGTATTTCGGGGATGCCGATCTTGGATGTTGATAAGTCCAAGTCAGTCGTCGTTATCAAGCGTTCGATGAGTACTGGTTATGCCGGGGTCGCTAATCCTTTGTTCTCTTTGCCTCAGACGAAAATGTTTTTCGCTGATGCTAAAAAGGGATTACAAGACATTATTGCTTCAACTAAGGAATATATCGACCAATAAAATATTTTACGAGAATAGATAGAAAGAAATAAGCCTCAGTAACGAGGCTTATTTTTTGTCTAAATTTAAGGCTTTCTTTATGGAAATATTTGCCGACTCAAAAGTATTAAGAAAGATAGTCTTTTAATAATTGATACAGCAAGTCTATTTCGTGATCTTGTATCGTAATGTTGAATTTTTGTTCCAGCGGTTGGAAAATGCCGCTGGATAATGAGAAGAAATCTTGTTCTTGACTGCTGAGCAATGTTTTATCGATCGTACTTTGCTGCAAATGACGGCTGATGATCATTCTTTCGATCATCAAAGATATATGCATATAAAGATTTAATTTTAATCTTGCATCAAATTTGACATCGTAGAAGTTTTCATAATGTTTAACGATCTCTTGGCTGTCTTCAATAACGATATCGGGGTTTAAGATCTGTAATCTGCCTTTGATACCTTCGATCGATAGAAAACGCAGCAATTTATCGATCAAAGAATTTATCGATTTCTGGTTTTCGCCTGATTCTCGCAAGACCTTCTGGAGTTTTAATGATGACTTTTGATCGAAAACACTGTAGACGTTAAAAATTTCAGTTCCCGATCCTTCAGTTATCTCACTGTTGATATCGGTCGTTGTCATTATTAATCTTGTATTAGCAAAAAATTTTTTATCGTGATTTTTGAGAAGATCATATAGCTGCTTATAATCCACAGTTATGATTTCAAGCGAGTTTGAAAGAGTCGTTTCGATCAATTTTTTCAATTCTTCTGAAAGACCTGCACCAGACATACAGGAGACTATGATATTTTTTTTATTGGACAGCCCTTCATAATATTGGGCTTTTGTCGTCAAACCGTACTTTTGACTGTTTTCTGCGATCGTTTGAAAAGCCTCGTTCCGCTGGATCCGCAGGCCGATATCAAGAGCCATTGCCGTTGAAACATCATTGATCACTAGTAATTCTTGATTAGATATCTTTTTTATTTCCCGAAACATTTGGCCTAAAGAACCCATATCGAACAAAATGATATTTCCGTTCGTTGAAGAACTCTGCTTGTTTAAATACTCTTGTACATAAGAATTTATTTCATTTATAGATATATCGAGCGGCATGTCAAAAGCTTCAAAAAGGAAGTTTCCGCATAAGGAATTTACTACTTGCTGAATACTTGCTGCAGTACTTTTACCGTGAGTCAGGATTATTGCATTATATTTTATCGATTCTATTTTTTCAGCAGATTGCGACATGAGCACGAAAAATGGTAAATAACAATAATCATTGTGTTCGATCGGTACTTTTAATTTTGATAAAAGTTTTTTGTATAAATAAAGGCTTCTTGGATAATTTTTCTTGATGATCGTTTGCAGACTGTACCTGACCCCAGCTGTTTTTTTGTTATCTTTATAAAGATTCGCGAGCAAAAAAGCTGATCCAACGTTGCGCCAAAAGGATTCTTCTTGTGGAAAAGACACACCATACACCTCGGTGATATTTTTCTTTATGCTTTGTTGTATTGTTTGTGAAAAAGTATTCGACAGTATTTCATTTGTCATGGTACTGATGCGGTTCAGGGCTTTGATGACCAAAAAACTTTGTTCGCTTATCGGCTTTTTTTCTTTGAGCGATGCTTTTAATTGTTCAAATATATTTGCCGGATCCTGATCGATCTGGATCAAAGCGGAATATAAATTATCAATGTTTTCTTGCAAAGTATTTTGGCGAGCTTTGATCAAAAATGAGTTTTTTGATATTTTTCCTATGACTAATTGTTTTTTGCCGTCAGATCTTGCGTAAGCTTCGGCGCACATTAATTGAATATATTTGTTTAAACCGATAATGCTTTTTTGCCGGCTTGACTCAGTTAATTTGATAAGCTGGTCGGGAGATATAGATATTTCTTTATTTATTTGATCCGCTTGTCCCTGCAGATCAGCGGCAATGAATGATATTTTTTCACGAAAAGGACGCTTGCTCAAAGCTTCTATTTGTATTTGCACTATGGCATTTTTAAAATAATCCTTTATTTTTTCATATATTTCAGTGTCTGATGAATAAATATAGCGAATATTTTTTTGTTGTTTTGAATTTGTGAATAAATAATACTGGTCGCTTGTGCTTAATACTTGGATGTTTTTTATATAAAGAAAAATATCGCCGCCAGCCGGATCACTGAATTTTGGTATTATTTCTTCTCGGAACCGTTCGGACTGATTTGGATAAGCCTCGCAATCGATTATCTTAAAACGAGCGTTTTTGTTGACTAAAGCCCGTCTTATCGTTTCTCTGTAGATCGCTTTTGCAAAAAATAACTTGCCGCTGCCTTCCGCTCCGGTTATAAAGATCGGTAAACCATATGGTGGGTAAACGATCGCTTCGATCGCATGTTGAATATCATTTTTTAAGCTTCCTTCCGCTCCGATCAGCTGGTCAAAAAAAGTTTTTTCATATTTGATCTGCCAGTATACCGGTCTGCCTGAACTTTTGATCAATTTTCCTTGTTTTGCGAGTTTCGATAGATAACTGCTGGTCACTCCGCGGGTCAGACCGATCGTTTTTGCTGCTTGTTCGGTCGTGATCTTTGCGTTAGGGAATTGTTGGACCAAGGTTGAATAAAGTTTTTCGATCGCATTCAAAATGAATACCTCTTAATCACTAATGTAGGATAATAAGCACTTTTTATAAGTGACTTTCTTTGATGTTGTGTTTAACATAATCATTGTAAGCGCTATTACTAATCCAAGTCCAGGTTAATATAAAAAGCTTACGTAATTCTGGTTAGCGAGGTTATTCATCCATGACGATTATCAAAGTATCTTCGAGTTGAGTGATCTTTCGGTAGTGATTTTTAAATCAATATCATTTAAAAGAATAAAAAATCACAGTGAAAGGATTAGATTAAATGAAATATTTGCTTCTTGTAAGTCATGGAGATTTTTCAAGCGGATTGAGACAAACACTCAGCATGTTTGCCGGAGATGTAATAAATTCTGCATTTGCAATAGGGCTGAAACCAAATGAATCTTTAAATGATTTGGCTGAAAAACTGGAAAAAATTTTATCGAAATTGCCGGCAGATGCGCAATTTATTGTCTTGGCCGACATTATCGGTGGGAGCCCTTTAACGACCGTTTGCAATGTTTTACATCGCCATGGCCAGCTGCGGGATAGTCTCGTTCTTGGTGGAATGAATTTTCCGATGGCCTTAACAGCAATGATGTCAAAAGATAGTATGGCTGTTTCGGACTTAAAGGACAAAATAATTTCAGAAGCAACCGGATCTATTAAGCAATTTGATATATCACTCTCGTCGGGAACGTCTGATGAGAATATTTAGGGACTAAGGAGGTTTAAGAATGGCAATATCATTTGTTCGAATCGATGACCGAATGATCCACGGATTGATCACCATCAGATGGGGTAAAGAATATCCGTGTGACGGTATCATAGCTGTCAATGATAAAGCGGCAAATAATAATATTTTATCGGAAGCTTATAAGGCTGCATCTGATAAGAAAACTTTTGTTTGGACACTTGATCATTTTGACAAAGTTAAAGATAAAGTTTTAAGTTCTGCTACTAGGTATTTTCTGATCACTAAAAGTCCGCAGGACATGAAAAAAATATTAGTCGATATGCATTTTGTACCGGGAGATATAAAAACTGTGATCGTCGGCCCCGGTAATGATCGTAATGGAGCGATCAAACTAGGCGATAATCAGTCATTTACCAAAGAAGAAGGTGCAGCTTTTGAAGAAATTGAGAAAGCCGGTTATAAAGTTGACTTTGCTTTATTACCGGATCAGAGAATCGGAAATTGGGATAAATTCAAATCCCGGTTTGGTTATTAAAAGTTGATTTGCAAAAAAGAAGGTAAATAAAAATGACAATTAGCTGGTTACAAGCAGCTCTCCTTGGATTATTTGCTTGTTTATGTTCTAACTCATGTATGGCCGGGCAGGCTGTCGGCAATTATACGATCGGTCGTCCGTTAGTCGGCGGACTTGTCTGCGGTATTATCCTTGGCAATATTCCGCTTGGTATCGCTTGCGGTGTTGCGATGCAATTGGTTTACATCGCTTTAGTAACACCGGGCGGAACAGTTTCAGCCGATGTTCGTGCTATTTCGTATATCGGTATACCGCTGGCGATGGTCGCTATTTCATCACAAAGATTGAATCCGCTTAGCGGTTCCGCTGCTAATTTGGCACAATCTGTCGGTACCTTAGTCGGCACGGTTCTGTATTACGCCGTGGCAACTTTGAACCTGGTTTGGCAATCATTCGGCTGGAAAGATGTTCATAATGGCAGGCTGAATAAATTAACAGCAGTAAATTTTGGCTGGCCATGGATCTCGCATGCGATCTTCTCTTTTCTGCCAACGATGCTGTTTACCTATTATGGTGCGACTGCCGTTACTGCTTTGAGAAATGCTTTGCCGATGGACGGTGTTGCAATGAAGACTTTATTCACGGTCGGAGGAATGCTTCCTTGTGTTGGTATTGCGATACTGCTGCGTCAGATCGTTGATCATGCAGTCGACTTTATTCCATTTCTTGTTGGTTTCACTCTTGCTGCTTCGTTACACCTTAACTTAGTATCTGTTACAGTTGTATCTTTGCTGTTTGCAGTAATAGTTTATGAAATAGAGATGGCTAATGGATCATCTTCTGGCGGCGGCGGTGCTGCGGCGTCGGCAGCATCCGGTGACGATGAGGAGGATATTTGATCATGGATAATACTAATGAATTAAAAAAACTCGATCATAAAACTTTAACTAAATCTTTTCATCGCTGGTTCTGGGGAGCGTTGACTTGTTTCTCACAGGAACACATGCAGACTTTCGGTTATATGTCTTCAATGCTGCCGATCCTCAGGAAATTGTACCCGAACCACGATGATCAAGTGAAGGCTATTCATGCTTATACCGCCTTTTTCAATACTAATCCGATGTTAGGCACTGTTATCGTTGGTATTACGGCAAGTATGGAACAAGCCCGTGCTAATGGCAAAGAGATCAGCGGTGAAACTATCAATGATATGCGTGCCGGTCTGATGGGACCGATCGCTGGGATCGGAGATTCTTTGATCGATGGTACTTTGATACCTATTCTTTTAGGGATTTCCCTTGGCATGTCATCTGGCGGCTCGCCGGTCGGAGCTATTTTTTACATCGTGACCTGGGTCTTGATCGCCTATTTTGGTCAGCGCTTCTTGTACTTCCGCGGTTATCGTTTTGGTGACCAGGCTGTCAGCTTTTTGGTCGGCAAACAAGGTGCAGCTCTTCGCCGTGCCATTGGAATCGTTGGAAGCATGGTCGTTGGCGGTGTCTTAGCATCATGGGTCAATGTGACGACCTCATTAAGATTGCGCGGTGCCGATGGTAAAATATTTTTGAATCTGCAAGACCGGCTGAATAGCATCTATCCGGGATTATTGACAGTACTCGTCACCTTTTTCTGCTGGTGGCTGATGGCCAAGCGTCATGTTTCTGCCATCTGGACGATGATAATTTTGGTGGTTATTTCTTTGGTCGGCGTTCTGCTGGGATTCTTCAACCCTGGACTTTCTTATTAAATTTTGATCCTTTTAAAAAGAGAAAAGCAAATGACACTTGATGAATTAAAAGAAGGCTATGAACACGAAGTTGCCTACCAAAAACACATGTTGAGAAATTTAGGTTATTGGTTTCAACTGTTTACGATCCTAAGCGGAGTTGGAATAGTCCTCATTTATTTCTTTCATGATAAATCGTTTTGGCTGAATATTTTAGGGATCGTCTTATTTGCGATCGGATTTATCGGCATGATGCTGTTTGGTTATTCTGGATGGAGAGGTCAGCAAAATGTTCGCGCAGTCGTTGATGATTTTGAAAAGAAAATAGAATATCTTCAAAAAAATAATAAGCTTTGATTTAAAAAAATCAGCAGGAATTCTGCTGATTTTTTGTGTCCAATAAATTTTCTATTTTAGTATCGCTAATGGATCGACTCTTTTAATATCAAGAAACAAATTTTACTGCGGTTCCGTATGCTGCTACCGATTGCATGTCATTGCCGATCGAACCAGAGTCAAAGCGCATCATTACTACGGCATCTGCATCCATTTTAGCGGCATTCTCTCGTAATCTTTGAATAGCTACCTGGCGGGATTCTTCGAGCATTTGCGTATAATCCCTTATTTCACCACCGACAATATTTTTGAGACCGGCACCTATATTTCGGAAAATATTTTTTGATTGGGTCGTTAAACCGAACACTTCACCAATAACCTCGTATTTTTTTCCTGGAATATTTTCGGTCGTAACGACCAGTAATTCTGACATAGCATTTCCTCGCTGTTCACTGGACTGAATCTATTTTTGAGTTTAACAAAAACCAATCTAGTTTGCGAGCTAAATTGGTTTATCAAGAATCTTCATTTTAAAATGCTTTATTCGTTATTTTTATAAACGATCTTTACGCCGGTGCCGCTTATGTTTTTCGCCATCGCTTGGTTGATTTGATCGAGCGGATATGCGTCGGTTATCAATTGTGTCATGTCGATACCTTCGTCTTTTGTTTCACGCAGGAATTCGGTTGCTTCGACCCAATCTTCTGGAAGATATGCCCATGAACCGGTGACTTTGGTTTCCGGCATGCAAATATTGAAATGCGGATTATATTTTGCCTCGCCGTTATCTACGAAAAAGCCGACCTCGCATATACCTCCATGATCTGATAATAATTTCCAAGCTGTACTTGCGGCAGCTGTCGATCCGGTGCACTGAAAAACGAAGTTAACACCTTTGCCGTCAGTCAAATCTTTGACTTTATCAGCTGGGTCGCCGTTTGAAATGTTGACTGTCTCGGTGGCCCCGATCTTTTTTGCCAATTCCAATCTGCTTTGATTGCTGTCGATGGCAATTATATGGCGGACACCCATTGTCTTCATTTGTGCTACGGCCATCAGCCCGATCGGTCCTACTCCTTGGACTGCGACTGACGAACTGTGTTTGAAGTCATAAATTTCTTTTGATTTTGCCAGGGCGTGGCATGAAACAGCAGCTGGTTCGATCAAGATACGCAGATCAAGGGGCATATCGCTGACTTTGAAAACAACACTGTTGGGATTTATGACCATGTAATTTGCCAGCCAACCGTTAAAGTAGTGTTCTTTGCCGCCCATCAAACCATAAATATCGCCGCTTGGAGCAGGACCGCAAACGATTTTATCACCGATCTTCAGATCCTTTCCGGTCCAATCTTTTTTAACATTTTTACCGATTTTAACGATTTCCCCGGTACCTTCGTGGCCTAGATTTACCGGTATATAGTTGAACGGATCACTTTTATATTCGAAAACATCAGTACCGCAGATACCGCAGCCTTCGACTTTGACTAACATCTCATCGTCATTTATTTCTGGAACAGGCAGTTTTTTAACTTCAATATTCTCGGTTCCAGTCAATACAGCAACTTTACCATCCATTGAAAACGACCTCTTTTCTTTAGTTTCCACTTACATTGTAATATTATTCACATATTTGTTAAATCCAGTATTCGTTAATATTGAAAAAAGGAAATTTTTATTCAGGACCGGATCGATTTATCAATATTATGTTGACTTAGAGCCGACTGTAAGTGCTATATTCATTTCAACAAGTCAATAGGAGATGCTTTGTGATGAATATTAATGAGATCGCAACACAGACCGGCTTTTCAGAATACACTTTACGTTATTACGAAAAAATAGGTTTGTTATGCAGCATAAAAAGAGATCAAAGCGGCAGACGCCTTTATTCTAAGAAAGATCTTGATCTGCTTATTTTTATCAAAGATTTGAAATTACTCGGTTTATCTATTAACGACATGCTGTCTTTTGGTCAGGAGGATTGTGTTATCAACTCTGATTTGTCAGATATTTGTATTGAAAGCATTTTGATAAGGCGCAATGTAATATTAAAAAAGCATTTAGAAGAACTGGACCATCAGATAAATGAACTTCAGCAAGAACGCGGCCAAATCTTAAAATGCATTGATAAATATCAAAACTTTTTAAATGGCTGAAAGGGAACCTGCTTATGAGGATAAAGATGATAACGGTCTCGTTTTGGCTTTCGCTTTTAAATAATTTAGCGGTGCCTTCGTAATTGATTCTTTTTCTTATAAGTCGCTTTATCTATTAATTATTTTAGTATTGATATTTATTGAAACAATGCTTTATTTTTTTAGGTTAAATATCAACTAAAAAGAGGACTCCTATTTTGAATGATTCGTTAACTTTTAAAAATGCCATAAAAGAGGCTTTGCCAACTGTTTTCGGATATATCGGCATCAGCGCTGCTTTTGGAATAGTCGGCCGGTCATCTGGGCTCAGTTTGTTTTTGGTCGTAATAATTTCGCTGTTCGATTATTCGGGTTCGGCACAATTTGTACTGGTCGCTATGCTCTTAGCCCATGATTCGATATCAACAATAATTTTTTCCGTATTCATAATCAATTCTAGGATGATTTTAATGGGGACTGCGATCGCGCCGTATTTTAAACCGGAGTCAATGATCAAGAATATATTGATCGGTACTTTTTTAACTGATGAAAGTTTTGCTCTTGGCATGAATAAAATCAATTACACGAAAGGACGCTTGAATTTTGAATGGTTCAATGCTGTCAATATCATTGCTTATATCGCCTGGATCTTTGGTACGGTTATCGGAGCATTATTGGGAAGCTTGATCACCGATCCGACTTCTTTGGGGCTTGGTTTTGCGATCACAGCTATGTTTATCGGTTTATTGTACCTGCAATTGATTTCTGATAGATCGATTAAATTAGCAGTTCAAATTTTAGTCGTTGGTTTGGTGCTGGTATTGGTATATGCTGGTCTGATTTTTATTTCCGCAAGATTCGTTGTTTTATTAGCTGTGATAGTCTCTTGCTTTTTCGGGGTGGTACTTAAACATGCCTTCAATTAAATTTATTATGTTAACGATCATCGGCTGCGGGTTAGTGACCTGGCTGTCGCGTATTCTTCCTCTGGTGGTACTTAAAAAATTTAAGATCCCAAAGGGACTGATGGAATTCTTGAGTTTCGTTCCTATCGCTATCATGTCGGGATTATGGTTTCAATCCTTGTTTATTCAGCATTTAGGACATATGCCGGAAATAAACTATCAAAACTTATTGGCTTCATTACCGACGATCGCTGCTGCTATAATATCAAAGAATCTATTGTTCGTTGTGGTTACTGGAGTCATCTCGCTAGGATTGATAAATTTGTTATTTTGATATCTGAATTCTAATTCAATTATCCTGCCGAAAATTCGTCACTTTAATTAAGAAATTTAGATGTCGTTAGTTATCAAAAATCTGTATTATTTGTAATTGTAATTATTTTCACTATATTTTATGACACAATGATAATAACTAAGCTTTTAAAAAAAGATAGTTAGGAGAAGGGTTATGAATACAGTCGTAATTACAGGAGCGTCATCTGGAATGGGTTTGAGCGCTGCCAAACTTTTTTTGAAAAAAGGTTGGAATGTTATGATGTCCGATTTAAACGACGAAAGCGGTCAAAGGGCGCTAAAGCGGCTTGAAGCTGATTATCACGATAAAGTTTCGTTTAAACAGACTAATGTTTCAAATAGTCGATCGGTCCAAGATTTGCAGCGTGCCGCTATGACTCGATTCGGCCATATTGACAGTATCGTTAACAATGCCGGTATCTTTCTAAAGGGCGCATTACATGAGGTCGACGAAGAATCTTGGGATAGGATCATGGCCGTCGATGTTAAATCTATTTACTTAATGACCAAATTTTTTATTCCGGATATGATCAGTCAAAAAAGAGGCACGATAGTAAATACGGCATCTATTTCTGGATTAGCCGGTGATTATAACATGGCTGCTTATAACGCCGCTAAAGGAGCTGTTGTTAATTTAGTACGGGCAATGGCTTTGGATTATGGAAAATACAACATTAGAGTAAACAACGTTAATCCGGGTCCTACGAATACGCCGATGTTTCAGGCTAACCCTCAATCTGTTATTGATCAGTTTAAGTCAGCGAGCCCGCTAAAACGTTTGGTCGAACCGGAACAAGTTGCTAAAACCATATATTTCCTTGCATCTGATGATTCGGATCCGATCACGGGCGAGAATATTCCTGTGTCTACAGGATTTGAAATACACAGCGGTCAACCAGTACAAAATTGAGTTCATTTTTTCTTGCTTTAAAAAACGCGGCGTGTTATAACTACTATTAATTTAATCAAACAAAGCTTGAAGATGAGTAATTAGCAACGGCGCGCAAGAGAATCCGGTCGGTGAAAAAGGATAGCAGCCAGACTAGTGAATATGGTCTTTTGTAAAGCTGTCAGTTTATTTTAAAGACTGATCGGTAGGAACCGTTAACTTCCCTGGTATCGGTTTGACTGATACCGATGAGGCATTATTTGTGAGAATAATGCAAAATTGGGTGGCACCACGGAAACATTCGTCCCTTATCTAATGATAAGAACGAGTGTTTTTTTATTTAAATAATGGAGGAATATCAAATGCAGTTCAGTATTGATCCGAAAGTTATCGATCTTGGTGTCAAGGTCCGCGGTGTTGAAATAAATAATGTCGATAATCGGAGTTATCCGGAAGCTTTATCACGATTTATCAAAACTGAGATCCAAAAAGAGCTGGAAAGTCTCGATCGCGACCAGCTCAAAGCCGATCCGATCATTCAAGGTTTTTGGGATCTTCATAAAAGTATCGGCCTTCCTAAGCGCAGCAACACGCCTGCGCCTTTGACCTTGTTGAAACTGATATTAAAACGGGGAGTTTTATTTTCTATTGATCCTGTCGTCGACCTTTATAATTTAGTTTCCATCCAAAGCCGGTTGGCGCTTGGTGCGCATGACATCGATCGTATCGACGGGGATGTTGAGCTAAAGATCACCAACGGTACGGAACGTTTTGTGCCGATCGGGGCAAATGGTTCGGCTGAAAAAATCAAAGCCGGTGAATATAGTTATGTTGATGCCAGCAATGAAGTTATCTGTCATTTGGAAACCCGTCAGGTAGAAAAAACTAAAGTTACGGCTGGCAGCACACACATTTTTTATATCGTACAGGGCAACGAGCATACCAGCCAAGAGTATATTGACAATGTTGCCGAGCATCTTCTTGATTTGACCAGCAAGTATCTGGGTGGCCGGGGGCGGCTGCTTGATTGACGTGAATCTAGGACACACTCTACAAACGTTTACAATTGATTAAAGTGATATTTTTACTAAACAAGGAGAGTTGCGGTGGTATATTCTTCGATAATTTCTTTAGCAGTAGTAATATATTTCATTTATGATCAATTTGAGTTTTCTCGTGTAACTAAGATCAGGTTCTTGTTTTTACCGCTGTTTTGTCTGTATCAATTTATTTCTAAATTAGATGCTGATAACGTTAATGATCTTTTAAGTGCTGTTTTGATATTTGTTATTGCGACGGTCATTGGTTTCTACCAGAGCTTCGGTTTTCAGTCAAAATTCATGAGGATCAAATCCGATTATTTTTTTATTGATCAGCAAGGCCGCGAAGTAAATGCTTATCGCAAAGTCTTGTATGCCAAGGGCGGAAAGAAGTATTTGATCGGCTGGATATTGATTTTTTTGATCACTTTGTTCTTGAATGGTGAATTCAATGGCGATTTGGGTATCGATAAATTGCTTCACGCATTAGTTGAAGAGATTTTGGAAGACTTATTGTTTTTTGTAAGGATAGGTAAGATAAATCATGATTGGAAAGTTTGGGAATTACTAGGCGTTGCTAACGCTGCCTACCTTGCTTTTGTCCGCTTCAGGTCGATCGATATGCGCAGTTTTTTTGCAAAGAAAAAGGTGGAAGCAGGTTGATCTGTCTTGTTTTGCGGATACCTTTAACAGCTGCCTGCTTAATTGAAGGAGCATTAGTATTAGTCAAAGATAAAACTCAACCTGCTGCCGTCTAATTTAAGCCGCGCGTCGAATTTTTTTCCTTTTTTGCTTTTAAAACCCTTTAATAATTTAGTCTGTCCCTTAGTTGCTAAGTCTTTGACAGCGATTTTACCGATAGTTTCATTGCTCCATTTTTTCGGCAAGGTAAAATCTTGGCCTGCTTTGTTTTCGATGAAGTAGAAATTTTTGCGTTCTAAAATAGTTAATTCGTTATTTTTAAATATTATGTCTGCTTGTTTTTCGATGCTTTTCTGTGACAGCAACTGCTTTTTGAGCTGATCATCATTTAACAGCTGCTGGGGAACTTCTTCGACTAATTTTTGGACGAATTTTTTGATCTGCAGCAAAAAATTTTCTTGCGTTCTTTGCGATTGACTGATCTGTTTTAAAGCTAGCTCCCACTTTGCTGTCATTTCCGGACTTGCCAGCAGGGGTTCGGATCTTATTGCTTTGCAGAGGGTGATTCCTTGCGGGCTTACATGCAGCTGATTTTTCTGGCTTAATAAATAATCACGTTTTTTCAACAATTCGATCACGTTGGCTCTAGTCGCTTCGGTGCCGATACCTTCGACGTCTTTAAGGATCGACTGTGCTTGCTCGTCATCTAAAGTCCGGCCGGCAGTTTTCATAGCGGTTATCAGCGTTCCTTCGGTGAAGGCTGCCGGGGCTGTCGTTTCTTTTTGCGGGCATTTCAGCTCAGCTTTGACTTGTTGGCCGATTTCCACTTTCGGCAAAACATTTTCGCCGTCTTCGTTTTGATCATTATTCCCCTGCTCAAAAAGCCGTTTCCAGCCCATTTTCACTGGCCGATTTCCATTAGCTTTAAAAAATGCCTTGCCGATCTCAATGCTGATCACAGTTTCTTCATATTCATAGGGCTCAGCGAACATGGCCAGAGTCGTTTTTAAAACTAGATCATAAACCTGCTGCTGCAATTTTGGCAGCTTACTCAGCCGTTCTTTGCTTGGGATGATCTTGGTCATGATAATGGCATGGTGTTCTTGAACTTTTTTGCCGTTGACATATCGTTTGTTCGGTTCTATTTGGTTCAAAGAAACTTGACCAGGTACAAGATCCAGGTATTTATGCAGATTTAAAACTAAATAATCAAATTCTTCTTCAGTTATATAATTGCAATCAGTTCTAGGATATGTCAGTAATTTAGCCTCATATAAACTTTGGGCCGCTTGCAGAATTTGGCTGGCACTGGCGTGATATTTTTTATTAACAGCACTTTGCAAACTTGAAAGCGAAAACAGCCTTGGGCTATTAGTTTTTTTGACCTGTTTTTTAACATCTTTGATCAGAGCATCTTGCTTATTTTCTTGAAGCTCCTTCTTTTTCCTAAATGCATTTAATTCTTCTTGCTTTTTAAAACGCTGATAGGGATCTAATTTTGCAGTGAATTTTCTTTGATCGGCTGAAATTTCAGCGTTTATTTCAAAATATGCTTCCGCTTTAAAGTTTTTGATCGCCTGATCTCTTTGATAGACCATGTACAGAGTTGGTGTTTGCACACGGCCAACGGAATAGACGCCGCGAATACCTTTTTTTCTTAATTCAAGTGTATATAAAGGACTGCCGTTCATACCGACCAGCCAATCGCTTATCTGACGGGTCTGTGCTTCTTGATATACAGGATAATAGTTCCAGCCGTCTTGCAAGTTTTTAAAACCGTTGATGATGGCATCTTTTTCCAGTGAATTGATCCAAAGGCGTTTTAATTTCTTTTGCTTTAGATCGATCTTGGCTTGTCTGATGATAGACCAAGCGATATTTTCACCTTCACGGTCGCTGTCGGTAGCGATGACGATCGTTTCGGCTTGGGTCAATAACTCCTTAATGATCTTAAATTGTTCTTTTTTGCCGGCTGGTACGATAAATTTATATTTTTCGGGAAATATCGGCAAATTGGAAAGCGACCATTTTTTATATTTTGAATCATATTTTTCCGGCGGTGCTAATTCGACCAAATGACCAAATGCATAAGTGACGATGGTGTCTTTGGGTAAAACAGGGTCATTAACTATATAGTGGCCCTGTTTTTTGACACTTTTAGCAAAAGCTTCTAAATAGGCTCGTGCTTGACTTGGTTTTTCTGCTAAAACGACAGTTGACATTAAAAATTCCTTATTTTCCGGCAAACGGTATCGATATTCTTGCTGCTAATTATATAGTAGGAAGTTATAAAAGATGTTTCTATTACACATTAAACCATTTTTGACTTGCTTTGCCGGCTGATAAAGAGCTGATATAAAAAACAGCCAACGGTCTGGCTGTTCTTGCTATCTTTTATTTCTAAGAAAATTAAATATTTTTATTTAACTAGGCAACTAGTCTCTCTATGATCAAACGTTTGATGGCACCAGTTTCTTTTGACGGAAGTATTCCAAGCCTCCAAAGACCAAAGTCCAAACGATCGCGCCGATCGCGCCGATGATATCTTCAGGAATGAAGAACAGGCTTATAAAAATTATACCGAAGAACATGATCGTTAGGGGGCTGGCGACTTTGTAGGCCGGCATCAAAAATCCATTCGGCAGAAAATCACTTGATGCACGATATTTTCTATGTGCCAGCATCGCTAGGGTGTAAACGATGATATACATATCGCTGGAGACGCCTGTCACGATCGTAAATACGGAACTAACGGCAGTTGTTAAGCTCATCAGCGGTGTTACTAAAACGAGGATCGCTGAAAAAATGATCGCTGCGGCAGGGACACCGTTTTTTGAAATTTTTGCAAATGTCTTGTGCATCCAGCTGTTTTCCGGGACCTCGGTGGCTAACTGATAAAAATGTCTGCCGGCTGAAAAAATGCAGCTATTGAGTGATGATGCGGCAGAAGTCAAAACAACGAAATTTATCGTAGCTGCAGCCGCTGGAAAACCTGCTAATCTGAAAACTTGGACGAAAGGACTGCTGTCGGGCGATAATGAGGTCCAGGGTATTATACCCATGATGACGATCAAGGCACCGATATAAAATAGCAATATCCGAAATAAAGTTTCGTTGACTGCTTTTTTAATGACGGCATGGGGTGTTTTTGCCTCGCCGATGGTGATGCTGACAAACTCTATTCCTTGAAAAGCAAAGAAAACCATTGGGAAAGCGGAAACGAAATTAAAACCGCCGCGGGGAAACAAAGTATAATTATGAAAAATGTTTGACAACGACGCGTGTCCCAGCGGGGTGACCGAGTGGCTGGTCATCATAAAAATACCAGTCACGATCATTGCTAATATAGCGACGATCTTGATCATCGCAAACCAAAATTCTGCTTCGCCAAACAAGCGAGCTGCAATCAAATTTACCCCGGCTAAGACGACCAAAAAAATTATTTCTACGATCCAAGAAGGGAAGGTGGGGAACCAGTATCTGACATAAGACGCAACAGCGGTTAATTCCGCCATGCAGACAAAGACCAAACCGATCCAATATGTCCAGCCGGTAAAATGTCCGACAGTTGGACCCAGGTACCGTGAGATAAACGAAACAAAAGTGTGTTGAGATGGATCGGAATAAAACATTTCACCGATCGCACGCATCATCAAAAAGAAAAACAAGCCTAATACTAAATAGACTATCAAGATCGAAGGACCGGTCCTGCTGATGGTACTGCCGGATCCTAAGAATAGTCCGGTACCGATCGTACCGCCGATCGCGATCATTTGAACGTGGCGGTTGCTGAGAGCTCGCCGCGTTCCATCTTTATTTTTTGCAATTCCAGACTTCATAACAGACCTCCTAAAATAAGAGATAGATAAGCTAGCTGCCTTAAATAGCTCTTATTTAAGATAGGTTATATGTGCCTTTTATACGTTTGTTCATTTTTATGTCAGATTATTTGACATTTTTTATAACTTTTTTTAATTGGTTAACGGTTTTAAAAAGATATTTTTTAAAATATTTATACTCTTTGTTTATTTATGTTATTGGTCGTCGATCACTGTCCCTTTATATTCAAAAGTTCCTTCATTTGAATATTTTTTAATGCTTGCTGGCGTTTATATTCTCTGATTATTTTCAGGGCTCTTTTTCTTGTTTTTATATTTGGTTTTTTTAATCTTCTATAGGCACTGGATAGATCTGTTTTTTCCATTAAAATAAACTCCTTCTTTACTAAATAGTAATAATTACTATTTAGTAAAGAATAAACTATGAAATATCGTCTGTCAATTTTGTTGATATGCAAATATTTAGTTATTTGTCGTTTAAACTAAATAAATCGGTTATAATTATTTTGTTAAATTTATTTATAACTAACTAAATGATGGAGGAACGATGGACGACCGACAAGTTTTCGAAGAATTTACACAGTTATTTCACCAGCCGGCGATATGGTTGACGGCGCGAATATTATATGGCCATCCGCATGAGCGACCTGATAATAGTCGACGTCTTTTAAGGATATTGGCAGAAACGAAAAATGATTTGACTGCCGGCACCATTGCAGAACTTTTGGATATCAAACCGGCTTCAGTCACGCAGATCATAAGGAAATTGGAAAAAAATAATTATATTTTAAGGATCAAGGATCAATATGATGCTCGGATAACCCGTTTAAAAATAACTTCTGAAGGTCTGGATCATCTAAACAAAATAGACCATGATCGTCAGGATTTTCGATCCAAAATGTTTGACATTTTTAGCGAAGATGAGTTGGATCGATTGGGGAAAAGTTTGCATAAGCTGAATCAACATGTTTCTTCACCTGATTTTATTAATTCGACTCGATCAAACCTTGATCAAGGCGAGCAAATGATATTTGATCATTTGCTGGAACACCATTTCACTGCCGGCGATCATTTTGGCGATGAGAGATTTATGAATTTTTTGCGGAACCGCCATCGAAATGGTGATCGGCACCACGGGTTTTAAAAAAGCAGATCTTAGGAGGATAGTCGATGGCACTATCGTTAAAAATAAAAAATCGGCGACGAAATAAAGCCAGCGTATCGGGAATGTGGGGCATCATTAAAAGAGCTAAACCGCAATATCGCTGGATGGTATCAGGACTTCTTTTTTCTATTATCGGTGTATTTTTTAATTTATTGACACCAAGGGTCGCCGGTCAACTTATAAATTCTTTTAGCGGCAGGAATATAAGTCAGGTCCGGCTTGATGGAAATTTAGTTATGCTCGTGTTTGCACTATTTATCGGCGGAGCTGTCGTTTCAGCATTCGGCAGTTTTTTGACAGGGGTCGCCGGTGAACAGCTGGTGGCCAATCTGCGCAAGATCGTTTGGCAGAAGTTAATATCCTTTAAGATAGCTTATTTTGACAGAGTGAAATCAGGGGAAACGACTTCGCGCCTTACCAGTGATACTGCTCAGGTAAAAACTTTGGTCGCTAATTCGCTGCCGGGTTTTTTGACCAGCATGATTTCGATGATCGGTGCTGTCATTTTGATGTTCACCACTGATTGGCATATGGCGGTCTGGATCTTTCTCGCTGTTCCAGTGACGATCTTATTGGTTACACCGGTTTTTGTATTTGGTTCTCGAGTCGGCAGAGCTACGCAGGACGCAATGGCTGAATTTACTGGATCTTCACAAGAGACCCTGGCGGAAATGCGTTTGGTAAAATCATCTGATGCTGAGAATTTTTCTTTACACCGGGGTTTTTCGCAAATAGAAAAATTGTTTAAATTCGGTCGTCGCGAAGCGATCGTCGATGGAGTCATGGGTCCGATCATGACGATGGTCATGATGGGGTTATTTGTCTTGATTTTAGTTGTTGGTTCTTTGCGTGTTGCAAGAGGCGAATCAACGATCGGGACTTTGTTCAGCTTTATCATGTATATGTTTCAGATCATGCCTGCATTAGTCAGTATCGGCACTTTTGGTTCTACTTTTGCGAAAACTCAAGGGGCGACAAAACGTTTGATCGACTTGCTGGCTGAACCGGTCGAGCAGATCGATCAAGGCCAAGATGTTGATCTTCAAGGAAAAACTTTAGCTGCCGAAAATGTAGACTTTGCATATGAAAAAGGGAAACCGATCTTACAAGGCATATCATTTTCTGCAAAACCAAATTCGATCGTTGCTTTTGCTGGTCCTTCCGGTGGCGGCAAAACGACGATCTTCCAGCTGCTTGAACGGTTTTATGATCCGACTAGTGGCTATATAAAGATCGGTGATGATAATATCGAAGATATTTCCTTGAAATCATGGCGTTCGCAAATTGGTTTTGTTTCACAAGATTCTGCGATCATGGCCGGCACTATTCGCGAAAATCTAACTTATGGTTTGGATGGAAAATATTCCGATGAAGATCTTTGGCGGGTTTTGCGATTAGCTTTCGCTGATGGCTTCGTTAAAAATTTACCAGAACGATTAGATACTCAAGTCGGTGAACGCGGTGTAAAAGTTTCCGGAGGTCAAAGACAACGTTTGGCGATCGCGCGAGCCTTCTTGAGAGATCCGAAAATATTGATGTTGGACGAAGCGACCGCCAGTTTGGATTCTGAATCAGAAGCAATGGTGCAGAAAGCTCTTGAACAGCTGATGAAAAATCGAACGACCTTGGTCATCGCACATAGGCTGTCAACGATCGTCGATGCTGACCAGATATACTTCATCGAAAAAGGCCGGGTCACCGGCGCTGGAAAGCATCAAGAGTTGATCAAAAATCATAAACTTTATGCTCGATATGTTTCAGAACAAATGGTTGCTCGATAAGCAGCAAAATAGCTTGCTGTTAACGAACAAACGTAAATACCAACTGAACATTGCATAATAAAAACCTACCAACATTAAAATTGGTAGGTTTTTATTATGCAATCAAACTGTATCTTTAAAATTCCTGGAACTATTTTTATTTTTATTGAGCAAAAATTCGACCCCGCTTACTTTAAATGAGATAATTGAACTATGGAATTAGAAACACGTTTGCCAGGAAAATTCAAATTACATAGTCAGTATCAGGCGACAGGAGATCAGCCTCAAGCTATCAGACAGCTTGTAAGCGGTATTAATCGCGGCGTTAAGGAACAGATCTTGCTGGGTGCTACCGGGACCGGCAAAACTTTTACTATTTCCAACGTCATTGCTTCGGTCAATAAACCAACGCTGATACTATCTCATAACAAGACTTTGGCTGGTCAGCTTTATAGTGAAATGAAAAGCTTTTTCCCGGAAAATGCGGTCGAGTATTTTGTTTCCTACTATGACTACTATCAACCGGAAGCCTATGTACCTTCTTCAGATACTTATATTGAAAAAGATGCCAGCATCAATGATGAAATAGATAAACTGCGCAATAGTGCTACCAGCAGTTTGCTTTCGCGCAACGATACGATAGTTGTGGCTTCGGTTTCTTCTATCTTCGGCTTAGGTGATCCGCATCAATATAAGGATCATGTGATCAGTTTGAGAGTCGGCGATGAATTTGGGCGCGATAATCTTATGCGCCGCTTGATAGATATCCAGTATGTTAGAAATGATATCGACTTTTCGCGCGGCACTTTTCGTGTTCGCGGCGATGTCGTAGAGATCTTTCCGGCTTCTGAAGACGAAAAAGCTATCCGTATAGAATTCTTCGGTGATGAGATCGACCGGATCCGCGAGATAAACTCTCTGACTGGCGAAGTTATGCTTGATGATGATTTTATCTCGATTTTCCCGGCTAAACATTTCATGACCAATGATGATATTTTGAAAAGAGCCACCGATGGTATCCGTCTAGAGATGGAAGAGCAGGTCAAAAAGTTCGAGCAGCAGGGCAAGCTTTTAGAGGCGCAGCGCATCAAGCAGAGGACTGAATACGATATCGAGATGCTTTTGGAAATGGGTTATACCAACGGTATTGAAAATTATTCTCGCTGGATGGACGGCCGCAAACAAGGCGAGCCCCCTTTTACCTTGCTTGATTTCTTTCCTAAAGATTTCTTGCTGGTCGTCGACGAGAGCCATGTCACGATGCCTCAGGTACGGGGGATGTATAACGGTGATCGTGCCCGTAAGCAGACTTTAGTCGATTATGGTTTCCGCTTGCCGTCAGCCTTAGATAATCGTCCTTTAAAATTACCGGAATTTGAAAAACATATTAACCAAGTCGTTTATATGTCAGCGACTCCTGGTGATTACGAATTAGCCAGAGTATCATCGGAAAACGTGGCTGAACAAATAATCAGGCCGACAGGTCTTCTTGATCCTGAAATAGAAGTAAGACCGATCATGGGACAGATCGACGATCTTCTTGGCGAGATCAATAAGCGTACGGAAAAAAATGAACGAGTTTTCGTTACTACTTTAACCAAGAAGATGTCAGAAGATCTGACTTCTTATTTAAGGGAAAATGGTATTAAAGTCAGGTATCTGCACAGTGATATCAAGACTTTGGAGCGAACAGAGATCATTCGCGATCTTCGTTTGGGAAAATTTGACGTATTGGTCGGTATCAACTTGTTAAGAGAAGGTCTTGACGTACCGGAAGTTAGTCTTGTCGCAATTTTGGACGCTGATAAAGATGGATTTTTGCGCAATGAACGATCATTGATCCAGACTATTGGGCGTGCTGCACGTAATTCTAATGGTCATGTGATCATGTATGGCGACAGGATCACGGATAACATGCAAAAAGCGATCGATGAAACTGCGCGCCGCCGTCAGATCCAGATCAAGTATAATCAGGAACACGGCATCACACCGACAACGATCAAAAAACCGGTCAGAGCAGCTATTCAGATATCCCACCAAGCCGATAGCGAAGATGATAAATCGATGGATCTGACCAAAGTTGCCTTTTCCGATATGCCTAAAAGCGATCAGCGCGACATGATCAAAAGCTTGACTGAACAAATGAAATCGGCAGCCAAAAAAATGGAGTTCGAAGAAGCTGCTCAATTGCGTGATATGATCATTGAATTCAAAGCAAAAATGAAAAAAGAAGCCTAAAAATTGGATAATTTTAAAATACGAACGTTAGTTCGTATTTTTTGTTATAAAAAGTTTTAAAATAGCTTTATATGGCAAAAAAATACATTTCTATTCGCGGCGCCCGTTCGCATAATCTTAAAAATGTTGACGTAGATATTCCGCGAGATAGTCTAACGGTCTTGACCGGTTTATCAGGTTCCGGAAAATCTAGTTTGGCTTTTGATACACTTTATGCCGAAGGCCAGCGGCGTTATGTTCAAAGCTTATCGGCTTATGCGCGGCAATTTTTGGGTCAAATGGAAAAGCCGGACGTCGATTCGATCGAAGGACTGTCTCCGGCTATTTCCATCGATCAAAAAACTACTAATAATAATCCTCGATCGACTGTTGGTACGGTAACCGAGATCAACGATTATTTGCGCTTGCTTTTTGCGCGTATCGGTCGTCCTGATCAGCCGAATGACGGCACGATCGTTTTGTATACCATAGATCAAATGGTCGAACGAGCTTTGAAATTCGGGGACGGGGCAAGGCTGCAAATTTTTGCACCGATCATCGAAAATCAAGCCGGAACACACCAACAAGCCTTGAACAAGGCAAAGAAACTCGGCTACATCAGAGCAAGGATAGATGGCCGGCTGGTTGAATTAGATGATACTCAGGATCTAAAACTGGATCGGGAGACAAAACATACGATCGAAATAATGATCGACCGAATAATTTTAAAAAGCGGTGTTCGTTCGCGTTTGTTCGATGCGATCGAATCAGCTGCTCAAATTGCCGGCGGCCAAGTCATCGTTGAAGAATTACATGGCCGAAAAGAAAAATATTCTGATCATTATTCAGGTCTTTTAAAAGATTATCGAATCGGTCGTTTGGAACCGCGTTTATTTTCTTTCAATGCTCCGATGGGTGCTTGCGAACTTTGCCAGGGATTAGGTGTATTGCGAAAAGTAGATCCGGATCTGGTCGTGCCGAATAAAGACCTGACCTTGCGCCAGGGGGCGGTCGCACCTTGGAACCCGATCTCTTCTAATTATTATCCGCAGATGCTTGCTCAGTTTTGTCAACAGAATGATATCGATCTTGATACTCCTTGGCATAAGCTGCCGAAGGGACAGCAAAACAGGATCTTAAACGGTTACAGCAAAAAGAAATTTCACTTTCATTATGAAAATGAATTCGGCGGCGTTCGCGATACAGACATTCCTTTCGAAGGCGTCTTGAATAATATCGAGAGGCGTTTTAACGACTCTAATTCTGAATTTACCCGTCAAGTCATGGCCCAGTATATGTCGGAAAATACTTGTCCGGCATGTCATGGTTTCCGTCTTAATCCAGCTGCTCTGTCAGTCAAGATAAAACATAAGCATATCGGCCAAGTCGTCGATATGGCGGTCGTTGATGAATTAGCTTTTTTTAAGAGTCTGCAATTAGGTCCCAATGATCAAGAAGTTGCTGCACCGATCGTTAAAGAAGTTGCTGACCGGCTTGGCTTTTTGGTATCAGTTGGTCTTGGCTATCTTACTTTAAGCCGTTCTGCCGGCACGCTTTCTGGCGGCGAAAGCCAGCGGATCAGATTGGCGACCCAGATCGGTTCTAATTTATCAGGAGTTTTATATGTGTTAGATGAGCCTTCGATCGGCCTGCACCAGCGTGATAATGATATGCTGCTCGATTCTCTGAAAAAAATGCGCGATCTTGGTAATACTTTAGTCGTTGTCGAACATGATGAAGATACTATGAGAGCGGCTGATTATTTGATCGATTTCGGTCCCGGCGCTGGTGAGAACGGCGGTCAGGTCATGGCAGCCGGTACCCCAAAACAAGTCGAAAGAAACCGTCATTCTATCACAGGACAGTATCTGTCCGGCAAAAAGTTTATTCCTGTTCCAGAAAAGCGCAGTCGCGGTAATGGCCAGTTTGTCGAGATAACCGGAGCAGCTGAGAACAATTTGAAAAATATCAAGGTTAAATTCCCTTTGGGAGAATTCATAGCTGTGACCGGTGTTTCCGGTTCCGGCAAATCGACCTTGGTCAATTCCATTTTAAAAACCGCGTTAAAGCAAAAATTAAACGGCAATTCACAGCGTCCGGGCAAATATAAAACTATCACCGGCTACGAAAATATCGAAAAGATCATCGATATCGATCAATCGCCGATCGGGCGGACACCGCGGTCTAATCCGGCAACTTATACCGGTGTTTTTGATGATATTCGCGGTCTGTTCGCACAAACGAATGAGGCGAAAATGCGCGGTTACAGTAAAGGACGCTTTTCTTTCAACGTTAAAGGCGGGCGCTGTGAAAATTGTCAGGGAGACGGTATCATCAAAATCGAAATGAATTTTTTGCCTGATGTTTATGTTACTTGTGAAGTCTGCAATGGTACTCGTTATAATTCCGAAACTTTAGAAGTGACCTATAAAGGCAAAAATATCGCTGATGTATTGAATATGACAGTTGACGAAGCTTTGCCTTTCTTCGCTGCTATTCCTAAAATAGCGCGCAAGCTTCAAACGATCCAAGATGTCGGTTTGGGTTATGTTCGCCTTGGCCAATCAGCAACGACTCTTTCAGGCGGGGAAGCGCAGCGTATGAAATTGGCCAGTGAATTGCACCGTTTGCAATCTGGCAAGAATTTTTATATTTTAGATGAACCGACCACCGGCCTGCATACTGATGATATAAAACGCCTGCTTGCTGTTCTTCACCGCTTGGTTGAAGCCGGCAATACTGTTTTGGTCATCGAACACAATTTAGATGTTATTAAAACTGCTGATTGGGTCATCGATCTTGGTCCGGAAGGCGGTGACGGCGGCGGATCAGTTGTTGCTGCAGGCACTCCGGAACATATTGCGGATGTCAAAGAATCGTATACTGGGCAGTACTTAGGTCCGATCATGCAGCGTGATCGCCAAAGAGCAGCTGAAAAAGCTTTATCGAATAACTAAAAAAATGAAAAATTTGCTTGACTTTGTTTGTTTATCCTGCTTTAATTATGAGCAGTGCAAAGATGCAGAAAACAAGATCTAAACGATTTCAACGCGATCACTACTCGCTAAGGCGAGCGGTGGTTGCGTTTTTTCTTATTCAGCACATTTTTGAAGAGGAGATTAAAAATGAAAGAAAGAAATGCGAATGGTTCTATCTATGACCTGCACCAGCGGCCGCCGTTTGTTTCGATGCTGGGTCTGAGTTTTCAACATTTATTCAGTATGTTTGGTGCAACTGTGCTGGTGCCTTTATTAGTCGGCTTAAATCCAGGAGTTGCCATTTTCTCGTCTGGTGTTGGTACTTTATTGCATATGCTGATAACGCGAGGAAAGATCCCGGCATACATGGGTTCTAGTTTTGCTTTCATCATCCCAATGACGAGCTTGATGAAATCTTTTGGTTATCCGGCAGTTGCACAAGGTGTTTTCTCAGTCGGTCTTGTTTATTTGATCGTCGCTTTGATCGTTTCGCGATTTGGTTCTAATTGGATCGCTAAAGTTTTTCCGCCGGAAGTCGTTGGCCCGATCGTAATGGTCATTGGTCTTTCATTAGCGGGATCAGCTGCAACCAACGCAACTATCAATTCAGTTACTCACCATTTTGATCTGCGGATCTTTACAGTGGCACTTTTAACATTACTTGCAACGATCGCTTATAACATGTTTTTAAAGGGATTTTTCGGAATGATCCCGGTTCTGCTGGGCATAATCACAGGTTATGTTTTGGCTGTTTTATTTGGATTAGTCGACTTTCAGCCGGTTATGGCAGCTCATTGGTTCGCATTGCCAAATTTCAACTCTCTTTTTGAGAGCCCGCGTTTTTATCCCACGGCCGTCCTCAGCATGGCTCCTTTGGCCTTAGTCACGATTTCTGAACATTTAGGTCACATCATGGTTTTAGACAAAATAACCGGTAAAAATTTCTTTAAAGATCCTGGTCTTCATAAGACTTTAACCGGAGACGGTACTGCTTCGATCGCTGCATCTTTGGTCGGCGGCCCGGCTGTAACTTCTTATGGCGAAAATATCGGTGTTATGCAAATGAGTAAAGTTTATTCAGTTTGGGTCATTGGAGGAGCAGCGGTTTTGGCTGTTGTTCTCAGTTTTATTGGCAAACTTTCCGCTTTGATCCAGACGGTTCCCGGAGCAGTTATCGGCGGCGTTGGTTTTATGCTTTATGGGGTTATCGCTGCTGCCGGTTTGCAAATAATCGTTGATAATAAGATCGATTATTCGAAAAAAAGGAATTTGATGATCGCTGCACCGATTCTGGTTATCGGAATCGGCAATTACAGCTTGCAGTTGACGATTCATGGTATCGATCTAAGTTTTACTGGGGTTGCATTAGCGACCGTATTGGGTATTTTGCTTAATTTAATTTTGCCGAAACAAGCGGCTTCGGAAAAATAATTTAATTATCGACTTGCTTATAAGTGATTTTTTTTGTTAATTTAATTGGGTAAGGGATCAAGGAGGAAAAATGATGATCGACCCTAGTAAAGCCCAAGATGTTTGGAAAGATATCGGTACTAATGTTCAATTTACCGTTTTAAAATTAAAAAGAGAAGATCGAAAAAAAGATCAAGAAACGATCGCTGAATTTGCAGATCGTTCTCAAGCGATCATTCGCTCTTTGCGGATTCGCGATGCTCAGCCAAACGGAGATTCTAATCTGAAAGTTGCCTTCGGTTTTAGCCGCAGTGCCTGGGATTACCTTTTTCCTGATGCACCGGTTCCTAAAGAACTGGAGACCTATCAAGGTTCAAAGGGACCTGAATATTCAATGCCTGCTACTGAAGGCGATTTATTCTTTCATATTCGCGCCGGTGATGAAGCAGTCGTTTATGAAACACAGACACAATTTCGTCGGTTTTTAAAGGATATTACAGAGGTCGTTGATGAGACAAAGGGCTTCCGCTACTTTGAAGGGCGAGCCATTATTGGTTTTATCGATGGTACGGAGGCGCCTGCTCCGGAAGATGCTGCTGACTATGCTTTAGTAGGGGATGAAGATCCGGAATTTACTAATGGATCTTATGCATTTGCGCAAAAATGGATCCATGATATGGATTTTTGGAATCAATTGAAGACTGAAGAACAAGAGAAAGCTGTCGGCAGAGAAAAATTCAGTGATCTCGAGCTGGAAGATCAGGAAAAATATAAAAACGCACACAACGTTAGTTCAAAAATTGAATTGAACGGTGAAGAACAAAAAATAATTCGCATGAACGTACCTTTTTCTGATCCTGCTTCCGGGAAGACCGGAACCTATTTTATGGGCTACGCTCGTCACTGGCAGGTAACTAAATTAATGCTGGAACAAATGGTCGGTACATCTGATTATCTATTAACTTTTTCTCAAATATTATCCGGGCAGTTGTTTTTCATTCCTTCGCGAGATCTGCTTGAAAAAATCGCCGCTGGTGAGTTCAAATAAAAAATGTTGCGTAAGAAACTGCTAAAAGGCGGTTTTTTTATTTGACCTTCCAATGCTTGATGCTGTACTATTTAATGTAGTACAGAGTAAAGGAGATAGTATTGATGTTTAAAAAGCGCAGTGGATTTTTATTGGCTATTTTATTAGTTGCGGTCGCTGTTTTATCATTATCCTTCTTTGCTTTTCGACAGGAACAAGCCAGCCTAAGACGCTGCAATAATGTCGTTCGCAGGTTGAAAAAGGGCTCGCCATGGAGCCTGAGCTCGTCAAACGAATTTCCCAAACAAAAAGCTTTTTTTAAAAAAGATCGCGTTTTTCTAAATTATCATCGCAATCTTAATAATTATCAATGTTATAATTCGCAAGCTTTTAAATATAAAATAAGTTTTAAAAAAAATAATTTTATATTTTCTTTGATCGACGAAGGCAGCGATCCCCAGACCAAAAAATTTATAATCAAGTCTTTTTCAAAGAATGGCTATATTCTATCTCCGGTCAATCAATTAGCTAGACAAGTATATGGTCGGATCATAATGCAGCGAGTAGACTAAACAAAAGAGCATCCGACCATCAACGCCATCGATTGATTTATTAGATTCATTTAGTTTTAACCCTGATCTTGTTTCATTGACCAATGATACTAATAATAATATTTTTAATTACCAAAACAGATGACTGCTGTCTTTTTTGGACATATACAGTATCCGCCGCTAAATATTATCTGATTTAGTATTTTTTATTTCGGGATTTTTTTGCTTAATTCGCCACATAATAGGCTTAAAAGACCCATATGTCAACAATTAAAATGCGCAAGGAGGGAATCGAACCCTCATCTCAGGAACCGGAATCCTACGTGATGATCCATTACACTACTCGCGCAAAACCAAATACTATTATACAAGAAAGCCGTACTTTATTTGTTTTTTTGTTGAAGATAAAACAAAATAAAAAATTCACTAACTGCTAAGAGTGTCTGCTTTCGTCAGAAAACCAGTGGTATACTGGTAGAGGACGATATCCAATATTTGATTAGATTCTAGAAAGAGGAGAAAATTTCCATGACTGTAAAGATTGGTATTAATGGATTTGGACGGATCGGCCGTTTGGCATTTCGTCGAATCTTAGCATTACAAGATAAAGCTTCTGACATTGAGGTCGTTGCCATCAATGATTTGACTACTCCTTCAATGCTCGCATATTTGCTTAAGTATGATACCACTCATGGTACTTTGGACGCTGATGTTTCAGCTGATGATGAGACTTCTACCCTTACTGTAAATGGTAAAGATTACCACATTTATTCTGAAAGAGATGCTCGTAACCTTCCTTGGGTTAAGAATGATGGAGTTGAATACGTACTTGAGTGTACTGGATTCTACACTTCTAAAGAAAAGTCACAGGCACATATCGATGCCGGTGCAAAGCGTGTGCTTATTTCTGCACCAGCTGGAAATATTCCTACGATCGTTTATGGTGTTAACCAAGACGTTTTGAAGCCGGAAGACACTATCGTTTCTGCTGGTTCTTGCACGACTCAGTCATTGGCACCAATGGCTCGTCTGTTACAAGATAAGTTTGGTGTTGAAGCTGGAACTATGACAACTGTTCATGCTTACACTTCTACTCAGATGATCCTTGATGGACCTCGCGGTTCTAAGAAGCGCAACAACCGTACTGCTGCTGCGAACACTATTCCTCACAGCTCTGGTGCTGCCAAGGCTATCGGTTTGGTCGTTCCTGAAGTTGATGGCAAGATGAATGGTCATGCTCAGCGTGTTGCTGTTATCGATGGTTCTGTTACTGAATTAGTAAGTATCCTTTCTAAGAAGGTTACTGAAGATGAAGTTAACGAAGCCTTCAAGGAATACACTAAGGACAACGAAAGCTTTGGCTGGAATGACGATGAGATCGTATCATCTGATATTATCAACGATACTCATGGAGCTGTCTTTGACCCAACTCAAACTCAGATCGTTACCGGCGGAGATCATCAATTAGTTAAGACTGTTTCTTGGTATGATAACGAGAACGGTTTTACTTGCAACATGATCCGTACCCTTTTGTACTTTGCTAAGTTAGACTGATAGAATTCAAAATCTGTCTATATAAAATAAAACCTGCCTTTTTGGCAGGTTTTTTTAATCTTTATTGATTTATTTTTATATTTTTTGTTTTATCAATGATGAATGCCAGCGCTTATCGGCTTTTAAATCGAGATAAGTATCTTTGAATTTTATTTTTATATTTTTATCGGAAACTATATCTGTCGATTCGGGTGTGAAGATAAATTTAAGAGCAGCTCCCTGATATTTCAAGCCGAAAGCCATTGATCTGAAAATCGTTGGTATCTTCGGGTCGATTTTTAATACATCATTCCGCAGATCTATGCCGGCAAATTCGTTTTGCAGCAGCTTGATCGTTTCCCCCATGACACCGATGTGGATACCTTCCGCGGTCGTTCCGCCTTGGATATCGTCATAATCAGACTTGATCGCTGTTACCAAATTATCTATTGCTGATTTTTTATTGCCGATTTTTAGTGCTATCTCGGCAAATACTGGTCTAGAAGTAGTTGAACCGTGTACAGTCCTTTTCAAATAATAATCATAGTTTTTCTTCAGCCAATCTTTAGCCAAATGATATCCGAGCTGTTCGATCAATTTTTGTGTCTCTGTGACACCAAGATTGTAAATCAGCATTAGAGTATCTGCTTGTTTTGCTACTTGATATTGATCAGGACTTTTGTTTTCGGCTTTCAATAGTCTATCGATTCGGTGAATGTCGCCATATTTTTTTATATATTGTTGAAAATCTAATTCTTTTAAATCGAAGTATTTATCAAATTGAGCGATCACGGAATCATCGCTTATATCTAAAGCGATGTTTTTGGATATTTTATCAATTTTATCAAGGTCTTCCACGGTGAAATCAATTTTTTTAGCGATCTGGTCGAAAATTTTCCCATAACTATTTTTTAATTCAATGATCTTGCTAAAAATCCAGGCTGCCATAAGGTTAGTATAGGCATTGTCTTTAAGACCGCCTCGATCAGCCTTTGGATAAGCCTCGTGAAACTCATCAGGTCCCATAACTCCTGCAATATGATATCGCTGGTCTTTTGGATCGTATTCAGCTTTGTTTAACCAAAAACGGCTTATTTCGATCAGCATCTCCAGTCCGCCTTGATCTAACAGACTGAAGTCTTTGGTGACATGAGTATAAAACCAAAGGTCATAAAAGATCGCTAGTGAAACGTGTCTTTGCAGCCGAGAATTATCGGGGTCCCAGCTGTTATCAACGGGGTTTAAATGGATCAATTGCGCTTGTTCATCCCCATACATAGCGGACTGCCAAGGATACATTGCACCGCGCTCTTTTTCTTGAGCAGCATTTTCTTTAGCAGCTTTCAATCTTTTGATCCGATATTTCAGGATCGCTTTTGCTGTCTCTGGGCGATTAGCAGAATAATAAGGAATAAGAAAAATTTCATCCCAAAAAATATGGCCGCGATATCCTTCTCCGGTCAATGCCCTTGATCCAACTGAAGCATCAAGATTTTTATTGGCCTGCGGTTGAGCTGCCTGATTTAGATGAAAAATGTTCATTCTAATCATTTTTTGCAAATCAGGTATTTGAGTATCTAACTTGATATCATTGTTCTGCCAAACCTGATCCCAATAATTTTCGCTATTATCAAGGATTTTTTGAAAAGATAAGGCCGATAGATCGTCTTCGACTATTTTTTCCGGATCTGGGCATTCGTAACTGGTAGCGACCGATATTACACGATCAAACGAATATTCTTGACCAGCCTTTAGATCAAAGGCGGTCTTGGAAAACAGTTTATTTTCGCTGAAACTTTCACTGAATTTGCTTTGACCGCTTTTATCTATCGCACCGACTCTGATCTCGATTTTTGAAGCTATCGTTTTGGCCATTAAAATATTTTCTTGGCGGCCGATAATAGTAAATTCTCGTGATTGAAAATCGCGATATCTTTTAACGTTTTTGTTTTGAACGGTACCGTCGATTATTGCTTCGATATCTATTTTTGCGTCGAAGCCGCTTTTTAATTTCAATCTATAGCCGAAACTATGAAAATGTATCGGGTCGACAGCTTTGATAGTTTCTAGGCTAAGGCTGCCTTTTTTACTATTAAAGCGATATTTTTCGATCAATCGTCCATTTTTAAAATTTAATTCTGCTGATCTTTCGACAGGGTCGAAGGCTATCGGCTCCCCATCAACGAAAATCTTCACCAGTTGAGGATTCGGCAGATTAACCATATCTTCATTTACGACCTGCCTGCCGGCGATCGGCGTTATTGTTTGATTAAACAACCCGGCGGCATATAATCCCGGATAATGATTTTCATCATAACGGCTTAAAAGCGGCGCTCCGCGCCAACCGATATAGCCGTTGCCTAGTGTTAATAAGGATTCTTGGTCGTATGATTTAAGGCCTTTTGGAATATCATTGTACAAAAGTTTCCAATTGGACATCAAAAGCTCCTTTTTCATTTATTTTGAATCGCTGATTTAAAGACGTTTTTCTTTTCAACGATCCTGACTTTATCGACATCAGAATCTTTGAATCCCCACAGATATACCGCTGTAAAGGAAATAACTGTCGTGATGATTCCGGCTAACAAGAATACCCATATGTTATTTGGATTTGTCCGTGAAAAGAATGATGGGAAACCGATCCATGAACCAGTGAAACCATACATATTTACGTGAAACAGACCTGCAACAAAAGTACCTATTGCGCCGCCAACGTTGGCCATCCAGAAAACACGGCCGTATTTCAAATTTATTCCATACATCGCTGGTTCAGTAACACCGGCAAAACCAGATAGGGCACCCGCTAAAGAGAGGCCTTTGATATCTGGTTTTTTGGTTCTCGCCCAAACACCTAAAGCACCGGCACCTTGTGCGATCATCGTAAAATTGATCAGGCCGTTTAAAACAGAGTGTCCGGTAGTGGCGATATCGTTGGAAACGATCGGTATGACCATCCAATGAAGTCCGAAAATAACCAGGACTTGATAAAAGGCTCCAATGATCAATCCTGCGATCGCTTCGTTAGCAGTTACCAAGAAGTTTATGAGGGCAGCTAGACCTGCCGATATCAAGGAAATGACTGGTCCCATAACGACCAAGACTGCTGCTGAAACGATGAATAAGGTAAACAATGGTTGGAAAATTGAACGAAGGCTGATCGGTATTACTTTTTTCAGCCAATTGCCGACTGGACGAGCTAGCCAAGCGGCAAAAATTATTGGAAATATTGAATAAGTGTATTGCGGGATATGGATAGGGATCCCGAAAAAGTTTGCGTTTAAAGGAATACCAAAGAGAGTATTCATTCCGCGTGTCGGTGCAGACCAAAGAGCGGCGATCGTTGGATGGACTAAAACACCTGCGATCGCTGCAACGACGATCGGGTCGGACTTTAATTGCCTGGCAGCGGTATAACCGACTAATATCGGCAGGAAGTAGAAAGTCGAATCACCCATTGCGTTAATGATTATATAAGTAGTCGATTTAACGTCGATCAGGTGAACGTTAAAGGTGAAGAAGGTTAAAATACCCTTTAAAATACCGGATGCTGCTAAAAGGCCGATAACAGGGATCATTGATCCGGTTATCGTTCCGATCAATAGTTGAAATCCGCGCACGATCCATCCCCATAGATTAGTCGGTTTTGGTTTTTTGTCAGCTGTCGAAGCTGCTATTGCTTGATCGGTCGCCTCTTGGTCGATCACATCGCTGCCCAACTGGTCGATGACTTGATCATATACATCTGTGACAGCTGGACCGATAACGACCTGGTATTGGCCAAGTCCAGCATTGTAAACAGCTCCAGCGACACCGTTTATTTTTGTGACTTTATCTGTATCGGCTTTCTTTTCATCCTTTAAGTAAAAGCGAAGTCTGGAAATACAGTGAATGACTTTGTCAACATTGTCCTTGCCGCCGACACCGTCAATGATATCTGCCGCAAGTTTTTTATAATCTTGTGCCATTTTTCCTCCTTATCCTTGTTCTTTTTTATCAGCGGAGCCGATCTCTTGACCTGCTTGAGCTGACCCGTAATTTATGTGTAATTTATCTAATACTTCATTGCTGTTGGTTATCAATACCATTACGGTCGGGTCTAGACCGGCGTCTTTTATTGCTGACCAGTCAACAGAAGTAAGGACTTGACCTTTTTTTATTTTTTGATTTTCCCTAACTTTTTGGTCGAATGGTTTACCGCCTAAGTTGACAGTATCGATCCCGATGTGGATCAGAAATTCTAAACCATCATTGCGTTTTATACCGACCGCATGACCCTTTGATAATATGATCCTGCCATCGACAGGGGATAGAACATCACCTTCTTGATTTGGGATCACAGCAAAACCGTCGCCCATCATTTTTTTAGCAAAAACCGGATCAGAAACTTTTTCCAAAGCTTCGACCTCTCCAGTTACTGGCGCGAAGATTTCGGTCGTGACTTTGTTATTTTCTTTTTTTAAAAAGCCGAACATGTTGCCTCCTTTGCTTGATTTGGTTTGGTAAGTATCTCTACTCACTTTTCATTATAGAGCAAAAGAAAACGGTTACATGTAAGAGCTTACAAGTTATTTTAATCACTTTTTCATTAGTTTATTGATGAATCTTGACTAGTAATTTTGATATACTATTCAATGCGATGGAACATTTGATTTTAGATCTATTATTAATAATTGGTGTTATTTTGGTTATTTGTATCATGATGCAGCCCAGTAAGCAGCAGGATGCTTTGAATGCTTTGTCTGGCGGTGCAAGTGATCTTTTTCAGGTACAAAAATCTCGTGGTTTCGAAGCTGTCATGAAACGTGTGACCGCTGTACTAACGGGTGTTTGGCTTATATTAGGATTACTATTGATGATAATTGAAGCTCGTTAAAAAATATCAAAGCAAAAAAACAGCTCATAAGAGCTTTTTTTTATTTTTTAAAAACTAAAAATTTGCTGATAAGATAATTTAAAATAACAGCAAAAATCTGAGCTGTCAATTTTATCAATAAAAGGCTGCTGTTGCAAAAAGTGAAACCGAACCATAAGATCAGCTGTTCGATTATTAAGGAAACGCCTCTGCCGAGAAAAAAGCGGGTCATTTCATTTAATTCTTTAATGAAACTTTTATGAAATGTTCTGAAAACGTAAGCTCGATTGGTATAGTAGCTAAAAACGGTTGCTAATATCCAAGCCAACAAATTTGCATCGGCCCAATCGATCAGAGTTAAGTTTTCAATAAGGGAAAAAGCAAGAAAATTTATTATAAATGCACAAAAACCGAATAAAATGTAATTCAAAGCTGGTCGATCGTTAGCTGCCAGCCGATTTACCTTGTTAGACATGTGTATAATTATATCTGAAATTATTGGGCATAATAAAACGATTAGTTATAATAGGTAAAGTGAAAAAACGGGGTCGACAAAAGAAAAATTTTCTAGATTATATTTTTTATTTTTTGTTAGCGATCGGTCTGCTGCTGACTATTTTTGTGTGGTTTTCCAGCAGAGATCAGCATCCAAGTCAGCTCGGGCGCGACCAGGCACAAAGGAGCTCGTCGACTGGTAAAAATAAAAGCAGTGTTTCTTCTGTGAGGCAGACTAGTTCAGCGGCTGCCGATTCTTCTATGTCTTTGAATAGATTAAAAAAAGAGTATTCGCTGGGCACTTTGATCAGTTCAGATCAGCCCTACGGAGATTTTGCTTATTTGCGCTCGCAGGGGCTATCTTTTGTTTATTTCCGTTCGACCAGCGGCAGTTCCAATTATGATGATACTTTTTCTTCGTCGGCATCTTCGGCGAGAAAACAAAATATGGCTGTCGGTAATATGACCGTATATGATCCAATGACTAGTGCCTATGCAGCTTATCTTTATTTCGTACAGAAAAATGGAACTTCGGTCGGCCAATTGCCAATAGCAATAAGTGTTAGTGATGATTCGGTCGGTGATCAGCCGTCAGTTGATAATTTGGTCGGTTTGGTCCAAGACTTAAAAGTCTACTATCCGAAAAATTCAGTTATCGTTCGCTGTGATCAGCAAACATACCGACGTATTTCTGATGATCTAAAATTATTGAACATCCGCTACTGGCTGGTCGGTAATGATTTAAGCGATAAGGATCAAAGGAATCAATTTATTCAATATAACGCTAACGGCAAGATCGGTTCGGGAATTCGTTCATTTAGAATGCCTTTATCGGTTTACAATGGTTCTAGAGAAGATTTTAAAAATGTTTCACAAGGAGCCGGTAAATGATCAAATTAGGTGTTATTGGTACTCATTGGATAACGGCACAGTTTATTTCCGCGGCCGTTCAAACAGGCGATTTTAAGTTGTCGGCAGTTTTTTCTCGCAGGCAGCAGCGAGCCATTGATTTTATTGAAGAGGTCAAGCAGGCCGACGCCGTTCCTTATGATGATCTTGATGATTTCTTAAGCTCGGGCATCGAGGCTGTTTACATAGCATCTCCAAATTCGATCCACTTTCAGCAGGCAGCTGCAGCGATAAAAAAGGGTGTTGACGTAATAGTTGAAAAACCAAGTTTTTCTAATCCGTCTGAATTTGATAGAATTGAAGAGTTGCTGAAAAAGCATCCGCAAGTTCGTCTTTTTGAAGCAGCTAGAAATTATCACGACAAAAATTTTTCAAAAATAAAAAAAGCTGTTGCACGGCTCGATCAGCTCCAAGGGGCTAATCTTGTATACGCAAAATACTCTAGTCGTTTCGATGCCTATTTGAATGATCCTGACAATCCGCCTAACGTTTTGAATAAGAATTTTTCAGGCGGTGCCCTTTATGACCTTGGTGTTTATCCGATTTATGATGCTGTTGGTTTGTTTGGCTATCCGCGGTCGGTTTATTATAAAGCCGATCTATTGAAAAATGGTACCGATGGTTCTGGTTGGATAAATCTTGGCTACAAGGATTTTACAGTCGGTATTTTGATTTCCAAGTCATTTACTTCCTACGCCCCGAGTGAGATTTTTGGCCTTAAGCAGACGATCAGCATTGATAACCCAGCTGAGCTTGATCGGGCCGAGCTGGTCAGAGATGATGATCATAAGGACATTATTGCACTGGGAAGCGGTGATAATCCTCTGCTTGACGAAGCGGAAGATTTTGCCGCTGTATTAAAAGATCGCGATTCTTCGGATATGAAAGAAAATTATTCTAAGTGGTTTTCTGCAGCTCGCCAAGTCAACAAGCTTCTTTATGAGATCAGGCAAGCTGCAGGTATCGTTTTTCCAGCTGATTGATTCAGCTGTTTATGGCCCAATAGTTTAACGGGATAAAACACGGACCTCCTAAGTCTAAGCTCCCAGTTCGAGTCTGGGTTGGGCCAAAACAAAACGCCGACGATAGAAGCCGGCGTTTTTTGATCTTCAATAAGTTCCGCTTGGGGCGGATGATTGCAAGGGTTTGTTTTTTAATGTGATTTATCAAAGTTTTTTTGTAAACGGAATTTTTTTATTATTGTATCCGCTTACATCAATAATTATATAATACTTTCATAACAATTTTGTAATTTAATTTTCATTGTTTAGGAAATATTCGTTTGTTAGCATTGTTATTAAGTTAGTCAGTTTAAGCTTGGTATCAAAAAATGCAGAAAAACATTTCCACAAAATTTGATCAAGATTTTTACCGAAACTTAAGCAAGTTTCTTCTATTGGCATCGACCCTTTATTTGGTCCTTTTTTTCTTTTCCATGAAGGTATCTGCTCAACAAAATAGCGTTACTGCCGGTCAAAATCAAGAAAAGAATGTCAGCTCATCGATCGAAAACAAAAATAGTCAAACAAATAATAAAATACCTGCCGATAATAGCAGCCAACAAGATCCGAGCGGTCAAACATCACAAAATGGTCAAACCGATACCGATACTGATACAGCGGTTTTTTGGCTCAAAGATCCGATTTTACAAAAAGATGCAGAAGATGCAACCGGTTTGCCGATCGAAAAAATTACTAAAAAAGCTGCGGCTCAAGCCGATATAAAAATATCAGCTGCTCAATTACCCGATATCACTGATACACAAGGACTGGAATTTTTTAGGCGAGTGGTCGTTTTAGCTCTGGTGGATAATTCTGATATTTATACAAAATGGAAAGAAAAACCGGTCAACTGGGATCTTTGGTTTGCACTTGACAGCTCAGTTAGTTTTTCTAGTAAGATCGACTTGATATTAGCCGGTTCCTTGCGGACCATTTTTCCTTCCGGTTTGAACCAAGAGGAATTAGCCGGTCTTGGATCGATAACGGTCAAGGACGATAATAATTGGTCTTCGGCCGCAGCCGGTCAGCTTTCAACAACTATTCATTTAGATAAAAGCAATTTCAAACATTTTTCATTACGTTTTTCTGATCTTGGTCTAGCAGGCACAAGCGTTATTTCTGCCGCTAATTTGACTGGCTTTTCTGATAATTCTATCAGCTATGCGTCTAAGGTCGATTTGAACCGGCAAACGATCGATTTTGATTTAAATGAGGCAAATAGATCATCCTACGCAAAACTTTCTGGCAATAGTTATATGGAAAATCAAGCAGCTTTAGGCCGGCCTGTGAATATAACACTCCCGCTGCAGCTTGATTTTGCGGGTAAGACAGTTACTATCAACACTTCCTTTAATATTGATTTTAGCGACAACATCATTCAAGGAGTCCCGGTCAAAGTTAGATATATCGATCAAAAAGGGCACCAGCTGGCTCCTGATGAAAGCATCAGCGGCAGTATCGGCGACACTTTTCGCGTGGATCGCAAGGTTTTTAAGGGCTATTATCTTTATCAGACTATCGGACAAGAACAAGGTCTCATTAGCGATCAGGAACAGACGGTGACTTTTATATATAAAAAAGTTGATGCAGGTCATCGATCAGTACAGCAAGGTAAAACAGCTAGTAATGATAATAAACGCAGGTCCTCATCAAAAAAGGATTTTAAAACTCATAAAAAACATTCCAAGCAGATCACAAACTCAAAAACCGGCAATGACCGCTCATCGAAACCCTCTGCTAAAAGTTATTTTTCAAACAGCAGGTCTGACGATACGAGCAGTTCTCAGATTTTGATCAACCATCTGGGCAAGGGCAAAAAGGATTCTTTGGTCAATGACCTTTTGATTTGCGGCAGTCTTTCTTTGATCGGTCTCGTAGCGATCGGTTCAGCTGTTTATCTGATAGCTTCTAATAGAAAACGGTAAAAATCAAATCAAACATCTTTTAAATCTTTGACGAAGTCGACAGCTTGCTGCCGGTAGCCTTTATCTTTATTTATTTTTGCTAACAGATCTTTATCGTGAGTCGATGCGTACCCGGTCAGCAGTAATTTTCGGTAAAGTTCAACATAAGGAAAATCGTTGTCAATGGCAAAATCCAGCTCTTTTTGCTGATCATAATTCACGCGGCGAAAATCAACATCGATCATTCCGCGCTCAGAGATCGTTAGCAGCAGATAACTGGCATCACGATTTTTTAATAGCCGCTGACGGCTGAACCAAGCTTGTCCAACCGAACCGGGGTTCAAAATTATTTGACCGCTGCTGGTATAACGCCAAAGCGGACTGTGGATGTGAGCAAAAAGATAGCAGTCGACATTAGGATCATCACCGATCTTATCGAAATTTTCTTGAGGACTGACCGGCAAGATCTCGTGACCATAATTTTTGTTGGGTAAATTATAACTTAAAGAAAAGACCCTTTGAAAAACTTTTTTTCTGCCTGTCATCGGCAGCTTTTTAAGTTGGTCGATCCTTTCTTTGGAAAAATGTTCTAGATCGTATTTGACCAGAATTATGAAATAAATGTCGCTGGGATCGTCAAAATTTACATTTCTTTTTTCCATCAATTCATTGAAACTTGATTCCCAGTTTCCCATTAAATATTGGCTGGTGCCGACATCCTCTAATAGCTGGTAGCATTCCTCGGAGCCGGAACCGCCGAAAGCGATGTCGCCTAATGACCAAAATTCATCCGTACCTAATTGTTTAGCATCTTCAAGCACAGCCTTTAGAGCGGAATAATTGCCATGGCTGTCTGATAAAACTGCAACGCGATATTTCATTTTGACCTTCTTTCAAACTAATTAAATTATATTCCTTACTTTTTGCAAGAAAAAGTTTGTGTTTTCACTATCAAAGAGTTTGTGAAATTTTTTCTAATTGTTATATAATTGACTAGGAACATTTTTGGAGGAAAAAATGAAAATTTTTGCATATGGAATTCGTGATGACGAAAAACCCTCTCTTAAAGAATGGGAAAATGCTCATCCTGATGTTGAAGTCGGTTACACTCAAGAACTGTTGACCCCGCAAACTGCTAAGCAGGCTGCTGGTTCTAACGGCGTCGTTGTTTATCAGCAGCTTCCTTACACAGCCGAAACACTGCAGGCATTGGCTGATCAAGGTATTCATCAAATGAGTCTGCGTAACGTCGGGATCGATAATATCGATCTTGATGCGGCTAAAAAATTAGGTTTTAAGATTTCTAACGTTGCCGCATACTCTCCGAACGCGATCGCTGAACATGCTGCTATTCAACTAGCACGTGTTTTGCGCCGGACTAAGGAATTGGATGCTAAAATCGCTAAACGTGATCTGCGCTGGGCACCAACAATTGGACGAGAAGTTCGTATGCAGACTATCGGTGTTGTCGGAACTGGACGTATTGGTCGTGTTTTGATCCATATTTTGCAAGGTTTCGGAGCTAAAATCGTTGCTTATGATATTTACAAAAACCCTGATATCGAAAAGCAGGGCCTATATGTAGATTCAGTTGATGAATTGCTTGCACAATCCGATGTAGTTTCTTTGCACGTTCCTTCTGTTAAAGAAAACATCCATATGATCAATAAAGATTCTATTGCCAAGATGAAAGACGGTGCTGTTTTGGTCAATGTTGCCCGTGGTGATCTTGTCGATACTGATGCTTTAGTTGCCGCTTTGGATTCTGGCAAACTTGCCGGAGCCGTTCTTGATGTTTATGAAAACGAAGTTGGTATTTTCAATGAAGATTGGGAAGGAAAGAAATTCCCTGATGATCGTTTGAATGATTTGATCGACCGTCCTAATGTTTTGGTTACCCCACACACTGCTTTCTACACCACTAAAGCTGTTTTGGAAATGGTCCATCAGAGTTTTGATGCTGCAGTTGCTTTCGCTAAGGGTGAAGAAACTCGCAACGCTGTTAAATATTGATTTTTATTTTTTTAATAGACCTTAAAAGATCCTCTTTAGAGGATCTTTTTTTATATATGTATTTTTAATTTTTTGAGGCACCGGTCGAATATTTTGATCATCGTTTTGCAATTGAGGTAAGTCGCTATTTTATACGCATGTACTATTTTTTTATTTTTTATGTTATTTTTCGTTTCAAAAACACCGGTCCAAAATAGGAGCCAGGTCTTAAAATTAAAATTATTTTGTCCGTGTTCGCGCCAGTCCTGTGCCTCCTTTAAAAACGAGTCGGTAATTTTTTTTCTGTCTTGGATAAAACTTGTTTCAAGAGCATTGATGATGATGTTCCCGATCGAATCAGCTTTCCTGTTACAAAGTTCTTTTAAACGTTCGTGTCTGATTATTTCCGAAATATAAAATTTTATTTTCCGAACGTCGATAAAATTGATGACCGATTCTAATAAATTAAAATCATATTGCTGCCATTCGGTCAATTCAAAAAAATACCCCATTAATTCGTTTTGTTCTTTTTCTGAAGTGATTTTGAAGTCCAAATGAAAGAGGGCAGATTTTACGACCATTGCTTTGTGAAAAATCTTTTGGTCTTTAGTATTTTTTTGTAATTTTTCTTGATAAAATTCATTTAAAATTTTCAAACTTTGCCGGTCTTGTTTCAAATAAGCTGTTTTAGTTATTTTGATTATTTTGTCAAAATCAGATTCATCGTAACCAAAAACACATAAAAAATATTCTTCATAAGTTATGTTCAGTTCTTTGCACAACAAAAAGACGGTGTAATCATTGGGTTCGGTAAGATCGTTCTCGATTCTGGAAACCATTGATTGCGAACCTATCGCATCTCCAAGACTTTTTTGAGAAATTTTCCTGATTTTTCTTATTCTTTTTATGTTCGAACGACTGATTTTTTTCATTGATTTTCTTAAATTATGCAATTTTGCATATAAAAAGGAATGCCTATTTTTTGACCGTATATTAAAGGAATTGAGTTGTTTTTTTAAAACTGTTAAACGTTGATCATAAATTTACGAACTCAATATCGATAAATAGTAATTTTAGAAAAATTTTTTGTTTTGTTTCCTAATGATTTTATGCATTCATTTACATAAAAATCAAAATAATTTAAAAGTTTTTAATAACTATCAGTTATTTAAGAAGTAAGGATTAGAAAAAAATGAATTGTAAAGAACAAGTCGTTCGAAAAAAATTATATAAATCAGGAAAAAATTTTGTCGTTGCAAGTATTTTTTCTTTGTTTGCTCTCGGCTCTTTGATGACCGCTGGACTGCAAGCTAAGGCTGATACCGTCAATGGTCAGGATCCTGCGGTCAAACGGCTGGCTAACGATAAAAATCAGCAAAGTTCTGTTGAGCCGCAAAATAAAGATACACAGGCAGTTTCCGATCAGCAAAAAACTGATCAAACTTCCGATCAAACTGATCAAACTGCTGCCGATCAAACAACTTCACCGGCTTTAGAAAAACAAAACGGTCCCAGCGATTCAAAAAGTGCTGCCGGCAGCCCTGCAGAAAACAATTCTGATGAGCATGTTAAGGAAATCAATGGGGAAAAATATTATTTAGATGATAAAGGTACCGCTAAGAAAAATTTTGCCGTCAATATCAATGGCCAGGTTCACTATTTTAATAAAGACAATGGCGCAGAAAGCCCAACAGACCAATATCAGTTCAAGCAGGGACTAACAGAAAGATCTGATGACTTCAATAAACATAATGCGGCAAACAGCACCAGCACTCAAGATTTTTCTAATGTTGACGGTTATTTGACTGCTGATAGCTGGTATCGTCCCAAAGAGATACTGGCTAATGGCGATCAATGGCAAAAAAGCGGCGATAAAGATTTTAGACCGCTTTTAACGAATTGGTGGCCTGATAAAGAGACACAAGTCAATTATTTGAATTACATGAAAAAATCAGGTCTAAGCGATGCAGCTGATGATTTTTCTGGCGAACAAGACCAATCGTATCTTGATCAGGCTGCTGAGCAGGTACAAACTAAGATCGAGCAGAAAATAGGCCGCGATAAGCAAACTGACTGGCTTAAAAACACTGTCGATCAGTTCGTTGATAGTCAATCAAATTGGAATATAAACAGTGAATCGCAGACAACAGGCGATAATAAGGATCATTTGCAGGGTGGGGCTTTGCTTTATGTCAACAGTGATAAAACACCTGAGGCGAATTCTGATTTCAGATTGTTGAACAGAACGCCCACGAATCAAACCGGCAAACCGTTATATCATCTGGATCCAACACAAGGCGGTTATGATTTTCTGCTGACAAATGATGTCGATAATTCAAATCCGGTCGTTCAAGCAGAACAGCTTAATTGGATGCATTATTTGCTGAATTTCGGTTCGATCACGAACCATGATAAAGATGCTGATTTTGATAGTATTCGAGTTGATGCCGTTGATAACGTTGATGCCGATCTCTTGCAGATCGCTTCTGACTACTTTAAAGCTGCCTACAGAGTTAATAAAAATGACGCAGCTGCAAATAAGCATTTGTCCATTTTAGAAGACTGGAGCGATAACGATTCTGAGTATGTAAAAGATCACGGCGATAATCAGCTGTCGATGGATAATAAGCTGCGTTTATCTTTGAAATATTCATTGACTATGCCATATCATGACAGCAAGGGCAATCAAATAAGGAGCGGTCTGGAACCGCTGGTCACTAATAGTTTAGTCGACAGAAGCAATGATGATTTAAAAAACGGTGCTCGCCCTAATTATTCTTTTATCCGTGCGCACGATAGCGAAGTACAAACTGTCATTGCTGATATCATCAAGCAGCGGATCGACCCTGCTAGCGATGGTCTGGTACCGACTCAAGCTCAGCTTGACGCAGCCTTTAAAATTTACAAAGAGGATCAGTTGAAAAGCAGCAAGGAGTTCACTCAATATAACATCCCGAGTGCCTATGCTCTTCTTCTTACTAATAAAGACACAGTACCGCGCGTTTATTACGGCGATCTATTTACAGATGATGGGGATTATATGGCAGAAAAATCGCCTTATTATGATGCCATCGACAATTTATTGCGCTCGCGGATAAAATATGTTTCTGGCGGTCAAAAAATGGCTGTTCAATATATGCAAGGCGATCAGTCTATGGCAAAAAACAGTTATCGAGGGCTGCTGACTTCGGTTCGCTATGGTGAGAATGCTTTTACGGAATCAGACAAGGGTGATCAAAAAACCAGAAATGAAGGTCTGGCTGTCATCGAAAGTAATGATCCAACGCTTAAATTAAACAAAAATGATAATTTAGTGGTCAACATGGGAGCAGCACACAAAAATCAAATGTATCGGCCAGAGCTTTTATCTACGATCGATGGCCTGCAAAGTTATCGCAATGATGATGTTCCAAACGAATTGATTAAAAAAACTAATGAAAACGGTCAATTGATTTTCGGACCGTCTGAAATATTTGGTATTTCTGATCCGCAGGTATCGGGCTATTTGTCGGTCTGGGTACCAGTTGGAGCCCAAGACGACCAAGATGTTCGTGTCGCCGCAAGCAAAGACCGAAATCGTGATGGCAAAACTTTGCATTCCAACGCATCTTTGGATTCCGAAGTTATTTATGAAGCTTTTTCTAATTTTCAGTCTATTCCGCAAGAAAATGATCGATTTATGAATTTTATCATCCCTAAACATTTGAATCTTTTCAACGATTGGGGAATCACCAACTTTGAGCTGCCTCCGCAATATCGTTCAAGCGACGACAACAGTTTTTTGGATTCGATCATTAAAAATGGTTATGCTTTTACAGACCGGTATGACCTTGGTTTTAATAAGCCGACAAAATATGGGACAGTTGACCAATTAAGGAATGCGATCAAAGCCCTTCACAGCGCTGGTATAAAAGTCATGGCTGATTGGGTCCCGGATCAAATTTATGATCTTAAAGGCAAACAAGTCGTTACGGCACGCCGTGTCAATGATTCTGGTATTTACGATCAGGATTCGGTTATCGATGATTCTTTGTATGCTGCCCAAATCAAAGGCGGCGGTGATTATCAAGCGATTTACGGCGGGGCCTTTTTAAACAAAATAAAAGCACTTTATCCATGGCTGTTTAAAGTCAGACAAATTTCTACCGGTTTGCCGATGAATCCTAATGAAAAAATAAAACAGTGGTCAGCTAAATATTTCAATGGTTCTAATATACAGGGCCGCGGTGCTTATTATGTTTTAAAGGATTGGGGCAGTGACCAATATTTTAAGCTCTCATCTGCCGAGGATCGCTCAGCATTTTTGCCAAAACAATTACTGGGCCGATCAGCTTTGACTGGTTTTTATTACGATCAAAAAGGGATGGTCTATTATTCAAATAGCGGTTATCAGGCAAAAGATACTTTTATTCAGGATGAAAAAGGCAATTGGTACTATTTTGCTCCCGATGGATATATGAAATTCGGTTTTCAAGAAATCAAACGATCTCGTTACTATTTCTTGCCAAACGGAATCGAGCTGCAGGACGCTCTTTTTGAAGATGATCAAGGCAAAGAATATTATTTCAACCAGCGCGGCCGCCAATATATGAATGGATATTTTATGGATGAAAACCAAAGATGGCGTTATTTTGATAAAGACGGTGTGATGGCTCGCGGACTTGCTGCTGTTGAGTTCAATGGTCAAAAGCAGCTGCAGTATTTTGCTGATGACGGTTTTCAAGTTAAAGGCCAAGCTGTTTTATGTTCTGATGGGAAGCTTCGTTATTTTGATTCGGCTTCTGGAAACATGGTTTCAGACCGGTTTGAACAGATATCGGATGGCGTTTGGGCCTATTTTGGTCCCGACGGGACTGCAGCTGCCGGGCTTCAAAATATAAATGGCAAAAAAATGTTCTTCGGTGATGAAAATCATCAGATCAAAGGACGAGAAATTAAAGCTGCGGACGGCAAGCTGTACTTCTTTGATGCTGATTCTGGCGAAATGATCACCAATCGCTTCGAACGTCTATCGGATGGAAATTGGTATTATTTTACTTCTGACGGTTCAGCTGCTGTTGGTACGATCGATATCGACGGCAAGAAAATGCATTTTGATGAGCAGGGGCGTCAGACCAAAGGCGAAATGGTCAATGGCGAAGATGGCTATAAATATTATTATGACGGTGATACAGGCGAATTAGCAAAGGCTCGTTTTGGCAAAACAGCAGACAATACCTGGTCCTATTTCGATGGTCAAGGCCATGCCGTCACAGGTGCTCAGTTCATCAATGGCCAGCATTTGTTTTTCTTGGATAACGGCCAGCAGATAAAAGGGCATGAGTATACTGATGAAAATGGTAAAATGCGCTATTTTGACGCTGATTCCGGCGAAATGATCACCAATCGCTTCGAACGGCTGTCCGATAATACTTGGGCCTACTTCAACGAGCAGGGAATCGCCGTCACAGGTGCTCAATTCATTAATGGCCAGCATTTATATTTTTTGCCGGATGGACGTCAAGTTAAAGGCAGAAGCGTGGTTGATGATAGCGGCAGATCAAGATATTACGATGCTGATGACGGCGGATTGGCAAAAGAATGATTTTTGAAACAGTTCATCATAGATGAGCTGTTTTTTTATTTTAATTTAAAAGTATTGTGTTTTAATTAGGTACGGAATTTATTTTTCGTGATCATCGATAATGAAAAAAAGTCACAAAAGCAAAAGAAAAATCAAAGATAAGAAACAACAGTTTTTCAGCATAGCCGCCCTATCATTTATTGCCCTGCTGCTGTTATCGCCGATCTGGCTGACTGATCAAGCCAGAGAACGGCCGCAAGTACCGCAGCGATCGACCGGATCTCAAAGAGAAGATCTGCAAAGACAAAATTTTATCAAACAAACAGCTCCATTTGTCCAACAACGGCAGCGGCAGGACCGGATCCTCTCTTCGATCACACTGGCACAAATGATTTTGGAGTCTTCTTGGGGACAAAGTGAACTGGCTGTAAAATATCATAATTATTTTGGTGTCAAAAGCAGCGATCCTAACAATTCTGTCCGTCTTTCTACCCGCGAGTTCCGCAATGGCCGCTGGGAAACAGTCACTGCTAATTTTGCCGTTTATAGTGATTGGCGTCAATCGGTGATCAACCATAATCAACTATTTTTGCATGGGACTACCTGGAATCCGAATCAATATTCAGCCGTTGTCGGTTCGACTGATTATAAGCAGGCGGCTCATGCTTTGGTTTCGAGTTCATACGCTACTGATCCTGGTTATGCTCAAAAATTGATCGATCTGATCCAGCGTTATGATTTAAATCGTTTCGATAATATTTGAATGTTACTTAATCTAACATTAAGGTTAGCAGTATAATTATCTCTAATATTTGGCTCGCTTTTTTAAAGGATGAGTTGATAAGGGAGATATCTAATGGATGTTTTTTGGCTTTCGATCCAAAGCCTTCTTTCGATCATTATCATGATCGCGATCGGCTATTTTTGCCAAGCTGCCGGCTGGCTTAGTGATGGTTTTCAATCATCTTTGTCAAAACTTATCATGAATATAGCTTTGCCGCCGTCTATTTTTATGGCCATGCTTGCTCGTTTCCATCCGCGCCAATTAGCTAATTTATGGGCTGGTGTTTTGCTTGTTATCATTTCTATTTTTGTTGGATATGGATTTTCTTACCTCGTGACCAGGGTCTTTAAGGTAGCCAAAGGCCGCCGCGGTTTAATGATGGTAGCTTTCAACGGCGCTAATACTGTTTTTATTGGAATGCCCTTGAATATCGCTTTATTTGGAGATCGTTCCGTTGCTTATTTGCTGGTTTATTATATCGTCAACACAGTGATCATTTGGACTTTTGGTGTTTGGGTGATCGCTGGTGATGATCCGACCAGCAAATTGCGTCAAAAGACCAAGATCCAATGGAGTCATTTGCTGCCGGTACCTTTATGGGGTTTTATCGCCGCTTTGCCCTTTATTTTTTTGTCTCCTGAAACTGCTCGTTTTATATCCAGCGGTAATAATTTTTTGACGACCGCTTTATCCGGGCTGGCAAATTTAGTGACACCGCTTTCTTTGATTTATATCGGTATCATGTTGAGAAAATTCGGTCTTGTTTCTATGCGGATCGATTTTCATTCTTTTTTGGCTTTGCTCGGCCGTTTTGTTTTTTCGCCAGTCATTATGGCACTCGCAGTATTGATCGCGGGTGTTTCGGGACTTCACCTGGCAGGCCTTTTTCAGAAGACTTTGATCATCCAAGCGGCTACTCCGGCACCTGCTTTGCTTCCGATCTTGGCTGATAATTATCATTCTGATGTAAAATTTGCTTCAAATATCGTTGTACTTACCTCAACTTTATTTATTTTTGTCGTGCCGATCATCATGAGTATCATTAATTTTATATAAATAAAATGATTTTAAAACAAATTTTTTTCAACAATCAGCAAACGTTTGATTCTTGGCGCAATTTTTTGCAGTCTCAAGGTATTGATAATTTTGATCAAAGCGAAATAAAAACGATCGATTATACTGTTGCTGTTTTAGATGATAACGATCGATTTTTAGCAGTTGGTTCTCTGGCAGGCAAGGTGATCAAATACGTTGCCGTTAAAGATAAAGGCGGTCGGCAGTTCAATATGGTCATATCTGATCTGATGAGCAAAGCGGCCGAAAAAAGTATTTTTCATATATTCGTATTTACAAAAAATGACTATATCGATACTTTTAGGCATGTTGGTTTTAAGAAAATCGTTTCTACTAAACAAGCAGCCATTTTGGAAAGCGGCGATCGTTCGATCGAGGATTTTTTGCATAGTATCCCCTTAAAAAAATCAAAAAAACGCGCGTTGAAAATATCATCTTTGGTCATGAATGCAAATCCTTTTACAAAGGGGCATTATTATTTACTGAAAAAAGCCGCTGAGCGGTCAGACCTGGTCTATTTATTCATCGTCTCCACTGATCTGTCATTGTTCACTTTTAAAGAGCGTTTTGCCTTAGCTAAAGCTGCCTGCCAAGACTTTAAAAATGTTGTTTTGGTCGCTGGGGATGATTATTTGGTCAGCAGCACGACTTTTCCTGCTTATTTTTTGAAGAGTGGCGCCGATACCGCTTATTATCAGGCTGATTTGGATGCGACTTTGTTCAAAGAAAAAATTGCTCCATATCTGGGTATCAAATGGCGTTATCTCGGTCAGGAACCTTTTTCGGCAACGACAGCTATTTATAATCAGGTCCTAAAGAAAAGGCTGGAACCGGAAATAAAAGCGGTGATACTGCCACGTTTGCAAAATGATCAGGGGGAGGTCATCAGCGCCAGCCGGGTTCGCAGTTTGATATATCAAGATGATTTGAGTCAATTAGAAAAATATTTGCCCAAAAGCAGTTTGAATTATATCTTAGAACATATAGATGACATCAGGCAAAGGATGAGAAGGGAAGGATAATCGTGGAAATAAATAAAACGGCTCTTGCCGGGACAGTCGAATCATCTGATATTCAAATAACCTTAAGCAGGGGTTCTAATGGTATTCAGATAGATCTTGTCTCGGATGTTAAAAAACAATTCGGTCCGCAAATAATCAAGACGATCACCGATACTTTAAGCAGCCTGAATATAGATCAGGCTAATGTTAAAACAGTTGATAAAGGAGCGCTGGATTGCGTCATCAAGGCGCGAACCTATACAGCTGCTCAGCGGGCTTTAGGCAAAGAAGACAAGATCGATTGGGAGGCTTTGTAATGGTCGAAGAAGAACGTTTAAGGCGGACGATGATGTTTGTGCCCGGCAATAATCCGGCCATGCTTAAAGATGCCGGAATTTACGGAGCTGATTCGATCATGTTTGACCTGGAAGACGCCGTATCTTTAAACGAAAAGGATGCTGCACGGATCTTGGTCTACAACGCATTGAAAAGTCAGGACTACGGCAGCGCGGAAATAGTCGTACGCGTCAACGGCTTGGATACACCTTTTTTTAAAAATGATGTTTTTGCTATGGTCAAAGCAGGAGCAGAAGTGATCCGACTGCCAAAAACCGAGTCGGCTGATATGATCGCCGAATTAGAAAAAACGATCGAACAAGCCGAAAAGTTTTTTTCGATCGAACCCGGCAGTACTCATATGATGGCAGCGATCGAATCGGCAAAAGGGGTTTTGAATGCTCCGGAGATCGCAGCAGCCTCTAAAAGAATGATCGGTATCGCTTTATCAGCTGAAGATTATACGACCGACATGAAGACTCATAGATATCCCGATGGTGCCGAACTTGAATTTGCTCGAAACATGGTCCTGCACGCTGCCAGAGCAGCCGGTATCGCTGCCTTTGATACAGTTTTTTCCAATGTTAACGATACAGAAGGTTTTATCAGAGAAACTAAACACATTCACCAATTAGGTTTTGATGGAAAATCATTAGTCAATCCGCGGCAGATCGCTTTGGTAAATCAGATCTATGCACCGAGTTCCAAAGAGATCGAACAAGCTCAAAACGTTATCGCAGCGATCGAATCAGCAAGGACCAGCGGTTCAGGCGTCGTTTCTTTGAATGGCCAAATGGTCGACCGCCCAGTTGCTTTAAGAGCTGAAAGAGTTATCAAACTTGCTCAGGCAAGTAATTTGATCGATAAGGAGGGACATTACATTGAAAAATAAAATCGGCCGTCAAATTCCAGACTCGCTGCTCAAAGCTGGATACAGACCTTTTGCAGGTACTGAAATAAAGGAAACCATTAAGCAAAGAACTGCTCCTAAAGTCGCCGTTTCTAAGGGAGAAAATAAATTAGTCCGCTCGATCCCCGATCTGGTTAAAAAACTGGTTAAAAATGGCGCGACGATTTCTTTTCACCATCATCTTCGCGAAGGCGACCAAATTTTTAATCAGGTCATGCAGGCTATTATCGATTTAGGTATTAAAGACCTGACATTAGCTCCTTCTTCTTTGACGAATGTCATGAACGATATGGTCATCAAAGCGATCAAAACTGGAGCCGTCGCCAATATCACGTCATCAGGTATGCGCGGCAGCTTAGGTGATGCTGTTTCACACGGTATTTTAAAAAACCCGGTCATTTTTCGTTCTCACGGCGGCCGTGCCAGAGCGATCGAAGAAGGCGATATAAAAATCGATGTGGCTTTCTTAGCTGTGCCGAATTCCGATGTTCTTGGAAATGCAAATGGCAGCTTCGGGCAAGCAGCCTTTGGATCGCTCGGTTATGCTTTGATGGATGCGAAATATGCCGATAAATTGGTTTTGCTGACTGATAATATCGTTGACTATCCTAATACGCCTGCATCGATCGACCAAACTCAAGTTGATTATGTCGTCAAAGCAGATCGAGTTGGCGATCCAGAAAAAATATCTTCAGGTGCGACCCGCTTTACAAAAGATCCTAAAGAATTGAAGATCGCCCAATTAGTAAACCAGGTCATCATTAATTCGCCTTATTTTAAAAATGGTTTTTCTTTTCAAACCGGTTCCGGCGGAGCTGCCTTAGCTGTCAGCCGTTATTTGCGCCGATCTATGATCGAAAAAAATATCAAAGCTTCTTTTGCTCTTGGCGGCATAACTAAACCGACTGTCGATATGCTTAATGAAGGTTTAGTCAAAAAGGTTATGGATGTCCAAGATTTTGATAAAGGTGCTGCTGATTCGATGAAAAACAGTCCTTATCAGCAGGAGATCGATGCTTCTTGGTATGCTGATCCTGACAATAAAGGAGCTATGGTCGATCGATTAGACCTTGCAGTTTTGTCCGCCCTTGAAATAGATAAGGATTTTAATGTCAATGTTATGACCGGATCCGATGGCGTTATTCGCGGAGCTATTGGCGGTCACCAAGATGCTGCTAATGCAAAATTAACGATAATTTGTGCGCCTCTGGTTCGCGGGCGTATCGCCACGGTCGTTGATCAGCTGACGACTATCGTGACTCCCGGTGATTCAGTCGACGTGTTGGTAACTGAATATGGGATCGCGATCAATCCTAAACGAAAAGATTTGATCAAAAGCCTTTCCGCTGTTCCGGGATTGCCGATTTTTCCTATCGCCGAATTTGTTAAAAAGGCACAAAGCATTACCGGCAAGGCGCAGGCTTTAAAATTCAAAGACCGAATCGTTGCTTTGATAGAATACCGCGACGGGACTTTGATCGATACAGTCAGGGAAGTAGATGACGAAGAATAAAAGTATTTTTTCGAGCGGGAGTTATCAAACTGTTGGTAATGTTTTGGCCGCTAAAGACCGGCGTGCAAATTTTCAAGATCGGCTCTTAAAGAATGATGATTCTTTAACGATGATCTGTGCGAAAATGAATATTCCCGGCCCGATCAAAAATAATTCAATGATCAAAAAAATGTTCGGCTTGGCCTGTGAAAACTTTGAAAAAAATTATCTTGCAGGCATTGAAATCAAAAATTCTTTTGTCTGGGATTATCCAAGCGGACCGGAAAAGTTTTATTTGATAGACGAAGATCCTTTTTCGCTGAAAAAAATCGCTTTAGCCTTTGAAGACAGCTCATCTTTAGGCCGTTTATGCGATTTTGATGTTCTTTTTTATGAAAACGATGGCAAGGAAACGATCTCCAGGCAGCAAATGAACGTGCCGCCGCGCCGTTGTTTTCTTTGTGATGATCCAGCCAAAAACTGTGCTCGCAGCCGCCGCCATAAGGTTTCGGAACTTCAGGCCAAGATCGACCAAATTTTTTTAGAACTTTTTAAATGAACAGATCTTTTCAACAATCAGCCCTTAAGGCCCTGATCTACGAGGCAAGCGTTTGGCCTAAACCGGGGCTGGTAGATCCACTTGATCACAGCGGCCATCCTGATATGGACTACTTTGATTTTATTGATTCTGCTGTGGCTTTAGATGATTATTTCCGGCAGCTGGTTTGCCTGTCTTCAAGTTTCCCAAAAAATGAAGACAAGAAATTGTTTTCGGCTATCCGCCCGCTGGGGATCGAAGCTGAAAAAAATATGATGATCGCTACCAATGGGGCAAACACACATAAAGGGGCTGTTTTTTCCTTGGGATTAGCAGTCAGTGCCAGTGCTTATCTTCAAACTAATGACCACCATTCGATCCTTGCAGAAATCAAAAAAATGACCGGCGACATAATTGAACATGATTTTGCCGCTCTGAAAAAAGCAAAAACTGCTGGTGAAGAACAATATTTGCGATTTGGCTTTTCCGGAGCTCGAAGTGCTGCACAGGCTGGTTTTCCGATCGTCGAAAAGCGATCATTGCCTTTTTTTAAAAAAACAACAGGTAATTTGAACGATAGGTTATTGGATACCCTTTTGGATATCGTTTTGGTCAACTTCGACAGTAATCTTTTAAAAAGAGCTCATTATGATTTGAAGATATTTGATGAGGTCCGGTCAATGATATCTGATTATTTTTATCTAGGCGGGCAAAAGACTTTATCCGGCAAAAATAAATTAAAATCTATCATTGATTTTTTTGCTGAAGGCAGCCTGAGCCTAGGCGGCAGTGCTGATCTTTTGATATTAACTATTTATTTTGCTTTAATTGAGAAAATAATCTAAAAATTCAATGTTAAAATATTTTAAGTGAAAGATTTATTAGCAGGTTTAAATGATAAACAAAAAGAAGCGGTTCTAACTACCGAGGGACCGCTTTTGATTATGGCTGGTGCCGGTTCGGGCAAGACCAGAGTTTTAACGCACCGGGTCGCTTATTTAGTTCAGCAAAAATCGGTCGATCCTTGGTCTATTTTGGCGATCACTTTTACCAATAAAGCTGCCCGCGAAATGAAAGAAAGGATCGCCGGCCTTCTTGATCAAGAGCAAGCGACTGCCATCTGGGTATCGACTTTCCATGCCCTTTCAGCTCGTATTTTACGTCGCGATTCGGAAAAGATCGGTTATGGAACCAGCTTTTCGATTCTTGATCCAAGTGCGCAGAAAACTCTTATCAAACACGTTTTAAATGATTTGAATTACGACTCCAACCAATATGAGCCGAAAAGTATTCTTGCGGCGATATCTAATTTTAAAAACGCTTTGCAGACACCAAAAGATGCCCAAAGAGAAGCGCAAACGGTTTTTGACCAGGCAGCTGCTTCTGCCTATGATCTTTATCAAAAGCGGCTCAAATTATCGCAATCAATGGATTTTGATGATCTGATCATGAAAACGATCGAATTGTTCCGCCAAGCGCCGGACGTTTTACATTATTATCAGCGCAAGTTTCGTTATATCCACGTTGATGAGTATCAAGATACCAATGATGCTCAATATCAAATGGTCAAAATGCTTGCTTCTGGTCAGGCGGCTTGGGGAAATCTGGCAGTCGTAGGTGATTCTGACCAGAGTATTTATGGTTGGCGCGGCGCTGATATGAACAATATTCTGAATTTTGAAAAAGATTTTCCAGGTGCAAAAACAGTCATGCTGGAACAGAATTATCGGTCGACCAAACATATCCTGCAGGCAGCTAATCAGGTCATCGAAAATAATATTTTGCGTAAACCGAAAAAATTATGGACGGAAAACGTGTCCGGTGATCTGATCCATTATTATCGAGCCCAGTCTGAGACTGATGAAGCTCATTACGTTTTGACTAAGATCAAAGAGGGATTGAAAAAAGGCAGGAGTTTGAATGATTTTGCAGTCCTTTTCCGGACTAATGCTCAGTCTCGTGTTTTTGAACAGGTTTTCAATGCCGGCCGGATCCAATATACGATCGTTGGAGGTACACGCTTTTTCGATCGAAAAGAGATCCAAGACGTCGTTGCCTATCTTCAGTTGGTTTCCAATCCTGATAATAATTCGGCTTTTGAGCGGATCGTTAACGAACCAAAGCGTTCGATCGGCGCCAGTTCGGTCGACAAGCTGCGAACTTTTGCAAACCAGCAAGGGGTTTCTTTAATGGAAGCGATCGATCGTTTGGATCAGGACCAGTCTTTGCCCAAGAAGGCCCGCAGCAACTTTATCGCTTTTTCTAATATTATCAAGGGATTTTCTGATCAGTCGCATTTTTTGTCTTTGACTGAATTATCGCAGGAAGTTATCGACAAAAGCGGACTGCGCAGACAGTATGCTGAAAAAAATGATCTTGATTCGCAGGCGCGGGTAGAAAATTTGGACGAGTTCTTATCGCAAACCAAGCAATTTGATGATGATTATGACCCTGATCTTTCAGAAACCGATAACGCGCTGGTTGACTTTCTCGGCCAGACTGCTTTAGTAAATGACCTTGATTCTTATGACCAGGATGCTGGACAAGTGACCTTAATGACTGTTCATGCAGCTAAGGGATTGGAATTTCCGGTTGTTTTTATCGTTGGACTTGAAGAAGGCATTTTTCCTTCTGCACGTTCGATCATGGAAAGAGACGGCCTTGAAGAAGAGCGGCGTCTGGCCTATGTCGCCATCACAAGGGCTCAAGAGGAACTTTATTTGACCAATGCGTACGGAAGACTTTTATACGGCCGCAGTCAAGTTAATGAACCGTCGATGTTCATTAACGAGATAGATGATTCGCTGCTGGATAAAGAAAACCAAGCCGATGATCAAAGTTCCAGCCCATCAGCTTATCAGCGTCCTTTGCCATTTGATAATCCTGCCGGCGTTGACAAGAAACCATTATTTGCAAGCAGGCGCCATCAACAGGCTTTTTCAAAAGTCTACCATGGAAATGGTGCCGAAAAAAAAGAGTGGCATACTGGGGATCGAGTCAAGCATCGCGCTTTTGGTGTTGGCCGGATCGTGTCTATTAAAGATGACGGCAATGATAAAATATTGCGTGTTGCTTTTTCCAATAAAGGTATTAAAGAATTGATGGCATCATTTGCCCCGATCGAGAAGATTTAAAATGAATCCAGAAATACATTTTCAGCCAATCGAAGATTTAACTCTGACAACTGCCCAGCAAGAGATAAAAGATCTCTCAGACAAGTTATTAAAGTGGGGCCGTGAATACTATGAAGAAGATAATCCCAGCGTCGAAGACTATGTTTACGATGCTAATTACGCGCGTCTGGTTGCTTTAGAGAAGGCTTTTCCTAGTTTAGTCATGCCTGATTCGCCAACGCAAAGAGTAGCTGCTGGAAATAGTGTCCAGGCAGACAGCAAGGGTTTGAAAAAAGTTGTCCACCCGGTGCCGATGCTCTCTTTGGGCGATGTTTTTTCAGTTGAAGAACTTTATGAATGGGATAAGGTCACGACTAAAAATGCCGGCGCTCAACAAGCTTATAATCTCGAACTGAAAATAGATGGTTTGGCTATCTCGCTTCGTTATGAAAACGGTCGCTTGATCCAGGCCTCTACCCGCGGCGACGGTACGATCGGCGAAGACGTCACAGCTAATGTCAGGACTATAAAAGAGATACCGCAGCATTTGAATGAAGATTTGACGATTGAAGTCCGCGGTGAGATCTACATGAAAAAAGATGTCTTTGCTCAGCTTAATGCAAAGCGCGATGAAGCCGGCAAACCGGTTTTTGCCAATCCTAGAAATGCCGCTGCCGGCAGTTTGCGCCAATTGGATCCAAAAATAACCGCTGAGCGTCACCTTTCTTCTTTTATATATTACACAGCTCAAAACGATGTGTTGGGTACAGGTACTCAATCTGGGGTATTGGACCGGTTTCGGCAATTAGGCTTTCCTGTTAATCCAGACAATCGTGTTATCAGCAATATGGATCAAGTCAAAGCTTACATTGATGAATATACTGAAAAAAGAGCTTTTTTGCCCTACGGGATCGATGGTGTCGTCGTTAAAGTAAATGATCTGGCAATGGAAAATGAGTTGGGTAATACCGTTAAGATCCCCCGCTGGTCAATAGCCTATAAATTTCCGCCAGAAGAAGCTTTGACGGTCGTTAGAGATATAACTTGGACGGTTGGGCGAACAGGTGTCGTTACCCCGACAGCAGTCATGGATCCAGTTCTTTTGGCGGGTACGACTGTCAAAAGAGCCAGTTTGCATAATCCGGATTATTTGCAGGAAAAAGATGTACGGATCGGCGATACAGTTACATTGCACAAAGCCGGTGATATCATTCCTGAAGTCGGTCAAGTTATTTTAGATAAAAGACCGGAAGGCGATGATCAGCCTTATCCGATCCCTCAATATTGTCCTTCCTGCGGATCAAAACTAGTTCATGTTGAAGGCGAAGTGGCTTTGCGCTGCATCAATCCTGAATGTCCAGCACAGATAAAAGAGGGACTTGTCCATTTTGCATCAAGAAATGCGATGAATATTGACGGTTTAGGGCCAAGAGTCGTTACTCAGCTGATCGATAAAAAGTTTGTTAAAAAAATTTCCGATCTGTATGCACTTAGGGCCGATCAGCTTTTGCAGCTTGATAAGTTTGCTGAGTTGTCAGCTGATAATCTTCTTAATGCTATCGAAAATTCAAAAAACAACTCGGTTGAAAGGCTTATCACTGCTTTAGGTATTCGCGGCGTTGGCGCTAAAGCTGCACGAGTTTTGGCAGCTCATTTTAAAAATTTACGCAATCTTCAAAATGCTTCGGCAGAACAGATCGCTGATATAGATGGTATCGGTCAGGTCATGGCAGATGCGATCGTACAATTTTTCGACAGCGAAAAAGTCGGCCAATTGATCAATGAACTTGAAAACTTTGGTTTGAACTTTGATTATATTTCAAGCTCTTCCAGCGATACTTCTGGTTATTTCTATAATAAGAGAATCGTTTTAACAGGAAAGCTGAACCATTGGACACGACCGCAGATGCAAAACTGGCTTGAAGATCATGGAGCAAATGTTTCATCGTCAGTTTCTTCAAAAACCGATCTATTGATCGCCGGGACTGATGCGGGCAGTAAACTTAAGAAAGCTCGGCAGCTGGGTGTTAGAGTTATTAATGAACAGGAATTTATTGATTTAAGTGATGCAGAGAAATAGGTTTAGAATTACAATTACACAATTTTTAGTGGGATTATTCGTGGTTTTGGCTTTAGTTATTGCGATTTTGATTTATTTTTTCAATTATCGTCAGCCGACCAGCAATAGCTCTTCTCAAAGAAGTTCAGTTCAAGTTATCGATAACAGCAGCAATAGCGGCGATTATCGTACGATCATTTCTAATGGACGATATAGGACTTCGGCAGCACGAGGTATAACTGTGACCACTGAAACGAATTTCAATGTACAATCGTTTGAAAATTCGCTTATCAATCTTTCGCGCAGCTTTTTTTCGCCGCGCCGTTATATTTTTCAAGAAGGCCAATATTTAAGTTCTTCTACTTTAACAGATTGGTTAAATCGTTCTTCGTCGGATAATCCTCAAGGGCTCAACCCGCCTGATAACGGACGCCGCGATAATGGCAGAAATCCTTATTATCTGCAATCGATCGAGGAAGACGATTTCGTTAATCAATCAGGATCTGGCAATTTTGATCTTGAAGGAATGACGATCGGTATGGCAATGAATCGTGCTGATCATTATTCTGCTCAGCAGGGAGGACCAACACTGACTCAAAACATTCCCCGCAATCAGATGGTTGAACAAGGACAGTCGATGGCCGGCAAAGTCCTCCAAAGATTACGAGCAAATAAGCGTATTCCTAATAATGTGCCCATTTTGATAGTCATGTATGAAAATTCGCCTGAGGATTCTTTGGCCGGCGGATCTCCCTATGCCTACTATCTTTCCCGCTCAGGCAGCAATATTGGCAGCTGGACTGATCCGCAGATCAGAAACATCGTTCTTCCCAAAAGCAACGGCGATCATTCTTCTTTAGGCAGTCAAGATAACACGACTTTTTCAAATTTTCAAAATCAGATCGAAAATTTTTTCCCAAGTATTTCCTCTGCGACTGCACAGGCACATTATGACCACGATAACTTGGCTGGGCTGAACGTCACTGTCAATACCAACTTCTACTCTGTGTCTGAAATACGTGCTTTTTCTTCTTATATCTCGCAGATCATGCCTCGTTATTTTGGCGGTACGATTCCAGTGCGGATATCAGTTTATGCATCGAACCAGCTTCTCTCTGTGATAAATCGAGATAGCGGTGCTAATGATTTTCATATAACTTACCTATATAGCTATTAAAGCATTGAAAAAAAACTATAAAAAAGATATAATAATCTGTAACTTGATTTACTCGTGTAAATGAGTTGGCCGCATGCCAGCTCATTTTTTATGGATCAAGTTAATATAACTATGAATTCGAAAACATTAAATATTATAAAAGAACATATTTTGCCGATACTTTCTCAAGAAGAGCTGGTATTGTGGAAAATCGATTTTTCGCAGCATGGCCAAGCGATCCTTTCGATCGATATCGATTTAGCTGATGGCCAAGCGATCACGATAGATAAAATTGCTGAAGTGACTCCTTTGATCAGCGAAGCTCTTGATGAAATAAAACCAGACCCTTTTCCTGATCAATACAGTTTGGATATTTCTTCACCGGGGATAAATCGTGAATTGGGAAATCAGGAACAGTTAAAATGGGCGATCGGCAAACCAGTAACTGTCAAATTTTTTGAAAAAGTTGACGGCACCAAGGTTGTTAATGGCATTCTTGATGATTTTAATGAACAACAAATTCAATTGAAGTTTCCTTCTGATGAACATATTTCCTATGGAACTTCTAAAATAGCAAAAATCTCACTAAATGAGGAGGATTAAGATGGCATCAGATTATAAAAAAGAACTTTTCGCTGCTTTAAAAGCCCTGCAAACTGAAAAGGGCATTAGCCGGGAAGATGCGATCGAATCACTTAAAGATACGCTCCTTACCGCTTATAAAAAAAATTTTGAAGGTGAAGTCAATGTTGAAGTTGACGTTGACCCTGAAAAGCAAGAATTCAATTTACTGCAGATAAAGGAAGTTATTGATGATGGCGGCATGATAGATCCTTATTCTGAGATTTATCTTAAAGATGCCCGTGCGATCAACCCTGCTTATGAGATCGGCGACAAAATAAAATTTGAGATCAATCCGCGTAATTTTGGTCGTTTAGCCGCTCAGTCAGGCAAGAACAAATCAACCCAGTTGATTCGAGAAAAGGAAAAAGAGGCGATCCATGCGCGTTATGAAGGTTTTGAACACGAGATCGTCACTGCTAAGGTCATTCGCGAAGACCAGCGTTTCTTATGGGTCGCTATGCCTGACGGACAAGAAGCTGCTATGGGCGAAAAGGATCGTATCCCTGGAGAAAAGTATAAAGTCGGCGATCCAATAAAAGTTTTGATAAACAGAGTTGAAGATTCTTCTACCAGAGGTCCGCAAATTTATGTTTCTCGGACAAGCCCGGAACTGGTCAAGCGCTTATTTGAACAAGAAGTACCTGAAGTTTACGACGGGACCGTTGTGATCGAATCGATCGCTCGAGAAGCAGGCGACCGTTCTAAGGTAGCTGTTAGAACTACCGACCCCAATCTTGATCCGGTCGGTACCCTTGTCGGACCGCGCGGATCTAGAGTTCAAGCAGTCGTCAACGAGTTGAATGGCGAAAATATGGATATCGTTGAGTGGGTCGAAGATGAGGCGCAATACATTGCTAACGCTCTTAATCCGGCTGAAGTCGTTGATGTTATCTTTAGTCCGGAAAATGATAATGAAGTTACCGTCATCGTACCTGACTATCAACTTAGTTTGGCGATCGGCAAACGCGGCCAAAACGCTCGGCTGGCTGCTAAATTAACTAAATTCAAAATTGACATCAAATCAGAAACGCAAGCAGAAAATGATCCTAAATTGCAGGCTATTTTAGAAGAATCAGCTAAGTATGCAGACGAAGATGAAGCTGACCAGGATCAATGGGATGATGATGCGGAATATAATGATGCAGCTGATTATTTAGATGATTCGCAAACTCAGCCAGCCGATGATCAAGCGAAGACTGATCAGCAAAAATCTGGCACCGAAGAGGCGGAATCAGCTTCTGTTTCAGAGACAGAGGTATCCTCATCTTCTGCTTCTGAACAAACTGAAAATAAAGATCTTAGTGCTGAAGAAGCCAAAGAAGCAGAAGATGAATTTACTGCTGCTTTGAATAATGTAGATTATCAAGCCATTCTGAAGGAAAAAGAAGAACAAGACAGTCAGGAAAAAAACAAAGAAAAAAACAAAAAATAATTTGATCACGGCTATATCACATGAAAAAAAAGGAACAACAAATCAAAAAAAGAAAGATCCCGATGCGCCGGGAATTGGTCAGCGGTCAAATGCTGCCGAAAAAAGATATGATCAGGATAGTTCGTACACCGGAAGATAAGTTAGTTATAGATCCGAGCGGACGTCAAAATGGTCGCGGTGCTTATTTGGCTATAGATGGTAAACTAGCTAAGAGGGCAAAAAAAGAGAAAGTGCTCGACAGCGTGTTCCAACGGACCGTCCCTGATGAATTTTATGATCAAATAATTGATTATGTTGTTCATCAACAAGCTAGAAGGGAGCTTTTCAGTCACGAACGTATTATCAAGACGGAAAATTCTTAATTATCTAGGTCTTTGCCGACGCGCCGGTTTTATCATCAGCGGCAGCGAACTGTTGATCAAAGCTTTATTGAAAAAGCAGCTGTTTCTCGTCGTTATAGCTAGTGATGCAAGCCCTAAAACAACAAAGGAAATCAAAAAACATATTGTCGATAAAATTTTTATTATCAATCAGTTATCAAGTTCTGAAATCAGTCAAGCGATCGGTCAAGAACGAAAGGTACTTGGTGTTACCGATCAAGGGATCGCTCAGCAGATCCGAAAAATTATTGAAGGGGGTGAATAAATGACAGAGGAAGAAAAAAAACGTCGTCCTTTAGTTAGACACATAAGGAAACAAACGGCTTCTAATTCTGAATTACCAGCTTCGCGCAGGCGTCATGCAGCTGGTTTATCTAATAATGCGCAAAATAATCGCGGCGGCTCTAATTCCAACAACAATAAGAACGCAAGCAGTAATCATCGTGATGATACACGGGCGCGACGTGTCAGCAGGAGTGCAGAAAGTTCTACCGGCCGTCCGATGCCGAAAGATCGTCGGCCGATCAATGCCGGTGCTGCAAGTGCTCCAGCAGAAACCGCTAGTCAGCAGCGCCGTCCTATCGTTAGAAAAATCAGAAGCAATGACAGCCGCAGAAATAACTCCGGCGCTAGGAATTCTGGTTTTTCAAATTCCAACAACAACAATAGAAATAACGGAAGTACGCCGCGGAGGCAGCACGTTCACAATCCATTGCCTAATCAACATCCTGAGACTAATCAGCGCAGACGTAATAACAATAATCACTCGCAGACCAATAACCGCTCTGAGAATAATAATCGCAACCGCAACGCAGCGGCAGTTTCTGCCCATAAACGTCCAAATGCAGCACAAAATGGATCAGGTCGTTTTGGCGGTGCGTTAGCTTCAGGAAATAATTCAGCTCGTAATAACACAAGGCGCCGTAATCAAAGTACGACACCTAATAATCAGAATCGATTCGCTACCGGTCCTGCTTTAGGTACTCGCAGAAAATCTGGTCCAAAGGGATCCAAAAAGGCACAAAGGATCGCGGCTGCTTCGGTAAGAAAAAACAGAAAGACAGAGCGTAAAGAACAGCCATTACCAAAGGTTCTTGAATATCGTCTTGGCATGAATGTTCAGGATATCGCCAAGATCATTCATCGTGATGTTGCTGAAATTTTGAAAAAGTTCTTCTTATTGGGAGTTGTTGTCAATCAAAACCAAAGCCTTGACTCTGATGCCATTGAATTGTTAGCAGCTGATTATGGTATTGAAGCTAAGCAAAAAGAAGAAGTAGATGTTTCTGATATCGATCGTTTCTTCGATGAAGAGGCAAATGATATCAATGAAGATAAGCTTACTCAGCGTCCACCGATCGTTACGATCATGGGCCATGTTGATCATGGTAAAACGACACTGCTGGATTATCTTCGTCATACTCATGTTACTGAAGGCGAAGCTGGCGGTATCACACAGCACATCGGTGCTTATCAAGCTAAATTAGATGGACGCTTGATAACCTTCTTGGATACTCCAGGCCACGAGGCATTTACCGAAATGCGTGCTCGCGGTGCAAACGTTACTGATATAACCATCCTTGTCGTCGCAGCAGATGATGGGGTCATGCCTCAGACTATCGAAGCTATCCACCATGCTAAAGCTGCGAAAACACCTATTATCGTAGCTATCAATAAGATCGATATTCCAGGTGTTGATCCTGAAAATATCGTTAACGAATTGATGAAATATGATCTGGTGCCGGAACGATATGGCGGCGATACCATCGAAGTTCCTATTTCAGCTAAGACCGGTGAGAACGTTGATAAGCTATTAGAGATGATCCTGCTTCAGGCTGATTTGATGGAATTGAAAGCCGATCCTACTGCCAAAGCTCGCGGGTCTGTTATCGAAGCACGGTTAGATAAAGGACGCGGTGCAGTTGCAACCTTGCTTGTCCAGCAAGGGACTTTGAAGACAGGCGATCCTATCGTTGTTGGAAATACTTTTGGTCGTGTTCGTACTATGAATGATGCTTCAAAGAAGTCTATCGATGGAGCTCTTCCGGCAACTCCGGTCGAGATAACCGGTTTGAATGATGTTCCTCAAGCTGGAGACCACTTCGTTATTATGGATTCTGAAAAAGAAGCTCGTGAAGCTGGTGAACAACGCGCCAAGAATGCCATGGAAGAAGAGCGCAATACCGGGTCTGTTGTCACACTCGATAATTTGTTCTCTACGATGGCTAAAAACGAACAGAAGACTGTTCCTTTGATAGTTAAAGGCGATGTCCAGGGTTCGGTTGAAGCTTTGTCGGACTCATTGATGAAAATCAAGGTTGAAGGTGTCAGGGTGGACATTATTCATGCCGCTGTTGGTGCTATTAATGAATCTGATATCAATTTAGCTGAAGCATCTGATGCAATAATAATTGGTTTTAATGTTCGTCCAATGGGACAGGCCAAGACAGAAGCTGAGCAAAAACACGTTGATATCAGGCTTTATAATGTTATTTATGATGCGATCAACGAAGTTGAAGCAGCCATGAAGGGCAAACTAGAACCTGTTTACAAAGAAAAGGTCCTTGGCAGTGTAGATGTTCGCAGATTGTTCCACTACTCTAAGATCGGTACGATCGTTGGCGGCATCGTTACTGATGGAACGATAACTCGTGATTCCAAAGTTCGTTTGATCAGAGATGGTGTTGTTGTCTATGATGGTGTACTTGGGTCCCTTAAGCACGGCAAAGATGATGTCAAAGATGTCAAAAAAGGATTTGAACTTGGTTTGACGATCGCTAACTATAACGATGAAAAAGTTGGTGATGTGATCGAGCCTTATATCATGGAAGAGGTCAAAGCAAATGCCTAAGAAAGCTAAGTCTGCTCGTCTCTTAAGAGTCGAAGGCACGATTGCGCGTGATATAGGCAAGATCCTCGTTAAAAAAGTTTCTGATCCCCGACTTAAAGATGTTACCGTTACCGGTGTGGATATGTCTGCTGATTTCTCTGTTGCCTATGTATATTGGACTATCTATTCTAATCTAGCTAGTTCAAAAGAAAAGGCTGATCGAGGGCTCAGTGCCGCTAAAGGTTTAATAAAACATGAATTGTCAAAACAAATGACTACTTTTAAAATTCCTGATTTGGTTTTTAAAAGGGATACGGCCATCGAATATGGTGATCATATCGAAAAGCTCATTTCTAAATTAAATGATCAAGATGATCATTAAAAAAGCATCCGGTTATTCTTTAAAATAATCGGATGCTTTTTGATTTGTTCGCTTTAAAATGTTTGGATTCATTTAAGGATTCTGGCCATTACCAGCAGGCGCTTGATCTTGTCCAGTCTCGGTTGGCTGAACTGTGCTAGAGGCTGTTGCCTGACTGCTGCTGACTGCCGGCAATGCCGGTGCCGGAGCAGGAATTACCTGTTGTCGGCTTGAACTTGAAGATACGGCAGGGGCACTATAAGCATAATATTGCGGTGCTGTATAACTAGATGAATATGCTGCCTGGCTGCTGCTGTTAGCTGCATATTGTTGAGTCGATTGATCATTTGAGGAATAAGAAGAAGCAGTCTGCTGGCTATCCGGATCGTATATGACCACCCCGTTATTAACTTCTCCAGAGAAACGCGGACCGGTCTGACCTTTTTTCAATTCTAATAAACTGCGGATCTTATCAGTCGCGCGCTGTTTTTCTTTTTGAGGAATAATTTCATATGAAACTATTCCAAGATATTTATAGCTGTCTCCTTGCAAATGATCAGATTCGATGTTTTTGACCGATGATCGATAATTGGATACAAGTGTTAGCAGATCGTCAAAAGACAGGTCGGTTTGAGCTTGCCGTGAGATTGAATTTATAAATTTTCTGTTGACTACTTGCTGAACTAAACGACTGCTTTTTTTGGCAACTGCTTCTAATATCAATCGCTGCCTTAAAGTACGGCCATAATCGCCGGTGGGGTCTTGATAGCGCATACGGGCAAAAGCTAAAGCCGCATCCCCATTCATGACATTTGAGCTTCTAGTTAAATTAACGCCATTTTGAAAATATTCGTAATGAGTCGAATCTTTTGTGAAACTGTACAGGTTGTTACCGTAATCATGGGCTGTATCAGATGAAAATTTGAAAGTAAGCGGCGATTTTACAGATATGCCGCCGACTGCATTGACTATTTGCTCCAAAGCGTTCATATTGACGATCGCATAAAAATCGATCGGAACGTTCAACCATTTTTCCACAGTTTTTATCGTTGTCTCCGGGTGACCCTTGCCGTTAGCCGGATATTCGTAGGCAGCGTTTATTTTTTGGGGAAAAGTGTCTTCATATCCGGGAATCGACACCATAGAGTCTCTAGGAATCGAAAAAAGGACCGTCTTATGCTGTTTTGGACTCACGGTCACTAATATCATCGAATCAGTCCGACCGACCCAATTTCTGCCTAATTCACCCGTATCTGTACCCATTAGCAAGATAGAAAACGGGCGTCCTTTTTTTAAGGCTTCGCTGACATTTCGGCTTTTTTTGATGTTGGTACTGACAAAAGTATTTTTATTGATGGCGTATTTTATATTTGAATAAGCGATCGAAAATGCAATTCCAGCAGCGATAAAAATCAGTCCTAAAAAGGATAAGACTATGTTTCGCAGTAAATGACCTCCTTTTTTTCTAGGAGTTTTGTTTTGCTGGGATCGATTATTTTTTTGCATATTGATTATTTTATCCAATCTATTGTTAACATCGCATTAAAAAAATCAGCTTTGCTAAAATAACTTATGTAAGTTATGATAGTTGACCGCGATATAATTAGAAGACCTTTGATTTTTATTTTTTTTGGTTTGTTTACGCTTATGTTTATTCTAGCATTGTTATCATCACCGATGCTTTCTTTGTTAGATAGCCTGGCAACGAATTTTTTAACTAAAGATCATGGTTTCTTCGTCAATACTTTATTTTTCTTGGTCGGGCATTTAAGCCGCCCTTACTTGTGTTGTTTGATCACTTTTTTGTTCGCCTTTTTTCTTTGGGGCAGTAATTTAAAAGTCGCTGCCTGCTGGCTGATGATCACCATTTTTTCTATTCCGTTCTTTGTTTGGATCTTCGGCATATTCTTATCATCATCTTCAATTTTGGATCAGCCTGATCATGGCGCTTTTCACGACGGTTTTCCAAGCAGCGGCGTGACCATGTCCTTTGTTTTGATCCAATTTTTGTTCGTTTTCTTTATTTCGGCTTTCAAAAAAAAGGCCCGCTCGCGTCGCAACAGATTTATCGTTTTTTTGATTATCTGGCTGCTGCTGGTCTTCTTTTCAAACATCGCTTTAGGTTATAGTTCATTTATTGAATCAGCAGCGGCTTTGCTTTTCGGCTTCTTTTGGTTCCTTTTGACTGAAGAATCTTACTATCGTCTTGCTCCGAAATTAAAGAGATGGAATATTTTTTTGAGCAGCAGAATCTAAAATATCGTTTGACATTTATCAGCAAAATTGCAAAATTATTAATAGTAAAAAAGGAGATTTTTATGATCGTTTTAGCAGGTACGATTGGGGCTGGCAAGACCAGTCTTACTAAATTATTATCAAAACACCTCGATAGCAGGCCGATTTTTGAAAGCGTCAGCGATAATCCGATCCTGCCTTTGTTTTACAATGATCCAAAAAAATATGCCTTTTTGTTGCAGGTTTATTTTTTGAACAAACGCTTAGGAAATATACGCCAAGCACAAGAAAATAAGCTGAACGTTATCGACCGTTCGATTTTTGAGGATAGTTTGCTTTTTAAATTAAATGCCGATTTAGGCCGAGCGACACAGACTGAAGTCCAGATCTATCGATCCCTTTTGGAAAATATGATGGAACAATTGAACGGGATACCGGATAAAGATCCCGATCTGTTGATCCATGTTCGTGTTTCCTTTGAAACGATGCTGGCCCGTATCAAAAAACGCGGCCGTTCTTTTGAACAGATCGATCTTCATCCTGATCTTTACGATTATTATAAGAAACTAAATGAACGTTATGTATCTTGGTATCAAAATTATGACCGTGGTCCAAAGATGCAGATAGATGGCGATAAATTTGATTTCGTACGATCAGACCAGGCTGCTCAGCAGGTCCTTGAACAGATCGACGGCAAATTGGCCAATCTGAAAATAATCGCTGGATAAGACTTAAAAGGCAAGTTGGAATAAATTTAAATTTATAGCAAAGGTATAATCAGATATATGCTGGATATTAAGTATTTAAGAAATAATCGAAAAGAAGCTGATAAACGTTTACAAGACCGCAACGTCGAAAAGGGAGTTTTGGATAAGCTGCTGTCCGATGATGAAAAAAGGCGCGCTTTGATCCAAAAAACCGAGGAATTAAAGGCACAAAGAAATACAGTTTCCGATAAGATCGGTGCAGCGAAGCGGCAAAAAGATGATGCTGCCGCTGCACAAGCTATTTCACAAATGCAGAAGGTCGCTGATCAGATAAAAGATCTCGATGCACGCTTGGCTGAAATAAACGAATCAGTTCATGACCAATTGGCACATTTGCCTAATTTGGCCGATCCTCGTGTTCCGGTCGGTCCGGATGATTCTTATAACGTTGAACAGCGTAGGTGGAGTCCTGCTGATTTAAAGGGACGTCCGGCAGCTTTTTCTAAGACACCTGATTGGATGCAAAGCCATGACCAGCTTGGGGAAAAATTAGGTATCCTCGATTTTCAGCGCGGAGCAAAAGTTTCCGGCGCCCGCTTTCTTTATTACGTTGGTGCAGGTGCTCGTTTGGAGAGAGCAGTATACAATTTTATGTTAGATGAGCACCGGCGCGAGGGATATACAGAACTGTTGACGCCTTATATGGTCACTAATGAATCTATGTATGCCACAGGTCAATTTCCTAAATTCATTGATGATGCTTATGAAGTTGGCAAAGATCAATCAATGACTTTAATACCAACGGCTGAAGTTTCGTTAGTAAATTGGCGTCGGGATGAAGTTATCGACCAATCTGAATTACCGCTGTATGTAACTGCGTTATCTCCGGCTTTTCGTCAAGAAGCCGGTGCTGCCGGGAAAGACACTCATGGATTGATCCGTTTGCACCAATTCAATAAAGTTGAGATGGTTAAATTCACAAAACCTGAAGATTCTTATGATGAACTGGAAAAAATGACCGTTGATGCTGAAAACATCCTTCAAAAGTTGGAATTGCCTTACCATGTTATTCGTTTATCGACTGGCGATATGGGTTTTGGTTCAGCTATGACCTACGATTTGGAAGTTTGGTTCCCAACTCAAAATAAGTACCGCGAGATCTCTTCTGTTTCTAATGATGAAGATTTTCAGGCTCGCCGCGGGCATATCCAGTATCGGGACGATCAAGGCAAACTGCACTTTGTTCATACTCTGAACGGATCCGGTTTGGCTGTTGGAAGGACTGTCGCAGCGATCATGGAAAATTATCAAAATCCGGACGGCAGCATTACTGTTCCTGCTGTTTTACGTCCGTATTTTGGTGCTGATAAAATAGAAAGCAAGGATTAAAACCATTCTCAGAGCGGAATGGTTTTTTATTTACGAACGGATACAAAAAAATCCCCGAAAAGGGGATCATATTCTGCCGACTAGAGGATTCGAACCTCCGACCCCTTCATTACTAGTGAAGTGCTCTAGCCAACTGAGCTAAGTCGGCAATCAGTCAACTAAAATATTCTAACAAATTTTTTAATGACTGGCAATTTAAAAATCAAAAAAAGTTTATTTTATAAAAAAATCCCAAGCTTATCGGCAGCCGGGATAAATCATTAACTGCGGATGACAGGGATCGAACCTGCACGAGTCTCCTCACAGGAACCTAAATCCTGCGCGTCTGCCAATTCCGCCACATCCGCATAACCATGATATTTTATCACGATTGATCATTTTCATCAATTGATTTTAAGGGCTTGAAGCGGAGCAGATAGCAAAAAATTTGCATTTATTGACTAAATTAGATAAAATTTAAAAGTTACAGTAAGGAGGACGCTATGGCAAAAGATGCTATTACTGGTGCGCGGACGCGTTTTGGCAATCAACGTTCACACGCTTTGAATGCCAGCCGTCGTTCGTGGAAACCAAATTTGCAGAAAGTTACCGTTAAGATCAACGGTGGTGCTGCCAGAACTGTTTATCTGACTGCACGCACTCTCCGCGCAGGTTTGAAAAACGGTTCTATCGAACGTGTATAAGCCAAGCCGCATTTTAGCGGTTTTTTTGTATTCTTATTCTGTACTCTAAGCTGATTAAAATACTGTTAAAATTTAATCAGAGGTAAAATCATGAGTTTAAAGATGAAAACAAATATCGGTCAAGTAAACATTGATGACGATGTGATCTCAACTATAGTCGGGACAGCTGCTTCTGAATCTTTTGGAGTTGTTGGAATGGCTTCTAAAAGTTTGAAAGATGGTTTTAGCCAAGTTTTACAGCGTCCTAATTATGGCCGCGGCATTTTGCTCACTCAAGCTGATGATCAATTGATAGTTGATGTTCACATTATCGTTGAATATGGTGTTAAATTGTCTGAGGTATCAAAAGCCGTCCAAAAGCAGGTACGTTACGCACTAGAAAAAAATTTAGGCGTTTCGATCAACCAGATCAATGTAATAATTGAAGGAGTCCGCGCTTAAGGAGAATAAATGGAATTAATTACGAACATTGAATTCGGTCGTATGATGAATGCTGCTGCGCAAATTTTGAAAAAAAACGCTCAGCACATCAATAAATTAAATGTTTTCCCAGTACCAGATGGGGATACTGGTACTAATATGAGTCTTACGATGGAGTCGGGAGCCCAATATGAGCGCGATTCTACCGAAACATCTATTGGTGCTTTATCTACGGCTTTATCTAAGGGTCTTTTAATGGGCGCTCGTGGAAATTCTGGCGTTATTTTATCGCAGATCATGCGCGGTTTTACGAGATACGTTGCCAGTTTTGATAATCTGGACGCTGTTCAATTTGCCGGTGCACTTAAGGCTGGCGCTGAATCAGCTTATAAATCAGTTATGAAACCGACTGAGGGAACGATTTTAACGGTTATCCGAGAAGCGGCATCAGCTGCATCCGATGAAGCAGAGGAGAGCAAAGATGTTATTGATGTTGCCCACGCTGCTTGGGAAGCGGCCTCAAAAGCTTTAGCTAAAACACCGGATCTTTTGCCCGTTTTAAAAGAAGTCGGTGTCGTTGATTCCGGCGGACAAGGCCTTGTTTTGGTATTGCAGTCTTGGTACGAAGTACTTTCAGGCAAAACCAGTCAAGACGATCTGCAGACGCCGCCTGATATGGCTCAATTCGATGAGCAGACTAATGAATTTGATGCTCAAGTTTCATTAGATCCTAAAGACATAAAATACGGCTATTGTACGACGATTTTATTTGAAGTAGGCAAGGGAACTACTTATGACCGTAAATGGAACTACGATAAATACTATGATTACCTGTCAAATATCGGTGATTCGCTATTAGTGATCGCTGATGATGGTTTAGTTAAAACTCATGTTCATACCGAAGATCCAGGTGCCGTTTTGAGCGAAGCTACTCATTTTGGCTCGATCAGATCAGTCAAGATCGATAATATGCGTGATCAGCAGCAGGCAGTTATTGATCGTGTTGCCAAACAAGAAGCTCAAGCTAACAAAAAAGCTGTTGATACAGCTTTGATCACTATTGCCAGCGGGCACGGTTTGGTTGAATTGTTTAAATCAATGGGTGTGACTGAAGTTATTACCGGCGGCCAAACAATGAATCCGTCGACGAAGGATATTTTGAATGCTATTTCTTCGAGCGGTGCAAAAAAAGCGATCATTATTCCAAATAACACCAACATATTCATGGCAGCCAGCCAAGCGGCGAAACTAGCTAAGATCCCGGTTGAAATCATTAAGAGCAAGACTATCCAGCAAGGATTGACTTCGCTTCTCGGTTTTAATCCGGAAGATGACTTAAAAACCAATGCTGCTAATATGGCAGATCAGCTTTCGACCGTTAAATCAGCAGAAGTGACCAAAGCCGTTCGTGATACGAGCATTGACGGCAGGGTGATCAAGAAGGGCGAATTTATCGCTTTGGTTGATGGAAAAATAGTTGCTAACGGTAAAAAGATCAGAGAGGTCGCCGTTGAATCCGTTAAAAAGATGCTTGATGAAGATTCTGAAATCGTGACGATCATTTTCGGCAGCCAATCTAACCAAAAAGAAGCTCAGCAGCTGGCTAAAGCCGTTTCTAAATTATCGCGCGACCTAGAAACAGAGATTCACGAAGGCGATCAGCCGCTTTACCCATTTTTGATATCTGTTGAATGATTTTTCGTTTGTTCTAATATATTTTAGTAATATAATTCTAATGTGAGTTTGTTTGATCCAATTACAAAACTTCCCGGGGTAGGTGAAAAGCGTGCAAGTCTTTTACACCATCTTGGGATTTTTAATATAGAAGATCTTTTGACCCATTACCCTTTTCGTTATGATGATCTTCAGACTAAGCTGCCCAGCCAAAGCCTGGATGGTGAAAAAACTGCTTTTAAAGGTATTGTCAGCAGCCCAGTTACTATCTCGCGTTTTGGCTATAAAAAAACAAGGATATTTTTTCGTTTATTAGTTGAACATGATAATATATCGGTTTCTTTTTTTAATCAGCCTTGGTTAAAAGATCGGATCGTTGAAGGACAAGAATTAGCAGTATTCGGTATTTATGATGCAAATAGAGCTTCTTTAGCAGGTCAAAAAATCATTGATTTAAAAGAAGGATCTCTTAATGCTGTTTACCCGGTCGACCAGCATATCCGACAAAAAACTTTGATTCAATTGATCGAAAATGCTTATGCAAAATATTCTGATCAAATCGTCGATCTAGTGCCGGCCTCGATCAGACAGACTTTTTCTTTGCTTCATCGCCAGCAGCAGATCTATGCCATGCATTTTCCGAAAAGTATCGCTGAAGCAAAGGCAGCACGCAGATCAGCGGCCTTTGAAGAATTTTTCTTATTTCAAATGCGGCTTCAATTGATCAAACGCTATTCTGCAGTCAATTATGGGAAACAGATCGATTTTGATCCAAAAACAGTTGCCGATTTTATAAAGTCGCTTCCTTATGATCTGACAGATGATCAATCCAAGGTCGTTGATCAGATCCTTAAAAATATGCGGAAAAAGCAGCACATGAATCGTCTTTTACAGGGCGATGTCGGCTCTGGCAAAACTGTCGTCGCGGCAATTTCAATGCTAGCGGCAGTCAGTGCGGGGATGCAGGCTGCTATCATGGTGCCGACCGAAATATTAGCTCGTCAGCACGCGGTCAATCTTTCCAAATTGTTCGATGCTTCTCCTTTAAATGTCAGAGTTGAATTATTGACCTCAGCTTTAAAAACCTTAGAACGGCGGCAGGTCTTGTCTGATCTGGCCGATGGCCAAATCGATATCATAGTGGGAACACACGCTTTGATCCAAAAGGATGTTAAATTCCACAACTTGGGTCTGGCTGTGATCGATGAGCAGCATCGTTTTGGTGTTAAACAGCGGGCCGCATTAAGAGAACAAGGACAAAATCCTGATATTTTATCTATGACAGCGACACCGATCCCGAGAACTTTGGAGATAACGGCTTATGGTCAAATGGATGTTTCTACCATAAGCCATCTGCCGGCTGGACGAAAAGCGATCGTCACTAGATGGGTCCAAAGCAATCTTAGCGATCGTGTTTTTCAATGGCTTAAGTCAATGCTGGATAAAGGGGCTCAAGCTTACGTGGTGACACCTTTGATCGAAGAATCAGAACAATTAGATCTTAAAAACGCCGATTTAGTTTATGATCAGCTGAAACAAGACCTGTTTCCATATAAAGTTGGTCTTTTGCACGGCAGACTTTCAAATGAAGAAAAAGAAGGAGCGATCGATGCTTTTTCTAATGGAAAATTTCAAGTTCTGGTAACAACAACGGTCGTTGAAGTTGGAATGGATGTAAAAAATGCTACAATCATGATTGTTTTGGATGCAGACCGTTTTGGGCTTGCACAACTCCATCAGCTCAGAGGAAGGGTCGGCCGCGGCAATAAAAAGTCTTATGCTATATTTATTGCCGATCCGAAGACACAGTACGGTATCGATCGAATGAAAGCTTTGACTGACACCAATAATGGTTTTTTACTGGCGCAAAAAGATTTGGAGCTGCGCGGACCAGGTGATCTAACTGGTATAAAGCAAGCAGGTATGCCTGATTTTACAGTTGGCGACCCAGTCCATGACCTGAAAATGATGGAGTCTGCTCAGGAAGCTGCTTCTGATTTAGTTTCAAGAGAAAATTGGGATAGTGACAAAGAAAACGCTGGACTGGTAGAATATTTGTCATTGACGATGGATCGTTATAAGGATTTTGATTAATGGAAAAAGAATATACAATTGCAATTGATGCAATGGGTGGTGATTACGCGCCCAAAGAAATCGTTGAGGGAGTCCTTTTGGCTCGCGAGCGTTATGAAAATATCAATTTTAATCTCTATGGCAACAAAGGACAAATACTAGCTATCATCGGTGATAGAGACCAAAATCGTATAAAAATAATCAATACGACTGAAATCATCGAAATGGGCGAAGAGCCCGTTAAAGCTGTTAGAAGCAAGAAAGATTCTTCGTTAGTCGCGGCAGCTGATGCTGTTAAAAACGGGGAAGCAGATGCCTTGTTTTCTGCCGGCAATACTGGTGCTTTATTAGCCAGTGGAATTTTTATCGTTGGCCGGATCAAAGGTATCCAGCGCCCGGCTTTGTTGACAGTTTTGCCTTCTGTAGCTGATGAAAAACGTTCTTGGGTATTTATGGATGCGGGTGCAAACGCCGAGGTTAAACCCAGCTATCTATATCAGTTTGCTGTGATAGGCAATTTTTATGCAAAAAACGTTCTCAAGAGAAAGGATCCTGAAATAAAACTGCTGAACAACGGTGAGGAAGAAGATAAGGGCGATCGCATACATATCGAGGCTCATCAACTTTTAAAAAACAGCAAGCATCTTAATTTCACCGGTAATATCGAAAGTCGTTATCTGCTTGAAGGAAATGCCGATGTGGTAGTCGCTGATGGTTTTTCCGGCAATGCTGCCCTAAAGGCGATCGAAGGAACGGCTCTGTCGATGTTTTCTGGATTAAGAAAGGTTTTGACAGACAGCGGCTTAACGACTAAAATTGGTGCGGCTTTGGTTAAACCGGCTTTAAAGAAATTTGCCGCTGTACTTGATTATAATCAAGCTGGCGGCGCGGTTATTGCCGGCGTTAAAGCACCGGTCGTCAAAACGCACGGATCAGCTAAAGCCCCGGCTGTTGCAAATACTATCGGGCAGATCAAAACGATTCTTGAGAAAGATTTTGTTGGCAATATTACCAATTACATCCAGCAGAATCCTGATGAGTTCAAATAAGTGGAGACAGGAATAAATGACTAAAGAAGAATTAAAAAATGAATTGGTAGATGAGATTGCTCAGCGTTTCCAATTATCAAAAGATAAAATAACGCCCGATTTAGATTTCACTAAGGATGTTAATGCTGATTCGATCGATTTTGTCGAATTGGTCATGGAATTAGAAGATAGATATGATATTGAAATTCCTGACGATGATGCAGCTAAATTAACGACTTTTGGTTCGACTCTAGATTATATTTATGACAAGATCAGCAAATAGTTTTAAAAAGCCTTGTTAATGGGCTTTTTTTTACTGTCTGAATTTTGATATAATTAGAAAGTTAAAAATGACAAACATTCAAAAAGGTATAAAAGAAGATTTTGGAATTACTTTTTCCAATACAAAAATATTAACCGAAGCATTTACTCAAGGAAATTACTTGAATGAGCATCCGGAAGAGGATGGCAATGATTACCAGAGACTGGAATTTTTGGGCGATTCAGTTATGCAATTAGCTGTTGCAGATTATTTATTCACTAGGTATCCTTCCTGGGAAGAAGGCCAGCTTACCGAGATGCGGATCGCGATGGTCCAGAGCAAATCATTCTCGCATTTTGCTCGTTTAGCGCATTTTGATCGTTATATTCGTTTGGGCAAAGGAGAAGAACTGTCCGGTGCCCGGCATCGCGACAGTTTGCTGGAAGATATTTGGGAAGCGTTTGTCGGTGCGCTTTATAAGGACCAAGGCATGAAGGCTGTCTATGATTTCCTTAATCAAACGATTTTCCCAGCTGTTGATCAAGGTTTTTTTGAAGAATTCATTGATTATAAATCAAAACTTCAAGAACTTTTGCAAAGAGACGGCTCGGTAGATATTGAATATCAAGTTGAGCATGAAGATCTGTCTGATCCTCAACGCCCCCATTTTGATGTTTCTGTTTTTGTTGATGGAACAGTCATTGGATCTGGTTCAGGACGTTCTATTAAAGCAGCTGAGAAAAAAGCCGCCAAAGACGCCTACCAGCGTTATAACGGTCAATGAAATTAAAATCACTTGAAATCAATGGATTCAAATCTTTTGCCGACAAAACCTTGATCGAATTCAAACCGGGGATGACGACGATCGTTGGACCCAATGGTTCTGGAAAATCGAATATAATCGAAGCGATTCGCTGGGTAATGGGTGAGCAATCGGCAAAAGGACTTCGCGGCGACACTATGGCTGATGTTATTTTCAGCGGTTCAAAAAACCGCCGTGCTATGGGGCGGGCCGAAGTCAGCATGGTCATTGATAATTCTGATCATTATTTAAGCTCCCCTTATAACGAATTGCGGATATCACGAAGACTATATCGGAGCGGCGAGGCTGAGTATCTGCTAAACGGAAGCAAGGTTCGCTTAAGGGATATTACCGATATCTTTATCGACACTGGACTTGGCCGTGAATCTTTTTCGATCATCAACCAAGGAAAAGTTGAGGAAATATTCAACGCTAAAGCCGCTGATCGCCGATCTATCATCGAAGACTTAGCTGGAGTTTTTAAATATAAACAAAATAAAGCCAGAAGCCAAAACGAACTGATACAGACTAAAGATAACTTAGAACGATTAGCTGACATTATCAATGAAGTATCAGAACGGCTCCAACCGCTGGAAACTCAAGCGGCCGAAGCAGAAAAGTATTTATCTCTAAAAGGACAGTTTGATAATTACCAAGCAGCAGCTTTAGTCCGGCAGAACATAAATATAAAAGAGCAAAAAAATTCTTTTTCAAAAACGCTGAGCGAAATAAACGATCATTTATCTGAGGATGAAAAAGAAGCTGAGCGATCGTCGCTCAAGAGAAAGAATCTTCAGCAAGAAAAAATTTCTTTGCAAAATAAATTTGAAAAACAACTTGAAAAAATAAGACAGTTGACAGTTGATCGCGAACGCAGTTTGGGTAATGCAAAACTCAACAGACAGAAATATCAATCGATCCAGGATAATTATCGGCAGGCTGAACTTGAATTACAGAAGCTTATCGATAAAGATGGCGGTTTTTCCAGCAACAAAAAAAATTTATTGCAAAATATCGATGATCTAAAGGGCCAACAGGATCATTTTTTGAAGCAGATAGCTGATTTAAAAGCGCAAAAAAATTTTTCCGGTATCCAAGAAACAGACATTCTTCAAGAATTAAACCGGAATCAGCTTGAGATAAGCGAAAAAATCTCTTCGGCAGCTAATCGGATATCCGCTTATTTAGAAAACTTAAAAATGTACGGTCAGCGAATCGAAGAATTAAAAAAAGAGCTGACAGAATACTCAAAAAAAATTTCTAAAAACTCTTCTTCGAATATTGATGCATTTAGCCCCTTTAGCAGATTAGAAAAAGAAGCTGATGATTTTCTGGTCGGCTTAAATAATGAAAAAAAGCTTTTATCTAAGCTGAATGCAAGCAGAAACGAATCGTTGATGCAATTCAATCAGGTCCGCTCACGGCTTGAGTCTCTGCATAATTCCAGTGAAAATTACGACTTGTACACCGGTGTTAGAAATATCTTGTCAAATAAAAATAATTTCCCCGGCTTGATAGGAACTGTCGCTTCGGTGATCGATGTCCCAGCTGAATATGCTTTAGCGATCGAGACGGCTCTTGGAGCCGGTTTGCAAAACGTGATCGTTGATAAAAGGGATACGGCAAAAAATGCTATTCAATTTTTAAATGCCAACAAACTGGGTCGTGTTACTTTTTTGCCGCTGGAAAGTATCAAGGCTCGCCGCCTGCCTGCTTTGGTCAAAGATAAATTGCAAGGCCGCTCCGGCTATTTAGGTTCGGCTTTTTCTTTGATAAAGGCTGATGAAACTTTTTTGCCTTTATTGGAAAATCTTTTGGCGCTTACTTTAGTGGCTAAAGATCTAGAATCGGCCTTTGAAATATCCCGCCTGCTGCAGCAGCATTACCGAATCGTTACTTTGAACGGCAGCTTGGTGAATGCTGGCGGTTCGATAACCGGTGGATCTAATCGTCATCAAGTCGGTTTGCTTTCAAAAAAAGCCGAGACCGAAAAATTGGAAAAGCAATTTGAGCAGATGCGTTCCGGTCTGTTAAAAGACGAGCGTGATCATCGCGAACTTGCTGATAAAATAACTTCAGATGAAAAGAAATTTTCTGAAATGCGCAGCCGGCTGATCGAAGAAAAAGAGCAGGTGCGTTTAGCTCAAATCGAATTAAGATCAGCCAAGAACGATTATCAACGAGCCGAAAAAGAAATTAGATCGATCGAAGAAAATAAAAAGAGCTTGAACGATAAAATCGCTGATTTGAAAACCCAACTTCTTTCATTTCAAAAGCAAAGAGAAGAACTTAACGATAAAATCGCGGCAGCACAAACGAATTTGCGAACAAAGGCTCAGAGCAATGATTTTCTTGAAAACAAACTATCTAGTCTTCAAGACAAATTGTTAGAAATAAAGATCAAGCTTACCGGTAAGGAAGATAGCCTAAAGCAGTCAGAAAAAGAATTTTCTTTGCAGCAGCAAACAGAATCGGATTTGCGAAATCAAATGAATGCTTTAAAGGATCGATTAAAGGAACTCCAGACCAGTTATGAACGAAGCGATGCTAGTGATGCCAGTCTGCAGAAGATAAAAGAAGCTCAAGCAGGCAAAGATGACTTAGCTGAAAAAAGATCAGCTGTCGATCATCAAATAAGTATTGGCGAACAGTTTGATCAAAAGATCCAAGCTGATATGCGTCAATATCTTGAAAAAAGATCCTCTATACAAAGCAAATTAGCCGGTTTAGAAAGCCGCCTGCAGCAAAATGAACAAAAAATGTCTGATCTCGGTATAGATATAGACCGATCTGATGAGCTGTCCCTTTATACCGATCTTGATATTGAAACGCTCCTTTCAAAAATAAATAAGTTGAAAAGAGAACTATCTGATTACAGCAATGTTAATTTAGCTGCGATAGATGAATTAAAAGAGGTCAAACAAAGGTATGATTTCTTAAACGAACAGCGCCAAGACCTCTTGAATTCTAGTGAGAACTTAAAAAAAGCGATGAACGAAATGGATAAGGAGGTCGTTGTACGCTTTAAAAAGACTTTCGAAGCTGTTGCCGAAAAATTTAAAGAAACTTTTGTCAAGCTTTTTAACGGAGGACAAGCTCAGCTGCAGTTAGAAAAGCCCAATGATTTGTTGACGACCGGTATCGAAATACGCGTTCAGCCGCCTGGAAAAAAGTTACAAAGGTTATCATTATTATCAGGTGGTGAAAAAGCTTTGACTGCGATCGCTTTGCTGCTGTCCATTCTTCAGGTCCGGCCAGTTCCTTTTGTCATATTAGATGAAACCGAGGCCGCCCTTGATGAAGCTAATGTTGATAATTTTGGTCGTTTCATCAGCGGCTCTGGTCATCGTACTCAGTTTATAGTCATAACTCACCGCAAGGGTACTATGCGTTATGCTGATCTTTTGTATGGAGTGACTATGCAAGAACCGGGCGTTTCGACGATGGTATCGATCGATATCAAAAAAGCCGAGAAAGTTTCAGGAGTAAAATAATGAGTTTATTTGATCGATTACGTAAGAAAAAAACTGAAGAAAAAAATTCTAAAAGCTTTCTTGACAAGGTTAAGGATGCCTTTGCACCGCTCCCCTTGGATGAATCAACGACCGATATTGAAAAGGATGATAGCGGCACAGATAAAAGCGATCTCGATTTAAGCTCGGACAAAGTTGACGAAACAGCACCAAAGACAGTTGATGAAAGCAGATCCGATGATTACCAAAAGGGTCTGGAAAAAAGCCGGTCAAGTTTTTCTGAAAAATTTCAATTATTAATGGCGAATTTTCGAGCTGTCGATGAAAATTTCTTTGATGAGCTCGAAGAAACTTTGATCGGAGCTGACGTTGGATTCGAAGTAGCTCTAAAAATTTCTAATGAACTTCAAGATGAGGTCCGTTTGAAAAATGCGACGAATAAAAAAGCAGTCCAAGACGTGATCATCGAAAAGCTTGTCAATATTTATGATCAGGCCGGCAATGGCGAAGATAATCATATGCATTTTGCTGAAAATGGCGAACCATCCGTTTTTCTTTTCGTCGGTGTCAATGGAGTCGGCAAAACAACTACGATCGGCAAAATGGCTAAGCTGTATAAAGACCAGGGCAAGAAAGTTCTTTTAGCGGCTGCTGATACTTTTCGTGCCGGCGCGATCGAACAGCTGGACCAATGGGCACAAAGAGACGGTGTTGATATAATAACAGCAAAAGCAAAATCTGATCCGGCAGCGCTGGTCTTCGATGCGGTCAAAAGAGCTGTTGACGAGCATTATGATATCCTTTTTGTAGATACAGCTGGCCGGCTTCAAAATAATCAAAATTTGATGCGTGAATTGGAAAAGATGAAAAAAACGATCACTCGCCAATTGCCCGATGCACCGCAAGAGGTTTTGCTGGTTCTTGATGCAACGACAGGGCAAAATGCCTTGCAGCAAGCCCGCCTTTTCAAAGATTCTACCGACGTGACCGGCATCGTCTTGACTAAACTTGACGGTACGGCGCGCGGCGGCATCGTTTTAGCGATCAGACAGGAATTTCATTTGCCGGTAAAATGGGTCGGTTTAGGTGAAAAAGTTACTGATCTCCAAACGTTCAACGCTGATGAGTTTGTTTACGGATTGTTTAAGGACTTGATTTAATTGGATCTATCGGAAAAACAATTGAAAACCGAATTATTTGGTTTTTATGGCCCTTTGCTTTCTGAAAAACAACAGGCCTATCTTCAGGCTTATCTTGCCGATGACCTCGGTTTAAGCGAAATCGCAGAAAATGAAGAAATAAGCCGTCAAGCTGTTTCTGATCAGATAAAAAGAGCTTTGGTCAGTTTGGATGAATTTGAAAGCAAGATCCATTTACGCCGAGATTATTTGCAGCGGCGCAAGCTGGAAGGCTCTTTACTTTTAAAATATGATTCAAATATTGTAAAAAAATTAATTGATTTGGAAGAAAAATAATGGCATTTGAAAATCTTACATCTCGTATTCAAACAGCAATGAAAAATCTCTCGGGAAAAGGAAAAGTTTCCGAGAGCGATCTGGATGATACCTTACGTCAAATCAGGCTGGCTCTTTTAGAAGCCGATGTTAATTTGCAGACGGCACGTAATTTCATAAGAAAAGTTCGGCAAGAAGCACTTGGTTCTAAAGTCCTTGAGGGGTTAAACCCATCTGAGCAGGTCATTAAAATCGTTAATGAACAATTAACTGAAATGATGGGTCAAGAAGCCGTACCTTTGAATAAGTCGGCCAAAATACCAACTGTTATTATGATGGCTGGTTTGCAAGGTGCCGGTAAAACGACGACGGTCGCTAAACTTGCGAACCGCTTAAAAGAAAATGAGCACGCTCGGCCATTGCTGATCGCTGCCGATGTTTATCGTCCAGCTGCTATCGAGCAATTAAAGACTTTAGGGGATCAGCTTCAGATCGAGGTTTTTGATAAAGGGACCGATATCGATCCGCGGCAGATCGTTAAAGACGGCTTGAAAAAGGCTGACCAAGACAAAAATGATTATGTATTTATCGATACCGCCGGTCGTTTGCAGATCGATCAAACTTTGATGCAGGAGCTAAAGGATCTAGAGCAGATCGCTAAGCCTGACGAGATCCTTTTGACTGTTGATGCTATGACTGGTCAAAACGCTACTGAAACGGCCGATGGTTTCAATAAATCATTGGGTATCACCGGTGTTGTTTTGACCAAACTCGATGGCGATACTCGAGGCGGTGCTGCTTTATCGATTCGCGAAGTAACCGGCAAACCGATCAAATTTGTCGGAGAAGGCGAAAAAGTCAGCGATATTGATGTTTTTTATCCTGACCGCATGGCCAGCCGTATTCTCGGCATGGGTGATGTTCTTTCGCTGATCGAAAGGACGCAAAAAGATGTTGATGAAAAAAAAGCGGCCGAACAGTTACAAAAACTGCAGGAAAATACCTTTGATTTCAACGATTTTCTAGAACAGCTAAAGCAGATCCAAAATATGGGGCCAATGGAAGATATCTTAAAGATGATCCCAGGTATGGCAAACAACCCTGCTTTATCGCAGATTCAAGTCGGGCCAAAAGATTTTTCACATATGGAAGCGATCGTTTATTCGATGACTCCAGCCGAAAGAGTGGATCCTGATTTGATAAATCCATCGCGCCGCCGACGCATCGCAGCTGGGGCTGGACGACCTGTAGTTGATGTCAACAGGATGATCAAGCAATTCAAGCAAATGCGCGAGATGATGCATAAATTTACAAGCGGCAAGGGTTCGCTGCCGGCAGGTATGGAGCAAATGTTCGGTCAAGCCGGTTCCGCTCCTGCAGGAGGCGGCCTTCCTGATATGTCTCAGTTTGGCGGCCTTCCTGGCTTTGGCGGCCAAACGGGCGGTATTGGCGGCAAAGTTGCGAATTTTGCAATGAAACGCGCCTTCAAAAAAATTAAAAAAGCAAAGAAAAAGCGGAATAAGAAGCGTAAATGAATAAAAAAATTCTTAAAACATTAGAATTTGACCAGATCAAGGAGCAGCTTGCTCTTTTTTTGGTGACTGCTCAGGGAAAACATAAATTAGATATTTTAGAGCCTTCCTCTGATCGACAAAAAGTGTCGATCCTTTTGGATCAAACTGACCAAGCTTTGTTGATAACTAGACGTCGGGGAGGAATTCCTTTAGAACCCGTTGATGATCTTAACGAGATATTCAAGCGTATCAAGATCAAAGCGACTTTAAGCTCAACTGAATTAGCTGCCTTAGAAAAGTCTATAAGATCGGGCAAAAAGATTCTTGATTTTTTTAAGAGTCTTGAAGATGAGGCTTGGTACGATAACATCAAGCAGTTATTATTTGTCGTTGACCGCTTGACTGATTTTTCTCGCCTTGATGATCTTTTATCAAAAACAGTTGACGATCGCGGCAGTGTTCTTGATACAGCCTCTGTTCAATTAGGTCATATCAGGAAAAACAAATTAACGACTGAAAACCAAGTCAGAAGTAAATTATCAGCCATTTTAAAAAGTTCTCAGAGCAAATATTTGTCAGAAAAAATAATTTCTAGCCGAGATGGTGTTTTGGTGATCGCTGTTAAATCAGAATTCAGAAAAAGATTTGGCGGCGTTATTCATGATCAGAGCCAGTCCGGTCTGACCCTTTTTATTGAACCAGAATCAGTTACCGGCTTAAATGAACATCTCCACGAATTAGGTGTACAGGAGAAAAATGAGATCAACCGGATCTTAGCAGAGATCTCTAAAAGTCTTTTTCCTTATTTCGAACAGCTGAGATTGAATGATCAGCTGATCGGAGAATTAGACCTGATCCAAGCTAAGGCGCGTTTAGCTGAACAGATGAACGCTAATAAACCGGTCGTTAGCGATAGGAAGATCGTTTCCTTGATAAATGCTCGCCACCCTGTCCTTGGTGCTGATGCAGTCGCAAACGACATCGCTTTAGGGGATGGATACTCGGCTTTGATCATTACCGGACCAAATACCGGCGGTAAGACCGTGCTTATGAAAACACTCGGACTGTTATCTTTGATGGCTCAATCAGGTATTTTCATTACTGCTGATCCAGATTCGGAAATCTTCGTTTTTGATGATATTTTTGCTGATATAGGCGATGAACAAAGTTTAGAGCAATCGTTATCTACTTTTTCTTCGCACATGGACAATATCAAGTCTATCGTTGAAAATGCCGATGAAAATTCATTAGTCCTCTTAGATGAATTAGGCGCGGGAACTGACCCCGGTGAGGGATCTGCATTAGCAATGGCCATCATCGAATACTTTTCAGAACATAAGGTCCTTAATTTAACGACGACCCATTATCCTGAATTAAAAATTTTCGCCGATCAAAATGATTTTGCTATCAACGCAAGCATGGAATTTGATGTCAAAAGTTTACGACCGACTTATAAGCTTTTGATGGGAATACCAGGACAATCAAATGCATTGACGATATCTCGGCGCTTAGGCTTAAGAAAAGAAATTTTAGACAAAGCAGAATCCTACGTTGACCCGCAAGATCAAAAGTTAAACGAACTTATCAAGGGTCTTGTCAGCCAAAGAGCTGATCTTTCAGCAAAGCAGGTTTCTTTAAAAAATAGTTTGGATCAGGCAAAGATAAAAAATCAGCAATTGGAGCTCCAACTAGCATCGATCGATAAGCAAGCAAACGAAAAAATATTGGAAGCGAAAAATGAAGCTAACCGGATCATCGCCAAGACTAAAGACGAGTCAAAGAAAATAATCGATCAAATTCGTCGCGAGCGTTTGCAAAATGGTCGGCAGGGCGGCAGAAACGAACAAGAACTTCAACGGCTGGCACACGGTCTCGATAAACTTCGCCAAGATGGTTCTCTTGAAAAAAACAAAGTCTTGAAAAAAGCCAAATACAACAAAGCCTTGAAGATCGGACAAGATGTTATGGTCACTCCTTACCACCAAGTAGGAACCATTATTGACAAGATTTCCAATAATCAGTGGCAAGTCCAACTCGGCATTTTAAAAGTAAACGTTGATCAAGACCAGTTGGAAAGAATTTCCGATGCTGAATCAAAAAAGATCCATCAGCAGACACAAACAAAAGCAAGTACTCGAGTCGTCAAAAATTCCTCAAAGAGTGTATCCGGCCATATAGATCTTCGCGGTGAAAGATATGAACAAGCTATGATCGATTTGGACCGATATTTAGATCAAGCTGTATTAAATAATCTTGGTACGATCGAGATCATCCACGGTAAGGGCAGCGGTGCGCTTAGGCAGGGAGTTACTCAGATGCTGCGTTCGGATCGCCGTGTAAAAAGCCATCAATTTGCTAATCCGAATGGCGCCGGGGATGGTGCAACGATCGTTGAACTCAGATGATCACTTATTTTTGAGGAGATCGCTAACGAATTTTTTGATCGTTGGCAGATCGTTCTCATCGACTTGAAGGTTTATCTTCACAGCTTCTGCTGGACATTTAGCACCGCTTTCTTTGACTCTTTTAGCAAATTTTTCAACAGCTTTATCGTAATCCGGACCATAAAAAACGTCACCGGAACCGATCACGCCGACTTTTTTGTCAGACCAATCTGTATTTTTTAGGTCTTCATAGAAATCAAGCGATTCCTCGGGCAGAGATCCGCGATCATAGGTATAAACGACAATAACAACGATGTCGCTCTCTTTTAAGTCGGCAACATCTGTTTCTTCGAATTCTGATACGTCTGCATGGCAGCCCTGTTCGGTGAATTCATCATCGATCACAGCCGCCAAGTCTTCGTTATTTCCAGTTATTGATGCATACACGATATTAATTTTCATATCTCTTATTTTAATATTTATTTTGTTTAAAAAATACTGTAAGCGCTTTCTAAAATCTGTTATAATATAGACGGGCAATGAGATATATTCCTAGATGTCCATTGGATTAGAAGCATTGAGGAATTAACAAAATTGCGATTAACGAAAAATCGAAGGAAATTTTTTCCAACAAAGTTTATGATCGGAACTTAATAATCGTTCGTTAAAAACTTTTTTCTGCTCATTGCTAAAAAATAAAATACTCTTTCATTAGATGCCCGCAATTGTTGCGGGTTTTCTTTTAAAAAGATACAAATCGCGTTATACTTTAATTTGTCGAGACAAGAAGCCGTCGCAGTCGTACACAGAGATTCGGGATAAGCTGAAAACCGAAAACGATGATGACGAAACTGACTAGCTCAAATAAATCATCAGTAAAAATACCAAAGAGGTTGTTTTTTTAAAATGGCGAAGTTGGGTGGTACCGCGAAGAAATTCGTCCCTCACTGCAGTTTGCAGGTGAAGGGCGTTTTTATTTTTTGAGGAATTATGTCTGAATTTAATTTAATCATGCCGGACGGCAGCCAAAAAAAAGTTTCATCAGAAACGACACCCTTGGAAATAGCTAGATCGATCAGTCCTTCTTTAGCTAAGAAATCTGTTTCAGCCAAGATCGATGATCACTATATCGGCGTTAATGAAAAGATCCGTTTTTCAGGTCATTTTAGATTGATCACAAAAGATGATCCTGAAGCTCTTGATATTTTACGTCATTCAACTGCTCATTTATTAGCCCAAGCCCTGCGTCATCTTCATCCGAAAGTTCATTTGGGAGTCGGCCCTTCAATTTCGAATGGGTTTTACTATGACACAGATGACTCTGCCGAATCAGAGAAACAGATCGCCGCTGAAGAATTTCCTGCTATCGAAGCAGAAATGCATAAGATAGTTAAAGCCGATTACCCGATCTCTAACCGACCGGTCAGCAGGCAAGAAGCCTTAAATATTTTTAAAGACGACCCTTATAAAGTGGAACTGATCAATGACCTTCCCGAAGACGAAGAGATCACTATTGCCCAGCAGGGTGATTATACTGATTTGGACCGCGGCGGTCTTGTGCCGTCTACCGGATGGATCAAACACTTTGCTCTGACTTCTGTGGCAGGAGCCTATTGGCGCGGAAAATCTGATAATCCGATGATGCAGCGTATTTACGGTCTTTCCGAGTGGGACCAAGCGGACCTTGATGCGCAGAAGAAAGCTCTTGACGAACGTAAAGAAAGAGATCACCGTACTATCGGCAAACAAATGGAACTGTTTTTCACCAATCAGGAGATCGGAGCAGGACTTCCGGTTTGGCTGCCTAATGGTGCAGCTATCAGGCGCACGATCGAAGATTATTTGGCAGAAAAAGAACGTCAAAATGGTTATCTTCATGTTTACTCTCCAGTTGTTTCAAACCTCGACCTTTATAAAAGATCTGGCCACTGGGACCATTACCGCGATGATATGTTTCCGCCGATGAAAGCCGATGACGGCGAAGAGCTAGAACTCAGACCGATGAATTGCCCTTCTCATATCGAGATTTACGAGCATCAGCCACGTTCATATCGTGATCTGCCATACCGTATTGCTGAATTCGGTCAAATGCATCGCTGGGAGAAATCGGGTGCTCTGACAGGCCTTTCCCGTGTTCGCGAAATGACGCTTAATGATGGCCACACTGTTGTTACTTCTGATCAAGTTGAGCCCGAATTCAAAGAGATCTTGCGTTTGATCCGTGAAGTTTATGCTGATTTCGGTTTTACTGATAATGATTACCGTTTCCGGCTTTCTTACCGTGATCCAAAGAATACCAAGAAATATTATGATGATGATGCTATGTGGGAACATGCTCAAGCTGCTTTGAAACGGGCGATGGACGATATGCACCTTAACTATTTTGAAGCAGAAGGCGAAGCTGCTTTCTATGGTCCAAAACTTGATATTCAATTCAGGACTGCACTGGGTAATGAAGAAACTATGTCTACGATCCAGCTCGATTTCTTGCTGCCGGAGCGTTTTGATATGAAGTATACTGGTGAAGACGGTAAAGAGCATCGTCCTGTTTTGATCCATCGAGGCGTTGTCGGTACGATGGAACGTTTCGTGGCTTTCTTGATCGAAAAATATAAGGGTCAATTCCCGACCTGGCTGGCACCGGTCCAAGCAGTCGTTATTCCTGTTAATTATGATGCTCACGGTGATTATGCTCGTAAGATCTACAGCCGCTTGATGAAAGACGGCCGCCGTATCAAATTTGATACTCGGAATGAAAAGATGGGCTATTTGATCCGTGATGCTCAAGTTAATTTGAAAGTTCCTTACATCATCGTTGTCGGCGACAAAGAAATAAACGATCAAACTGTGACAGTACGTTTCCGCGGCAGCGATAAGACTCTGGAATTACCGTTTGAACGCTTTGAGCAAATGATAAATGCCGATGTTGCTGCATACTCTAACGGTCATAAAAAAGTTGAGGAGGTTTTAGCAAATGAGTGATAATAGTACTATCAGTCAAAATCCAATAAGTTTCGATCAGATCGACAGCTTTGCTAAAGGTACCAGCGTTTTTCCTGCAGCAAAAGCGATCCGGCGAGCTGTTACCCAAAATGGAATAGAAAAAGCAACTAATGATAATCAGGCAGCTGTTGAGGCACAAAATGTTTTTTCTGTTGAAGTAAAAACCGGTCAAGTTTCAGACCAAAAATCATCTGGACGCTGCTGGATGTTTGCTGCCTTAAATACGATGCGTCACCGCACCTCTGATTTGTTTAACATCTCTGACAAATTTCAGTTATCGCAAAGTTACACATTTTTCTGGGATAAACTGGAAAAGGCAAATTATTTTTACAATAATGTCGTCAAAACAGCTGATCTTCCTTTGGATGATCGCAAAGTGGCATATCTTTTGCAAACACCGCAGCAGGATGGCGGCCAGTGGGATATGATCTGTGCGATCATTGAAAAATATGGATTAGTTCCACAATCTGTTTTTCCAGAAACCTATGATACAAGTCATTCGTTTGCTTTTAACCGTGTATTTAACCGGAAACTGCGCCGTGATGCAGTTGAATTGAGAGAATTAGCTCAACAAAAAGATAATCAGGCAGAACTTTCTGAGAAAATCAAAGAATTCAATTCTGATAATTATCGTCTGTTAAGTCTGTCTTTTGGAGATCCTGCTTCGGTCGCTCAGTTTGATTTTGAGTATCGCGATCAAGATAATAATTACCATTTGGAGAAGAATCTTACTCCCAAGAGTTTCTTTGCTAAATTTATCGATCAAGATCTAGAAGACTATGTTTCGATCATCAATGCACCGACTGACGATAAACCTTATGGAAAAACTTATACGATCGAAAATCTTGGCAACGTTGTCGGCGGCCGGCAAGTTAAACATTTGAATTTGAAATTGGATCAGTTCAAACAAGCTGCGATCAATCAACTGAAGGATGGCCAATCTGTCTGGTTCGGTGTTGATATGGGACCGCAAGTCGATCGTCAAACCGGAATCATGAGTTTAAAGAATTTTGCTGTTTCAGATACTTTTGGCATTGATATCGATCTCACTAAGGCACAGCAGCTTGATTATGGGGATTCGATGATGACTCATGCCATGGTCTTAACGGGAGTCGACCTTGATGAACAAGGAAAACCGTTACGGTGGAAGGTTGAAAATTCATGGGGTGATAAAGCTGGTAAAAAGGGTTATTTCATTATGTCTGATGATTGGATGAGTCTTTATGCTTACCAAGTCGTCGTTAATAAGAAATATCTTTCTGAAGATCTGCAAAAAGCACAAACTCAAGTACCTAAAGTATTGGATCCCTGGGATCCAATGGGTGCACTGGCTTAAAAAATTCGCCTTCGGGCGTTTTTTTATTGTACTCTTAACTTGTTTTTACTTGCGGCTTATAATTAAATGCGAACTTTCATTAAGGAGGCAGCGATGACCCATCAAAAAACTTCACATGGAGTTGAATATGACAGTTTCAAAGTTGGTAATGCGATCGATTTTTATGATGAATATAAAAAATCATTGCCAAAAGGACAGTTAACGACTTTTGATAAATTTAAGCAGGGCATCGAGAGTTTAGTCGTTAATGACCAATCAGCTTTTAAAAGTGATGGCGAATTTATTGCTGATCTGGTTCGTCCCAATACAAAGCTGGTAAAAATAAGCCTGGCAGGTCATCCCGATCGCTATTTTTCTTTAGATTATGCTAAAGAAAAAGGTTTTTCTGTTTGATTTTTTGCTAGAATAATGGCAACTTATTTTTTTAAGAGGGCTTGTGATGCAAAAAAAGGGTAGTTTTGAAGTTAAAGATATCGTTTTAGTTGGTCTTTTCGCAGCGATCACTTTTATTGGAGTTATTTTATTGCATTTTCAGCTGCCGGCAGCAGTCGGCAGGCCGTTTATTCATTTTGGCAACGCTTTTTCAGTCTTATCTGTTTTGCTTTTGGGCGGTTTGCGAGGCGGTATTGCCGGTGCGATCGGATTGGGATTATCGGATCTAGTGGATGGTTATGCGGCGACAGCACCGGTAACTGTTTTACTGGCTGCCATAATGGCCGTTATCGTTGCCTATACTTATCGTTTATTCAAATATAGTCAAAAAACTTCGATCATTTTGTTCGTAGCAATAATTGCTGGTATTTCTAAAGTTATTTTGGAATTTTTCCATGGAACTATTTCTTTGCTTTTGGGCGGCAGTTCTTTTAACGCAGCACTTATCGGTTCTTTTACCAGCCTGCCGGCGACCGCCATCAATGCTGTCACGACTGTCATCATTGTGACTTTATTGTACCTGCCTTTAAGAAGGGGACTTGATTTCTTCGATAAATGAGTATCGAGCTCTTTATTGTTATATTGGTAAGATGGAATCCGGTACGAATAAAAACTTGTTAGTCGTTAAAAACGTTTCTTTTCGCTACTCAAAAAACGGGAAATGGATATTGAAGGATATTTCGATCGATTTTAAAAAGGGTCAGTTTACTGTTATTTTAGGAGCTAACGGCTCAGGAAAATCAACATTTGCTCGTCATTTGAACGGCTTGCTGCTTCCTGTTAAGGGAGATATTTGGGCAAACGGTATCAATACTAAAGATGCCGAAAAAAAAGTTTTGCTGAAAGAAATAGTAGGTTTGATATTTCAAAATCCGGATAACCAATTGGTATCGACTATCGTTCAAGAAGATACTGCTTTTGGACCAGAAAATCTCGGTTTAGATCAAGTCGAGATCAGAAAACGCGTCTTTGATTCACTTAAATCTGTCGGCATGTACGATCAGCGTTATCGATCGACTTTTAAACTCTCTGGCGGCCAAAAACAACGCTTAGCAATTGCTGGTATTTTAGCTTTACGGCCGAAAGTGATCGTTCTGGATGAAGCAACGTCAATGCTTGATCCGCAAGGGCGTCGCGATCTTATCGAATTATTGTTTAAGTTGAAAAAGCAGGGGATGACGATCATTTTGATCACTCATCATATGGAAGAGGCAGAGTTGGCCGATCGTGTGGTCATATTAGAAAAGGGCAGGATAGCAGCTGACGGTAAAGCGGGAAAAGTTTTTTCTGATCCGGAAATGTTAAAGAGAAACGGCTTAGAGCTTTCACCAAGTCGGCAGCTGCTTTTTTCTTTGAAACAGATTAATTTTACGATCGACGATCAAAATTTAGACGGTTCTTTGGATTGGCAAAAGGCTGTTAGTGTTATTTTAAAGAAAATAGAGGAATGAACTTGCCTGGCAGTTTGGTAGAATTAAAAAAAATATCCTATCGTTACGATCCCGGCAGTCCCTTCGAAAAACTGGCATTGGATGATATATCTTTAAAGCTGGCTAAAAATCAGACTTTGGCCATAATTGGTCGGACCGGTTCCGGCAAATCGACTTTGGTTAAACATATCAACGGATTGCTTAAACCGCAAAGAGGCCAGGTTTTGATAAATGGTCAAGATATTTGGGCAAGCGGGAAACTTTTAAGCACAGTCGTTTTTGAAGTCGGACTAGTTTTCCAATATCCGGAAAATCAGCTTTTTGCATCAAGTGTAGCTGAAGATGTTGCTTATGGTCCGACTAATATGGGATTGGATCGATATGAAGTTGATCGCCGTGTAAAAAAATCTTTGACAGAAGTCGGGCTGTCTGCTGAGATCCTATCAGCCGACCCGATGCGATTATCCGGCGGCCAAATGCGCAGAGTTGCGCTTGCAGGCGTGATGGCAATGGAACCGTCAGTACTGGTTTTAGACGAGCCGACTGCTGGTCTGGACCCGATCGGCAGCCGTCAGATCATGGATTTGATAGATGATTATCGTCATCGGGAAGATCATTCAGTCATATTGGTATCTCATAGCATGGATGATGTTCTTAATTATGCTGATAAAATATTAGTTATCGATTCCGGCAAAACAGTCTTGTCCGGAAGCAAACAAGCTGTTTTTTCTGCCGGTAATCTTTCTTTATTAGAAAAATCATCTCTTGATCTTCCTGATATGATCAAGATCGCAATAGAATTAAAAAAAGCTGGTCTGAATATTTCAGACCAGTCGATAATTTCGGTCAAAAAAATGGCAAGAGATATCGTTGACAATTATCAACGCTTAAAAAATGAATAAAAAAATAACTATTGGGCAATTTATCCCTAAAAAATCGATCATTCATCATTTAGATCCCCGTACGAAAATTATTTGGGTCTTTTTTTACTTGATCATGGCCTTTGCGGCGGTTGGCTTCTACAGTTTGCTATTAGTTTTGGGATTGCTTTTTTTATTTCTTTTGTTATCTAAAACTAAATTTTTTGAACTTTTTTCAGCTATTCGTCCATTGATTTTTCTAATCGTTTTCACTGCTTTTTTAAACATATTTTATATTCAAGGAGGTCATGTTTTTTATTCCTTTTATTTTTTTCAAATAACCAGCCGCGGGGTCGCCTCTGCTTTTGCGATTATGGTCCGCCTTTTTTGCCTGGTTTCAGCCAGCAGCTTGTTGACCTTAGTTACTTCGCTTGATGATCTTGTTTTTGCTTTAGAAAAAATGATGGGTCCTTTAAAAAAAATCAAACTACCTGTCAGCGAGATTTCTCTGATGATCATGATAACTTTACGATTCATACCTGCTTTTTCTCAAGAATTGCAAAATATTACCGACGCACAAAAATCCAGAGGGGCGCGATTTGATCAGGGCAATTTATTTAAGCGGATCAAATCTTATTTTCCTTTGATACTGCCCTTGTTTATGTCAGCCTTCAAAAAAGCATTTGAACTGACTGAAGCTATTGAAAGCCGCGCTTATTCGGCGAAAATCACACGCGGTCATTTTAAGAATCTGTCTTTTTCTTTTAACGATTTATTAGCTTTTATATTTTTGCCGGTTATCTTTTTTTCTGTTATTTGGTTAGATTTTGTATAGTGAAAGCGCTTCCTAAATTTTAAAAAAGATGCTATAATTTGTTTAGGGTCAAAAGAGATCAATAGGTGGCCATACCGCTGAGATTTTATCTAAAGTAAATCGGATCTCAAAAGACCCGGGCAGTCCCGGCAGACAAAGCATTAAGTATATGTTTGTGGATGTATATCAAAACTTTTAGTCAATAGTCGAAGAATAAGCGAATGCTTAGCAGCTTCACAGCGGGGCTGTTTTTTTGTGTCTTAAAATAATTTATTTTTAATAATGAAAAATATTAAGTGGTACAAAATTGCCACATAAACGTTTATAAACGCTGTTATATCAACCTTTTTTATAGCTCCAATGGGGATCGAACCCATGATTCCGCGCTGAGAACGCGACGTCTTAGCCACTTGACCATGGAGCCAAAGCACGTATAACATTGTAGCAAAAAAACTGCCGATATATCCAGGTAAGTAGCTCTTTTATCAAAAATTAAAGATGATATAATAAATGCACGGGGTAGTTCCGGAATTCGACAGGTTATTACAAGCATGAATCGCGTTCCCGTTTGTCGGGTCATAGACTGCAGAATTTAACTGCAAAAAATAATCAGAATTCTTACGCACTTGCAGCTGCCTAAACGCAGCGCCGCGTGATCCTTTGCTGAATCCACGACAGCAATAGGATTTAATTAAGTGGATCAGCCATTTGGTTTTCGTCCACGGACCATTTGGTGAAATAAATCTGGACTAGCTGTTGGTTGGGATGCCAGTAACTTGACTTGCAGTGAATTTTTTTACTGACTATGAGCGTAGAAATTTATGCGATTGGATAGCTTGGACATGGGTTCGACTCCCATCTACTCCATTTTAGTGGCCCTGAAAGGTCATTAACCGCATGACTAAGGCATTTCTAAGAGGTTAAAGTGTCAAAAAGTCATCAACTAGGCTAAAAAAGTAGGTTTAACTAAAGCATTCTCAATTTAGAAGAGTGCTTTTTATTTCGTCGATAATATTGATAATTTATTAAATTATTCAGACACAAAAACGCAGGGTCGATCGAGTCCTGCGTTTTTAAACTATTTATCTGATTATTTTATTTGTTCAGCTTGGCCTGATAGTCTCGGCTATAAGCATCGGCTCCGCGCATAGCTTCTACGACATCTTGAGCTTCAACGGTAAATGGCATCTCTTTCATGGTGTCATTCTCTGATGTTGCTAGTTTGCCGACTTGCAGTAGTTCTTGATCAGTTACGTCTTCCAGCTTTAAGTCTTTGAGCGTCGTTGGCAAACCTAATTCTAAATCTAATTTCAAGAATTTTTCGAATCTATTTTTGTCAGCTCCTTCAAGAAACAGCTGTGTCAAAGTGCCGAAAGCAACCTTTTCACCATGTGTCAATTGATGTACCGGTCCCTTAAGCGAGGTCAAACCGTTATGGATCGCGTGTGCGGCCGCCAGCCCGCCGCTTTCAAAACCGACACCGCTCATCAAGGTATTAGCTTCAACGATCTTGTCTAGCGCTTTAGATGCAACGTGATTTTTAGCCGAAGTCATGGCTTCCAGACCATATTTGAAAAGGGTTTCTTCGCACTTAGCAGCAATAGCGTTGCCGACTGCTGTTTGTTTAGCCGCCAGCATTGTATTGCCATCGTGTTTTGCGACTGCCTGAGCTTCGACATTCGTTGCTAGGGCATCCCCGATTCCCGAAGCTAAGAGCCTTGCCGGTGCACCGGCAACGACTTTAGTATCAACTAATACCAGATTAGGATTTTTATCGTAAAAACGATACTTTAAAAACGAACCGTCATCATTATATAAAACTGATAGTCGTGAACAAGGGGCATCAGTTGAAGCCAATGTTGGCAAAATTGCGACTGGTATTTTTAGATCATCACCGATCGCCTTAGCTGAGTCAAGCGTTTTGCCGCCGCCGAGTCCAACGATGGCATCAGCTTGAAAATCGCTGCCGATTTTATCAACACGCTTAATTTCATCGACAGAAGCTTCACCGCCAAAGGTAACTTGTTCTAACGCAAAACCGTTCTGTTTAAGATAATCGGCATATTTGCTGCCCACGATTTGATAGACAGTACTGTCAGCCAGCAAAAGGATTTTAGTACCTAGTTCTTTGATGTACTTTTGGCTTTGAAATAAAACTCCAACTCCCTGTACATAAGTTGATGGACTTGCAAAAACACTCGTCATTATCAATACCTGTCCTTGAAAATTAATAACTTGTTCCCAATAGGGCTCTTGTTCAACTTTCTTGGTTTTGGCTGCAGTTTAGGAGCGCCTACTTTGAACAACTACATTGTAATCTTGTTTACAAGCTTTTTTATCAACTAAAATCACTGATTCGCCGCAAAGCTTGGATCAAAAGACCGGCCATTTCTTCCGGTTCTTCCGGTTCATCTTTAGCCAGCCAGCTATTAAGGATATTCCAAAAGCCACCGACAGAGAAACTCATAATATAAGCCCTTTGCTGCGGAGTTGCCTTTAAATGCCAAGGAGCGTGAAAATATTCATAGAGCTTAGGTGATTGCGGTGTTATTTTAGCCAATAAGTTGATAAATAGATTTTTTTTGATCAACAAGCGAACCTGTTCTCTTTGATGCCACCAGAAGTTGAAAAATAAGTTTAAGACTTGATTAAAACTCATCTTAGCTGCTTTCAAAGTGCCCAATTCCTTAATATATTTGTCGATGATTTTTCGACCATAGTATTCCAGCAGATCGTCTTTGTTTTTAAAAGCACGGTAAAAAGTTCGCCTAGCTAATCCAGCCTCCAAGGAAATGTCCTTGACACTTATCTCATCATAATCGTGTTTTTCCAATAAATTAAAAAAGGCTTGGCATAACCATTCTTTAGATTGTTTAGCTAATGGATTTTCTTTATTCATAATCAAAAATGTTCCTGTCACATGTTGCTATTCTTTGTAGCACTTGGTTTAAAGACCTAGTTTTTAAACTGTATTGTCATTATACTGATAAATGGCATAGATGTCACGGGTGTGAATTTACCTGTCACTAATGTGTCAATGTGGCTTAGCGCGCTATAGCCTGAAAGATTTCTCTGGAGGGTTTATGAACAAAATCAAATTCGTTTTGCCGGTTTTATTACTGAGCAACCTGCTTTGCATGATGGATGTTTCGATAGTGACTATCGTACTTCCTGAAATACAGAGTGCTTTTCACGAAAGTTTTAGTAATTTGTCTTGGGTCTTGAACATTTATACGATTATCTTTGCGACTTTGATCATTCCTTTTGGCCGTCTGGCACAAAAGTTCGGCCGCAATAAATTTGTTTTTGTCGGCCTGTTGGTTTTTGGTTTAGGATCTTTGTTAAGTGGGCTTTCTAATGATTTGTCCTTTATGCTTTTTGCCCGCACTGTCCAAAGTGCTGGTGCTGCGATGATCATTCCGACTAGTATGGTTATTGCTTTGGAAATTTCTAATCAAAGTAATCGTAATAAGATCGTTGCTGCCCTAGCCGGTGCTCAAGGACTGGCTGTTGCATTGGGACCAACAGTCGGTGGTATTTTGAGTCAATATGGCAGCTGGCGTTGGGTCTTTTTCATCAACATTCCTTTACTGATATTGGATATTATCTTTTTCGTCTTAGTTTTGCCAATGAGAAATGAACAAAAAAGTCCCAGCCCTGTCGATTTTATAGGTGCTTTTATCAGCATGCTGATGTTATTTTCACTTTCCTTTGGTTTGATCCAAGCTAATAAATGGGGCTGGACTTCGCCAGCGATTTTATCATTCTTGGCTTTATCGTTTTTTAGCTTTACCGCTTTTATTTTTTTTGAGCTCAGACAAGCTCACCCAATGATCAATATGAGCCTTTTTCAAAATCGTAACTTTAATGGTGCTGGTCTCAGCCTTGTTCTCTGTAATTTCTTGTTAGCCGGTATGGCTGTTTTGATACCGACTTTTTTAACACGTATCCACGGCCAATCGGAATTGAACGCTGCCTTGCTGATCACACCTTATTCAGTCACGGTCATGTTCGCTGTTATCCTTACTTCTTTGTTTGTCAAAAAAATCAACAATAAGCTGATCATCGCAATGGGATTTGTCTTACTAGCTGCCAGTTATTATATGCTGGCAAATCTTGATCTGAGAGAAAATTATTATCAACTGATCATTGCTGATATTTTGTTAGGCATTGGTTACGGTATGGTAGCAGCAACAGCTAATATTTTGTCAGTCGCTGATTTTCATGGTGATCGTTTAACTGATTCGCAAAGTGTTGCTAATGTTTTGCGTCAAGTGGGGATGGTATTATCTTTTGCTGTTATTACGACCATGGTCGCAGCTAACATCAGCAAGGCCAAAAATGATAGCTTGGATCACGCCGATCAGTATTTACAACAGCTGGATTTGCCGGCTCGAACTAGAAATAAGATCGATTATAAAATTAACAAAAAACTTGATCCGAAAAGCAGCCAAATGGATAGTCGCCAGGAAGTTAAAGTTAAAAAAATCAAGGTCAGTCAAAGGACTCGCACGAAGCTAAAAGAACAGGCTTTCCGGAAGCAAATGCTTCGACTAGCTCAAAAATCGTCACTGCCGACCGTGTCTCTACCACTAAATGTTCAAGCTCGGATCAAAAGGGATATAGATGTAAAAGTCGATCAGAAAATCAATGATTCACAAAGGCATATCAACCGTCAGCTTAATGCTTTCGTCGCTGATTTAAAAAGCAATCTTAAAGATAATCTTAACCACGCTTTTTTAGATGTTTATAAAAATCTGTTATGGCTGCCTTTGCTTTCGATTCTGACAATCTTTATTTATAAATTTAAAAAAGAATAACTCAAAACCCTGAAATCATGACGATTTTGGGGTTTTAATTATGCGATTTTTGCAAAGAATTCATTTCCCAATGACTGTATAACACTTAAATCCTTATTAAGGATGGCCATTCTTTGCCATTTACTCTATTCGTTTTCTAAAGTTGCCGACCTGCTTAGCAGAATATACGCTGCTTTTGATGGATTTGTCGAAATAGTGACGCCTTGGTCAAACAAACCGATCGTGATCAGATTAATTACTAAGCGGTGTGCTTATTGGTTTTCATAGGCTTTTTAAAATTATGTACTAAAGCAGGAAATATCTTTCTGTCAGACCAATCGATCAAAACCCCATTAAAAACTATTGAGTAAATAGTGCCGACATTGTATCCGTATATTTTTTTATCGATCAAAACACATATAATAGTCAGCAATATCGGCGGAATAAAATCGATCAATTGCGACCAGATCGCGCTCCCTTTTAAATACATGAATCTTAACAGGTTGGTCGTATCATCATTGGGATGCATGACTAAATTGGCCCTTTGATAAACAGATATCGAGATACAGAAAAAAGTTACGCCCATGATCGATAAAAATATTCTGATGTACCAAGGCAGTTCTTCTGCTTTAAAATATATCAAAATATTTGTGAATAGATCTATAAAACGGCTGAAAAATAAAATAAAGATCAGTTCGTTGACAGCTCGTATGAATTCGATCCTTTTGATCAATATTTGATTAACGATAATACTGAAAATTCCAAAAATAAAAATTATATTTCCGACTGACAAATCAACGATGTGATTTAAATTGATAGCTGTTGCTGTCCAGACTCCGGCACCAAAACCGGAAACGATCGTCAACGAGTTTCCAAATGCATTTAAAAGCAAACCAAATATCAAAGCACTGAATCTGGCAAGCATACTATTCTTGCGGTTTATGATAGGTATCCTCCTTTATCATTATAAAAAAAGAACCCTTGTGTGAGTTCTTTTTTGTTATTATTGTTCAGATCGTGCCAAGTCGCTATTGATATTATCGGTTGAAAAATCATGTTTCATGAAATCTTCGTTATCTATTGGCAGATGTTGATCAAGACTATCGAATACCTGCAGCGATAATTCGCCTTCAGCTAGTTCAAAATTCAGAACGTGACCGCCGAAATCTTTGTTATCTGATAAAAAGTGGCTATGAAATCCGCCAACAGCGACCCCATTGAAAAGATCCGGGGCATAGTAGCTCAATAAAGTTCCTTTTATATCCTGACCGCTGAAAACACTTTGTTTCTTAGCAGTCTGCAATAATGTTTGATAAGGTTTTTGTGATTTTTCAACAGCTCGCGTTTGGATCTTTTTAAAAGTACCCTTTAGTAAAAATGCGAAGAAAGTGTTGTTCAAACCGCTTTGTTTGAGCACTTGTTTGTATAGATCTTGATCCTTGATGTTTTTTGGGCTGTTTAAAAAGTTGAAATCAGCAAAATGGGCACTGGCGAAGGGGACCGAGAAGTCATCTTTAACGATCTGGACTTTGCCTTTGCTATTTATTTGATATGGAATACCGTTCAAAAATATCAATTCGCCGTCAAGTCCCTGGCCGGTACCAATACCGGTGTCGCCGTGTTTCATGATATCTTTGATCGAAGCAGTACCGTCAAGCAGACCAGGGACTAAAAGAGCCAAGGTCCCATGCTGATAAAGTACTTTAGTGTTTGCCATTTTTCCTCCTTAATTTAATTCACCAGGTAAAATCGCTTCTTTCAATTCTATATTTTCAGAATAATCAACCGGAATGTCCACTAAGACTGGTCCCTTAGCTGCAAAGGCTTTATCCAAAACGCTATCCAAAGAATTATTTTCATCGACACGCAGTCCCTTGGCACCAAAACTTTCGGCGTACTTAACGAAATCAACCGGTCCGAACTGGACACCAGCGTCTTGACCATATTTTGCCTTTTCTTGAAAACGGACCATGTCATAATAGCCGTCATTCCAAATGAGCTGCACGATGTTAAGATTTTTGCGTACAGCTACTTCTAGTTCCTGACCCGAGAAAAGGAAACCGCCATCACCTGAAACAGAGACGATCTTTTCTTCGGGACGAACCAGAGCAGCAGCGATCGCCCACGGCAATGATACGCCTAAGGTTTGCATACCGTTGCTGAAAAGAAGGTGGCGCGGTTGGTAACTGCGGAAATGACGAGCCAGCCAAATATAATGACTGCCGACATCTACCGTTACTGTTGTTTGATCATTGACTCTTTTTTGCAAAGCTTGAACGATCGCCAGCGGATGGACTTTTTTGAGACTGCTTTGTTTTGGCGGCAGGTCTGCTGAATCGAATTGTTTTTTCAGGGCTTGCAGTTGTTGCTTGCCATCATCGCTGACTTTGAAGCTGTTGGTAAATTCATCTTTTATAAAGTCGATACTTTTAGCCAGGTCGCCGGTGAAGATCAGATCTGGCTGATAATCGGTCGTTAATTCAGGGGAGATCGTATCTAGACTGACTATTTTTCCTTTACGGTCTTTGTTCCAATTACGAGCTTCATATTCGATTGGATCGTATCCGATAGCGATGACTAAATCACTTTGTTTCAAAAGGGTATCACCGATCTGGTTCCTAAACAAACCGACTCTGCCGAAATAAAGCGATTCTAGATCATGTGAAATTATACCTGCTGCTTGGAATGTTTCGACGACAGGGAGAGGAACTTTTTTTAACAATTTTCTTATATATGTAGTTACATCAGGATCAGATGCCCGCATACCAGTTAAAATAACCGGCAATTTGGCGTTTTTTATCATTTCTATGATTTTATCGGCAGTTTCTTTTGAAAGAATTCCGGCTGAAGTTTCTTTTTCGACGTTTTTGACGTTTGGACGAGAAACTTTTTCGGACAGTATATTTTGCGGCACTGAAATAAAAGCTGCACCTTTTTTGCCGCTTTGTGCTGCTTGGTAAGCATTGGCTAGTATTTCGGAGATGTTATCCGGATTAGCGGCTTGTGCACTGTATTTTGTGATTGAGGACATCAGACCAACACTATTAATGCTTTGATGAGTCAAACGGTAAAGATCGTCTTGCGGTACTTGTCCTGCGATAGCTATTACCGGATCGCCCTCGGCCGTAGCTGTTACCAGACCAGTAGCCAAATTTGAGGCACCAGGTCCGGATGTAACTGCTACAACACCTGGATGACCGGTGATCCTGCCGATACCGGCAGCGATAAACGCAGCGTTTTGTTCATGTCTGGATACTATCAGTTCTGGTTTATTTTTTAAATCAGAATGTTCCAAATCTTCAAAAAGCCGGTCTACTTTAGCTCCTGGTATTCCGAAGACATATTTGATATTGTGGTCGATCAGTGATTGTATCAATGATTCTGAACCAGTTTTTTCATTATCGCTCATGTTAGCCTCCTTATGTTGACAACTCAACTTACCTAGAATATAGTCTGTTAATGTTGATTTGTCAACATAATTTATGATTATTTGCTAGAATAGGTTTCTAGGAGGGTCGACCAAATGGTAAATCTCGGTTTTTTCGCCCAGGATATTTCGATCCTGCATCGTCAGTACTATAAAGATACAAGCGCCTCTTTTGCCAAGATAGGCATCAATCCGACAGCAGCATGTATTTTGCTCGATGTTTATCAGCAGCCGAAAGTCAATCAGCAAGAAATATCGGCAAAGCTGGTTATCGATAAGGCTTTGATCGCGCGCGAATTGAATAAATTACAAAAATTAGGTCTGATCGAAAAAGTTCCCGGTAAGGGCAGATCATTAGAGATCGAACTGACTTCAGCTGGTAAAAAGATGGTCAATATTGTACAAAAAATACGGTCCGACTGGGTCGAAAAACTTTTTGCCGATTCCGGTATAGACCACAATTCGCCAATTTTAAGGGCGGTCTCAGACTTGGTGGAATTCCTTATAAATAAATAGTTTTTTTGGTTAAAATTCTCATCTGAACTTATATAATTAACAGGAGGATGATATTGAACGCCAATTTATCTAATAAGATGGTTGGTGTTTTTTATACACCTTTTGCAGTAAGATATTGGTATTTTTTTGAAAAAAGATAATTTACAACAAAATAGCGATCGGGCTGCAGCGAACAAGTCATTTCTCGCTAATCAGCAAGCAAAAGTCGTACTTAGTTCCCAACGACCTTTTTTGATCGGATATTATTATAAGAATGATCCTCAATTTAGATCTGCCAAAGAAGATTTATCTGATCGATCCCTTTCTTTGTATTCTGAGAGTTCTTTTTTAAAGCATGAAAATTCGATAACTTTGTTTTTAAAAAGAGAAGGAAAACTGATCATGCAGCTCGATGCAACACTATATCAAGACGGTTCTTTATTGCTCGATCTTTCTGGGGAAAAGCGGCCGATCGAACTATTTTTTGAGGATCTGTCCGGTTCTTTCTTATTCATCGATGAAAGCTGGCGCAATTTTTTTGAAAAGATCCATCGGCGCTTTTTAAAAAAGGATCTGAATGATAAAGAAACTTTCGCTTTACAGGACGAGAATAAACGATTTGATATGACTTTTGAAGCAGACCGGTCGGGGGATGCTTTTCAAATCATTTTTCAGGTCATTGAATAATTAAATAAGGCTAGGAAATTAATGACACGTACATTGACAAAGGGAAATCCATTAAAATTGATCATTCTCTTCACGCTTCCATTACTATTTGGAAACCTTTTTCAGCAGCTTTATACTTTCACGGATACTTTGATCGTTGGTCGAGCACTCGGAGTCAATGCCTTGGCTGCTGTGTCTTTGTCTGCTAGTATCAATTTTTTGCTTGTTGGTTTTGCACAAGGATTTACAGCCGGAACGGCGATCGTAACAGCACGGCGCTTTGGTGCCGGGGATTATGTCGGAGTTCGCCGTTCAATGGCAACGACGATCAGTTTAACGATCGTTTTGACGGCGATCGTCACTTCTATATCTGTTTTTTTTAATCGAGAGATCCTGGCTTTGATGCAAACACCGCCAGCCGTCATGGATCAGGCTAGTATATTTTTGTCGATCATGCTGGGTTTTATGTTCACTACTATGAGCTATAACTTGGCAACTAACGCCATGCGGGCCGTGGGTAATTCGCGAGCACCGCTGATATTTTTGATCATCGCTGTTTTTATCAACATACTATTAGAACTATTGTTTATCGTCGTTTTCAACTGGGGAATCGCTGGAGCCGCTTTTGCCACTGTTTTTGCGCAGTTTGTTGCCGGCGGGTTGAGTTTTATCTATATATATCGTGTTCTGCCGGTTTTAAAAGTCGGAAAAAAAGATTTTAAATTCGACTGGGTCGATATGCGGGAACATTTAAAATATGGTCTGCCGATGGCCTTTCAAAGTTCGATCATCGCGATCGGCAGTGTTATTTTACAAACAGCCCTGAATTCTTTAGGGACTGATTCTGTTGCATCCTCTGGAGCAGCTTCGCGGATAGACCAGTTGGCAACTTTGCCAATGATGAGTATCGGGATCACCATGGCGACCTTTACTGCACAAAATCTTGGTGCCAGGTTATATTCAAGGATCATGATCGGTTTGAGACAGTCTTTGATAACCAGCGGCATTTGGGCTGTTTTGATGTCGTTTATTGAGATATCTTTCGGACACTATCTGATCCAGATATTTCTTCGCAGCGGCAGTAGTTCGAATCATGTGATCGAATTATCACAGACTTATTTTTTGATCAATGGTTCTGCTTATATCCTGCTATCGACCTTATTTTTAATGAGATACACTCTGCAGGGTCTTGGCAACGCTTCAGTACCGACACTCGCCGGCGTCTTAGAATTGTCGATGCGGGCATTTGCTGCGATCGTTTTGGTTAAAAACTTTGGCTATGCTGGTGCTGTCTTGGGCAGTCCATTAGCTTGGGGCGGAGCTCTTTTGGCCTTAACGCCGGCTTGGATCGCTTCTAGGCGCAAGTTGAATGTGATCAATGACGGCCAACCGGTCAACGGGAAGCTTGATTTAGATCCTGATAGTAAATAAAAAAACTTGCATTTTAACACAAGTAGCTTTTATAATGAAATCCATTTATAATAAAGTTATAGATTTAGTCAGGAATGGTCAAGATTATGGCAGAAACGAATATTTCAGATTTAATTGAACAATATTTAAAAGAGATTCTTGGCGAAGATGACATCGCTGAGATAAAACGCAGCGAAATTGCCAATCGTTTTGCCGTAGTTCCGAGCCAGATAAATTATGTTATCAACACTCGCTTCACACTGCAAAACGGTTATATCGTTGAATCAAAACGCGGCGGCGGCGGATATATCAGGATCGAACACGTTGATTTGGTCGATGATACCAAAATTTTTGATGAGTTGATCGATTATATCGGCGATTCGATCGGTCAAAGCAACGCTGATCAAATCATCGTTGCCTTGTTAGAGGATAAAGTTATCAATAATCGCGAAGCGGACTTGATGTCATCGGCAATTGACAAGAATTCTTTACGAATTTCTGATAAAGTAACAGAAAACACAGTTAGAGCTCGTGTCCTTATCGGCATGATCAACCGGCTGAGATTTGAGAGTACAGACAGCCATGAATAATCAATACAGTTCAAATGCAAAAAATGTTTTATTACTAGCCCAGGAACAAGCCAAGTTTTTCAAACATGAAATCGTTGGCTCTGAGCATCTTTTGCTAGCATTAGCCTTAGAAAAAAATGGTTTTGCTAGTAAGATCCTTCAAGATTATAACGTTACGGATGAAGATATAAGAAACGAAATCGAACAGTTTACAGGCTATGGTAATCACCAGCAGATCAAAGCTGGTTTCTTAGCCTATTCTCCAAAAGCACAAGAAATACTTAAAAATGCCGCTTTGCAGGCACAAAGTTTGGGATCTCATCAAATCGGCACTGTGCATTTGCTGCTTGCGATTTTATCGGATGAATCGATCTTGAGTTCAAGGATATTAGCCAGCCTGGATGTCAGGCTTCAAGATATCACCGCTGCTATCTATAAGCGGATCGGCGTTGATCCTAATCACCAGCAAAACGTTAGGGCTAAGAAAAGCAAAACGGCCGGCACGCCGACTCTGGATAGTATGTCTCGTGATTTAACAGCGATCGCTTCAGCTGGTCAGATCGACCCGGTCGTTGGCCGAGACAAAGAAGTTCACCGAGTTATTCAGATTCTAAGCAGGCGGACGAAAAACAATCCGGTTTTGATCGGTGAACCCGGTGTTGGAAAAACAGCCATCGCTGAAGGCCTTGCACAAAGGATCGTTAATGGCGAAGTACCGTTTGATTTGGCAAGCAAACGCTTAATGGCTTTGGATATGGGCGCTTTGATCGCCGGCACCAAGTACCGTGGTGAGTTCGAAGATCGTTTGAAAAAAATAATTAACGAGATCCACAACGATGGCCAAGTGATCCTTTTCATTGATGAATTGCATACTTTGATCGGGGCCGGCGGTGCCGAAGGAGCGCTTGATGCTTCTAATTTGTTAAAACCAGCTTTGGCCAGAGGCGAATTACAGACGATCGGTGCGACTACTTTTGACGAATATCAAAAATATATCGAGTCTGATCAAGCTCTGGAACGTCGTTTTGCAAGCGTAGTTATCGATGAGCCTAATCAAAAGGATACTGTCGAGATATTGAAGGGGCTTCGTCCTCGCTATGAAGAACATCATCATGTTAATATTTCTGATGAAGCGGTCGATGCGGCTGTTAAATTAAGTGCCCGCTACATTACTGATCGTTTTCTTCCTGATAAAGCCATCGACTTGATGGATGAAGCTGCGGCGAAAATACGTATCGATTCAGTTCAGCCTGAAGATAAAAAAATCGAACTGGAAAAGAAGTTATCAGATCTTCGAGATGAATTAGATGACGCTGTTTCTGCAGGTGATTTTGATAAAGCAACTAAAATCAGAAAAGATGAAGTTAAGATCAGAAAAGACCTCGCAGCTGTTAATACTGATGTTTTGATAAACGGTTCTGATCATAAATATCAGCTGACAGTCGGTGAGGAAGATATTGCGGATGTCGTTGGACAGCAGACCGGCATACCAGTTAACCAGCTTCGCAAATCTGAGTCCGATCGTCTTTTGAATCTCGAATCGATCCTCCACCAGCGGGTGATCGGGCAAGACGAAGCTATTTCGGCCGTATCTCGTGCGATTAGACGGGCTCGGTCTGGTATCAGCGATCCAAGCCGACCGATAGGAACGTTTATGTTTCTTGGACCGACCGGCGTTGGAAAAACTGAGCTGGCGAAGGCTCTTGCTGAAGCAATGTTTGATTCAGAAGACAATATGATCCGAGTAGATATGTCTGAATATCAAGAATCTTATTCGGCTTCGCGTCTTATCGGTTCTGCTCCAGGTTACGTTGGTTATGATGAGGGCGGACAACTGACTGAAAGGGTCAGGAAGCACCCTTATTCAGTCGTTTTGCTCGATGAAGCTGAAAAAGCTCATCCAGATATCTTTAATTTGATGCTGCAGGTTTTCGATGATGGATATTTGACCGACTCCAAGGGCCGCAAAGTTGATTTCCGCAATACGATCATTATTATGACTTCTAATCTTGGCGCAACGAGACTGCGTGATAACCGTCATGTTGGTTTCGGTGCTGTAGAGCCTGAGGATAATTACAAAGCTATGTCGAGTGAGATAAAGGATGCTCTTAAGGAGAGTTTTCGTCCCGAGTTCATCAATCGTATCGATGAGATCGTTATTTTCCATTCTTTGAAAAAAGACGAGCTTCATCAAATCGTTGAATTGATGAGCAGAAATATCTTGCAGCGAGTCGCAGAGCAAGGTATATCTATCAAGATGAGCAAGCCTGCTATCGATTTGATCGCTAAAACAGGCTATGATCCGGAATATGGTGCCAGGCCTTTGCGCCGAGCTTTCCAGAGCAGTGTAGAAGATAAAATTTCTGACGCATTGCTTTCCGGCAGTTTGGCTTCCGGGGATTCTATCACGGTCGGTGTTAAAAAGGGCAAGATAAACTTATTTATCACCCGCAAATCAGTCAAAGATTCCAAATAATAAGTATTTTGAGCATTAAGATCAAACCGCTTCATTGTTAAAAGATGAGGCGGTTTTTGTATCTTAGCCATGATTTTAGTTTGATCATCAGATCTCCGCCGCCGAAAAAATGTTTTGACAGCTGCTTTTTATCTTGAATTGACTGATGACAAAAGATTTCACAAATATTTTATCGATAATTTTGTCAATGCGAATATTGAAAAAATATTTTTTGAAACTTATTGGTCTTTTTAAATAGAATGTATGTATGAGCGATTATATTAAAGATATCAGAAGCAAAGTCGGCCACATGCCCTTGATCATGGTCGGTGTTGGCGGGGCTTATTTTGAAGATGGAAAAATCCTGCTGCAGCATCGAGTTGATACCGGTGGATGGGGGCTTCCCGGAGGATATATGGAGTACGGCGAGAGATTAGAAGATACTTTGAAGCGTGAATTCAAAGAGGATGCTGGTCTTGAAGTGATATCTTATCGTTTTTTAAAAAATTTTGATCAGGAATTTTTTGAATATCCGAATGGAGACAAAACACAAGTTCTAACACCTTTTTATTTGATCGAAAAAGTAGCTGATAAAGAGGTTGATTTTGATAAAGAGGAGACTAGCGAGACCGCCTTTTTCGATTTTGACGATCTTCCTGAGATCCACTTTGATTCTCATAAAAAGATCCTTGCCTATTTAAAAACTTTGTTATAATTTGTGCAGAGGTAAAAACCGTTGAAGAAATATTTTTTTAATTCATATACAAGAAAATAAATTAAATCAGTTTTTTCAATCAATTTTTGAGACCGCTGGTTTAAAAGGCGGTTTTTATGTACTTAAATTTAAATAAAATAGCAAAGTATTTTGATGATGAATTACTTTTTGAAACTGAAAATCTTTTGGTCGATCGATCGATAAGGATCGCTTTGATCGGCGACAATGGTATTGGCAAAACGACACTTTTCAATATTATTGCAGGTCGTGATTTAAAATATCAAGGTGTTTTGCGAAAAGAACTCCCTGTATCTTTCTTGCGGCAAATCAATGATGCCGGAAAATTATCCGGCGGACAGAAACAAATGGAACTTTTATCGCAAGCTTTTTTAAAGGACCATCATCTGCTCTTGCTGGACGAACCGACTTCTCAGTTAGACGAGAATGGTATTGAAAAAATTTTATCATTAGCTAAGAGGTATACCGGCCCGATCATCGCCATCTCTCACGATCGGTTCTTCTTGAATCATTTTGCTCAAGAGATCTGGTATTTTGATCAAGGCGTTATAAGAAGTTTTGCCGGTGATTTTAAAACATTCAACAAGTTTCAAACATATAAATTACTTTATCAGCAACGAGTATTTGAACGATCACGGAAAAAAAGCAAAAAACTCCAACAAAAAGTTCAAAAAAATCGTCAGCACGCACAAAAAATATCTAAAGGTGCAACTAGAAGTCCATTTTATGCAAAAAAAGCCAGCAAATTATTCAAGCTGGTCAAAAATATTGAAAGGCGCGCCGATCAGTTGGAAAAAGTCAAGCATCCGTATGTAAAAAAGAATTTAAAATTGGTCGATAATAAAAAATTTTCTAAGAGAAAAAGCTTGCTGAAAATAAATGATCTTGATGTTTTTGCGGCAGATAAAAAATTAGTTTCTAGTTTTTCTTTAAATATTTCGGCCGGGGACAAAGTTTTTTTGGTTGGTGATAATGGAGCTGGCAAAACAACTACTTTAAAAACCATTTTAGCGTCTAAGAGCCCGCAAGTTACCTTTTCTCAGGACTTAAAAAAAGCTTTTTTCAAGCAAGATCTTTCGCAGCTGGATCCAAGACAAAATGTTTTAAAAAACGTTGAGTCGACTACTCTCCAAACTGAACAAACGGTTCGCGACTTTTTGGGAGCTTTTGGCCTGCGCAGGGATATAGTTTTTAGACAGATAAAGCAGTTATCTGCCGGTCAAAAAGTCAGAGCAGCTTTAGTTAAGGTATTATTGTCTGATGCTGATCTGTTAGTCCTCGATGAACCGAATAATTTTTTGGATATTACTGCCATTTATGCTCTTGAAGATTTTTTAAAAAGTTACCAGGGCGGTATATTGGCAGTCAGTCACGATCATGAGCTTGTGAAAAACGCCGCGACTAAGATAATAAAAATTCAAGGTCAAAGTATAATAGAATTATGACAACGATTTTAGAGGAAAATTATCAACTTAATAATGGCCTGCCGATCCCGAAAATCGCTTTTGGGACTTGGCGCCTAAAGGACGGTCAAGAGGCCTATCAAGCAGTCGCCAATGCTTTAAAAATTGGTTACCGCCATATAGATACTGCCTTTCATTATTTTAATGAAAAATCAGTTGGCCAAGCGATCAAAGATTCTGCTATCGATCGCAAGGATATTTTTTTGACCACGAAACTTCCTGCAGAAATCAAGAACCACGATGATATTTTAAAAAATTTTCAGGAATCTTTAGATAATTTACAAACAGATTATGTTGATCTCTACTTGATCCATGCACCATGGCCGTGGAATGACATTAATTTGTATCATCGCTATGATGGCGCAAACAAAGAGGCTTGGAAAACTTTAGAGGAAATCTATAAGTCCGGCCGAGCAAAAGCGATCGGTGTATCCAATTTTGATGTTCATGATTTAAAAAATATTTTGCAGATCGCTGAAATCAAACCAGTCGTTAACCAATTAGAATATTACATTGGCTGGACTCAGCCTAAAAATGTTTCTTTTACGCAAGCACAAGATATTTTAGTTGAAGCATATTCTCCATTAGCCACCGGCGGATTGGCCGAGCAAAAAGATATTCAAACGATCGCGACAAAGCATGAGGTTTCCGTGCCGCAAGTAGCTTTGCGTTATATTTTGCAAAAAAATATTTTGCCTTTGCCTCGAGCAACGAAAATAGAACACGCTAGATCCAATAGTGAACTTGATTTTGAACTGACAGATCAAGAAATGGACATTTTGGATAAATTACCGGATACTGGCCAAGCACGTCATAATCCGACTATGGGTTGATCATGGCTGAAGGAAATTATATAAGTCGTATTCGAAAAAAATCGGTCATGATCCTTTGATAATGCTTAATACTTTTGGTCTTTTATGGGATGATAACCATCAGGCGCTGTTGTTGGAGCAGCGAGCCGATATTCCTGATGGATGGTCTTTTCCGGGCGGCTTCGTTGAGTTTGGCGAATCACCTGATCAAACGATCGTTAGGGAATTCAAGGAAGAATTATCGATCGACGTTGAAGTGCAGCAAATGTTTGAGATCGGCAGTACTGTTAATCTCCATAATTCTTGGGGCGACGCACAAGAAAATGTTAGTATGGGTTTTATCGTTAAGTATCTTGCAGGCGATATAAAGGTTGATGGAGTCGAAACTTTGTCAGCTGAATTCGTGCCGATCGATCCAGAACCGAAAATGTTCGTTCCAAGTGCGCAAACGAACATTCACCGGATAATAAATCGTAAAGATACTAATTTTCCGTGGATCATCAAAGATTAGACTTTAAATTAGGTATCATTTTGTCTGCAGACTTACTTGGTCGCGTTTTATTTGACGATCGTTTAAAAATAAGCAAAGTTATTAAACAAATTAATTTCAGGGGTTAAAATAATCGGTATGGTTCAATTTGAAAGAATATATGGTTCTCAAAGCAAGGGATATCGCATTTTGATCGATGCGACATGGCCATCGGGGCTGAGTAAAGAAAAGGCTGATATCGATCTATGGGCTAAAGATATTGCACCGTCAACGGAGCTGGCTAAAGATTTTCAGGACGGTGATATCGACGAAATGGCCTTTCGTGCAGTTTATTTGACTGAATTGTCCGGCAATCCGGCCAGCAAAGATTTTTTGCAGACTCTTGCGGACCATCCAGATTGTATCCTGCTTTTTGCTGCTAAAGATCAGCGAACAAATAATGCTAAGATCCTTGCGGACTATTTGAAAAGACAGGGTCTTGAGTCTACTTTTGAAAATAAAACTGATCAAAAAAATGTTCAGGGGGATGCTGAAGACGGTAAAGACAAAAAGGATGAAAATAAAAAAGAAGCCTGAAAAATACATCCACGTAAATCATAATTGGAAACCATTGTATGATAAAAAGTCAAAAGTTCTCGTATTGGGAAGCTTGCCTTCGCCAAAATCATTAGCTTTTGGCTTTTTTTTATGGGAGCCCGCAAAATTTATTTTGGCCTACTTTGGCCAAAGTTCTTGGTAAAAAAGAACCTCTTCCGGAGATAAGTTCTAGACGCCAGTTTGCCTTGCAAAATCATATCGCGATCTGGGTCACTTTAAAGGAAGCTGACATCGTTGGTTCAAAAGATGCGACGATCGAAAACCCAGTCGTTAATGATTTTTCCGAATTGATGCAAAATTCTGATATTCAATATATTTTTACAGAGGGTAAAAAATCAACAGAATTGTTCAAAACTTTTGCAGCCGAACAAGTTGGTATCGAACCAATTTATTTGCCATCAGCTTCACCTGCCAATCGAGCTCAGCAGAAGAAGCCTATTTATTTAGAACGCTGGTCCCTGATCAAAAAAGCGATTGACGGTTTGCTCTAACTTCTTACTTTTATAAAGTTTATTTTTTCACATTATTATGTTATATTGGAATTGTAAATTTTTGCACAAAGAATTTGCAAAAATAATTTGAACGGTCTGATGTTTGCCTAAAAATGACGATTTTGGCCGAGAATATCTAAAGGAAGCAGGGAAGAAAATGATAGCAGCTGTCGTTCGAGAAAATAATGATGGTTTTGTCGATCTTATCGATGATTGGAAACCGCGTGAATTAAGTTTTGGAGAAGCTCTAGTCGATGTTGAGTACTGTGGCCTGTGCCACACTGATCTTCATTGTGCCAGCGGCGATTTTGGGGATCCAAACAAATTGGGGCAAAGAAATGGTAATTTCCGTCGTGTTACTGGACACGAAGGAGTCGGTATCGTTTCAAAATTAGGTGAAGGTGCCGACCAATATCTTAAAGTCGGTGATAGAGTTTCTATTGCATGGTTCTACGGTTCATGCGGTGTTTGTGATTATTGTGTTTCTGGTAATGAAACATTTTGCCGCAAAGTAAGAAATTCCGGCTACACCGTGGATGGAGCTATGGCACAGCAAGTAGTCGTTGATGCTAAGTATGCCGTTAAAGTTCCGGAAGGACTTGATCCAGCTGAAGCTTCTTCTATCACTTGTGCCGGTGTGACTATGTATAAGTCCTTAAAAGTTGGCGAAACAAAACCAGGTCAGTGGGTTTCGATCCATGGTGCCGGCGGATTGGGCAACTTAGCTGTTCAGTATGCACATAATGTCTTTGGTGCTCATGTTGTTGCCATTGATGGTAATCCTGACAAGCTTGAGGCTGCTAAAGAAAACGGTGCTGAAGTTCTTATTAACCGTAAACAGCCCGGTATCGATGTAGCTCAAGAAGTGCAAAAGCGCACCGGCGGTGTTCATAATGCTCAGGTCACAGCCGTTAATGATGTTGCTTTCAAACAAGCTGTTGATTCCTTGCGTCCTCTTGGAAAATTAGTTGCTGTTGCATTACCGAAAGGTGATATGTCTTTGAATATCGTTAAGACTGTTCTTGACGGTATCGAAGTTCGTGGTTCTTTGGTTGGAACTAGAAGCGATCTGAAAGAGGCTTTCCAGTTTGGTGCCGAAGGCAAGGTTCGCCCAATCGTTGATAAAGTAGATATTCATGATATCAATGATGTTATTGATGAAATGAAAAAAGGTCAGATAACCGGCCGTAAAGTTTTTGATTTTACCCGCCTGTAATTTTTAAATATAATTTAGTTGTTTAATAAAAAAAGAACCCTCACTTTTAATAGTGAAGGCTTTTTTATTATTTTATTTCGATGATGAAGGTTTCTGATTTTTCAATATACAAGTTGTTTAAATTTTGCATCAAAATTATCAACCAAGCAAATGAAAGACCGAAAGAAATTATTTCAAAAGCCGTTAACGAAAGATAGTGGACCCATTGGAAAAGAATTTCCGAAAGTACTAAAAGACCGGCAAAAACCGCAGCAGTGAACAAAAATTCTTTTGTAGCGGTCGGCAATAGCCATTTTATGCCGAAAATTATTATCAGAATAAAAATGACGAGTAAATTAGAAGTCCACCAGTGAAGTTGATGGAGCCACTCTATCGAGCGATTATTTTGAAAAACACCGACCAGGCCAAATGAGATCGATGTGCCGACTAAAAGCCATCTTAAGGTCTGCATTCTAACTGTTTTAAAAGTATCGATCTTAAAAATCAGTGAAAATATGTAATCTATCAAAGTCAGCATGATCAAAGATGAAAAAATCAAAGTGAAGTTAAACTGCCACCAATTATTTGATAAATTGGATCCAAGATAAGAAAAATTGATTTGCCACCAATTTGCATGATTGTTCATTATCATCGATAAGAAAATGCCGCCGATCAGTGTAAAGATCAAAACGGTGCTCATGGCTGAAAAAGTGATCGACTGAGCCGCATTTATCATTAAATAGCTTGATACACCAACGAAACCAGCAATGATCGCTGAGCTGGTATACCGGTCTAAAATAACACCGTGGAAAGCCAGATCGATACAATAAAATAAAAGGGACATAAAAGCAAAATCAAGTACAGTAAAAGCGATCGACAAAGTTACGACAGATCGAAATTTTGCCCATCGATTATTTATCGGAAATTGATCAGAACTCAAAAAAATCAGTGCTGCTAAAAATGTGATAAAACCAAATGCGGTACTTAGATATATTGCTAATTGTGCGATCGAGTCTGCACCTGAAAGAGAGACAGATTTAACTCTCTGTAAATGAAAGTTGATCAGTGAAATAACACCTGCTAGTATTGCTGGCAAGAGGTACCATCTGAGTGACTGATTTTGGCTATCTTTTGACGGTTGGGGTTGGAGGATTATTTTATCATTTTCGATCCTTGCGACTATTTGGTCACCGTCCTTCAATGAAATTTTATTAAGGGCTTTTTTCGGAAAAGAAAGATGAATCTGTTTATTTTCGACCATTATTCTATTCTAAGACATTTTTGACTATTTTAACTTTTGACTGGACGGATCAGCTGTGAAAGTGTAAAATATTTAAGTACTGCCGGATGGATACCCAAGTGGCTGAAGGGGTCGGTCTAGAAAACCGATAGGTCGTTTTTGCGGCGCGAGAGTTCGAATCTCTCTCCATCCATAGTGATATGTTCTAAGGGTGTATAAAGCCCGTGGTTAAGGCATTTATGAGTTTTATAGGGTTGTGGATAAGTCCTGATATTACTTACGAAAGTAATACGAAAAGTAATATGAGTTTTTAAGAATGCGAGGTTAAAAAGATGACTTTGCACACACTATCAGTCTCTTAACTAAATTAGAAAAGAGATAAAAACATGTCCTACACAGTAAATAAAGAAACTTTTGAAGAAACAGATTACAAAGTCGCCTGATCTTGTCGCTCTCACAAGCCGTAAGAGATGATATCAAGACCTTTAAAGACGTGACTGAGATAGCAAGACCAGTTAATGAATAAAGAAAAAGCGTCCATTATGGGCGTTTTTGTTTGCTTAACGGGGACGTTATAGATGTGCTTGTAAGCACGGTTGTCAATATTTTGCTGTGTGGACGTATCCACGGCCATCAAAATAATGGCTGCCTAGAAATTTACCCCCCGCCCATATTTGCTTGTAGGAAGAGCGCACACATTGCCGTCATTTCGTGTTAAAGCAAAATTTTTAAATATTTTTTATAGGGGGTCTATCAACGCTTAAACCGTGCGGTTAAGGCGTTTTTGCCTATTAAAATGACTCAAAACTAGTGCTTATTCTAACCCTAAAAAGGATTGTGAAAATCATGATTAAACGAAAAATAAGAAGTTATAGTCCTGTTTTTATTGCAACATAAAAAAACGCCCCACAATCTACAATAGCAGACTCGGAAGGACGTTTTAAGTGGTAACCCTCAGGCAACCACCCCAATTACTATAAGCAGTATATTAGTTCCTCGGATGTAAATCAACCGGTTACTATACATTTATCAATATCCAAAATATGAATTATTGTTTAATATAGAGTAAAAGCTGGTCTGCTTTAGAAAAAACGCCGTTACCTAGTATAAGATCCATTGAGTGTTGGGTTATGTGTTCTTTTAATGTAATTAGTAATTTTTTGAAATTTTTTACCAGATTGGTCATACCCCTTTTTTGGTTTCTTAAAATTTTTTTCATAATAAATAATTAAGACGATATAGTCCATGATGCTATTAAAGTCAATTCCCATAACGCCAGTAGCTTGGATTAAGAAAGAGCATATAGAGGTTTTTGGATCACTGTCTTTAAATCTACAATCAAAAACAATGTTGTTATGCGCTACTGTATTTCTTAGGCTTTTGAGCATATATAAATGCTTAGTCATAACTGAAAAGTCACCATCATATCTTGTATTAATGAGATTAGTATTGATATTTTTGTAAAGTTTCTCACGTTCTGTATCGTTCATACATTCGATAATCGAACCAAGGTCTCCCATAGTCATAAACTCGCAAATAGCCCAAAAGGGAACTGGTTCATTTTTGTAGAAATAGTGTTGAATCATATTGCTGGATTGAAGATTACTAGATATATTGGTATTGAAAGTATTTTGGATTCTTAAGCTCTTTGCAAGATATTTTTTGTAATTTGGTGTTCCTGTTGTGTATTGGCTATATCTATTCAGCGATTTGCTAAGCACTCCCGACATGCTGCAATCACTGCCAGAAACTAGTGAATCTATCACATAATTTCTAATTGTTGTTTCAATCCTCATTATTTCCGGATAAAGTAGAGCTTTTAGGCTAATGTCAAAATTATAAATCCAGAAAATCTTATTAAAAGAATTGATTGGAAGGCAATTATTTTCTTCCCTTACAAATTTATAAGCTTTGTATCCGTGAAAGTAACCCATTTCCAGTAACTGGCGCTTTTCTAAGAACCTGTCTAGTATCTTTTAAGAACTATCTTCAGGAAGGCCAATACAACCATTTGAAGACTGCTGTTAAGGGCGCGTTCACAGTTCTTCCAAAGTCGCCGACATTTGTCTAGCCAACTCCATGAACGTTCAATGATCCATCGTTGCGGTAACACCGTGAACGTATGCAACTCGTTGCGTTTAGCTACCGTCGTCTTAGCATTCAAAATGAGCTTCACCTGATCCGCAAAGTCATTGCCAGTGTAGCCACCATCAACCATGACATGCTGAACCAGCTCTAAATTTTGGCTAGCCAAACTAAACATAGCCAATGCACCTGAACGATCTGATACATTAGCTCGTGTCACGAGAATGGCTTGTGGTAAACCATTAATATCAACCGCCATATGACGCTTAATCCCTGAAATCTTTTTGCCGCCATCGTAGCCACTATTTTTCGTTAAATCAGTGGTTTTAACACTTTGAGCATCAACAATCACAAACGACGTTCGGGCCGATCGGCCCTGTGCAAAGCGATAGGAAGCGACAGTTTTTTTAAAAGCCTTTCTAATAGCGAATCAGCTGTCGGGTCTGGTTTATCTCGCCACATATCGTAATAGCGGTAGACGGTATGCCATTCCGGGAAATCGTGCGGTAATTCACGCCATTGACACCCTGTAGTAAGCGAGTAAAGGATGGCATTGAATACGTCATAAAGATCATAACGACGCGGTCTTGTATGCTTGCGGAAGTTTTCTAAATCAGGTTGTATTAACGCAAATTGCGCTCGAGAAATATTGCTTGGATAATCTGGCATGACAAACTCCTCAGTCGGTTTTCCACAATTCTACCAGATTCAACAGATACTAGACAGGTTCTTAAAATTAACGAATATTTATCGCCTAATAAAAGTTAATTAAGATTCTCCGTATAGGCGTACTGAAGTAAGTCGTTATACTTAATACGAAACCCAGTTCCATGATCATGAGTTTTCCCAAGATTTTTTCCAAAGTGGTAAACACCTAATCGTAAATCTACAATCAACTTTTGATCTCCTAAGGCTGCTAACAATTGTTCCAAAGAAAGCGCGTAGATGATTTTAATGTTGTCGTAAGAATAGTATTTGATTTCCCGCGTTTACAATCTAAGTGCAACACATAATTAAATAGACCAAAAAGGCCATGATGACCTATTCTTATAAGCAACCAAGCACATAAGAAAGGCACATCATGACCAACATCAAGCGTACCATCTCTAAGGCTTACCAACAACTATCAAATTTTGATCGCGTTCGCATTGAAACTCTGCTCAATCAGGGATTCTCCCAAGCACGGATTGCCCGCGAACTCAACCGCTCTCGTAGTACTATTTCGCGTGAGATCACTCGTGGCTCCGTTCTACAGCGAATTCCCGGGCATAAGGTAGCGTTGATTTACTTTGCTGATACGGCAGCTTATCTGCACGCTCAGCGGCGGGAGCGGTGTCGCCCCAAGACGATGCTTGAGAAGAACCCCGAGTTCTACGCCGCCTGTGCCGCTGCCATCAAGCAACGTCCACGCGTACACAGTGTGGACAGCTTCGTGCACACCTTCAAACGGGAACACGCAGACGAGGTTGTTCCTTCAACACCAACGGTTTACCGGGATATTGAGGCCGGTAGATTCGAACTACGGACCCACGACTTACCGCGCAAACCCAGCTTGCGAATTAAACGAAGCCATTCCCATACCCGCACCAATAAGACGAAGCTTGGTACCTCGATTGATGAAAGACCCATTGAAGTTCAAGACCGTCGGCAAGGGGGCCATTGGGAAGGAGATTTAGTGAAAGGTAAGCGCGTTGATAGCGAACCTGCGTTGCTGGTTTTGACAGAGCGGACGAGTCGCTTCGAAATCATCATCAAGCTCGCTAACTACAAAGCAAGTACCTGTAAGGTGGGACTTCAGTCCATCATTGATGATTACGGTGCGGAATACTTCACCACCATCACCTTTGATCACGGCAGTGAGTTCGCACAACTAGATTCAGTAGAAGGAACTGATGTCTACTTTGCCCATCCGTACTCACCATGGGAGCGCGGAACAAATGAGAACCAGAACGGCCTTCTACGAGAGTTTATTCCGAAAGGTCGCTCACTCCACCATTACGACATCATTGATATTCAGAGCTTCCAGGACGCACTCAACAGCCGGCCTCGTCGTATCTTGGGCTACCGGAGTGCGGCGGAACTGATGCCGGGACTCTAAGCTGTGTACCACTTATAGGATTGGACTAGAAACTGTTGCACTTAGATTGACAATACGGGAAAATAATATTTTTTACTTTGTAAGATAGTGCCCATGATATTACATGAAGTGAATTTGTTGTTAATCTTGCTTACCTAAATATTTCAGCAAAAATAGGATTATACTAATGCGTAAATTGCAAGAACAAGTTAGCCAGTCGTTGAGGACAATCCCAGAACAGGCCGTTATCAAATAGAAGTTGTGGCGCTAGAGAGACTACTGGGCCATGCGGCGAACGCGCCGAGCTTCGGCCTCAAAGTTTTGCTGGGGTGTGCAGTAGCCCTGTTGTTTGCGAGGCAACTGATTCAAGCGGTCTTGCGTGGCCTGCACTTGACTAGGGCTAATGTCATCTAGGGACATGCCCTTAGGGAAGTCCTGGCGGATCATCCGGTTATGTGCCTCGTTGGTGCCACGGTCGCAGGACGTGTAAGGATGGGCGTAGAAGATCTCAGTTTCCGTCCCAGCAAAAGCAGTATTTAAGGCGGTGAACTCGGGTCCGTTGTCGGCTGTGATGGTCTTGATGCAAGCTCCCCATTCGCGCTTGATTCCACGCAATGCATAGCTCACAGAGTCTGCATCTCGTCCTTCGATCAAGCGGAGAAGTTGGCAACGGGTCTTGCGCTCAATCAGAGTCAAGATGACGCTCTCCTTGCCACTGCGTTTACCGACAATGGTATCCATCTCCCAGTGACCGAACTGCCTGCGTCGTTCAACGACCTTAGGCCGTTCCTCGATACTGCGGCCAGCCAGGCGCTTAGCCTTGGTGTGGTGCTGGTGAGAGGTCTTCCGCTTAGTCTTCTCCAACAGGTCGATATTTCGAATCTCTAGGCGTTGGTCGTCAATGTACTGGTACAAAGTCGAGGCACAAACAAGCTCTTCAGGAGTAAACAGCTTGTGTCGCTTGGCATAGCCGATTGAAGCATCCGGCGACCATTTGTCCTGCTTAGCTCGCTGTACGTATCAGGCTAAGAAGACCTGTACGCTGGCGAACTTGTCAGGACGATGGCAGCTCAAGCGTGCAGTCTCGTAACGTGCCTGAGCAGCCTCTGGTAGGTATTGTCGATGGTAGACGCGCTTGCCATTACTCTTCTTGACCTGATCTACTGTACCTCGCTTGATTTCATTATTAATGGTCTGCGGGCAGACGCCAATTTCAGCAGCAATCCAACGATTGGACTTCCCAGCTTGGCGGAATCCGGCCACTTTTCCGCGCTCGAGTGATGTTAAGTGCTGACCTTTTTGGCGGTGTGTGCTATTCTGTTTCTGCATCAAGACAATATCCTCTTCCATTGTTTGTGTAGGAACTTCAATGATACAGGATATCTGTTCTTGATGTTTTTTATTGTCCAAAAAATTTTGAGACAGTGGCTAACTTGATTCTAAAATGCGCGTTGGCATATTGTTTTATAAATCCGGAAATTGGTGATATAAGCGACACTGAGTAGTTCACATTTGTAAGGTGGTTTAGACGCGCAATTCATAGCCCTTTTCTATACTAGGAGGATCATGATGATTATTTTGAAAGATATTTTTGTTATATTTGTCGCAGTAGAGGCGTTGCTCATTATGTTGCTTGAAATGTTTGGCACGCAAACTAAAATAGCACGCAACGCTTTCGACTTGTCGAAGAAATACTTGGCAATTAAAGAAGCACGCATGTCAATGGCCAACCAAGGCCTATACAATGGCTTCGTTGGCGTCGGTATCGTATACGCCCGATATGGTCTCACTGGTATGGCTTCGCTTCACGTCCAAGTCCTATTTATAGGTTTTGTTGTAATTGCTGCGCTATTCGGTTCTGTAACAGCAAACAAAAAGATTATTTTCACGCAAGGAGGGCCCGCACTTTTTGCGCTTGGCTTTCTCTTGTTTGCGAATTAAATCACGGAATGGTCCATTTGTGATACGATATTACACTAACCCAAAGTAAGCTTGCGCCCATATGGGGCTTTTAAAACTTGCGGAAGCGAGCTTGACGTCTGGCTAATAATTCTTCCGGCGGCAAATTTTGTAACATCTCAAACTCTTCAATCGTCCGGCCCATTAATTGAATAATGTGGAACCGATCAATAATGAGTTCGGCGTTAGGGAATAGTTCGTGCACGAATGCCTGATAGGAGGCGTTCATGTCCATGATGACGCGTTGAACCGCGGCCCGTTCTGCGGTGCTGTACTGACTAAGAAAGAACTGTTTGATGGTTCTATTAAGGCGGTCGCTAAGTACTTTAACTGATTTGTGAGTGTCGGCGTCAATGCAAATAAACGACATGGAGCCGTGCGTGGAACGGAATTCATCAAAGCATAGATTAATCGGTAACCGGCGGCTCGCGTGTGGATGAATATTAGCCGTTAAAATACGCTGAACTGAGTTTGTCGAAATACCGGGTCTAGAATTTTTGGTGTTGGAAAGTATTTCCATTCCAAAAGTACTAGGACCTAATTTAAAAAGCCATTGATAATGGATCAAAAACGGCCATTAGGGTATACCCTAATGGCTACTTAACATTCCTTATTAAAAATTATTTTGGGTCTAAACTTTCGAGGCTTGGTTCGCTTACGAAAATTTTCTAAAGCTGGTCGAATTAATTCAAATTGTTGCCGAGTAATATTGCTGGGATAATTTTTCATAGCTTAAACTCGCTTTTTACATAGAAGTAAATCAAAAATCATAGATCTTGGACAGCTTCTAAGGTTCATCATAGAAAAGAAGAATTACACCAGCCTCAAACAAGAAATCAATGATGTTTTGGTCGCTGCTAGTTTGGATTCCTTGGACCTGATAATATACCTACGGTGTCTTTTTAGCTCGGTTATGTATCCAGCATGATTTATAGCTGGAGAAAACGATCCAGATATTTAAAATAGATAAAGAAAATTCAGAAATCACTTTTAAAGTTGGCGGTGTCTGTGTTTCGAATAAGTAACTAAATGTGACAACTTATCGTTACTTGAATATTTTTGATTAGTTTGCTAGCATATAAGAAGTATTATTAAAACATGAATAAATAAATCAGTTGACGTAAGCTCAAGGTGTTCTCTTTCAGGGGTGTGTAAGAGGTATCTGGGTTTGCGTTTTTGGTATGAGGAGGTTTTTGTTTGGAATTTTTAGGTACCTTGGTGATCATCTTGATTACAACTAGTCTATTTGGCCATCTAGCCTCTAGGGTTGGTATCCCAGCAGTGATCGGTCAATTATTTGTTGGAATTATTCTTGGCCCTGCGTTGTTGAATTGGGTTCACGCCAATGATTTCATCCATATTTTTTCAGAGATTGGGGTTATCATCTTAATGTTTATCGCCGGACTTGAGAGTGATCTAACATTGCTTAAAAAATATTTGCGTCCTAGCATAATTGTCGCGTTGTTAGGAGTTTTGATTCCGATGGTACTGATCTATCCAGTTGGTATTGTTTTTGGCTTGACACAATTTGAAAGCTTGTTTTTGAGCGTTATTTTTGCCGCAACGTCGGTTTCAATTTCAGTTGCTGTCATGAAAGAACTAAATTTACTTGATAGTAAGAGCGGTTCAACAGTCCTCGGTGCCGCGGTGGTTGACGATGTGCTAGCTGTCGTTTTACTTAGCATTATGGTCAGTTTAATAGGTACAAAGGCTGGTATGGATACCCAGATACCGCTAGCTCTGACTTTTTTAGAGCAGCTAATTTACTTTGCCGCAATTTATTTCGTGATGCGTTTTATCGCCCCTCTCCTCGCTAGACTAGGCACCAAATTATTGAATCCAGTGGGACCTACTATAATGGCGATGATTTTGTGTTTTGGTATGGCATATATTGCAGATCTGATTGGACTGAGTGCAGTGATTGGGGCCTTTTTTGCAGGAATTGCGATTGCACAAACTCATGTAGCTCATGAAGTTGATCAAAGTATCGAACCAATCGGTTATGCGATTTTCATTCCTGTATTCTTCGTTTCAATTGGTTTAAATATGTCACTAGCTGGCATAGAACACGATTTGTTATTAATTATCGTATTGACGATTGTGGCAACACTGACAAAACTATTAGGAGCGGGAAGTGGGGCTAAATGGGCCGGATTCAGTTCGAATGAAGCTTACCTCGTTGGTGCGGGGATGGTCTCGCGTGGGGAAATGGCCTTGATTATCGCTCAAATAGGCTACCAATCCAAACTAATCAGTGATGATTACTATTCGGCAATTATCACTGCCATTATCCTAACAACGTTATTAGCACCATTACTACTCAAACATGCGGCTCGTCATATAAACTACTAAAACATCTTAGCGGTATGACACCCCTTCTCTGTGAAAAATAACTACTAGATTTCATCGAGATATTGCCTAGTTTAATTAAGCACTAAATTATATAATATTGGTTATAATAGAGGATTAGTTATTTGATACAGCTTGTAAAAGAAAAATTTGACGTTACTCGTTTGCGATTTGTTTTACTCGGCCTGCTTGTGGGTTTAATGAGTGGCACCGTTGTTAGCTTATTTCGCTATTGTATTGAGATAGGGCTGCACTATAGTCGATTGGTATATAGATACTTACGAATCGCGCCATTTGTTTGGTGGGAATGGGCATTGTTGATTGGCATCAACCTTGGTTTAGCTTTAATTGTGGCTCGACTTCTCAAGAGAGAACCTTATATCTCTGGTTCCGGAATTCCACAAGTTGAAGGTCAATTGGCTGGCGAATTGGAAATGCACTGGTGGTCAATTCTTTGGCGAAAATTTATCGGTGGTATTCTGGCATTGGGACCTGGATTATTTCTCGGACGAGAAGGGCCGTCGATTCAATTAGGTGCGTCAGTTGGTCAAGGTTTCGCTGCTGGGTTTAAGTTATCAGGAACTGATCGCCGACTGCTAATTGCATCAGGCGCCGCTGCTGGATTAGCAGCGGCGTTTAATGCTCCCATTGCTGGAACTCTATTTGTCTTAGAAGAGATTTACCATAATTTTTCACCGCTGGTTTGGTTAACAGCATTAGCCGGAGCAATTGGTTCAAATTTTATCTCGCTGAATGTTTTCGGACTTGTTCCCGTGTTACATTTAAATTATTCACGTAGTTTACCAGTATCAAATTATTGGCACTTAATTTTACTCGGCATTGTTTTGGGATTGTTTGGTTACTTATATCAACGGGTCTTGTTAGTTATGCCTCGGTGGTATCATCAACTGACACATTTGCCACGCCCAATACAAGGTATCGTACCATTTCTGCTGGTAATCTTAGTTGGTTACTTTTCGCCAAATTTACTCGGTGGTGGTAATGGATTAATTGTTGGATTTGGCCAGTATGTTCCACCTTTGTTTGTACTAATTGCAATTTTTATTATACGATTCGTCTTTTCAATGATTTCATATGGTTCCGGATTACCTGGCGGTATTTTTTTGCCGATTCTTTCTTTAGGTGCTGTGATTGGTGCGGTTTATGGCGTCTTAATGAATCAATTAGGATTATTATCGCATGTCTATATCATGAACCTAATCATTTTTTCCATGGCCGGTTACTTTGCTGGAATTGGAAAAGCTCCCTTCACAGCTATCTTGCTGGTAACAGAAATGGTTGGCAATTTAACACATTTAATGCCATTAGCAGTCATATCGTTAACTGCTTACCTTGTTGTTGATTTATTAGGCGGTGCACCAATCTATGAAGCATTGCTTAAGCAGATGACAATGCCTAAAACTGTTCAGCAACTTCATCGACCTGATCATTTGGAAATACCGGTTTTCTTTGGCAGTCCCTTAAACGGCAAAATGGTCCGAGACATGCCATGGCCTAAAGAAGCACTGCTCATTGGAATCCGGCGTGGTGAACAAGAAGTGATCCCACATGGTGACACCTTGATTCATGAAGGTGATACGTTAGTACTGTTAACTGATACAACCCAACGAACCCGAGTTAAACAACGGATTGATGCATTATTAGCAACTTTAGAAAAAAAACACCGAGACTAAGTTAATAGGCAAATTGGTCTATCATAATAATAAATATTAGATTAAGTGGGTTCGTTGCCAGACATAAACATATTGGGAAACTATATACAAATACGGCGAAGTACGAAAAACGCTGAAAAAGAATTAGTTGAACCTATTTTTGAAAAATACAAAGATAAATAATAAGCTGAAAATGCCTTGCTACCCAATTTTTCATAGTCATGCTATAATGAAAAAGAAAAAGAAAGTCCCACGTGAACAGGACTTCCCGTGTAGAGCCGTTAAAGACGGTGGCAGATATTAAAACAACACTAGTTCGCCCCATAACCGGTCAAAGTTATGTGGGGCGGCTTTTTCATTTGTGGTGCTTGTCGATATAGCTGAGTAGCGCGATTAAAAACGTGCCAAACAGCAACATCAACGAGAGTGTCTGGAAGACGCTCATTGACTGTGAAACCTTCCTGAAGATTATTCCATGTTCCCATGGGCCTCACCTCGCAAGGGAAAAGACAGCCACCGCCCTTAAAACTTCTTGCTTAATCTATCATACAGTTGAATTAAGCATTGTGCTTGGTCAAAGCGTTAAAAATACCGCAACTGCTGAAAATAAAGGTTATGATGCTGGTAAGAAAATAAAAAAAGAGGACTTTAGTCCTCTTATACATAATTAATTTTCGTGGCGAACGCCTTTAAATTTTTTGTTAGAAACGTTCATGAACTGTCCAGTTATAGTGTTGCGTTTTATAAACACATTGTTTTGGATGTAAGCTGATTCCTGAGACAACTTTTAAGAGAGGGTATAATGAATAAATCGTCTCTTAAAAGAAAGGAATTTTTACATGCCAACTCATTATGACAAAGAATTCGAACAGAATATTATCAATCTCTATAAACAAGGTGAATCCGCTGCTCAACTTGCCAGAGAATATGGCATTGGCTATTCCACTGTTCATAAGTGGGTCCAAGCCCAAACTCAAAACAAGTCAGGTAAGATTCCTGATGAGATTAAAGCAATGGAGAAACGCTTAACTGCTTTATCCGAGAAGAACGAAATCTTAAAAAAAGCCCTCAGCTTCCTTGCGCAGAGATAACCGATATCTTTGATTATATCCAACAAGAAAGCCAAAATTACCAGGTAACTAAGATGTGCCGAGTCCTCGGGCTTTCAAGAGCGCATTACTATCGCTATAAAGTCCACAAGCCCTCAAAAAGAAGTCTGGAAGACAAAGATCTGAAACAGCGGATCTTTTGCATCTTCGTTGAATTCAAACAAAGATATGGCGTCATGAAGATTCACTATGAATTGAATCTGGAACTTCAACCACTGCAGCGCCGCTGCAGTCCTCTTCGAGTCTCTCGGCTCATAAAGGAGATGGATATTCACTCGATTGCCATCAAGAAGTGGAAGGTCACCTCTTCCTCCAAACAAGCGATTCAAACAGCGTCCCAATTGCTTAAGCAGGATTTCTCCACCACTGGCTTAAATCAGAAATGGACAACTGATATTACTTATATTCAAACGAAGCGTGATGGTTGGTGTTACTTATCAACCATCATGGATCTGCACTCAAGACGAATTATCGGGTATTCATTCTCAAAAAAAATGGCTACCAAGCTGATCATAAAGACACTTGAAAGCGCGGTTAAAAATCGGACAATTACTGAAGAGCTCATCATTCACAGTGAGCTGGGTACGCAGTACACCAGCGATGAATATAACAAACGCTTAAATGAACTACATATCCGCCACTCGGACAGCCGTAAGGGTTGCCCGTATGACAACGCCCCAATGGAATCTTTTCATGCTTCACTCAAAAAGAAATGCGTTTACCCAGTGCCGTTCTTTAAGAACTATGAAACTGCCGCTGCAGTCCTTTTTGAATATGTCCATTCCTTTTATAATAGGAAAAGAATTCATAGTTCACTGGGCTACCAGACCCCCTTGCAGGTTGAAATCGCAACACTTGCAACCAAATGGCCGCCTGATTTAATGCTTTCCATGGTTCAAATAAGTTATTAATCGAAATTAATGATTTATTTGAGCTGTGGAAGCTAAACGCGGTTCTTGATCTCTCTTAAAATCTGTCTCACGTATTGACTACAATCCAACCATGAAAAGCGGTTATATCAGCAACAAAGAAGCTGTAAACGCCTATCGGGCGTATAAGATAGCCGAAGCGCATGGGCAACTAGAAAGCCAGCAAGTTAAACGAATCAAGTTCAATGAACTAGCTAAAGAATGGTTGGCCATGAAAGCTAAAGATGTGAAGCCATCCACTTACAAAAAGATTGAAGAGCGCTATAAGCTGCACATTCAGCCCTATTTTAAGGGGATGTATCTAGATGAACTCACGCCGATCAAAGCTCAAAAGTTTGTTAATGGCCTAGCAGCTAAGCTAGTTGGTTATACGGACTTTTTAGATATCGTGAATCAGGTCTATAAAAAGGCTGTGCAGTACGGTTATGTTAAAGATAACCCCTTTGCTAACGTGGACAAGCCGAGAGCTAAAAAAGCACCATCTAGTGCCTCTGTGAAGTTCTATGATGTCGAACAACTCAGACGATTTCTAAACAGTGCTTATCAGCTATATTCCAAAGACTATTATAGCCGATACTTGTTTTTCAGACTCTTAGCTTTCACGGGGATGAGAAAAGGCGAGGCGCTGGCCTTGAACTGGAAAGATGTGGACTTAGCTAGTAAGACCTTATCAATCAGTAAAACGATTGTGACGGTGGTCAGCGGAGAAGTTATTTCTGATGAGCCTAAAACCAAAGCCAGCAACCGCTTGATGACGCTTGATGATGAAACTGTTTCAGCTTTGGCTGAATGGAAGCTCAGGCAGCATGAGCTGTATAAAGCTCTTGGCTACTCGGCATCCCCATGCAGCTACGTTTTTAACAGCGAGGTCAATTCATTTATTAGTTTAAGCCGTCCCAGAGCGTGGGCGAGGGCGATTGCTAAGGCGGCTGATCTGCCTGCCATTATTATCCATGGCTTTCGCCATACGTATGCTACTTTGGCTGTCCAGTCAGGTATGGATATCAAGCAATTACAATATCAGCTTGGCCATAATGATGTTCATACCACTTTGCAGATATACGCCGAAGTAACCAATAAGCAGAAAACAGAAACAGCGAAGATTTTTGCTAATTTCGTTAACGAAAGTAATATTAAAAGTAATACCGCAAAGCCTTGAATTTCTAAAGCCTTGCAGGACAAGGGATAGAGCGTTTATAGTTCGAATCTCTCTCCATCCATTTTTCGTTTGAGGCACTGAGGCCTCTTTTTTTTGACTAAAAAATCCGTAATCATTTAAATGACTACGGATCTACGGTTAAGTTTTATTTGTGAGCATATTTGAAATATAAATAGTTGCCTGGGTCAAAGTGCTGTAGCCCCTTTAGCTTTGGATTCACAAGACTAGGCGAGTAGCTCCAATAAATCGGCAAAGCACCTGCATCTTTTGCTAAGGCAACTTCAGCATTTATTTCATCCTTTGTACGAGCGCTATGATTCAGTGCATTTTGATCCATTGCTCGATTAAAGGCAGCATCATATTTGCTTGATGACCACCGGCCATCGTTGTTACTGCCATTTGTGGTGAACAAAGTTAGATAACCAGTCGGTTCGGCGTAATCGGAAGTCCAGCCGCCGACCATGACATCGAAATTTTGATTCCTCTGGTCTTGAAGTCTTTGCTGGAAGGGTACAAAGTGCTCTCTTATATGAACCCTGCCCAATCTCTGCCAGCTTTGCTGCAGATAGTCTACTTCAGGTTTAGAAACCGGATTTTCCGCCGTAGCTTCAACATTTAAGGTCAGAGAGTTTAATTTTTCCTGTTTCATGCCGCGTCGGAAGAGTTTGCGCGCTTGACTCAGATCGTATTTATAATATTTCGCTGTTCTTTGAGCAGCAGTCTTTGCAAAATCTTTTCCTTGGCTGGTCAGCCCGCCAGATCCTTCCGGAACCAAACCGGTAGCCGGTTTATCCATTCCGCTTGATAATTGATCAGCGATCGCTTTTCGATCAATAGCGTAATTCAAGGCTAAACGAATGTTTCTGTTTGTCAAACCCTTAACTCTGCCAGTTTGGTTAAATTCTAAGTAGAAAACACCGCCAGCTGGGTAATTGTGGAAGTCCTTGCGATTACGATTGGCTGAAACTGATTGTTGGGTCGTCAATGGAGCTAGATCCAAGCGATTTCTTCGGTACAAACCTACGACCGCAACTGGATCGCTGACGACACTTTCGTCTATGCGGCTGCTGGCAACGTGCTTTTTATCCCAATAATAGCGATTTTTTACTAAGCGATAGTGGTTATTCGTTCCGTTCCAGCCAGTCAGCCTGAATGGTCCGCTATAGACCTGATGATCTGAGGAATTGCCAAAATGGCGGCCAAAACGCTGTACGACTGCTGGATCAACAGCGTAAAAGGTTGGTGCCGCTAGTTCCATTTCAAATTGCGGAAGGGGATGATCTAATGTTACGATCAAAGTTCGATCATTTTTAGCAAGCACACCTAGTTTTGACGGGTCCGCTTTGCCTGAAGAAATATTATCAGCATTTACGATTCCGGAAAATTTGTAAGCAGCTTGGCTATGAGTAGCTGGATTTAATAATCTGCGCCAAGCAAAGACGAAATCCGAAGCTCTTAAACGATCGCCATTAGACCAGTGCAGCCCTTTACGCAAAGTAAAAGTCCATCTTTTGCCGTCTTTGCTGTGGTTCCATTTTTGTGCGAGACCGGCAGAAATTTGTCCATTTTTATTCCGGCTCAAAAGTCCTTCTTGGACATTGATCGCGACTTGGTCTGAATAAGAATCGTTTATCATCGCCGGATCGATAGTCGTTATTGCCGAACCGACCGAAAAATAAAGGGTCGGATTTTTCTTAGCAGCAGTCGCGGCGATTGGAAGAGAGCTTGAAGCCAGCAGGAGAGCCGATAAAAAACTGGCCAAAAATATTTTTTTGCTTTTTTTAAAATTCGTTTTCGTTCCCTTCTTTCTAACTAGTGAGAATATAAGTAATAAATTAAATTGATCGAACTATACCACTAAAAAGATCAATAAACAAATTTGCTTAAACTGATTGATTGGTAGGACGGACGATCATATCGTTAACACTCATCCTGTTTGGAGTGTCAATTACAAATAAAACCGCCTGAGCTATATCTTCAGGACGCAGCGCCCAATCGTTGCTTTGGTCAGAAGCTGCGATCGCCTTGCGCATTTGTTGTGCAACTGGACTTTGACCGGTTGAACTCAGCAAATTAGTCACTGTTGATCCGGGTGAAACGATCGTCGATTTTATATTATTTTTATATTGTTCTTGTCTTAACCCTTCCATTATTGCCCTTACGGCAAACTTGGTACCGTTATAAACGGCATAATTCGGCCAAATATTATAGCCGGCAACTGAATCTGTTGCAATGATATGCCCCGATTTATGTTCTTGCATATATGGCAGTACGGCGGCAATACCATTTAAAACACCATTGATATTTATATCTATTTCTTGTTTCCATTCATCGCGCCGTCCTTCGACTAAAGGAGATACAGGCATGATACCGGCATTGTTATAAAGAACATCGATTTTACCATATTCGGATAGAGCCAAGTCGCTTAAAGCCTTAACGTCATCATAATTGACCACGTCAGTAACTTTATAAACTGCTTGACCGCCGCCATCGTTTATTTTTTTGCAAATATCTTTTAGTTTTTCTTCGCGTCGTGCGCCTAAAACTAATTTAGCTCCGTTTTTTGCCAACAAAAACGCTGTTGCCTGGCCAATTCCAGAAGAAGCGCCGGTTATGATAACTACTTTATCTTTTACAGACATTTCAACCTCCTTGATTACTTAAAACAAGTAAATTTTACAGCTTTGAGTTGGCTCCAAGTCAACAAAAAATAATAAATTTGAGATTTTTTTAACAAAATGTGTTTTTTAAGCTTTTAAGACGTTAAAATTTATATGTAAAGCGCTTTATCGGCAAAATATACATGATTTTTTTGATATTTTATGCAGAGCTTTACCATATTGACTGATTTTTTTGATTATATTTAGGAGTTAATAAATGGCAACTATTCTTGTTATAAAAGCACACCAGGATGTGGATATCGAACAATCCAAAAGTATCACGATCTTGAATACTTTTTTGGATAAATATAAACAGCTTCATCCCGAAGACAAGGTCATCGAAAGAAATGTTTCAGAAGAAATGCCTTTCCCATTCAATAAAATAAGTTTGTCGATTTATAATAAACGTTTGCATCATCAAAATCTAACTGAAGAAGAAGACCATTTTGCAAAAGAACGTTTTGTATGGGTCAAAGAGTTTGTTGACGCGGATAAATATGTGTTTGCGAACCCTATGTACAATTTGTTTTTGCCTGCTGAATTAAAAAGTTATATAGATATCGTGATGCAAGTTCCTTATACCTTTCACTATACAAAAGAGGGTGTTGCAGAAGGCTTATTAAGGGATAAAAAAGCTTTGCATATCCAAGCTAATGGCGGCACTTACCACAGTTTTGACGGAACTGGGGCACCTGAGGGATTGGATTTTGGCGATAAATACCTTCAAAGTGTTTTACAGGTCATGGGCGTTACTGATTATCAAAGACTATTTATCGAGGGAATAGATCATGATCCTTCGATCAAAGATGCAGTTTTGAAAAAAGTTAAATTGCAAGCTGAACAATTAGCTGCTGATTTTTAAAAAGACTAATAAAAAAACGGACCTCCGAGTCCGTTTTTATTTTTCCTTTTTAAGAATTATTTAATTACCATCCACCGTTGGTTGGAACATTTTGCCATCCACCGTAACGGCTGTTAGCGTACCAATTAGCAACTTGGTCTTGATGGGCACTGCTAAAGTCACTAACAGATCCGCCAACAGCGGCAACACCGGCTGCCCAAGTTGAAGAGGCGAATTGATATGCACCGAGATATCCATTACCAGTGAAAGTCTGATAATTATTTCCTGATTCTATTTGGCGGCGCCTCAAAGCATTAGCGTTGCCATTATTTGAATAGTTTACTGGAGCACTGTAACTGCCTGTGTAGGTCGTTGCTGTATAAGCAGGTTGTACTGGAGCTTGATATTGGATTTGTGGTGCTGCTTGAGCAGGTGCTTGGTATTGCGGTGCTGCTTGAGCAGAATCAGATGAGATGGTCAATGTTTCTCCGGCATAAATTAAGTTAATATTAGAAATGTTGTTTGTTTTTGCAAGATCATTAATGTTAACTTGAAACTTATTCGCGATTTTTGAAAGTGTATCGCCCGACTGGATATTATAAGTAGTATCAGCGCTGGCACTTACTGCAGTAAGTGCGAAAGCTGCTGCAGAAGTCAAAAGAATCGTGTTGAGTTTTGCATTTATTTTTAACATGCTTCTAGATTACCTTGTCGATATTTCTTTACTTTTTTAATGAGATTATTTTATTTACTCTTTATTTACGGATCCTGAAATATTTTGTAGGTTAGCACTGATTTTTGCAAAAATGTAACTTTGTTTTAACATAAGCAAGCAATATTTGATTTTTTTATATATTTTTTTCAGATCCGATCATATTCTGAACGTCTGATGAAAAAAATTGAAGGAATATGACTTTCTTTATATATAATATACTGGAGTTGAAATGGAATTATCACAAGCAAAAAATTTAATCAATGATATGGCCTCTCAAATAGAAGGATTCAAAAAAACTTTGGATTTAGACGCCCTGGATGCTCAGATAGCGGAAAATGAAGATAAAATGAGTCAGCCGGATTTCTGGAATGACAATGAAGCGGCTCAAAAATTGATCGATACTACTAATGTGATCAAATCACGTCGCGATTCTTTTGTTGATCTTGATAAAAAAGTTCAAGACCTGCAAACTCTTTATGAGCTTTTAAACGACGACGATGATCCCGACATGCACCGGGAATTAGACGAAAACATCGAAAAGACTCAAAAAGAACTTCAACAATATAATTTGCAGCAGCTTCTTAATGGCAAATATGATGCAAATAATGCTATTTTAGAGATCCATCCCGGCGAAGGCGGTACTGAATCTTCTGATTGGGCGGGCAATCTATATCGGATGTATACTCGCTGGGCCCAGTCCCATGATTTTAAAGTTGAGGTCATGGATTATCAAGCAGCTGACGTCGCAGGCATCGATTCAGCTACTTTGCGGATAACCGGTCACAATGCCTACGGTTTTTTGCGCAGTGAAAAGGGAGTCCATCGCTTTGTTAGAATAAGCCCGTTTGATTCTGCAGGCCGGCGCCATACTTCTTTTGTTTCCATAGATGTGATGCCTGAGCTGGATGATGATGAAATCGAGATAGAAATCAAACCGCAGGATGTTAAAATGGACGTTTTCAGGTCTGGCGGAGCTGGCGGACAAAACGTCAACAAAGTTTCTACTGCTGTTCGTTTGACTCATATACCAACTGGCATCGTTGTTTCCTCTCAGATCGAACGAACTCAATATGGCAACCGTGATATTGCGATGAAAATGCTGAAATCGAAACTTTATGAGATCGAGGAGCAAAAACGAGAAGAAGAGCATGCAAAATTAGCCGGTACTAAACTTGATGTTGCTTGGGGTTCACAAATCAGATCTTATGTTTTTCAGCCGTATAGAATGGTCAAAGATCTCAGAACCGGTTACGAAACGGGCGATACTGACGGTGTAATGGATGGTGATTTAGACCCATTCATAAATTCATATCTGCAATGGCAATTAGCCCAGAAAAATCCAGAGTGATCAGTGATGACATTCTGGATTTTTTCTTTTGAAATTTAAAAGTTTTTTTAACTTAAATATGTTATCTTTTAATTGCGAGGCATTTGTCCCGCGCACAAAATTAAATATTTAAGCAAGACAATTTAAGGAGTTCCCTAATTATGAGGAAATGGTTAGTTGGTTTACTTGCGGTAGCGGCTATTAGTGGTGCGTCATTGACGAGCACTAATCTTGGTACAAGCGCTTCCGCAGCTTCTAAGTCGAGTATGACTGGAAAAGTCTTAGCTGTTGGTTCAACTGCACTTCAACCGCTCGCAGAGCAGGTTGGTCAGCGTTTTAATAGTGCGTATCCTTCAGTTCAAGTTACTATACAAGGAGGTGGCTCTGGTGCAGGTCTGACACAGGTTCAGGCCGGCTCAGTGCAGATTGGTAACTCAGATGTTTTTGCTGAGGAAAAAAGCGGGATCGATGCAAAATCTCTTTCGGATCACCGTGTTGCGGTAGTTGGTATCGCACCGGTCGTTAATTCTGATGTTTCTGTAAGAAACCTAACGAGAAAACAATTAAGGGGTATTTTCACTGGAAAATACACCAATTGGAATCAAGTAGGCGGCAGAAATGAAAAAATCGTTATAATAAATCGTGCTTCTGGTTCTGGAACCAGGGCTGTGTTTGAATCTGCTATTTTAAATGGTGCTTCAGCTGTTAATGCTCAAGAACAAGATTCAAACGGTACTGTCCAAAAAATCGTTTCAACTACCCCTGGATCGATTTCATATTTGGCTTTTGGCTATATCAAGGGTCAAAATAATTTACGTGCTCTCCGCTTGAGCAAAGTTGCTCCTACGGCCAAGAATGTTTCTAATAACAAGTGGCCGATCTGGGGATATGAACACATGTACACTAAAGGAAAGGCACGCGGTGCTGTTTCTAAGTATATCCAGTATTTTCACAAGAAAAGTGTTCGTTCGCTGATCAGACAGCTTGGCTATATACCTTTGTCTAGTATGAAAGTAGACAAAGATGCCAATGGTGCTGTTACAAAGAGATAATGATCGAATCTAATTATTTTATTTCCGGGCTTTGCCCGGCTACATATCATTTATTATGAAAAGAATACTGACAAAAATCTCAATTTTAGTAATAGTTATCATCGCTTTGGCGATCGGTTCAACTAATAGGTCGTTTACCAGCAACGTCGTTGGTGAAACACACCCGAATACCAGCAGCATTTTGATCGTCGGCTCAACTGCACTTCAACCTTTAGCTGAAAGAGCTGCTGATATTTATACTCGTGAAAATAAAGGAGTGTCGGTCACCGTACAAGGCGGCGGTTCTGGGGCCGGATTGACGCAAGTACAATCTGGATCGGTTCAGATAGGTACCTCGGATGTTTTTGCAGAAGAAAAGAGCGGGATCGATGCAAAGAAAATTTCTGATCATCGGGTAGCGATCGTCGGTATTGCACCGGTAGTCAACAAAGACGTTAATATCAATAATATTTCTTCGCAGGATCTTCGCAGAATTTTCACTGGTCAAGTTAATAATTGGCGCCAAATAGGGGGACCTGATTTGCCTATAACCGTTATTAACAGAGCATCAGGTTCAGGAACTCGATCAGTTTTTGAAAACAGTGTTTTAAAGGGGTCGACTTCTGTCCATGCTCAAGAACAAGATTCAAACGGTACTGTTCAAAAAATCGTTTCGGCAACTCCGGGATCGGTTTCTTACTTAAGCTTTGGTTATATTTCGGGAAATAATTTAAAAGCGCTTAAAATAAATAACATTGCAGCCGATGAAAAAAACGTGCAGACCGGCCGTTGGCCGATTTGGGGATATGAGCATATGTATACTCATGGAAAGGCAGCCGGTGAAACTGCTAAATTTATTCGTTTTTTCCAATCTAACAGAATCCAAAATGGAATCGTCAAAGATCTAGGGTATATACCTTTACATGGTATGCAGGTCGAGAAGAATGCCAAAGGGGAGGTTTCTAAAAGATAATGGCAGTTAAGAAGGGCAATGTTGATCCAATCAAAGAATCGCTTTTAAAGCAATCGGTATCTACTAAAAAAGATCGAATGGGACGTTTGATCAGTTTTTCAGCTTTGGCACTCGTAGGAATCGTCGTTATTTCGATCTTATTCTTTGTTTTAAGCCGAGGACTGATGACCTTCACTCTTGACCGTATCAATCCTTTCAGATTTATCTTCGGGACCGTATGGGACCCTAATACTCCCGATTCGCAGGGAAATTTGCAATTCGGCGCAATGCCGATGATTTTAGGATCTTTTCTAGTTACTTTGTTAAGTGCGCTGGTAGCAACACCCTTTGCTATTGCCACATCTTTATTCATGGTTGAATTGCAGCCAAGCTGGGGTAAAAAAATCATGCAGCCAGTCGTTGAGCTTTTAGTCGGTATACCTTCTGTTGTTTATGGATATATCGGCTTGACGATCGTCGTTCCATTTTTAAGGAACATTTTCGGCGGTTCTGGTTTTGGAATACTGGCTGGAACGATCGTACTTTTCGTGATGATCTTGCCAACTATTACTTCATTAACAGTTGATGCTTTAAATAATGTTCCCGATCATTACCGTGAATCGGCTTTGGCTATCGGTGCAACCCGCTGGCAAATGATCTATAAAGTTATTTTGAGGGCAGCAATGCCGGGAATTCTGACTGCCGTTGTTTTTGGAATGGCTAGAGCCTTCGGTGAAGCCTTAGCTGTTCAGATGGTCGTTGGTAATGCTGCAATTATGCCTAATGGATTGTTAAGCTCCGCTTCGACCCTTACTTCTGTCTTGACTCAAGGTATTGGTAATACGACTGACGGTTCTGTACAAAATGATGCACTTTGGACCTTGGCGATGCTGCTGCTCGTCATGTCGCTGTTTTTCAATATGATCATTAAATTCATCGGTAGAAAAACAAGTATTAATCAGGGAGACCGCTAATGAATCAAAGAAGATCTAATAAGTTTGCTATTGGTGTGATATATTTCATTTCAGCGCTGGTCGTTTTGATATTAGTTGCTTTGATTTTTTCAATTTTGAGCGCTGGTATCCCCAACATAAATATTCATTTTCTGACAAGCCACTCATCTTCATTTGAAAGCGGCGGAGGTATTTCGGATCAATTATTTAATTCTTTTTATTTATTGATCTTATCAATGGTCATTTCTATTCCGATCGCACTGGGTTCTGCGATTTACCTTAATGAATTTGCTAATAAGAAATCAGAGATCGTTTCTTTGTTCCGTTCGGCAATAGAAGTTTTAAGCTCTCTGCCGTCGGTAGTTGTTGGACTTTTCGGTTTTCTATTATTTGTTTTAAAATTTCACTTCGGCTTTTCGGTTTTATCAGGATCGATCGCGCTGACTTTCTTCAATTTGCCTTTGTTGACCAGGTCGATTGAAAATTCATTGATAGCAGTTCCTGATCTGCAGCGGGAAGCCGGTCTTGCATTAGGATTATCAAAATGGGAGACAGTTACAAAGGTCATTTTGCCGGCTGCAGTCCCGTCTATCGTCACAGGAATAGTTTTAGCTGCTGGACGTGTTTTCGGTGAAGCTGCTGCTTTGCTATTCACAGCCGGTCAATCTGCCCCTGCACTTAATTGGTTTAATTGGAATCCATTTTCTTCTACCAGCCCCTTGAATCCAATGCGTCCTGCTGAGACTTTGGCTGTTCATATATGGAAAGTAAATTCGGAAGGTACGATGCCGGATGCTGCTCAGATATCAGCAGGTTCCTCAGCGGTTTTGATAATCATGGTTTTGATCTTCAATTTATCGGCAAGGTATTTCGGCAATAAATTATATAAAAAGATGACTTCGGGGACGGAAAAATAAGATGGCCAGAACTTTTAGAAAAAATAGAAGAAAAGCACCAAAGCTGGAGTCTGATTTTAAAAAAATCATTACTTTGGATAATCCCGAAAGCTACATTTCCGAACCTGATCCTGCTCGTCACGAGATAGCTTTAAAAACTGATAACGTTTCTGTTTATTATGGTGATAATAAAGCGCTCAATGATACGAGCTTATCCTTTGTCCGTTATAAAATAACTAGTTTGATCGGAGCATCCGGATCGGGCAAATCAACTTTCCTGCGTTCTTTGAACAGGATGAACGACGGCATTGCTGATGTTAAGGGCAAGATAATGTACCGCGGTCTCGATTTGAATTCATCCCAAGTTGATGTTTACGAAGTGCGTCGTCATATAGGCATGGTTTTTCAAAGGCCAAACCCCTTTGCTAAGTCGATTTATAACAACGTTGCCTTTGCCTTAACGCAGCGCAAGCATTATAAAAAAGCCGAGTTAGACGAAATAGTTGAATCGTCTTTGCGCCAGGCAGCTTTGTGGGACCAGGTCAAAGATGATTTGAATAAATCAGCCCTGGAGCTTTCCGGCGGTCAAGCACAGCGATTAGTTATTGCAAGGGCCTTAGCTTTGAAACCGGATATTCTTTTGATGGATGAGCCGACCAGTGCTTTAGACCCTCGTTCGACCATGCAGGTCGAAGAAACGATGCTCGAGTTGAAGAAAAAATATACGATCATCATAGTTACTCATAATATGCAGCAGGCAGCCCGGATCGGCGACTATACTGCCTTCTTTCATTTGGGCAATGTCGTAGAATATGATCTAACAAGAAAAATTTTTACTAGACCGAAAGTAAAATTAACTGATGATTATGTTTCGGGGAATTTTGGATAATGGCAGAAGAGGCGATACTTACAACTAAAAATGTAAAACTTTTTTACGGCAAGAAAGAAGCTTTGCATAACATTGATTTGGATTTTTACAGTCATGGTATCACTGCTTTGATAGGTCCGTCTGGGTCCGGTAAAACAACATATTTGCGTACTTTAAATCGGATGCATGATATGACTGCCAATGTCAAAGTGGAGGGAGAGTTTCTTTTTCATGGCAAAGATATCTATTCTGATAGTTTCGATCTAGTTGATTTGCGTAAACGGATAGGCATGGTTTTTCAACAGCCGACGCCTTTCCCTTTCAGCATCTATGAAAATGTTGCTTTTGGTCTTAGACTTGGTAAAAAAGTTCCAAAACGAGTCCTCGATCAAGAAGTTGAAACAGCCTTACGCCAGGCAGGTTTGTGGGACGAGGTCAAAGACCGCTTGAATACTAACGCTTTAGGACTTTCGGGCGGACAGCAGCAGCGTGTCAGTATTGCAAGAGTGCTAGCGACAAAGCCTGACATTCTTTTATTAGATGAGCCTACCAGTGCCCTTGACCCGATTTCTAGCCGGGTAGTGGAAAACTCTCTTTTGAATCTACGCGATCGTTATTGTTTGATAATCGTTACTCACAATATGCAGCAAGCAGCCCGGATCAGCCAACGGACAGCCTTTTTTAACGAAGGCAGGCTTGTAGAGATCGGTAAAACGCGCGACATTTTCCTTAATCCGGTTGAAAAGGAAACTCAAGATTATGTCAGCGGACGTTTCGGCTAAAAAAGAATCCGAAAGGAAAAGAAATGAGCAGAATTTTTGACATTGAAATGGAAGACCTTGATGAGCAATTCCGTAGTATGGGAAGAATGGTTTCCCGGACTATTGATAAGGCGGTTGTGGCCTTTATGGCTCACGATACAAAAACTTCAGAAGAAATAATCAACCGTGACCACGAAATAAACGAGCGTGAAGCAGCTATCGAGAAGAAGACTTTTGAGATGATCGCTCTATATCAACCGGTTTCTACGGATCTGCGCGAAGTTGTAACTATTTTAAAAGCGGTATCGGTCCTTGAAAGAATGGGTGATTATGCTCGCGATATCGCCCAATCAACGATCAGGATCCACCATCGGCAGAGCGGTGATCGGCGTATGCCGGATATAGAAAGAAAGATTTCGGAAATGGGCTTGATGGCAACAAGGACTGTTGATGAGACCCTGGATGCTTATGTTTCGGATTCGATCGACGATGTACAAAGGATAGCTTCTCATTCTGACCACGTAGGTCGTTTGTCCGCCAACATACGCAAGGATATTTTGACATCTATGAAAGATGATGTTGACACCATCGATACGGGAGCTGACTATTTGGTCGTCGTTGGGTATTTGAAAAGAACGGCCGATCATGCTACCGATATTGCGGAATGGCTTGTCTATAAGCGCAGCGGCAAGATCATCGAACTTAATCCCGGTTCCTCGAGTTTTATTTAAGGAGTTTTAATGAGCTTTATTTACAAATTAGTCGTCAATTCTTTGATTTTTATAATTTTTAACTATATTTTCCCAGCTGGATTGACGATAGTAGATTGGACAGCGGCCCTAGTAGCTGCCATTGTTTTAGCACTTTTGAACACGTTTTTAAAGCCGCTGCTTCAACTTATTTCTCTGCCGATCACTGTTTTGACACTCGGTTTATTTAGTATAGTTATCAATATGCTGGTTTTAGCCATTGACGATTATCTGGTTACCGGCATAACTATTCATGGCGTTTTGCCCTTGTTTTTCTTGAGCTTGCTGTTCAGTTTGGCGCAAAGCTGGTTAACTACCTTGGAGGTCAGATAGATGGAAGATAGGATCGTAACAGTTAAAGATTTAGTCAATCATACCGCTTTAAGAGTGGCATGGGGGGAGGATCATTTAGATAGACCCATCACCGTGCCGGATATTGCCCGTCCCGGTTTACAATTAACAGGTTTTTTGGATTATTTCGAACCTAGGCGTGTCCAATTATTAGGGGTTAATGAGACTGAATACGTTAAAACGATGTCTACCGAACAGAAATATACTATTTTCAAAAAATTAGCTAGTCCGATGACACCGGCTTTTGTTATTTCAACTGATTTAAAGATTCCCAGTGAGCTGATAGATGTGGCAAAAAGTTGTGAAATACCTGTTTTGACCAGTTCGCTGACTTCGTCGCGCTTATTATCTAATATGACTTATTATCTCGGTGCTCAACTGTCAGAGAGAAAAAGTCTGCATGGTGTTTTGATCGATATAAATGGTATTGGTGTTCTTTTGACGGGTGATCCGGGAATAGGAAAAACCGAAGCTGCTTTAGAACTTATCCAGCAAGGCAAAGCTCGTTTGATCGCTGATGATAGAGTTGATATTTATGCCGAGGATGAACAGCGTTTAGTCGGTGCTCCAGCTGAGGTATTGACCAACTTGATGGAAGTTCGCGGTATTGGCATAATCGATGTTTTGCAGACTTATGGTGCAGCGGCTATCAGAGATCATACAACGATCGTTTTGAATATTGATTTAAAAAGAACTAATGATAAAGTTAAGGATTTTGATCGTTTGGGCGATGCCGGGGCTGTTTTAAGTATCCTCGGCATCCAAATACCTAGGATGGAATTACCGGTGACCTCAGGCCGGAACACATCAAGTGTTATCGATGCTGCTGCTTTAAAGTATCGTACCGAAAGAATGGGATTTGATGCCTTATCCACTTTAGAGAAGCGTCAAGATAAATTGATCAAGGAAAATGAAGTCAATGACCACAAAGGCATATAAAATAGCTGTTATCGGGGCTGGCTCTTGGGGGACAGCTTTGGCTTCGACTTTTGCTTTGAACGAAAATTCAGTCATGATCTGGGGCCGCGATAAAGATGATATTGATGATATTAATAATAATCATCAAAATCACCGTTTTTTAAAGGATGCAAAATTATCGGACAAGTTAAGAGCTAGTACTGATCTTAAAGAAGTACTCGCTGATGCAAAGATCATTCTATTGGTCGTTCCGACAAAGGCCTTGCGCGAGGTTGCTAAAAAAGTTTACGCAAGTTTGGATCGATTATCTTTAGATGACCCGGATCAGCTTATTTTTGGGCATGCGATCAAAGGCATAGAGGCCGGTACTAATAAAAGGATCAGCCAAATGATAGCTGAAGAGATTCCTTTTTTGAGTGAAAAAGATTTATTTTTTATTTCCGGGCCATCACATGCCGAATCAGTCGTTCAAAAAGCAATAACTCTAGTATCTGTTGCCGGTTCAGACCAAGAAAAAGTTAAGTCAGTCCAAAATGCTCTTTCCAATGCTTTTTTTCGTGTCTATACCAATCGGGATTTGATCGGGTCTGAATATGCTGCTGCTTTAAAAAACGTTTTAGCGATCGCCGGCGGGATCGTTAAAGGACTCGGTATGACTGATAATACGCAGGCTGCTTTGATCACCAGAGGTCTGGCCGAAATGCGCCGTTTGGGGGTTTCGTTAGGTGCTAAAGCTGATACTTTCGATGGTTTGGCCGGTCTTGGTGATTTGATTGTTACTGCTATGTCAAACAATTCTCGAAATTTTAGGGCCGGTTTGCAACTTGCGGATGGTAAGAATATTGATGAGATCGAAAAAGATATGGGGATGGTCGTTGAAGGATTCAATACAGCAAAAGCGGTCGTTGATCTATCATTGAAAAAAAATATTTCAATGCCGATCAGTCAAAGTATCTACAAAATTCTTTATGAAAATGCGAAAATAGATACTGTAGTTGCTGATTTAATGAATCGGCCGCTTAATTCGGAGGATTAATTTAATGCAAAAAAAAGTTAAAAAAGCTGTTATCCCAGCTGCCGGCCTCGGCACACGTTTTCTGCCTGCCACTAAGGCATTAGCTAAGGAAATGTTACCGATCGTCGACACTCCGACGATTCAATTTATTGTCGAGGAAGCCATAAATTCTGGAATAGAAGACATATTGATCGTAGACGGAAAATCAAAGCGTTCTATTGAAGATCATTTTGATTCTAATACCGAGCTTGAAGACAACCTTTCAGCAAAAGGCAAAGACAAATTATTAAAACTAGTTCAAGATACGACTGATCTCAATATTTACTTCATTCGCCAATCGCATCCGCGCGGTCTTGGCGATGCCGTTTTGAAAGCAAAGTCTTTCGTTGGCGACGAGCCTTTTGTCGTGATGCTGGGCGATGACCTTATGACTGACAAAATTCCTTTGACTAAACAACTGGTCGATCGGTTCAATCAGACTGGGCAATCAACTTTGGCTGTTACCGAGGTCCCGCATGAAGATACTTCTAAGTATGGAGTTATTGATCCTGATAAGGAAGTTTCTGACGGATTATACGAAGTGCGTAATTTTGTTGAAAAACCTCGTCCGCAGGATGCACCTTCTGATTTGGCGATCATCGGCCGCTATCTTTTTACACCAACTATCTTTGATGAACTTGAAAATACTGAACCGGGCAAGGGTAATGAGATCCAATTAACTGATGCGATCGAGACATTAAACCATAAGGAACACGTTTATGCCCATAAATTTAACGGCAAACGATATGATATAGGATCCAAAATCGGTTTTTTGGAAACTAACATAGAATTTGGTTTGAAACATCCCGATACTAAAGATGAACTTAGATCTTATATCAAAAAAATAGCAAAGACTCTTTGATATTTTTTATTTAATCGCCCTTTTTCGGGCGTTTTTTAATACCGTTGATACAATAAATAAGCTGTGTTAAACTAACTTGAAGTAAGTAATTAAGGAGAAAAAATGACCCAGGAATATGATGTTGTGATTATTGGGGCTGGACCTGCCGGCATGACAGCTGCCACTTATGCCAGCCGTGCTAATTTGTCGGTTTTAATGATCGATAAGGGTATTTATGGCGGGCAAATGAATAATACAGCTGAGGTGGAGAATTATCCTGGATTCGATTCTATTCTCGGACCTGATCTGGCAGAAAAAATGTATGCTAGTTCAACACAATTCGGGGCCGAGTATACTTTTGCGGAAGTCCAAGATGTTATCGATCAAGGTAAAACAAAAAAGATCATTACCGATAGCGGCGATTATCAGGCAAAGGTCGTCGTTATTGCCAGTGGTGCTGAGCATCGCCATTTAAACATCCCCGGAGAGGATGGCTATTCAGGACGCGGTGTTTCCTACTGTGCTGTTTGTGATGGTGCCTTTTTTAAAGACGAACAAGTCACAGTGATCGGCGGCGGTGATTCTGCTTTAGAAGAAGGACTTTATTTGGCTAATTTGGCAAAAGAGGTCACGATCGTGCATCGTCGCAATAAGTTAAAGGCTTCTCAAATTTTTCAAAAAAGAGCTGCTGCTGCTGATAACGTTCATTTTCTGTGGAATAAGGATACTCAAGAAGTCATTGGCGATAAAGAAAAAGTCACAGCAATAAAACTGCGTGATAACGTGAATGGAGAAGTTTCCATTTATCCGACTAGCGGTTTGTTTATCTATGTTGGCATTTATCCAAATACTAAAGGATTGGAAAATCTTGGTATTTTAGATGATAAAGGATGGGTATTGACTGATGAAAATATGCAAACAGCAATTCCCGGAATTTACGCGATCGGCGACGTTCGTAAAGATTCTATTCGCCAAATAGCTTCTGCTACTGGTGATGGTGCGGTTGCTGGAAAATTACTTTTCGACTATATTCAAAGTCTTTCGGACCAGTCGGTAAAAGCTTGATATAATCGATACAGTATGAAAATCAAAGTTATTTCTTTCGGATATAAATATCAGCTGATGCCAAAAGCCTCGATCGTTTTTGATCTGCGTTTTTTGGACAACCCGTATTGGGAACCAGGAATGCGCACTATGAGCGGCTTAGATAAGAAAGTTTTTGATTATGTAATGTCGGTTCCCGGTGCAGAGGAGTTTTATCAAGACTTCAAAAAAACCACTGATTTTATTTTACCTTTAGCCAAGAAAAAAGAGGATAAGGGCGGTGATATCGAGTCGATCATCACGATCGCTTTTGGCTGCACCGGTGGTCAACACCGCTCAGTTGCTTTTGCGCGCCGTTTAGGCAGTGATCTAAAAAAATCCGGTTATCAAGTTGAAATCCAGCATCGTGATTTGGAGAAATCTTTGCAAAAAGAAATCGAGCGGGTAAAACAAGAGGAGAGAGAAGCATGAGCGAAAAGAAAAGAAATGTCGTCGTTATCGGCGGCGGCTCGGGTCTGCCGGTTATTTTGCGGCCTTTGCGCGATTGTAATGTTGAGGTGACTGCCGTTGTAACTGTTGCTGATGATGGCGGTTCATCAGGTGTTTTAAGGAATTTTATGAACATCGTACCGCCTGGAGATATTCGAAATGCCCTTGTTTCTTTGTCTCTTCTGCCTGATGATTTTTTGAAGATTTTTCAATACCGGTTTGATTCTTCTGATGAATTTTTTAAAAATCATGCTTTGGGTAATCTCATAATCGCTGCCATGACAGAGATGTCCGGAGACATTTTTGGAGCTGTTCAAAAACTCGGCCGCTATTTGATGATTTCGGGGAAAGTTTATCCGGTTGCAAACGTTCCGCTGGTTTTGCATGCCGATTTTTCTGACGGCAGCAGTATTAACGGCGAACACGAGATTACTTTTGCCCATAAGTCGATCCAAAAATTATCGATTTCCACGGAAAAAGGGCAAGTACCTGTACCTGCTTCTGAGGTACTCTTAGCGATAAATAATGCCGATATGATCGTTTTCGGGCCTGGATCCTTGTATACCTCGATCTTGCCCAATTTAGTCATTCCAGCAGTCGGGAAAGCTGTTAAAGCAAGCAAGGCGAAGAAGGTTTTCATCGCTAATATCATGACGCAAAAAGGCGAAACGGATCATTATACTGATGCCAGCCATATAAAGGCTATCTATCGCAATGTATGCCCGGGTATCATTGATTATGTTTTAACCAATACCGCACTTGTTCCGGAAGATTATATTGATTTTCAAAAGTGGGACGAGATATCTACTCAGGTAAAAGTTGATACTGAAAATGATTTAGAGCTTGGTGTCAAGCCGATCACTGGTGATTTTCTTCGTTTACAGGACCAAGGAGCCTTTCACGATGGCAAAAAGATAACAGAAAAACTGCTTAATATCCTTGATGGCAAAATTTAATGACCTTTACGCAAAAATTAAAAAAAGAATTATCCATTTTACCGATCGATTCGCGGACTGCAAAGTCGGAATTATCGGTTTTTTTGCGTTTGAACGGACTGTTCCAATTCAGCAGGTCTGGCAACAGGATCGAGATCCAAACACAGAACCCTGCCAGCGCGCGACGTATTTATATTTTGATTTCGACTACCTATCACAGCGATATCGAAACGAACATTGAAAAAAGTACTAATAAAAATTTTAAAAATCTGCATAGCTATAGTCTTTTTGTTTCTGACAATAGCGAAAGGATCCTTAACGATCTGGAAATATTCCCATTTTCCGGCCAAAGTCCAGTTCCTAGTTCTTTTTTAAGATATCGAGATCAGCAGCGGGCATTCATGCGGGCAGCTTTTTTGTCGGCCGGTTCTATGAACGACCCTGTAACTAAGGATTATCATTTAGAAATAGCTGCTTCCAACAAGTTCCTCATCGAACAGCTCTCCAGAATGATGAACCGCAAGTTTTTTGCTTTAGATGCCAAAACGACTGATCGTCGTAACAAAAGAATGGTGTATATTAAATCAAGTGAGCATATTTCCCGTTTTTTGTCAGTTATCGGGGCAACTTCAGCTATGTTGGAATTCGAAGATTCACGGATAATGTCTGACATGCGCAACTCGGCTAATCGGTTGGCAAATGCTGACAATGCAAACGTGACTCGGCTTACCCGCGCTGCTCAAAAACAGATCGAATCTTTGAAATTATTAGAGCGAAAGGGTCTGCTTGATAAATTACCGGAAAAATTAAAAACAGTGGCTCGGCTGCGTTTAGCTAACCCTGATGCGGGTCTTTCCGATCTCGCGGACATGATCGATGATCAAAAATTAACTAAATCTGGAATAAATCATCGGATGCGAAAACTGATGGAGATCGCATTTGAAAATCAGGATCCGGATCAAGAAAAAGTTTGACCTTTACTGACCATTGAATTATACTGTAGTTATTCAAAGTTAAGGAGGCATCATTATATGTGGCCTGGAGTCATAGAACAAACCGCAAACGGTCGAGAAAGTTACGATCTTCCCAGCCGTCTGCTTAAGGACCGAATCGTTTTGGTCCAAGGCGAAGTTGAGGATCAGATGTCAACTAGTGTTGTTGCACAATTGCTTTTCTTGGATGCTCAAGATTCGTCAAAAGATATTTACATGTATATAAATTCACCAGGAGGATCTGTTACTGCTGGTCTGGCCATCGTGGATACGATGAATTTCATTAAATCAGATATTCAGACTATCGTCATGGGAATGGCTGCATCGATGGCGACCATCATTGCTTCTTCCGGTACTAAGGGCAAGCGTTTTATGCTGCCTAACGCTGAATACTTGATCCATCAGCCGATGGGTGGTGCAAATGCCGGAACTCAACAAACTGATATGTCGATAATTGCTGACCAGTTATTGAAGACACGCCGCAAGTTGAACCAGATCTTGGCTGATAATTCCGGTCAGAAACTTGAACAGATTCAAAAAGATACTGAAAGAGATCATTGGATGGATGCTCAAGAGACCTTGGACTATGGTTTGATAGACAAGATTTTAGTAAATAGCAAAAAACAGCAAGATAAGAAGTAATTTTAAAGGGATCCTTGGATAGGGTCTTTTTTCTTAAACTTTTTATATCACAAATGTAAAATATAACACATATGTGATATAATATCAGTTGAGGAGGTTTCTATGGAAATAGATATTAAAGCGTATCTTAGCGACCACCATTTGACGATTTATCAAGTGGCCAAAGCTGGCGGATACGGATATACGACTATCCATAAATCTTTTAATAAGCCTCAATCAGATGCTACCAGTCTTAATTTGAGAGACCTGCAGGCGTTGGCCAGAGCTACTGAGTCGACCATGTGGGAAGTTTTAAAAGATCTCGAAACCAACTATTTAGAAGATTAAGGAGGAATAAAATGGCAGAAGACTATTTTAACAATGATCCTTTCAATTCTATGGATGACATATTCAATAATTTAATGGGAAGAATGAATGGTTTGAATTCTGAATCCCGTTATCTTATCAATGGACGCCAAGTGAGTCCTGAGGAATTTGCTGAATATAGGCGGACAGGCAAACTGCCTATAAATGGAAAATTTCAAGATTTGGATGCAAATAGTCAATCATCCACTAATCATGGGTCGCAAATTAAAAAAGGCGGCATTTTGGATAAATTAGGACGTAATTTGACTGAAGAAGCTCGTCAGCACAAATTGGATCCGGTCATCGGCCGCAACAAAGAAATTCAAGAAACAGCGGAGATCTTAAGCCGCAGGACTAAAAATAATCCGGTGCTGGTTGGGGATGCCGGTGTTGGAAAAACAGCTGTTGTTGAAGGATTAGCTCAAGCGATCGTCGAAGGAAACGTACCAGCTGCTATCAAGGGCAAGGAGATCTATTCGATCGATATATCTTCTTTGGAAGCAGGCACGCAGTATCGCGGAAGTTTTGAACAAAATATCCAGAATCTGATTTCTGAAGTTAAGAAATCAGGTAAAATAATTCTTTTCTTTGATGAGATCCACCAAATTCTTGGTGCAGGTACTACCGGCGAGGAGTCAGGGTCTAAAGGTATGGCTGATATTTTGAAGCCCGCTTTGAGTCGCGGAGAAATATCTGTGATAGGAGCAACCACTCAAGACGAGTATCGTAATACGATTCTTAAGAATGCTGCTTTAGCACGCCGATTCAATCCCGTTACCGTTAACGCACCAAGCCCAGAAGATACATTAGCTATCTTAAAAGGTGTTCGTTCCTTGTATGAAAAACATCATCACGTAAAGTTTCCTGATGAAACTTTGAAAGCGGCCGTTGATTATTCAGTCCAATATATTCCACAGCGTGCTTTGCCTGATAAGGCGATCGATCTGGTCGATATGACAGCGGCACATTTGTCAGCTCAGCATCCGGTCACTGATAAAGTTAGTTTAGAAAACAGTTTAAAAGATGCTCGTTCTCAACAGGAAAACGCTGTTGAAAAAGAGGATTATGAGGCTGCGGCAAAAGCGAAGAAAAAAGTGGAGCAGATCCAGGCAGATTTAAAGAAAGTTTCTGACGGTCAAGATAACAATGAAGTCGCAGCGACACCTAATGATATTGCACAATCAGTTGAAAGATTAACCGGTATCCCAGTTTCAAAGATGGGGGCAAGCGATATTCAAAGATTAAAAGGCATCGCTGGTCGCTTGAAGGGCAAAGTTATTGGCCAAGATGAAGCGGTCGCAGCTGTTGCACGGGCTGTCAGAAGAAATCGGGCCGGTTTTGATGAAGGCAATCGTCCTATCGGAAGTTTTCTCTTCGTTGGTCCGACCGGTGTTGGAAAAACTGAATTAGCCAAGCAATTAGCGTTAGATATGTTTGGCTCTAAGGATGCGATCATTCGTCTGGATATGTCTGAATATTCTGATTTGACCGCCGTTTCTAAATTGATCGGGACCTCGGCAGGTTACGTTGGTTATGAGGATAATTCAAATACTTTGACTGAAAAAGTAAGACGTAATCCTTATTCGATCGTCTTGCTCGATGAGATCGAAAAAGCAAATCCACAGGTCATCACTTTATTGCTTCAAGTTTTGGATGATGGCCGTTTGACCGATGGTCAAGGCAATGTTGTTAATTTCAAAAACACCGTTGTGATCGCTACTTCTAATGCCGGGTTCGGCAGCGAAGAAGCTGAAAAAGCAGGTCAAGGCAAGAAATTGATCGAAAGATTGGAACCATATTTCAGGCCTGAATTTCTCAACCGCTTCAATGCTATCGTTGAGTTCAATCACTTGAGCAAAGAGGATCTTGGCCAAATCGTTGATTTGATGCTGACAGAGGTCAATCAAACACTTGGCAAAAAAGGTATCAGCTTGAAAGTCAGCCCGCAAGCAAAGCAGTATTTGATCGAACAGGGATACGACCAAGCTCTCGGAGCGCGTCCATTGCGCCGCGTTATCGAACAGCAGATTCGCGATAAAGTAACCGACTTCTATCTCGACCATCTAGATGTTAAAAAATTAAGAGCTGATATGAAAGACGGCACGATAGTCATCGATCAAGATAATAATTAAATGAACAGTAAAAAACTCTTCTCTTATTTTAAGAGGAGAGTTTTTTTATCTTAAATAGGAAACCGGTTTTTGTACATCCACTTTGGTTCCGTTGTATTTATTTTCGACCCATTTTCTGATCGACTTTTGATGATAAAGACCGACTAATTTCTTATAATTCTGATCGTTGCGATTTTTGTAAGCAGTTGCCAGAACGTTTATATTTCCTCGAGTACTTTGATTGATTTTTTCGTGGAAAATAGAATCTTTCAAAACATTCAAATGTCCTTCAAGGGCCACGGTATTTGAAATCAAAACCGCATCAACTGAATGAAGGACACGCGGACCGGTCGTATCGTCGATTTCTCTGAATTTCAAATGTTTGGGATTAGAAATTATGTCATTTGTATTTCCAAGCGTATCGAAACCATTTTTAAGTTTGATCAATCCAGCAGCTTGCAAAAGAAGGAGTCCCCTCGAAGTATTAGCCGGGTTGTTGGCTATTGCGATCGTAGCACCATCCGGGATGTCGCTGATTTTTTTATATGAATTTGAGTAAATACCGAGCGGTTCTAAGTAAGTTGTGCCCAACGCGATAAGCGAATGCCCTTTATGATCGTGATCGTAGGCTGCTAAATAATCGTAGGATTGAAAAGCATTGACATCGATGTTATTTTCTGCAGTAGCGTTATTTAGTTGAACACCATCGCTTACCTGCCGTACCTTTATTTTCAAACCTAATCGTTTTGCCTGACTGCTTTTGGCTATGTGCTGCCAAATGTCATAATCTGATCCCATCGATCCGATAGTTATCGTCTCGCTGCTGTTTTTTGTTGAAGAGCCATTTAATGCATGGATGCCAAAAGCAGCGGCAATTATTATTATCAGTACGGCCAAACTAATGTATAAGTTTCTTAATTTCATGGTTTTGTTCCTTTCTTTTACATATGAACTGTTTTTCTGGCTAACCAATCACCGATTACTTGTATCAAGAAGACCATTATCAAGATGACTATCATAGCTGCGAAAGTGACATCATTTTGGAAACGATTGTAACCGACTGTGATAGCAATATCTCCTAGACCACCGGAACCGATCGCACCAGCCATCGTTGTAAGACCTATTAGGCTGATGATCGTCAGCACTGATGCTCTGATGATATCAGGCAGGCCTTCTCTCAGATAAACTCTGAAAATTATCTCGCGGCTGCTAGATCCCATTGCTTGTGCAGCTTCGACAACTTCTGGATCTATCTGTTCTAATGCATTTTGTACTTGACGCGCGTAAAACGGAAATATACCAATTATTAAAGGGACTAAAGCAGCTGTTGTACCGACTATCGTACCGACTAAAAATCTTGTTAGAGGAGCGATAACCGCTAAGAGGATGATAAACGGAATAGAGCGAAGCACGTTTACGATTTTATCGACGATATTGTATATGAAACTGTCTTCGCTGATCCCGCCTTTTTGAGTAATTATCAGTACGATGCCGGTAGCTAATCCTAAAATTCCGGCGATTATTGATGAAAAAAATGTCATATATATCGTTTCCCAAATCGCTTGAAGAAACTGCGGCCAAATAGCTATGAGATTTGGAAAAAATTTTTCAATCACTATTCACTTGCCTCCTTGAAATGTATCTTCCGGCTGAGAACGCCGTTTTCCTTTAGAAAATTCAAAGCTTGATCGGTCGTATTATTTTCTCCAGAAATAATTACTACCAAATAGCCGATGGCGGCATTATTTATTCGTTCGATCGAACCAAATAATATATTGGTATGCAGATGAAAATTAATAGCTAATTGGTACATCAGATCCGTTGTTGCTGATTTGCCTTTAAAGGTCAATTGAAAAATTTTATCTTCTTTTTTCAGGGTTTTAATGATTGGATCATGCTTTAATTTCGATATAAAACTTTTTATTTCTGAAGATCTTTCAATAAATTTTTTGCTTACCTTAGATCGGGGTTCGGAAAAAATTTCTGCGACATGGCCTTGTTCGACTATTCTGCCTTGATCCATTACGGCTACTCTTTGACAGATGGCTTTTATTACATTCATTTCGTGAGTTATCAAAACGATCGTTAATCCTAATTTTTCGTTGAGATCTTTTAATAATTGCAAAATCGATTGGGTGTTTTCTGGATCCAGGGCGCTTGTAGCTTCATCGCTGATCAATATTTCTGGATCATTAGCTAGGGCTCTGGCAATGGCAACTCTTTGTTTTTGACCGCCTGATAATTGATCCGGGTATGAACCGGCATATTCTGCCAAACCTACTAATTTTAATAATTCTTCCGCTTTTTCTCGACGATCTTTTTTTGATATTTTACTGCTTAGAAGAGGATATTCGATATTATTTAAAACTGTTCTCGAGGGAAAAAGGTTGAAATGCTGGAATATCATACCTATTTTTTTTCTTAAATTCAGTAATTCTTTTTGGGGAAGATCACTGATATTTTTTCCTAAAATATTTGCTTCGCCGGAATTTATTTTTTGCAAGCGATTAATTACTCGTACCAAAGTGCTTTTACCTGCACCTGAATATCCGATCACACCGAATATCTCGCCTTGATTTATTTGCAGATCGACCTCTCGGATCGCCTTTATCTCTCGTTTGCTTTCTTGAAAGGACACGCTGACCTTTTTGAGATCGATAATATTTTCCTGCGCCATTTTTTGTCCTTTATCAATTGAATCTCATTCCGCCGTCAACCAAAAGCGATTGTCCGGTAATGTATTTAGCTGCATCAGAAACGAACCAAGCAACTACTTCAGCGACATCAGAAGGCAAAGCTTCTCTGCCTAAAGCTATTTCCTGCAGGACGTTTTTTTTGCTGCTCTTTGACAGATATATGCTTTATTTCAGCAGTTCTTTTGTCGATAGCATCTCGCAAGGGTGTCCTGACGACCCCTGGATCATAAGCATTGACTGTTATTTGATCAGCTGCTAATTCTTTGGCAGCTGATTGTGTTAGACCTCTGATCGCAAATTTGGAGGCTGAATAAGCGCTTTGCAAAGCTGATGCTTCTACACCGGCCAATGACGCTGCGTTCACGATCCGGCCGCCATGACCTTGTTTTTGAAATTGCAGAGCAGCAGCTTGAATGCCCCAATAAGTACCCTTCAAATTGACATCAAGCAGACGATCGATCTGCTCCGGCTTTGATTTCACAAAAGGTTCGATGAATGCGATTCCAGCATTATTGATAAAAGCTGATAGAGGCCCAAGCTCTTTAACTGATCGTTGGACTAAATCAAATACAGATTTTCTATCGGCAACATCCAACTGATATTCTTTGGCTTCGTATCCTGAAGATAGCAGCTTTTCAGTTGTCTTCTTTGCTGTTTTTTCGTTGATATCAGCAACGGCGATCGTATAACCGTCTTTTGCTAAACGATATGCGATCGCTTGTCCGATACCTTGGCCGGCGCCAGTTACTATTGCTAACTTTGTCATTTTTTCTCCTTAAAATAAAAAAACGCTCCTGTATTTGTATACAGAAGCGAATTTCGCGTTACCATTCTGATTTCTTATTTAGTTGCCTAAATAAGCTTTGCAACCATCTTTTTTAAAAATGGCGTGCTCTATAACGCGAGCCACTCCGTCTGATGCTTTTCCTAAAGATTCGCACCAGCCAATCATCGGCCATTTTCAACTAAACGATGTTTTTGCCGGTTCACACCATCTCCAGCTCTCTGAGAAAACCCGTTAGTTTACTTTCCGAATCGACTTGTTTAGATTTAATATTTATCGATTGCTTTCAAGCCTATCCACTTTCTTACTTTTTGTCAACTTAATATTTTATCCTTGATAAAGTTTTACCGGTATCAAAGGCATTTTTGAAAATTCTCTTTTGGGATCTGCCATCCTTTTGAAAAGAAATTCAATTAGATAGTCGGAAATAGTATCGATCGGCTGGACGATCGTTGCAAAGTCGTCTAAATATCTTCTGAAGAAAGTCGTACCATCATAACCGATCATATTTGGTATCTTTTGATCATTTTCTTTGAAAGCTTTTTTTGCTAGCAGAGCTGTCGTATCGTTATTAGCGAAAATGCCGTCAAAATCATTATCTTTGAATATTTTTTTGAAAATTTCGTATTTTGTTTGTTCGCTGAATTGGAGATCAGGATAATCAAAAATTTGGTACTTTGCCCCGGCTTTTTTTATGGTATTGGATGCTCCGATCGATCTTAAGATAGTGGGGGATTTAGATTGATCGTTGTCGGTTATGATAGCGATGTTTTTTGACCCTTTTTTCAAAAGATATTCAGCCGCCAGCTGGCCGCCCTTTAAATTATCAGAAGATATGATCGGTATTTTGTCTGAAAGAAATCTATCGAATGAAACGATCGGCATATTTACTTGTTCGTATTCTCTGATGCCCAAATTGTGAGATCCGGTAATGATCCCCTCGACCATATTTCCATCGAGCATTTCTAGGTAGCGACGCTCAGCTTCGGTGTTGGCGGCTGAACTGGCGATGATTATTTTGTAGCCTTTGCCTGAAAGTTTTTGTTCCAAGCTGTTGACTAATTCCGAGAAAAATGGATTTGAAATCGTTGGAAAGATCAAACCGATAAATTTAGAAGATTTTCCTTGTAATGATCTGGCTAACGCATTCGGGTGGTAGTGCAGATCATTTACTGCTTTTAAAAATTTGTCATGCGTCTTTTTAGAAACGTGAGGAAAATCATTTAGGACCCTGGAAACGGTCGTTACGGTTACTCCGGCGCGCTTTGCAACATCTTGAAGCTTTACTGTCATTTGTTTTAAACCTCTATTGTCATATTTTAACAATTTTCGGACAATTTGATATTGTTTTCACAAAATAGTTGGTTTAGTTACTGTACAACGTTTGATAATAATTCTTTTTCATGTTATCTTATTAACAACAGTTCTTTGATTTGAATATACACGAATTGTTACTTTAAGAGAGTAAAAAACCAGATGAGCAAACATTCAATCCTTACCAAAATAGCCTTTCTGTCTGTTTCTTTTATGCTTACCAGTGCATATGCTATTCAGGGAGCTCTTCCGCAGATGAAAAGTGCCTTAAATATCACACAGACCCAGTCCGAATATTTGGCAACTACACCATCATTTGCAGTTATGTTTTTTGTTATATTGTCTCCGTTTATAGCATCTTATTTTCACTTAACGGAAAAGAAGGTCATTATGACGGGGCTTTTTATTACTGGATTTACTGGTATCGTTCCTTTTTTTACCAACGACTATTTGATCATCCTTATTTCCAGGTTCTTTTTGGGAGCTGGTCTGGGACTGTATAATTCACAGGCTATTTCGATGATATCGGCTTGGTATCAGAATCACGAACGTTCATCGATGCTTGGCTGGCGTGCAGCTGCCGAACAGATCGGTCAAGCTTTCACTTTGCTTGTCGCGGGCGCCTTGTTATCTGTTGATTGGCACGCTTCTTTTCTGGTCTACTTTTTATCTTTTGCGATACTGATACTTTTTTATTGGCGTGTTCCAGAGGAAAATGCTGTTAAAAAACCAGCAGCCTTGGATCGACCTGCGAGCGCAAAAAACGATTTTGAAGTTGAAAAGATCAGTCCCATGGTCTACGTTCTCGTTATTTTCGCTTTTATTCTAGTGGTCGATTTCGTAGGTATGGAAAATCGTTTTTCCGGCTTAGCTGTTTCTATGCTTGGAGGATCTTTTACTGGATCTTCGATGTTTCTTTCAGCAATGCTCATTGGAGCGACTTTGGGCGGTATTTTTTATGGAACGATTAAAAAATATCTTGGTTTTTCAACCATCTATCTTGGTCTTGGTTTGATGGCTGTTTCTAATTTTTTGTTTGGTCTGGCTGGAAACAATTTCGTAATCTTGATCATCGGTCTGCTGCTCGTTGGTTTTCCTTTGCAATTGGTATCGCCATTTATTTTTAATATGCTGCCGTCGCTGGTACCAGCCAAAAAACTGCCGCTGGCCACTTCTTTTATTCTGATAGGTTTTAATCTTGGCGCTTTTTTGTCGCCAAGCTGTGCCAAATTGTTTAATTTGTTATTGGGACAGCCTGATAAAGGACTCTCGTTAGCAGCTCCCTTTCCGATCTATGGCTTGATCATTTTGATGATATTTTTGACGATATTCATTTTCAGAGTGGCCAGGAGCAAGCAGCAGAAACAAAGTCCGGAAACTATTTAATTTTTTAAGGAGAAAATCATGCCGATCAAAAATAAAGCAATGCTTATAACTTATGCCGATTCATTAGGCAAAAACATCAAGGAATTGCATCAGATCCTCGACCAATATATTGGTAAATCTATTGGCGGAGTGCACCTGCTGCCTTTTTTCCCATCTACTGGCGATCGCGGATTTGCACCATCCGATTACACAAGAGTCGACAGTTCTTTTGGTGATTGGAACGATGTTGAATCACTTGGAGAAAAATACTATTTGATGTTTGACTTTATGATCAATCATATTTCTCGCGAATCAATCATGTACCAAGATTTTAAAGAAAAACATGATCGATCAGAATACAAGGATTTTTTCATCCGTTGGGAGAAGTTTTGGCAAGAAGCTGGTCAGAAAAGACCTACTCAGGCTGATATCGATTTGATCTACAAGCGTAAAGACCGAGCTCCGATCCAGGAAATAGACTTCGCTGATGGAAAAAAAGAACATCTTTGGAACACTTTCGGTGATGAACAAATAGACATAAATGTTAAAAGCGCAGCTGCCCAAAAGTTTTTTAAAGAAACCTTGGAAAACATGGTCAAGCACGGCGCCGACTTGATCAGACTTGATGCTTTCGCTTATGCGATCAAAAAAATAGATACCAATGATTTTTTTGTTGAACCTGAAATTTGGGACTTGCTTAATCAAATCAGAGATATCTTAACGCCTTTAAAAGCTGAAATCCTGCCAGAGATCCATGAGCACTACACGATACCGCAAAAAATATCGCAGCATGATTTCTTTATATATGATTTTGCTTTGCCGATGACAACTCTTTACACTCTTTATTCAGGCAAGACCAATCGATTAGCAAAATGGTTGAAAATGTCGCCTATGAAACAATTTACGACCTTAGATACTCATGATGGGATCGGAGTTGTAGACGCGCGCGATATTTTAACTGATCAGGAAATAGATTTTGCTTCCGAAGAGCTTTATAAAGTTGGTGCCAATGTTAAAAAGACTTATTCTTCGGCCAGCTATAACAACCTTGATATTTATCAGATAAATTCCACTTATTATTCTGCTCTAGGGAATGATGATAAAGCCTATTTGCTTAGCAGAGCCTTTCAAATTTTTGCGCCGGGTATTCCGATGATCTATTACGTTGGTTTGCTCGCTGGTTCAAATGATATCGAACTTCTCGAAAAAACAAAGGAAGGCCGAAATATAAATCGTCACTATTACACAGCACAAGAGGTAGCAGGAGAAGTTAAGCGTCCAGTCGTGGCAAAATTACTTCAAATGCTTGCTTGGCGCAATGACTTTGCTGCATTTGACCTTGATGGCAGCATTGACGTACAGACTCCAAGCGACACGACCATTAAAATTGTCAGAAAAGACCAGGCCGGCAAAAATGTTGCCATTTTGGAAGCTGATGCTCTGGACAAAACTTTTAAAATAACTGCTAACGATAAAATTATCATGAACGAAACAGTTGCAGATACTCGTGAGTTATAATTTAATTTGCTTATTTAAAATCCCCGGATCGTAGAGCCGGGTTTTTCTTTGGCCATTTAAGGAGGAAAAGAATAGTGTCTAGAGTTCCAAAATTAGACGATGTCGCAAAATTAGCGGGAGTATCGACAGCAACAGTTTCTCGTGTAATCAATCACTATGGCCCGCTGAGTCAAAAAACAATAAATAAGGTGCACCAAGCGATGGAAACCTTAAATTATCATCCCAATGCTTTGGCAAGAGCCATGCAGGGCAAATCATCAAAATTTATTGGTTTGATATTTCCTAATTTGACCAATCCTTTTTTTGCCGAGCTAGTTCAAAATTTAGAATCTAAGCTTTTTATGAAAGGGTATAAAGTCATTATTGCTTCTGCTGCGGAAAATGAGCAGATCGAGCATGATTATTTAGGAATGCTGATGGCTAATCAGGTAGACGGTATTATTTCTGGCTCTCATAACTTACAGGTCAAAGAGTATCAAAGGATCTCAGCCCCGATCGTTTCTTTTGATCGCCATTTAGCCAAAGATATACCGGTCGTTTCAGCTGATAATTATCAAGGAGGGAAATTAGCAGCTCAGTTTCTATTTAAAAACAAAGCCGAAAAGATCGCTGTGTTGGTAGATGAGGATACATCCGTTTCACCAACTTTGGATCGTCTGCAGGCGGCGATAGATTTTTTTACAAAAAATAACGTTTCTTTTGATCCTCTTGATAGTAACGAAATAGAGCTAGAAAAAGTTTTTCCAGGCCCTTACGACGGTGTGATCGCAAGTAATGATATATCAGCTTTAAAAATCGCTGCTATTTTCCAAAAAAATGGTTCGATTCTAAACAAAGATTTTTTTATTACCGGCTATGACGGCAGCCGGGTTATCAGAGAGATCGCTCCACAGTTGCCGACTGTTATCCAGCCGATCGAAAAAATCGCCGAGGTCTTAGTATCTACGCTGCTTCAACAGATCGATGACCCGAATAAACAAGCAGTTTCGACGATCTTACCGGTAGCTTTTTGGCCGGGTCTGAAAGATAAGTAAAAACCCATCAGGAATACTGATGGGTTTTATTATTTATCCGAATTGCTGAAGTTTTTTGCTCATATGAGTGAACGGTTCGCAACCGTCTTTTGTGACATATACACAATCTTCGATCCTAACACCTAAATCATTTGGTATATAAATTCCAGGTTCGATGCTGAAACACATCCCGGGTTCCAACACTAAGTCGTTGCCTTGCATGATAGACGGAAATTCATGTTCTGACATACCCATTCCATGTCCCAAACGATGAATGAAATATTGTCCAAAACCGGCCTTTTCAATAATATCGCGAGCAGTTTTATCTATTTCGGCCGCTGTTTTGCCTGGTTTTACCGCTGCTTGAGCGGCCAATTGTGCTTCTAAAACTATTTGATGGACTTCACGCATGTGATCGCTGGGTGTTCCTAATGCGACGGTACGGCTTGCATCTGAAATGTAGCCCTTATAGACTGTGCCGAGATCGAATAAGACTAAAGCATTGTTTTTTAGCGGAAGCGATGAAGTCTCTCCATGCGGATCGGCAGCATGTTCTGCTGTTTGGACCAAAGTGCCAAAAGACATTTCTGGTACATTGCGGGATTTAGTAGCATATTCAAGTTCTGCCGCGATCTGAAGTTCACTTTTACCGGCTTTTAAGGCTTTGAAACCTGCTTCAAAAGCTAAATCAGCATCGTGCCCGGCCTGCTTGAGTTTTTCTATTTCATCGCTTTCTTTGATCAGCCTCAGCCTTTCTATGACCGGCGTTAGATCAAAAGAAAAATCAGTCTCAGGGAAAGCTGTTTGCAGCGGGTAAAACCGGCTTAAAGTCAGATTATCCTTTTCTACCGCTGCCTTCTTTGGTTGAGCTATCCTTTCTTTGATATGATCATAGATCATCTGCAAACCGTCTTCATTGTCCTGATATCCGTAAAGACCATATGGCCAACCGACCGATTTTACCACCTCTACTTCTAAGGCTGGGGCAAAGATGAAGGGGTCTTGGTCGGAAAATACCACCATTGCCAAGATCCTTTCGTATGGATTAGAACCAAATCCGGTCAGATATTGAATCGTTTTGAAATCAGAAATATAAGCAAAGTCTAGACCGTTTTGATTTAGGATCTGCCTTAATTTGTTTAGTCTGTTTTCGTTCATTTTTGTCATAATTCGAGTATAGAGCAAACATCTTTTGTAAAATGAGGTTATGACAAAATTGTTGCTTCTTCAAAAAATCAAAGATCAAGATCTTGAAAAAATAAAAAATGAATTTCCACAATTGGAATTGATCGATTCAAAACAGATGACTGATGACCAAGTCAACCAGATCGACATCATTTATGGACAGTTTGCGAAAGGACAAAAATTCGATCCGTGGTTTTCAAAAGTTGCTTCACAAGGCAAATCATTAAAATGGATTCAAACTATCTCAGCTGGTGTAGATTTTCTACCATTTTCATCTTTAAATGAACGTGGTGTTATAGTTTCAAACATGAGTGGTCTGCATTCTGAAGCGATCGCAGAAACCGTCTTAGGATATCTGCTCATTTTCAGCCGCGATTTTAAATTTACTTTAGAGAATCAAACGCAAAAAAAATGGGATCTTAATTTACCGGATATCTCACAGTTAGTTGATAAAAAAGTGCTCATTTTTGGTACCGGTAAAATAGGTTCAGCGATCGCAAAGCTTCTTTTAGGTTTTGAAGTTGAAGTTGTTGGTATAAATAGGCATGGAAAACCATTAGACTATTTTGATCAAGTAGCTACCTGGGAGGATCTGCCTCAACATCTTGACGCTGATTACATAATTTCTGATTTGCCTTTGACCGAGCAGACCAGAGGATATTTCAATAGCGATTTCTTCGATCTTTTCAAAAATCATCCTGTTTTTGTCAATGTCGGCCGCGGACCAAGTGTTGTCGAAAAAGACCTGATCGCCGCTTTGAAAGATGGACGTGTTTCTAAAGCCGGTCTAGATGTTTTTGAAAAGGAACCTTTGGCTGCCGATTCTCCTCTGTGGAGCATGGATAACGTTATTGTGACACCTCATTCCTCAGCCCTTTTGGAACATTATTTACGCGATTCTTTTAGAATTTTTCATCAGAATTTAACAAGTTATCTCAAGACTGGTAAACTTGCTATCAATCAAGTCGATCTTAAAGAGGGTTATTGATGGAACATCGGACAAAAATTCTTCATTTAAAAAACGGTTACGACATTTGGTCAGCTTCCTTCGGTGACCCAAATGCACCGATCAAATTATTGACTTTACACGGCGGGCCTGGCGGTACTTCAAAGGAATTTTGGCCTTGGGCTGAAAATTTTAAAAAATATACCGGCTTAGACGTAGAGGTATTCACTTACGATCAGCTGGGATCTTTTTGGTCTGAATCTCCTGACTGGAGCAAACCGGAAAACGTTGAACGCTTTTTAAATTATCAGTATTATCTTGACGAATTAGAAGAAGTCCGCTCGCTGATGGGGCTGGATCATTTTTATCTTTTAGGGCATTCATGGGGCGGTGTATTGACTTATGAATATACGCTGGCGCATCCGGAGCATCTGAAAGGATCTATCGTTTACTCAATGACTGATAATATTGATGATTACGTTGTTTCGATCAATCAAGAACGTCTTGATCTGCTTGGCGAAAACGAAGTTGCTTATATGAAAAGCGTCGAAGCTAAAAATGATTTTTCCGATCCTCGCTATCACCAAGATTTGGTTCGGCTTTATCGAGAAAATATCGAAAGAACAGATACTTATGATCCTGATGCAGGACCTGACCTGTTGGCAACTGATGTTTACAATCATTTTCAGGGCAATAATGAGTTTGTTGTCACTGGGATTTTAAAAGATTGGAATATTCGTCGCCGTCTTGGTCAAGTCAGTGTTCCGATGCTATTGACGACTGGCGAAAAAGACACTATGCCGGTCTGGTCAATGAAGGAAACGGCAAAAGCTATTCCAGGAGCGGAGCTGTTCATTAATAAAGACGGCGGCCATCATCACGCTGTAGACCATCCGCGCCCCTTCTATAAAAATTTGTCGAATTTTTTGACAAGAGTAGAAAAAAAGGATAATTAATTTTTATTTACAAGACCGCTATTGGTCTTTTTTTTACCGTATAATTTTGGTATGTATGATTTTTTGATCGGGACAGTCAAAGATGTTTTTGCTAATTATTTTTCCTTTAACGTTGCAGGCGTTGGCTTTAGAATTTTTTCACCTAATCCTTACGAATTTGAAGAGGGTCAACATGCAACTGTTTTTGTCGAACAGATCGTGCGTGACAATGATATCTCTCTTTATGGTTTTAAAAATCAGCGTCAGCGGGATCTTTTCGTCAAACTCCTGGATGTTTCCGGCATAGGTCCCAAGTCGGCATTGGCCATTTTAGCCAGTGGCGATCAGACTGGGTTGGTATCAGCTGTTGAACAGGGGCAATCAAAATATCTGACAAAATTCCCCGGCATCGGTAATAAAACAGCTCAGCAGATCGTTTTAGATCTTAAGGGGAAATTGGCTGATTTTCAATCTGATGTCGAAAAAAAGCTGCCGATCGGTGATACTGACCAATTGAAGGATGCTTTAGATGCTTTGACAGCACTTGGATTTTCAAGCAGGGAGGTAAAAAAGGTCGCTGATGATCTCCGTTCAGATAAAAATATGTCGACCGACAAGTACATTCAAAAAGGACTTAAATTATTAACTAAATGAAGCAAGATCAAGACAAAGAAAATAGAATTTTAAATGCAGCTCCCGAGCCGGACGATGCGGAAGCCGACTTAAGTCTTCGACCCCGATTTTTGCGTGAATATATTGGCCAAAAAGAAATCAAAGATCAACTCTATGTTTATTTGAAAGCAGCTAAACAGCGGCAGGAGTCATTGGATCATGTGCTGCTTTTTGGCCCGCCGGGATTGGGTAAGACCACTTTAGCTAATGTTATTGCCAATGAAATGGGCAGCCAGATAAAAACTACTTCTGGACCAGCGATCGAAAAGGCTGGTGATTTAGTAGCTTTGTTGAACGAATTAGAAGCTGGGGATGTTTTGTTTATCGATGAGATACACAGATTGCCTAAAGCGATAGAAGAAATTTTGTATTCAGCTATGGAAGATTTTTATGTCGATATCGTTGTTGGACAGGGTGAAACGGCACACGCTATTCATTTTCCGCTGCCTCCGTTTACATTGATCGGGGCTACAACAAGAGCGGGTATGCTCTCAGCTCCCTTGCGTGATCGTTTTGGTATCGTCGCTCATATGCGTTTTTACCCGGTGAAAGACTTGCAGCTGATCGCTGAACGGTCGGCTGAGATCTTTGATGTTTCGATTGCAAAAAGCGGTGCTAAAGAATTGGCATTAAGGTCGCGCGGAACACCAAGAATAGTTAATCGACTGTTAAAACGTGTTCGTGATTTCGCCCAGGTGGCAGGGAAAAAAGCAATCGATAAAGAAACGGTCGATAATGCTTTAGACCGTCTTCACGTTGATGATCATGGGCTTGATGAAAGTGATCTCGGTTATTTAAAGATCTTGATATCTCAATATCGCGGCGGTCCGGCCGGTGTTAATGCCATAGCATCAAATATCGGCGAAGATGTTGAAACGGTCGAGGAAATGATCGAACCGTATTTATTACAGATCGGTTTTATTCAAAGGACTCCGCGCGGGCGCCAGGCAACGATGCTGGCTTATCAGCACTTGAAGATACCTTATCAGACCGGCTTGGATAATTGATCTTAATTTTATGGAAGGCAAAATGGCAAAATAATGAATAAAGAAAAAGAAAACCACTATACATTGAGTGACTTTGATTATGATCTGCCTCATGAATTGATCGCGCAAACTCCTTTGAAAAAGCGCGATAGTTCCAGAATGCTTGTTTTGAATGCTAAAAGCGGTGCTTACGAAGACCGCCACTTTTACGATATTATCGATTACTTGAATCCCGGCGATGCCTTGGTTATGAATAACTCTCGAGTTATTCCGGCGCGTTTGCATGGCTGGCGTCCGGACACCAAGGGTCATGTTGAAGTTTTGCTGCTTCGCCAAGATCATGGTGATGTTTGGGAAACTTTGGTCAAACCGGCGCGAAAATTCCCAGTTGGATCAAAGATCGCATTTGGTGACCAAAATCAAACTTTGATCACTGGAACGGTCGTTGGTGAATTAGAACATGGTGGTCGTTATATAGAATTCAGCTATCAAGGCATTTTTATGGAACTGCTCGATAAGCTCGGTGAGATGCCCCTTCCTCCTTATATCAAAGAAAAATTAAGTGATCAAGAACGCTATCAAACTGTGTATTCTAAAATCGAAGGCTCTGCAGCAGCTCCAACGGCAGGCCTGCATTGGACACCGGAATTATTAGATAAGGTACGGGCAAAAGGCGTTAAAACGATCGAATTGACTTTACATGTCGGCCTTGGAACTTTCAGACCGGTCGAAGAAGAGGATATCGATCATCATAAAATGCATTCTGAATTTTATCAGCTTAGCCAACAGGCAGCCGATGAAATAAACAAAGTTCGGCATGACGGCGGCAAGATCGTTGCTACCGGTACAACTACTATCAGAACTTTGGAGACGATCGGTCATAAATTTAATGGTGATGAATTTGGCGGTGATCTGCAAGCGGATTCTGGCTGGACTGATATTTTTATAAAACCCGGATTTAAATGGACGACCGTTGATGCTTTCATCACAAATTTTCACTTGCCTAAGTCCACTCTCGTGATGCTTGTTGCTGCATTCACTGGCCGCGACAATATTTTGAATGCTTACAAACATGCTATTGCGGAAAAATATCGTTTCTTCTCTTTTGGCGATGCGATGTTTATTCATAAGTAAGCGGTTTCTTAGTTGCTTTTTTGTTTTAAAATTTAAGTATGTGTACCTCTATTTTTCAACATTCGATAGATGGCAATCATCTATTTTCAAGGACGATGGATTGGCATAGTTTGAATTCGTTCCCGCTATATTTGCCGGCAGGGTACAGCTGGCATTCATCTTTTGACGGGAATCTATACACCGATAAATACGCGATCATCGGCAATGGCTTTTATCGTTCTGACCGTTTGGATATTTCTGATGGTGTCAACCAAAAAGGGCTCTCAGTACAAAAGTTAACTTTTGCTAACGCTGATAATTTCTATTCAAAAAATTCAGATCCGAATAAGATCCAGTTAGCGCCGTTTGAGTTTGCTTTTTGGGCAATGGCTAATTTTGCGTCTGTTCAAGAATTGGTCGATTTTTTGCCGAAAGTCGAAATAATGTCCGGCGAGTTCGCTCAACGAAGATATGGCAAAGCAGACCTCCATTTTGCAGCCTGCGATAAAAGCGGCAGATTCGTTTTGATAGAACCTTTATCTATGCCGATGAAAGTGATAGAAAACCCATTAGGAGTAGTTACGAATGCACCAAATTTTAGCAATGAGCTTCAAAAATTATCAGCTTACATGAATTTTTTGCCATCATTTAAAGCAGGCCGCCTTCCTTATGATTCCGATCATGTTGCTAGTGATGATTATTCTGGCAAAAAACAGCTGCCGGGCGGTTATACCCCTAGTGCTCGTTTTATTCGCGCCTCCTATCTTAAGGAGCGAGTCAAAAAAGCAGAAAATATCGATGAGCAGGTCATGATAGCTTGGCACATTTTAGACTCTGTTGCGGTAGTTGAAATGCCGAAAAGGTCTAGTACTTTCACTGTTTACAGGTCGGCTGTATTTTTAGAAGGACTCACTTTGTATTATGAAGATTATTATCACCAAGGAATTTTTGAATTAAAACTGAATGATCAGCTGTTAAAGAAAAGAAAGGCTATATTTTTTGAGCAAATAGTTAAAGGATCAACAAATCATCTGCTTAACGATGATCTGTTGTTTTAAGATTACCTTTTAGCTCTTGAATTGATAACATTAAGTTAATGTCAACATATGAACAACAATTAGAAAGACAAAAGCATATTCGCAATTTCAGTATCGTCGCTCACATCGATCATGGCAAGTCGACGATCGCAGATCGAATCTTGGAAATGACTCATACGGTTGCTGAGAGACAGATGAAACAACAGATCCTTGATGATATGCCCTTAGAAAGAGAACGGGGGATCACTATCAAAATGAATTCTGTTGAGGTTCATTATGATGCTAAGGATGGGCAGCGTTATATTTTTCATTTGATCGATACACCTGGGCATGTTGATTTTTCTTATGAAGTATCCCGCGCTCTGGCAGCTGCTGATGGAGCTTTATTGGTAGTGGATGCTAGTCAGGGAGTGCAGGCTCAGACCTTAGCCAACGTTTATTTGGCCTTGGACAATGATTTGGAAATCGTTCCTGTAATAAATAAAATAGATCTGCCCTCTGCTGACGTTAGCGGCACCAAGTCGGAAATAGAAGACGATATCGGCATCGATTGTTCAGACGCGCTGGAGGTTTCTGCAAAAACGGGTTTGGGTATCGATTCGCTTTTAGAAGCGATCGTAAAAAGGATTCCTGCTCCTAAGGGTGATTTAAAAGCTCCTTTAGCAGCACTTGTTTTTGATTCAAAGTATGATTCATATCGAGGGGTCGTTTTATCGATCAGAGTCAAGCAGGGGGTAGTTCACCTGGGCGATAAAATACGTTTAATGAATTCTAAAAGCGATTACGAGGTGACAGAACTAGGCGTATTTTCACCTGACGCTCAAAGGAAAGATGAACTTATTGCCGGGGATGTCGGTTATTTGACGGCCTCCATAAAGGATATTCATAACGCTAGGTCGGGTGATACGATCACTAGCGCTGAGGATCCGGTTAAAAAGCCGCTAAAGGGTTACCGCCCCATGAAGCCGATGGTCTATGCTGGAATCTATCCTACTGATAATGGCAAATATGATGATCTGCGCGATGCACTTGAAAAATTATCTTTGAATGACGCCAGCTTAGAATTTGAACCAGAGACCTCAACAGCTTTAGGTTTTGGTTTTCGAGTCGGTTTTTTGGGTCTTTTACATATGGATGTGATCCAAGAACGGTTGGAGAGAGAATTTGATCTTAAGCTGATCGTCACGGCTCCGACTGTTACTTATCGGATCTTGATGTCGGATGACAGCTATCAAGATATTTCCAATCCTTCAGAAATACCTGATGCTAATCTGATCAAATCTTTTGAAGAACCGATCGTAAATGCCAATATCATGACCCCTGAAGAGTACGTTGGTCCGGTGATGGAGCTTGCCCAGTCAAAAAGAGGCGAGTTCGTGACTATGGAGTATCTTGAAAGGAATCGTGTCAACATAAAATATAAGATTCCTTTATCTGAAATAATTTTTGATTTTTTCGATCGTTTAAAATCTTCGACTAAAGGCTATGCCAGTTTGGATTACGATTTTCAAGGTTATCAGGCTGCCGATCTGAAGCGGATCGATATTTTGCTTAACGGCGACAAGATCGATGCTTTAAGTTTTATTGCCCATAAGGATTTTGCAGAAAATAGGGCTCGTGTAGTAACGGGCAAACTAAAACAAACGATACCAAGACAAAACTTTGAAATAGCTATCCAAGCAGCCATCGGTGCAAAAATAATTTCTCGGACCAATATAAAAGCTTATAGAAAAGACGTTACGGCAAGGATCCATACCGGAGACCCTGACCGAAGAGCCAAATTATTAAATAAACAAAAGGCAGGCAAGGCCCGCATGAAAGCGGTAGGTAAAGTTGAAATACCGCAGGAAGCCTTTATGTCCATATTAAAAAATGGCGATGATGAGCAATATAATAAGGGAATTTCTTAGCTTTGCGTTTATGATCGGTATTTAATAAAAAGAGGGAAATCATGGATAAAATAATAAAAAAATTGCCAGAAAAATTTCCGGCGATCCTTTTCGATCACGATCTTTCCATAAATGAGAAGGGATCGTTTTATGAACAAGAAGTCAAACTTTCTATGCCGAAGGGATTTGATCTGCTCGTTAAAGTGGAAGCTGTTTCTGTAAATCCTATCGATACTAAACTTCGTCAAAGCGATCCCGATATTTTTAAACAAAAAATACTGGGCTATGATGCCTATGGAGAGGTAGCTGCCGTTGGTGAAAAGGCAGCCCAATTTTCAATAGGAGAAAAAATTTATTACGCTGGAAGCAGCCAAAGACCAGGCAGCGACCAAAAATACCAGTTGGTTGACAGCCGTTTGGTCGGCAAAGCACCAAAGAATTTATCAGCCGGTCAGATCGCTGCGATGCCTTTGACGACAATAACTGCTTATGAGATCCTGATCGACCATTTGCTTTTGAAATTCAAAAAAAATTACGCTAGCGGTAAAAAAATTTTGATCATCAACGGTGCTGGCGGTGTTGGTTCTATTTTGATTCAACTCTCCGCTTATCTTGGCCTGGAAGTGTTCACAACTGCTCACAGCCAACAGGCCAAAAAATGGCTCAAGCAGTACCCGATCAAAAAAATTTTTGATTACACTCTTTTGGATTCTGATAATGATTTTAAAAAAATGAGTTTTGATTACATCGTCTTTCTTTATGACCCTAGTGTCTATTTAGATAAAGTTATTAGGCATATCAAACCCTTTGGCAGGCTGGTGTCGATCGTTGGAACTGACAAGGGTCTTCATCTAGGCTATTTAAAAAACATTGGTGCACAATTTTCTTGGGAATACATGTTTGCTAAATCTGATTTTGATGTGGATAAAAAAAGCCAGGGCGGTATTTTGAATAATTTAGCCGACATGTTTGATAGCGGGGTCTTGAAAAGCACTGTTAATGTTTGCTTTAAATCAATAAATGCTGAAAATTTACGAAAGGCTCATCTTTTAGTAGAGCAGGGACAGACAGTCGGGAAAGTGGTTTTGCTTGGAAGTTTCGGAGAAAATAGTTAATGGCTAAACGTTTTTTTCTTCAAGATGATAGCCGCTTTTTGACAGAAAAAATGATCACCCGCCAAGGCGATTTTGATGTTTTCCATCATTTAAAGGATGTCTTAAGAGCTAGGGAAGACCAATTAATAGAGGTAGTTTATAAAGGAAAACTATATAAAGCCGCGATCGATAAGATAGATAATGATTTTATTTATTTGTCGAATATCGTTAACTTGCCATCTTTTTCGGAAATGGCTAAAAAAATAACGATCGTTGTTCCTTTTTTAAAATCTGATCATCTTGATTTTTTGCTTCAAAAAGCAACTGAACTGGGTGTCAACAAGATAATCCTCAGTAAATTCGCTTACAGTGTCGCTAAGGCTGGATCTTCAACTAAACAGCTCGAAAAAAAATTTGTCAGATATGCTAAAATCGTTAGATCTGCCAGTGAACAGTCGCATCGTTCAGTGATACCTGCTATAAAATTCGAACCTGATTTTATCGATAAAATATCGCTTGAACATTATCAACTTGGTTTGGTCGCTTGGGAAGAATCCGCTAAAAGAGGCGAAAAAAGCCAATTATTCAATACCTTGAAGAGACTTAAAGAAGATAAAGATAAGACAGAGCTCATAGCCGTTTTTGGTCCAGAAGGCGGTCTAAAAACTGAGGAAGTCGATCAGCTTGTTTCCAAGGGCTTTTCGCCCGCTGGCCTCGGTCCTCGAATCCTCCGAGCTGAAACTGCACCATTATATTTGCTCGCGAGTGCCAGTCTTTTGGTAGAATTGAGCTAACTTATGGAGAAGATTTTTTTAAAAAAATATATTTTATGGTTTTTCCTTTCACTTATTTTGAGCATTGGCGGGCCTTTCTTATTTAGATTAGATTTTTTGGATGGTGCGCGTCGAGTTTTGTGGATGCTTATCATAATTTTTGGCGGTTTTTCTTTGTACTCAGGATATTTTTTCAAAATAAATCGATCATCTTTTTGGGGAGTTTTAATTTTTCCAGCTACTTTTAGTGCTGTTAACCTGATTTTTCGTATGCTGTCGGGTTCCTCGCTGGTATCAAGTGATTATGCCTATTATTTTGCTTTGATATATCTTATTCTTTCTCTTTTCACTTTCTTCGGGGACTACAAGTACAAAAACAGCAATGAAAAAGATGATAATCCTTTTGCAAAAAATAAAATAGGTATCATTGGGAGGATCAAACATGCCGAAAAGTAAGAACCGTTCTTTTGAAGAAGTTCATGATGTTTATGCTGAATACTTATCTGAAAGCCAGACTCAAGAGGTAGATTCTGCCTATGAATTAGCGAAGAAAATGCACGCAGGGCAAAAACGCAAGACCGGTGAAGATTACATATACCATCCTATTCAAGTAGTAGGTATATTAGCTGATCTTAAAATGGACAAGGATACGCTTATTTCCGGTTTTTTACATGATGTCGTTGAAGACACGCCGGAATCTAATGATCAAATAAGAAAAGTTTATGGCGATGATGTTGCGGATATCGTCGATGGGGTCACTAAATTAGGCAAGATACACTATGAATCCACTGAAGAGATAATGGCTGAAAATCATCGTAAACTTTTGCTAGCGATGGCTAAAGATATCAGGGTCATTATTGTAAAATTAGCCGATAGGCTCCACAACATGCGTACTTTAGAGGTACACCGACCAGAAAAACAGCATCGTATTGCAAGCGAGACCTTGGATATTTATGCACCTTTGGCCCATAGATTAGGATTGGCCAATATCAAGTGGGAATTAGAGGATCTGAGCTTGCGTTATTTAGACCCGGATCAGTATTATCGTATCGCCAAAATGATGCATACCCGCCGCGAGGAACGCGATAAAGAAATAGCTGTTGCTACCGAACAAATAAAAAGAGCGATCGATACTTTAAAAATTGGTCATTTTGAAGTAAACGGTCGTCCTAAACATATTTATTCGATTTACCGAAAAATGACTGATAAACACAAACATTTTTCTGAAATCTATGATTTATTAGCTATTCGTGTATTAGTTGACAGCGTCGTTGACTGTTATGCAGCTTTAGGGGCGATCCATGCAAAATGGAAACCTCTTCCTGGCCGTTTCAAGGATTATATAGCTCTTCCTAAACCAAATGGATATCAATCACTGCATACAACTATCATCGGACCGAACGGCCGTCCTTTGGAGGTCCAGATCAGGACTTTTGAGATGCACCGCGTGGCCGAATTCGGAGTTGCTGCCCATTGGGCCTATAAAGAGAACAAAGGATCTGATCGCCAAGCAAAGATAAAAAACAGCGATCAGCAGCATTTGAATGCTATCCAAGGTATTCTTGAGCTGCAAGAGGGAGCGACAGATGCTGAACAATTTGTTGATACCGTTAAGGGCGATTTGTTTTCTGATAGAGTTTATGCATTTACGCCCCGCGGCGATGTTTTGGAATTGCCGGTTGGGTCAAAACCGATCGATATGGCTTTTGCCATTCATTCCGATGTCGGTCTTCATACCGTCGGCGCCAAGGTAAACGGCAAGATAGTTCCGCTTGAATATGAGATAAAAACCGGCGATATCGTTGAAATAATTACTTCGCCAACACCGAAGGTGTCTCGTGATTGGCTCAGTTTGGTTGCAAGCAGGCGAGCGCGCAACAAAATTCGAGCTTATTTCCGGCAGCAAACACGTTCGACTAATATCGATGCGGGTCGGCAGATGCTGGAAAAATATCTTCAAGACAAACAGCTTCCGCTCGAAGAATCAATGAATGAAGAAAACTTGACGGCTACGGCTGCTAAATTACATCTTTTTTCTGGAGACGATCTCTTGGCAGCACTCGGCTATGGCGAACTTTCACTCCAACAGGTCGCTAATCGGCTTACTGAAGATATCCGTCGGCGACGAGAAGCAGAAAAAGCCGAAGCGGTCCAAGAAGCTTTAATGTCTGGTGAAGAAGAAGCCGGTAAAGAGCTTATCAGGAAAGGAAGTGCTCACCCAGCCGGTAATAATCCTGAAGAAGATATCACGATCGCTGGGATAGATTCGATGCTGATCCATTTATCGAAATGTTGTACCCCTGTGCCTGGTGATCGAATCGTAGGTTACGTTACAAAAGGTCGCGGAGTGACCGTTCATAGGATCCAATGCCCTAATGTCCCTAAAACACCGGAGAGAAGTCAAAGGATCCTGCAAGTTGATTGGAATGATCCAGAAGGAAATCGTCCTAATTACGATGCGGATCTAATCGTTACGAGTGCTGACCGTCCGGGTGTCCTTAACGACGTTATCAGGTCTGTCAATGCCAACACTCATTATTTGAACGCTGTGTCTGCTCATGTTCAAAAAGATGGTGTTTGTTTGATCAATCTTTCGGTCGGCGTTCGAAATGTTGATCAATTGCAGCATTTGATGGATGCAGCCAGCGGCGTCCATGATGTTTACGAAATTTCAAGAGTCTTTCATTGATCGCTTTCATTAAACCAATTTACCAAGGAAGTTTTTAAATCGGCAGCTATTTTTTTCCGATAGCTTTTTTCTCTGATTATTTTAAAATCATCAGGATTGTTCATGTATCCCATTTCCAATAGTACTGATGGTAAAGTTGTCTCTCTTAGCACATAATAATCGCCGACTTCAACGCCTCTGTTTTGCAGCGGCAGATCATTGAAAGAACTATTGATCGTCTTAGCTAATTGAAATGAGTTTTTGCCGTTATCATAATAAGTCGTAAAACCATTTGCAACGCCCTGGATTTCAAAATTGTCAAAATGAAAGCTTATGAAAGCGTCAGCATTATATTTTTTTGATATATTTGTGATTTTGCTTAAAGGCCAAAGCAATTTATCGCTATCGCGAGTCATTATGACCCGAGCCCCGGTACTTTCCAGGGCTTTTTTTGTTGCTTTAGCCGTTAATATCGTATAAGTTTTTTCAAAATTTTTTGGGTCGCGGCTATTTGCTTTAGCTAGAGAACCGGGATCTGACCCGCCGTGTCCCGGATCTAGAACGATCGTTGCTTGGGATATGTTTCCGTATTTATCAATTTTTTTATTTCCATTTTTTAAGATCCAGCTTGCGGCCCACCCGCTGGTTTTGCTGTCTTGAGATTTTAAATGTATCCAACCGTTTTCTTTGCCGATTGTTTCTAGGCGTTCATTTTTCTTTAAAATACCATTTTTTGAATAGGTCAGACCCGGACCGTTTCTAAGCGTTATTTGATCGAACTTTAATCTTGTTGAATTGGAAAAGTATATTGAATATATAAAAAATATAGCAGCAATGATGAAAAACGCCGCTAATAATAGCGAATTCATTTTTTTAAAAAAAGAACTTGGCATACTAAAATTATATCTATTCATGTTGGAACTTTTTATTCAGTGTTAAAATTTCTTTGTATGCCTGAAAAACTATATCAAAAACCAAAAGGAACTTCTGACATCCTTCCTTCGATGCAGCCGGTCTGGAAAAGGATCGAACAAGCAGCAGAAAAGATTTTTGCCCATAGATACCAATTCGGAAAAATAGATATCCCTCTATTTGAAAGTTATGATCTTTTTGCGCGCAGTTCTGGAGATTCTTCAGATGTCGTCAGTAAAGAAATGTACGATTTTTATGATAAAGGGAACCGTCATTTAGCCCTGCGTCCAGAAGGCACCGCTGGAGTCGTCCGTGCGTATGTAGAAGATAAATTGTACGGACCGGAACATGAAAAACCAGTCGATCTTTATTATTTAGGGTCGATGTTTCGATATGAACGTCCTCAAGCAGGCAGAATGCGCGAATTCCATCAGCTTGGTGCGGAAAGTTTTGGCTCTGATTCGCCCTTTTTGGATGTTCAAATAATACAAATGGCTCTTGATTTTTTTCATGAGTTCAATTTGAAAGATCTTGTTGTGAAAATAAATTCTCTTGGGGATGATCAGTCTCGTGCTTCATATAGACAAGCTTTAGTAGACTATTTATCTGCTTTTAAAGATCAGTTGAGTGATGATTCAAAAAGACGTTTAGAGAGTAATCCTTTGCGAATATTGGATTCAAAAGATAAGAACGATCAAAAAATTTTAGAAAAAGCACCGGAAATTTCCGATTACTTGAATCCAAGTTCTAAAGATCGTTTTGAAAAAGTTATCAACATCCTTGATGACTTTGGGATCAAATATCAGATCGATGAGAAATTAGTTCGCGGGTTAGATTATTATAACAATACTATTTTCGAGATCGTTACTACCGACAAAACATTATCTTCTGCTGCAACGATTTGCGGCGGCGGACGCTATTCGGGGATGGTTGAAGAATTCGGCGGTCCGCAAACTCCAGCTATTGGTTTTGCGATCGGTCTAGAACGCTTGATCACTTTAATAGATAATGACTTCAAAAAAACTGTGCCTGATCTGTATTTGGTACAAGCTGATAAAAGTGCAGCCGCTTTTGTCAATAAATTAGCTAAGCAATTACGCCAAAAATTTGGTCTGGCAGTCGAACTCGATTATAATGATAGGTCAGTTAAGGCTCAGCTCAAATCTGCTAATCGGACTGGGGCACGTTTTTCTTCAGTGATCGGTTCGCGCGAGCTTGAGAATGGTCTTATCGTTTTGAAAAGAATGGAAGACGGGAGTCAAAAAGAACTAAAAGTTAATCAATTAACGGGTGAGGATTTTATATGAGTAATCAAAGAACTATTTATGCTGGGTTAGTCAGTGAAGATTTAGTTGGACAGTCTATCAATCTAAAAGGTTGGGTCCAAAAGAGAAGAGATTTGGGAGGACTTATTTTTGTTGATCTTCGCGATCGTGAAGGAATCGTTCAGCTCACTTTTTCTGATGAATTTTCAAGCGATGCTTTAAAAATAGCTGAACAGATCAGAAGCGAATATGTTATATCAGTTACCGGCGTCGTTTCTAAAAGAGCTGATAATGCTATCAATCCAGATATGCATACCGGTACTGTCGAGGTTTTTGTAAATCGTGCCGAGATCCTCGCTAAATCTAAGACTCCGCCTTTTGATATAGAAGATGGTGTAGATGTCAATGAAGAAACTAAACTTAAATACCGTTATCTGGACCTTAGGCGCCCAGAGATGCAAAAAGGTTTAGTCATCAGATCTAATATCGTTACTTCAACGATGAGATTTATGGAGTCTAACGGTTTTTTGAATATTGAGACTCCTTATTTAGCTAAGAGCACTCCCGAAGGAGCTCGTGATTATTTAGTGCCTTCTCGTATTTATCCAGGAAGTTTTTATGCGCTTCCGCAGTCTCCGCAGCTGTTTAAGCAATTATTGATGGGTGCCGGTTTTGATCGCTATTTTCAAGTTGCCCGCTGTTTTAGAGATGAAGATCTAAGAGGAGACCGCCAACCTGAATTCACTCAGCTCGACTTGGAGACTTCCTTTATGAGCCAAGAAGAAATTAGGGCTTTGGTCAATCGCTGGATCACACAAGTCATGTCCGATGTTTTAAAAGTCGATATCGATCCTTCCAAGTTTCCGATTTTGACCTGGCAGGAATCAATGGATCGTTTTGGTTCAGACAAACCAGATCTGCGGTTTGGTATCGAGTTGCAAGATCTTTCTGATTTAGCGGCTCAGAGTGATTTTGCTGTCTTTAAATCTGCTCTTGAGAATAACGGTTTTGTCAAAGCGATCGTAGTACCCGATGCTTCGAAAATATTTACACGCAAGATCATCGATCAGCAAGCTGAATATGTGAAAAGATTCAAAGCAAAAGGTCTTGCTTGGGTTAAATATGATGATGGAAAGTTCAGTGGATCAGCTGCAAAGTTCATTAACGGTATTTCTGATAAATTAGTCGACAGGCTCGGCTTAAAATCTGGGGATGTTGTATTTTTTGCTGCTGATAGTTTTTCGGTAGTTTCTGATACTCTTGGTTATTTACGCAGATTTGCAGCAAAAAAATTAGGCATCATCAAAAAAGAGTGGCGTTTTGCTTGGATAGTCGACTGGCCATTGTTTGAATATTCTGAAGATTTTGGTCGTTGGATAGCAGCTCATCATCCCTTCACCATGCCTAACCAAGAGGACCTTCATTATCTGAACGATGGCGAAGATCCGCATAAGGCTCACGCGCAGTCATATGATCTTGTGCTGAATGGATACGAACTTGGTTCTGGATCGATCCGTATCCACACTATGGATGTTCAGGAAAAGATGCTTAAAGCTCTAGGCTTCACTCCGGAAAAAGCTCAAAAAGCTTTTGGATTTCTGCTCGAAGCAATGGAGTATGGTTTCCCGCCAATGGGGGGTATCGCCTTAGGACTTGATCGCTTGGCCATGCTTCTTTCTGGCAAAGAGAATATTCGTGAGGTGATCGCTTTTCCTAAGAATTCAAACGCGACTGAACCAATGACTGAAGCACCGAGCCGCGTTTCTACAAAGCAATTACAGGATTTAGGTCTTATAGTTCCTGAAAAAAAATGAAATAATCTTAATATTTGTCATATTGTAGTAACTTTTAAGTCATTTTTGGTTAATATTAAACTGTGGAAAAAAAGAAGATTTCAGAAAATAAAAGTTTTATCAAGGGTCTAGAAGGGCTGAGAGCCATTTCTGTACTCGGGGTAATTCTTTTTCATTTGTGGCCGAATATTTTTGCTGGTGGTTTTTCCGGCGTAACGGTATTTTTCGTTATATCTGGCTTTTTAATGACAAGAATTATTTTAAAAGGGTTTAAAAACGGTACCTTTAGTTTTTGGGACTTTTATAAACGCCGTTTTTGGCGTCTTTACCCGGCTTTTTTTATTATGCTTTTGTCTGCTACCGGTATAGTTTCGCTATTTTTTCCGGACGCTTTATTCGGTATCAGGGGTAATTTTTTCAGTAATATTTTTTATGTCAATAACTGGTATCAAATTATTCATTCTGTTTCTTATTTCGCAGCAGGCAACCACTGGGAAATTTTCACCCATTTGTGGTCTCTCTCGGTTGAAGCTCAGTTTTACTTACTATGGCCGCTGCTTTTATTCGCTATCCTTAAATTAGCTGATCGAAAATGGCAGCTGTCTTTAGTTATTCCTGCTGTTATATTTTTTGTTTCATCGCTTTTGTTTGCTCTTTTATATTCGCCAGTTTCAACCAATCGCGCTTATTATGGAACAGATAGCCGAATTTTTTCTTTTGTAGCGGGCGCTTTTGTCGCTATTTATATGACTTTGGTTTCATTTCGCGGTCACCCGAAGTTTTTTGATGATATAAATTCTTTTCTTGATAAATACAAAAATCAGATAATTGTCGCTTGTTTTGCCGTACTGCTGTTAGTTTTTGTATTTGCAAATGGTACACAGGCGTGGACTTATTACTTTGCAATGAGTTTTTTGAGTTTAGCTGTCGCCGTTTTGGTTTATTATTTCAGCGTTTACAGAAATAATATTTTTGCTCGGATCATGGGCAACCGTTTTTGCCTTTACCTGGGTTCCCGTTCTTATTCTATTTACCTTTACCAATTACCAATTCTGGTGATATTCGACCAGCTTGCTAGCAGACAATCGGCTTTCTTACAGTTTTTAGCAAGAATAGTATCCTTAGCTTTGATCTTATTAGTTTCTGAGCTATCTTTCCGTTTCGTAGAAATGCCGCTGCGTCACGGAATATCACCGATCAAGTCAAATTTTGGGCCTAATTTTAAAACCTATCTTTTTTCTGGAATAACCTTTGTTTTTGCTATATCTTCTATATTTGGTATGTCCTCTAGAAGCGCTGACCATCTACGTTCAGCCGATCAATTGCAGCATAACCTCTCAAAAAAATCTTTATCTATTAAAAGAGCAAATAGCAAAGCTGCTGCTTCTCAAAGCAGAGCCGACAGCATAAATAATGCTTCGGAAATTTCTCAAGATAAGCAAAAAGCTGATACATTTTCGACCTCGATCAAAACCGTTGCAGCTGTTAAGGGCATGAAGATCACAGCGATCGGCGATTCAGTACTGATGGATGTGGGTCCGGATCTTCAATCAGTTATTCCCGGTACCACTGTTGATGCAGCAGTAGGCAGGCATACTCAACAAGCGATCGATAGACTCGATCAAATCAAAAGAAACGGTGATTTGCAGCCGATAGTTTTGATAGTTATCGGTATCAATGGAGAAATATCTAGTCAAAACATACAACAAGTTTTAAATATCGCTGGTAAAAGGCAAATATACTGGGTAAATTCATATGCGGCAGGCCGCCCTTGGGAAGCACCGAATAATCAATTGCTGCTGCAAAAGTCACAAAATAATTCTAATTTGCATATAATAGATTGGAATACAGGTGCTCGTCAGCATCCAGAATGGTTTTTCCCTGATGGGATCCACCCGCAAGCAGTAGGCAACAAGGCCATGACTAATTTGATCATGAACGCTTTGGCGAGAAACGATCATTATATCGCCGGTAAAAAGTGATTTTGTGCTTGCCAACATTTCATACATGCTGTATCATTAACAGGTATGCCTTTGACCTAAAGAGTTTTTATGCGGCTCAAATGGTGGTATATTTAGACAGCTATGATGTTCAAGGTTGCGACACGCTCGGCACCGTTGCCATGGCGTTGAGATTTCGGTTTTTGAACGGAGCGAGCTGATTTTGAAAATCAACGAAAGGATAAACATGGCAGAAAGAAAAATTCGTATTCGCTTGAAAGCTTATGAGTACCGTACTATCGATGCTTCTGCAGCGAAAATCGTAGAAACAGCAAAAAGAACAGGCGCGGAGGTCGTTGGACCTATTCCGCTTCCTACCCAAAGAACTATTTATACGATTCTTCGTTCTCCACATAAGCACAAAGATTCGCGTGAACAGTTCGAAATGCGGACTCACAAGCGTTTGATCGATGTTGTTAACCCAACCGATAAAACAGTCGATTCCTTAAGGAAGCTAGATCTTCCAGCAGGTGTTGCGATTGAGATCAAATTATAAAAAATAATATTAATTAAAGGAGAAAGTCATGACTAAAGGTATCTTAGGCCGAAAAGTCGGTATGACTCAGGTTTTCACTGACAAAGGTGAGCTTATTCCTGTGACTGTTATTGAAGCTTTGCCAAACACAGTGCTTCAAGTCAAGACTCCATCAACTGACGGTTATTCAGCTGTTCAATTGGGTGTCTTTGACAAGCGCAAGATCGCTGAGAAAAAACCTGAGCAAGGTCACGCTAAAAAAGCAAATGCGACCCCTAAGCGCTACATTCGCGAGATTCGCGACGCTGAGGGAGACTATAAACAAGGAGACAAAGTCACTGTTGATATTTTTGAGACAGGAGAGTTTGTTGATGTTCAAGGAATCACTAAAGGACATGGTTTCCAAGGTGCTATCAAGCGTTTAGGACAATCTCGCGGACCCATGGCTCACGGTTCTCGTTATCATCGTCGTCCCGGTTCAATGGGTGCGATAATCAATCGTGTTTTCAAAGGAAAGCTTCTTCCTGGACAAATGGGTGGCGATTTAAGAACGGCACAAAAACTTTTGGTTGCTGCAGTCGATAAAGCAGATAACTTGCTTCTTATTAAAGGAAATGTTCCTGGCGCTAATAAGAGTTTCGTTACTGTTAAATCAACCGTTAAACCATTTAAAAAACAAGATATAAAGATCGCTGGTTCCATCGGTCAGAATAACGCTGATGCTACTGACGGAGATAAACAGCAGGCAGATCAAGAAACTGCTTCTGCAGAATAAGAAAGGAGAAAACTATGACTAAAGTTGCTTTATATAAACAAGATGGAAATCAAGCTGGTGAAGTCGAACTTTCTGATTCTGTTTTTGGCATTGAACCTAATGAAACAGTTGTAAAAGATGCTGTTTTGATGCAGCGTGCTTCTATGCGTCAAGGAACTCATTCTGTAAAGAATCGTTCTGCTGTTTCTGGCGGCGGCAGAAAGCCATGGCGTCAAAAGGGTACCGGTAATGCTCGTCAAGGATCTATCCGTGCTCCTCAATGGCGTGGCGGCGGAATCTCAATGGGGCCTACACCTCGTTCGTATGCTTTTAAGATCAATAGGAAAGCATATCGCTTAGCTTTAAAAAGCGCACTTTCTGATAAGGTTTTGAACAACAATTTAGTTTTGGTCGATAAATTTTCTTTTGAAAAACCTTCGACTAAAGAATTTGCTGGAAACCTTCTAAAGTTGAATGCATCTAAAAGCACGCTGCTCGTGATCGAGGATTCTGATGAAAATACTGAGCTTTCAGCAAGAAATCTTCCAAACGTACGGGTTACTACGGCGAGAGGCGTTAACGTTTACGATTTGGTCAAGGCTCACACAGTTGTTTTTGCTCAATCAGCTGTTAAAGAAGTTGAGGAGGCTCTAAACTAATGCAAGCAAGAGATGTTATTTTAAAACCAATTATTACTGAAGCGTCAATGCAAAGAGCTGATCAAAAAGTTTATCAGTTCCAGGTCAACCGCAAGGCTACTAAAACCGACGTTAAAGAAGCCGTTGCTGAGATTTTCAGTGTTGATGTCGTAAAAGTAAATATTGCTAATTATCGCGGAAAGAAAAAGCGTATGGGCCGTTACGAAGGCTATACTTCCAGGATTAAAAAAGCTACTGTCAGTTTGTCTTCAGATTCAAAGGCAATTGAAATTTTTCAAAATCAAGAAGAAAAGAATTAAGAAAGGAGTAACGCATGGCTATCAAGACTTATAAACCAACCAGTAATGGTCGCCGTAATATGAGCGGCTTTGATTTTTCTGTTATCACCAAAACTGTTCCAGAAAAAAGTTTACTGGCAAAAAAAAGCAGAACCGGTGCACGTAATGCTCAAGGTCGGATGACTGTTCGCCATCACGGCGGCGGTCATAAAAAGCAATATCGTATCATTGATTTTAAGAGAATTAAAGATGATCGTTCTGCGACTGTTAAAGCGATCGAATATGATCCAAATCGCAGTGCCAATATCGCTTTGCTTGTTTATGAAGACGGAACAAAAAGTTACATCTTGGCGCCTAAAGGACTAGAGGTAGGAACTAAAGTTCAATCTGGACCGGATGCCGATATTAAAATCGGAAATGCGTTGCCTTTGAGCAGCATTCCAGAAGGTACCTTGATTCACAATATCGAATTAAAACCCGGAAAGGGCGGACAATTAGTTCGTTCTGCCGGAACTTCAGCGCAGATTTTAGGTAAGGACGACGCTGGCAAGTACGTTACTATTCGCCTATCATCAGGTGAAGTCAGGATGATCTTAGCATCATCCAGAGCAACTATTGGAGAAGTCGGCAACGCTGAACATTCTCTAGTAAGCTGGGGTAAAGCTGGACGTTCTCGTTGGCGCGGCAAGACCCCCCATGTTCGTGGTTCCGTTATGAACCCGAATGATCACCCGCATGGTGGTGGTGAAGGTAAAGCTCCAGTTGGACGTCCTAGTCCAATGAGCCCTTGGGGCAAAAAGTCTTATGGTAATAAGACCCGTGACAAGAAGAAGCCATCTACAAAGTTCATTGTTCGTGGACGGAAAGGTAAGTAATCGGAGGTTTTAAATGAGTCGTAGTTTAAAAAAAGGACCTTTTGCAGATCCCTCACTATTAAAAAGAATCGATCAGTTCAAGGGCCAAGACAAAAAACCAGTTATCCGGACTTGGTCTCGTCGTTCAACGATTTTTCCAAGTTTTATCGGCTTTACTATTGCTGTTTATGATGGCCGCAAACATGTTCCAGTTTATATCCAAGACGATATGGTCGGACACAAACTTGGTGAATTCGTACCAACACGGACATTCCGCGGACATGCTGGTGATGATAGAAAGACAGGAAAATAAGGAGTAAGTTATGGCTGAAAATGTAACATCTGCAAAAGCCACTGCTTATCAAGTCCGTATTGCCCCGCGTAAAGCAAGGCTTGTTCTTGATACTGTTCGTGGTAAGAATGTCAATGAAGCTTATGCGATTCTGAAGTTCCTGCCTAATACAGGAACTGAACCAGTTTACAAGGTTCTTAATTCAGCTGTCGCTAATGCTGAAAATAATTATGCTCTTGATCGAGCTGATTTAGTTGTTAAAGAAGCATATGCAAATGAAGGTCCAACTCTTAAGAGATTCCGTCCTCGTGCTAAAGGTACTGCTTCAAGAATAAACAAGCGTACTAGTCATATTACGATTGTTGTTGCTGAAAATGAGAGGAAAGGAGCTTAAGTATGGGCCAAAAAATTAATCCTATTGGTTTCCGTGTCGGTGTTATCCGTGACTGGGATGCTAAATGGTATGCTGATAAAAAAGAATATGTGCCGGCTCTTCAAGAAGATATCCGTATTCGTAAGTATCTTGAAGAAAATCTTAAAGATGCCGCTGTTGATCGCGTTACGATCGAAAGAACCGAGCCCACAAGACTTAATTTAACTATCCGTACTGCTAAACCAGGTGTTGTTATTGGCCGCGGCGGTGCTGATGTTGATCGTTTGCGGGCTGAGCTTTCAAAGTTAGCTGATGATTATAAGGGTCAGCCTAAGCGTGTTAATATCAATATCGTTGAAATTCGCAAACCTGATTTGAATGCTCACTTAGTTGGTCAGCAAATAGCAGCTGATCTTGAACGCCGTGTTGCTTTCCGTCGCGCTATGCGTGGAGCAATTCAAAGAGTTCAGCGTGCTGGTGCTAAAGGTGTTCGTACGATGGTTTCAGGACGTTTGAATGGTGCTGATATCGCTAGAAAAGAGCAATATACTGAAGGAACAGTACCGCTCCATACTTTGAGAGCAGATATCGACTATTCATGGGATGAAGCAATGACCTCCTATGGTAACCTTGGTATCAAAACTTGGATCTATCGTGGCGATGCTAAAAATGGTGAGTTCATTAAAGATGAAGATGTAGAAGCCGCTGCAAATTCTCGTGGAAATCGTTCCAATTCTCGCGGACGCGGCAGGTCTCGTCGTTCTAGGCAAGAAAATTCTTCAAATAGAAATAGAAATAGCGCACAAGGAGGTAGACAATAATGTTGGTTCCTAAACGTGTTAAATACCGTCGTGTGCATCGTGGACATATGCGTGGTGAAGCAAAAGGCGGACGTAAAGTTTCTTTCGGCGACTATGGTTTACAGGCTTTGGAAAGCAGCTGGATCACTAACCGACAGATTGAAGCTGCCCGTGTTGCAATGACCCGTTATATGAAACGTGGCGGTAAGGTTTGGATTAATATTTTTCCACACAAGTCATACACTTCCAAAGGTGTTGGTGTTCGTATGGGAAATGGAAAGGGAGCTCCTGAAGGTTGGGTCGCACCAACTAAACGCGGAACAGTAATGTTCGAAGTTGGTGGAGTTTCCGAAGCAACTGCTAAAGAAGCTTTGCGTCTTGCTATGCACAAATTGCCTATTAAGGCTAAAGTTGTCAGCAAGGCTGAAGCAGCAGAGGAGGCAGACGAACAATGAAAGCTTCAGAATTAAGAGGTTTATCCCGTGATGAACTGTTGAAGCGTGAAAAGGATTCTAAAGAAGAACTTTTCAATTTACGCTTTCAACAGGCCGCAGGACAGCTTGAAAACACTGCTCGTCTTTCAACTGTTAAGAAAGATATCGCAAGAATTAAAACAGAATTAAGAGCTCAAGAAATCGCCGCACAAAAGGCGAAGGCATAAGAAGGGAGGCTAATATGAGTGAAGATCGGAATTCTCGTCGTGTTTATCGTGGTCGTGTTGTTTCAGATAAAATGGATAAAACCATTACGGTAGCCGTCGAAACTTATAAGAACCATCCTGTTTATGGAAAGCGGGTCAAATATACTAAAAAGTTTAAAGCTCATGATGAAAACAATGATGCAAAATTAAATGATCTTGTTGAAATTATGGAAACCCGTCCCTTGTCAGCTACTAAACGTTTTCGTTTAGTTAGAGTGGTTGAAAAAGCTGTTGTTTTATAACAGGAAATTCTTGAAATAATCAGTTTGAAAGGAGCAGAACTATGATTCAACAAGAGAGTCGTTTAAAAGTTGCTGATAACTCTGGCGCTCGTGAAATTCTTACAATTAAAGTTCTCGGTGGATCTGGTAGAAAATTTGCTAATATTGGCGATACTATTGTTGCTACTGTTAAACAAGCAATACCGGGTGGAACTGTTAAAAAGGGCGATGTTGTTAAGGCCGTAATCGTTCGCACTGTTAGTGGTGTTCATCGTGTTGATGGTTCATATATAAAGTTTGATGAAAACGCAGCAGTGATCGTTAGAGATGATAAATCACCAGTTGGAACTCGTATATTTGGTCCAGTGGCTCGTGAGTTACGCGACAATAATTATATGCGCATCGTCAGCCTTGCGCCGGAAGTTCTATAAGGAGGATCACATGAGTATCAAAACAGGAGACAGAGTTCGCGTGATTGCCGGTAAGGACAAGGGCAAAGAAGGAAAAGTTATCAAAGTCTTTTTGAAAAAGGACAGAGTAATTGTTCAAGGCGCGAATAAAGTTACAAAGCATAAAAAAGCAACACAGAATCAAAATGCTAAGAAGGGTATCGTTGAAGAAGAGGCAGCAATTCATATTTCTAATGTTTCACTGCTTGATTCTTCTAAAGATACTGTTCATGCAAATAAGCGCGAAAACGCTAATAAATAAGCAGGGGAAATCATTTTCATGACTAGTGCATTTAAAGAAAAATATGTAAATGAAGTTCAACCAGCTTTAATATCAAAGTTCAATTACACATCACCTATGCAAGCACCCAAGATTGAAAAAATCGTCTTAAATATGGGAGTTGGTGATGCTGTAACTAATTCTAATAACCTTGATGAAGCTGTTTCTGAACTTAAATTAATTTCAGGTCAGCAACCCATCATCACTAAAGCTAAGAAGTCTATTGCTGGTTTTCGTTTACGTGAAGGTATGAGTATTGGAACAAAAGTTACTTTGCGTGGTGATCGGATGTATGATTTTTTGTACAAGCTGATCAACGTCGCTCTTCCACGTGTTCGTGATTTTCATGGAGTTTCTCAAAGGTCATTTGATGGAAGAGGTAATTATACTCTTGGTATTAAAGAACAGTTGATTTTCCCTGAAATTAACTATGATGATGTTAACCGTGTTCGCGGTCTTGATGTTGTTATCGTTACTACAGCAAACACTGACGAAGAGGCTGCTGAATTGTTAGCACAATTTGGTTTCCCATTTGCTAAGTAAAATCATCATATCTAATTAATTTCATATTACAAAGTACCGCTATTGGGCAGGGCTCTTTTTTAGATAAATTATCGCAGATATTTTTTCTAAAAAGCGTCATGTCACGCGACAACTGTTAGAAAGGAAAATCATTATGACAATGACAGATCCAATTGCAGACTTCTTGACTCGTATTCGTAATGCAAATCTTGTTCGGCACGAAACTGTTGAAGCACCTGCATCAAAGATCAAATTAAATATCGCTAAAATACTAAAAAGCGAAGGGTTTATTACCGATTATCAAGTTCTTGATACCGCTAATAAGCAAGGACTTATTTCGTTAACTTTAAAATATGGTCCAAATAGAGAAAGAGTTATTACCGGTTTGAAACGTATTTCTAAGCCTGGTCTTCGTTCTTATGTACCGGCTGATTCTATACCAAAAGTTTTAAACGGTTTGGGAGTTGCGATTTTATCAACTTCTGAAGGTGTTCTAACTGATAAAGAAGCACGGAACAGAAAAATTGGTGGCGAAGTACTTGCCTACGTTTGGTAATTACTTTAATGGTCGTTTTATCTAGGAAAGGAGAAAACCATGAGCCGTATTGGAAGAAAAGTTATAAATGTTCCTGAAGGTGTCGAAGTTGCATCTGAGGGGAAGACAGTTATCGTCAAGGGTCCTAAAGGAACTTTGGAAAGAGAAATACCTGAATCTATCACTATGAAAGTTGATGGCAAGGAGATTTCTTTTAGCCGTCCTGACGATTCAAATAAAAATAAAGCTTTACACGGGACAACTCGTGCAAATGTTGCTAATATGGTAGAAGGCGTAACTAAGGGTTTTAAAAAGAACCTTGAATTAGTTGGTGTCGGTTACCGTGCGTCTCTTCAAGGAAATAAGCTTGTTTTGACTGTTGGTTTTTCACATCCAGTTGATTTTGAAGCAAGAGAAGGACTAACTGTTTCAGTCCCTGACGCTACTCACATTTCTATTGAGGGAACCTCTAAGCAGCGTGTTGGTGACTTGGCCGCAGAAATTCGCGGCGTTCGTCCGCCTGAACCATATAAAGGCAAAGGTATACGTTACGAAGGCGAAGTAGTTCGTCGCAAGGAAGGTAAAACTGGTAAATAACTAGTTTAATTTTAAAAGGAAGCATTGCTATGATAACAAAACCAGATAAAAATAAGACGCGTCAAAAGCGTCATGCTCGTGTAAGAAGCAGAATTTCTGGTACTGCAAAGCGCCCCCGTTTAAACGTTTTTCGTTCTAATGTAAACATCTACGCTCAATTGATTGATGACGTAGCGGGTGTAACGCTGGCAAGTGCCTCTACTTTGAATAAAGACAATCAAAGTGGAACTAAAACCGAACAGGCCAAAAAAGTTGGCTTGGCATTGGCTAAAGCAGCAGCTGAGAAAGATATTTCGGAAGTTGTATTTGATCGTGGTGGGTATTTATACCACGGACGTATTCAGGCTTTGGCAGATGGTGCTCGTGAAGGCGGGCTTAAATTCTAAGAGAGGAGGAAAAAGTTAATGGTAGAATATATTAATCCTAATGAACTTGGTGATTTAGAGGAAAATGTTGTTTCGATCAATCGTGTCACCAAGGTTGTTAAAGGTGGACGCCGTTTGCGTTTTGCTGCTCTTGTTATTGTTGGCGACCGTAACGGGCATGTTGGCTTTGGTACTGGTAAAGCACAAGAAGTTCCCGAAGCTATTCGTAAAGCAGTTGAAGATGCTAAGCGTCATTTGATCTTAGTACCGATGGTTGGAACTACCATCCCGCATGAAGTTGTAGGTATCGATGGAGGTGGAAAAGTTCTTTTAAAGCCAGCCTCTGAAGGTTCAGGAGTTGCTGCCGGTGGATCTACTCGTCCTATTATGGAACTAGCAGGTGTTGCTGATGTTACTGCTAAATCACTCGGATCATCTACGGCAGTTAACGTTGTCCGTGCGACTTTTGCTGGTTTAAAAAATTTGAAGGAAGCTAAGACTGTTGCATCTTTGCGCGGAATTAGCATTGAAAACTAAGGAGGAGAAGAATGGCTGATTTAAAAATCACTTTAATAAAGAGTGCTCTTCATCGTGAACCTCGCCAGCGTGCCATTATCAAATCTTTGGGATTAGGTAAGGTTCATTCATCTGTAGTACATCCAGATAATTCTGCTACGCGGGGAGCTATATTTAAAGTTGCTCACCTAGTTACTGTAGAGGAGGTGAAGTAATGGATTTATCCACTTTAAAGACTGTTCCCGGATCTAGGAAAGCTCGGACACGCAAGGCCCGTGGGTTTGCTGGTAAAGGCAAGACTGCAGGTCGTGGTCAAAAAGGACAAAAAGCACGTGAAGGAAAGAAGCTGCGTTTAAGTTTTGAAGGTGGCCAGATGCCTTTAATGCGTCGTATGCCAAAACGTGGTTTCAATAATTTTAATCATAAGGAATTTGCAGTTGTTAATTTGTCAGAACTTAATAAGTTTGATGATGATGCAAATGTTGATGTTGCCAGCTTAAAAGAGGCCGGCATAATTAAAAAAGAACTTTCTGGTGTTAAAATATTAGCTTCAGGCAAACTTGAGAAAAAACTTACTATACAAGCTGCCAAAGCTTCTAAGAGCGCTCAAAAAGCGGTTGAAGAACTTGGCGGAAAAATTGAGTTGACCTCAAAAGATTAATTTATTTATAATTATTTCCATGTTTAATTTACTAACAAAAGCCCTTAAACAAAAGGAAATCCGCGTTAGAATCTACTGGACTTTGTTTATTCTTCTTGTCTATAGATTTGGCGCCTACATAACCGTTCCGGGCATTAATACTTCTGCTTTAACCAGATTAATGGATCAAACGTCTCTTTTGTCAATTTTGAACCTCTTTTCTGGTGGTGGCTTATCTTCTTATTCTCTTTTTGCTTTGGGAGTAAGTCCGTATGTTACTGCTCAGATCGTTATTCAACTATTGCAAATGGATATTGTCCCTAAACTTGTTGAATGGTCAAAGCAAGGCGAAACTGGTCGACGTAAAACCAATCAGGTCACACGTTACCTAACTATTGCTTTTGCTTTCTTTCAATCACTAGGGATCACTGCCGGGTTGAATGCCTTGGGCCAGCCTATCGGTGTAACCTTATTGACCAATACCAGCTTGAATTCTTTTCTAACGATTGCTTCAGTCATGACTATCGGTTCTATGCTGTCTGTTTGGCTTGGTGAACAAATTCAAGAAAAAGGTGTGGGCAATGGTATCTCTATGATTATTTTTGCAGGGATCGTTGCCCAGACGATACCTGGTATTTGGCAGATTTTTCAAGACAACGTCCTCCAGGGACCTGGTCTCACAGGAATAATTACTTTTGTTGTCATGATCGCGGCTTTGCTTATCGTTGTGACGATCGTTACCTGGTTTTATGGTGCTGTTCGTCGCTTGCCAATGCAGTACACAAGGTCTGAACGTGATTATGGTGAAGAAAGTTATCTCCCCTTAAGAGTAAATGTATCAGGAGTTATCCCAGTCATTTTTGCTTCTTCTTTGATTACAACTCCACAAACTATTTTGCAAGCATTTGTTGGTTCTTGGGGAAATCAAAGCTGGTATCGAATCACTAGCCAAATTTTTAGTTTGCAGACCTGGCAAGGAACTATTTTTTATGGTCTGCTGATCATTCTTTTTACTTTCTTTTATGCTTTTGTCCAAGTCAATCCTGAAAAGACAGCGGATAACTTACAAAAACAGGGTTCTTACATCGTTGGTGTAAGACCTGGAAATGAAACCAAAGAATTTTTCAGCAGATTATTGAATAGTTTATCTGGTCCTGGTTCGATATTTCTTGCTTTAGTTGCCGTTGTTCCATTGCTGGCACAAAATTTTGGTTTATTGGATAGGAATTCGGGAATTGGCCTTGGCGGTACCAGCCTGTTGATCGTAATAGGTGTTGCTGTTGATTTGATGAGACAGATCGAAGGTCTCACTGAAAAGAAAAACTATGTTGGTCTGATTCGTTCCCATCCCTTTTATGAAAAGCAAATAAAAGAAGGTAAAGTATAAATGTCATTGAATTTGATTTTATTAGGTCTCCCCGGAGTTGGTAAGGGAACCAACGCTGAAAGAATTGAAAAAGATTTCCATCTGCCTCATATTTCAACTGGCGATATATTTAGGAAGGCTATCGCTGATGGAACTGATTTAGGTAAGAAAGTAAAGGAAATTATTGATAATGGTAATTTAGTTCCTGATGAGGTCACTGATCAAATAGTTGATCAAAGATTGGAACAGGAAGATGTTAAAAAAGCAGACGGTTTTATATTAGATGGATATCCAAGGAACCCAGCCCAGGCTAAAGCTCTTTCTAAATTTTTAAATAGCATCAATAAGAAGATAGATGCAGTTATTTATTTAGATGCCTCAGAAGAAACTGTAACTAAAAGAATGATAAACCGTAACACCGGGCGTGCTGATGATGATCCAAATGTTATTCCACATAGGATAGAAGTTGCTAAAGCTCAAACGATGCCCTTAGTAGATTTTTATCAACAAGATGGTTCACTCAAGACTATAAAATCTGATAGCGATATTGAAACTGTTTATGCCGAAGTTAAAAAAACCATATCTAGTCTATAATAGATTGTATTAATAGTTTTTTTGCTTTTTTCTTAGAGAAATGGTATCATCAAACGGTTGACCGTATGATTTTGGAGGTAAGTGTGGCAGGAAACGACGTTATTGAGATTGAAGGAATAATTAAAGAAACTAAACCAAATGCTAATTTTATTGTTGAATTAGAGAATGGTGCTCGTATTCAAGCAGGCGTCTCTGGTAAGATTCGAAAAAATTATATCCGCATTCTCGTTGGAGACCGTGTAACTGTTGAAATGTCACCTTATGATTTGACTAAAGGTCGGATCACTTATCGACACAAATAAGGCGAGACAACAATCAGTTAACCGAATAGGAGGAATAGATTGTGAAAGTACGTCCATCTGTAAAACCAATGTGTGATCAGTGCCGTGTCATAAAACGGAATGGTCGCGTTATGGTTATTTGTTCAGCAAACCCTAAGCATAAGCAGCGTCAGGGCAAGTGATTTATTTTATTATTGCAGGCTGGTGGCATAAAGATCCAGCATACATAAGAAAGGAGGAATTGTTATGGCTCGTATTGCAGGTATCGACTTACCACGTGATAAAAGAATCGTGATCGGTCTTACTTATATATATGGAATCGGTAATGCTACTGCTGAAAAAGTTTTGGCAGATGCAGGTGTTAGTGAAGATATTCGTGTACGCGACTTAAGCCCCGAAGATGAGGAAAAGATTCGTGCTACTGTTGATAAACTTAACCTGACACTTGAAGGCGATTTACGTCGAGAAGTTAGTCTAAATATTAAAGAGCTTCAAGAGATCGCTTCTTATCGTGGCATTCGTCATCGTCGTGGACTGCCCGTTCGTGGACAACATACGAAGAATAATGCGCGTACGCGCAAAGGCCCAGCTAAAGCAGTTGCTGGTAAAAAGAAGTAAAAAATAAAGAAAGGAATTATTCAGTATGGCAAGTCGTACAAGTCGTACAAGTAGTCGCAAACGTCGGGCAAAGAAGAATATTGAAAAGGGTGTTGCTCACATTCATTCAACTTTTAATAATACGATCGTTTTGATTACTGATGAAGCTGGCAATGCTATTTCTTGGTCGTCAGCTGGTGCTTTAGGATTTAAAGGTTCTAGAAAATCAACGCCGTTTGCTGCTCAATTAGCTGGAGAAGCAGCTGCAAAGTCTGCTCTTGAACAAAATATGCACAGTGTTGCTATTAGCGTTAAAGGACCTGGTCCCGGAAGAGAATCTGCAATTAGAGCAGTTGCAGCAGCGGGCTTGGAAGTTACTGCGATCAGTGATGTAACTCCAGTTCCACATAATGGTTCACGTCCACCTAAGCAACGTCGTGCATAAAATAAGTTAGGAGAGGCAAATATATGATCGAATTTCAAAAGCCAACAATTTCGACCGTTGAAGAATCAGAAAAGTATGGGAAGTTCGTCGCTGAGCCTCTCGAACGCGGTTACGGAACTACTCTTGGCAATTCGCTGAGGCGGGTGCTATTGTCTAGTTTGCCTGGTGCAGCTATAAACTCGGTTCAAATTGACGGTGTTCTTCATGAATTTACTACTATTGATGGTGTTACTGAAGATGTCACTCAAATAATTTTGAATTTAAAAAAAGTTGCTTTGCGTATAGATTCTGATGAACAAAAAGTTTTAGAGGTTGATTTTAGCGGGCCAGGGGAATTAACAGCCGGTGATCTCCAAGGAGACGGTGATGTTGAGATTTTGAATCCTGATTTGCACATTGCTACAGTCGCGGCAGGTAAGAGCCTTCATATGACATTAACTGCAGTTCGTGGCCGCGGTTATGACTCTTCTGAGGAAAATAAAGAAAATTTGGAATTAGGGATCGGTGTCCTCGCCATTGATTCAATTTATACGCCAATTTCTAAAGTTAATTATACTGTTGAAAAAACTCGTGTTGGACATAGAGATGATTTTGACAGATTGATTCTCGAAGTTTGGACTAATGGTACGCTTTCACCAAGTGAAGCCTTAAGTCTTGCTTCAAAAATTCTCAGTGAGCATTTGCAGCTTTTCACTGATTTAAGCAGTGCAGGTAAAAAGGAAATGATGCTTGATCCAGATTCAGTTGAAACTGTTTCTGAGCGCAAGGAACCAATTGAAGAACTGGAACTTTCTGTCCGTTCGTTTAATTGCCTCAAGCGTGCCGGCATCAATACTATTGATGACTTAACAGGTCGGACTCTTCGTGATATGAGCGAAGTTAGGAATCTGGGCCGTAAGTCTCTAGAAGAAATAATTCAAAAGTTGGCTGAACGTGGTCTTTCTTTTAGGCAGGAACAAGAAAGTCCTAAGTAAGTTTAATTTTTAGAAAGGAACAAACGATGGGATATCGAAAACTTCAGAGAACAAAATCTCAGCGTAAAGCTCTTTTAAGAGATTTGACGACTGATTTAATTCTTAATGGCAAGATTAAGACGACTGAAAGTCGTGCTAAAGAAGTTCGTCGTCAAGTTGAAAAAGTTATTACTCTTGGAAAACGCGGCGATTTGTCTTCAAGGCGTTTAGCAGTTTCTTATCTTAGAAATGTTATTGATGAAAACAAAATTCGCAATGCCAAGAGTGCCGAAGATATCGTTGAACAAAAAGCGGTTAAAACACTTTTTGATGATGTTGCACCTCGGTTTAAAAATCGAAATGGCGGCTATACTAGAATTTATAAACTAGGCCAACGCCGTGGAGATGCTGCTCCAATAGCTTTGATCGAATTAGTTGACTGATTTATTAAAAAACTCTCTTTTGATTAAAAGGAGAGTTTTTAATTTGTTAAAATTTTTATTATAATGACTTTTTCTGTAATTGCTAAAAATATTTCTTATGCTTTTTCTGATGGATATAAAATTTTTGATGATTTGTCTTTTAATTTGGAAAGAGGAAACTGGATTTCTATCGTCGGTTCGAATGGTTCAGGCAAGTCGACTTTGATGCGCTTGATTCTTGGATTAGAGGATGAGTATTCAGGAACTATAAATGTAAAAGATAAAACGGCGGCAGTTTTTCAAAATCCTGATGATCAGTTTATTGGAAGCACGGTTGAAGAAGAATTAGCTTTTGGTTTAGAGAATGAGCAGATAAAGTCTGATCAGATGAAGAAAAAAATTAATAGTATGCTTGATTTGGTTGGTTTGAATGGCTTAGCCGGTAATTTGTTAAACCAATTGTCAGGAGGACAAAAACAGCGTTTAGCTATAGGATCTGCCTTGATAACCGATGCAAGAATCATTTTTTTTGATGAACCTACAAGTATGTTAGACCCCAAAGCTAAGAAAGATTTTTTGGATTTTTTAATAAAAATTCATAAAGACAATCCCCTTATGACAATAGTTAACATAACTCATGAGGCTGATGAGATAGAAAAAAGCGATGAAGTATGCGTGTTGGAAAATGGAAAAATCATTCTTCGTTCAAAACCAAAAAAATTGTTATCAAAACCCAGCTATTTGAAGGAACATCGATTAACAGTAACTTTTGCTTCAAAATTAATTGCTGAACTTAATACTAGGCTTTCTTATGACAAAAAAATTTCTACAAAGATTTATAATGATGACGAGTTAATTTCATGTTTATCGAATTTAAAAATGTAAATTACGACTATGATGATTTTTTAGGTCATAAAACTTTTCGAGTTAGTAATATTGATCTACAAATAAATAAAGGCGACTTTGTTTTGGTTGCTGGACCGACCGGTTCTGGGAAAACTACTTTTTTAAGACTTTTGGATGGGTTGATATTACCTAAAAATGGTGTAATTTCAATCGATGATAAAGAAATAGATAGAAAAAGCAAAGAAGAAAAACTGTTAAAAATCCGTTCCAAGATAGGTTTTGTTTTTCAGATACCTCAAAGACAATTATTTTCTAAAACAGTTTTGGATGACGTAGCTTTTGCAGCTAAAAACTTTGGTTATAGTCATGACCAAGCGATCCAAATGGCAAAAAGATCTTTAGAAAAAGTTGGTTTTCAAAAAGACCTTTACAATCGGTCGGTTTTCAGCTTGTCGTCTGGGCAAATGAGAAAAGCTGCTATTGCTGGTTCTCTGGTCAACGATCCGCCTTTAATTTTGTTTGATGAACCAACTTCTGGTTTAGATCAATTTTCAAAAGATCAATTATTGAAAATGTTTGCTTCTTTTAAACGAAATGGAAAGACTGTAGTCGTTGTCAGTCATGATTTGGACTATTTTCTTCAATTTTCTAAAAAAATGATTGTTTTTAACCACGGAAAAATTATTTTTGATGACGAGCCCCGCTTTTTTTTCGAGAAAATGGAAAAAAAATTGCAGCTGTTCATTGACCCGAAGACGATAAAATACGCTAAGAAATTAGGACTCAAAAACACTCCTTTATCAATAAAAGAGTTGGCGGGTGACATTTTATGAACGGTATTTTAGGACGATTCATACCTATTGATTCAGTTGTTAACAGATTTGATCCAAGGATCAAATTAACAATAGATTTCTTTTTTTTGATTTTGATATTGTTTACTGATTCTTTTTTTTCTTATCTGGTTTTATTTATCTATATTTTCATTGGTATGTTTTTGTCAAAAATACCGCTAAAAGTTTTTTATTTGGGCCTGAGATCGATCATGGCTCTGATAATTTTAATGGTTTTTATTCAAATATTATTCACACCGCCGCAGAATTCAAGCGATACTGCTTTTAGATTTTTATTTATCACTGTATCGAAGGACGGATTGATCAATTCGCTGATCGTATTTTTGCGTTTTTCGCTGATGATACTTATGACGACCCTTCTTACGGCTAGTACTTCCTCTTCACAAATAGCTGATGGTATATCTTATTTACTAAAACCAATTTCATTTTTAGGTTTTGATGTCAAAAAATTTTCAATGATGATTTCGATGGCTTTGCGCTTTGTTCCTATTTTTTCCGACGAATTCATTAGTATCTCTGATGCGCAGCGCTCGCGGGGGCTGAGTTATAAAAGCGGCAGTCTTTTAAAAAGGATAAAAGCACTGATACCCATGTTTATTCCTTTAATAGCATTAGCTTTTAAAAAAGCCCTCGTTTTAGCCGATGCTATGCAAGTCAGAGGTTTCATTGATGCCGATAACAGAACTAGTTTGCATGAATTAAAAATTACTTATCTTGATTATTTTCTTATTCTTAGTTTTGTGTTGATTTCGATTTTAGTTTTTCTTTCAAATTTTTATGCAGAATTATAAAGTAACAATTTCATATGATGGACACGCCTTTAAAGGGTTCCAAACGCAGCCGCAGAAGAATATTCGTACAGTCCAAGACGAACTCGCTAAAGTCATATCAAAGATGGCCAAAAAAGAAATCAAGATAGTAGGTGCCAGCAGGACCGATGCAGGCGTGCACGCTCTTGGCCAGGTCATAAATTTTGTTTTTCCTTATAATTTGAGCGAAAAAGCTATTTTTATGGGAATGAACAGTTTACTGCCGTTAGATATTCTTGTAAAAAAAGTTGAGAAAGTCCCGCTTGATTTTAATGCGCGCCGCAGCAGCCATAGAAAAAGGTATTTATATCGATTATCATTATCTAAATTCGTAGATCCTTTCAAACGATTTTATACTGGACATTATTTTTGGTCGTTGGATCTGGAAAGAATTCGTAAGGCCCTTCCGGATTTATTGGGTGAACATGATTTTGCAAGTTTTGCTGCTTCAGGCAACCAAAGCAAAACAACTATCAGAACGATTTTTAAAGCCGATTTAAAATTTTTTCCTGAAAAAAATGAAATTTTATTCATTTTCGAAGGCAACGCTTTTTTATATAATCAAATAAGGATAATGGTTGGTGTTCTGCTAGAAATTGGCAATAAGACTAGACCTGTGCACGATATTTGTAGATTGATCGAAGCAAAAGATCGCCAACAGGCTCGTTTTACTGCTCCAGCTTCTGGTTTATACTTAGATGAGGTCAATTATGAGTCAGTGGATTGATAAAATAGAATATTTTACAAGCGGCAGTGATGATGAAGCAAATATCATTTCCGTTGAAATAAACCATCCTCAAGCTGATAAAGATGGCAGAGAAAAGGCAAAATTATTAGATAATTCAGAGATTTTTTCTCCATTTAATGAAAAAACGAAAGCATATGATCGTTTTTTAACAATGACGGTTTCTGAAGACTTTTTGTTGGAGGCAGGCTTAGAACTATTTGGCCGCCTGAATTCAAAGGATAAATTTGATTTGGTCATTTTCTTTGATAAAGAGTTAAAGGGATTTTTGCCGATACCATTGCCGCAATTAGCTGCTTTTATAGGACAGCATTTGCAAGAAGATCAAGAAAATAATGAACAAAAATTTAAACAGCCGGACCGCAAAGAATTAAATCGTTTTTATAAGCTTCAATCAAAAGAGACGGAAGATATTTCTAATCCTGATCTTCAAACTGCTCTTGATGAGGGAAACATCAGCAATGATAATATAAACCAATTGATCGATAAAGCTGTTTTTTTGGTTCCGACAAAAATTCAGCATCGTCGTCTCCGCGAGGACCGCTTAAGCTTTTTTCTGTTGTCTCAAAGTCAAGCACCTCAAGAACGTTTTTTGCCGGTTTTTACTGATTGGAATCATCTGGGTCAATGGTATTTTTCAGAAAGTGCTAATGGATATAATAACGAGGGCGAGGCTAACATAATGGGAGTTCCTGCGTCTAATTTAGTTGGGATCAAAGAAGACTTGGGAGACATGGTCACAAACGTTGTCATCAATCCAACGACTAATGACTTTTTATTAGGTCTTGCTGGCAACAGTGATAAAAAAGCTTGACTAATGATCTTATAAACTAGTACAATATTAAACGGTCTTATTTACTCCATGCCCTGGTACGGATGTAGTGAAGAGGATAATAATTATGCGCAATACATTTTTAGCAAAACCTAATCAAATTGAAAAAAAATGGTACATCATTGATGCAGAGGGATTGCCTTTGGGAAGACTCAGCAGCGTAGTTGCTACTGTGCTTCGCGGAAAGAACAAGCCGACATATACACCTTCAGTTGATACTGGAGATTATGTCATCGTTACTAATGCAGATAAAGTTGCTCTTACTGGAAATAAGGCAAAAGATAAGGTTTATTATCATCATTCTGGTTTTCCAGGCGGCTTAAAATCTCGTAAAGCCGGCGATCTTCGTGAGAAAAATCCAAAGAAAATTATCGAACTTTCTGTAAAGGGAATGCTTCCTAAGAATACTTTAGGACGTGCTCAAGGCTTAAAACTTTTTGTTTATGCAAGCGGCGAAGAGATTGCCCAGACTGCTCAGCAGCCAAAAAAGCTTGATATTAAGGATTTACTCTAAGAAAGGAACTGGTTTATAAATGGCTAATACTCAATATGCAGGAACTGGTCGCCGAAAGGATTCAGTAGCAAGAGTTCGTTTGGTACCTGGTAATGGAAAGGTTACTATCAACGGTCGTTCATTTGAAGATTATATCCCAGCTGCAAATCTTCGTGCTGTCGTAGCACAGCCCTTCGCAGTTACATCAACAGAAGGAAATTATGATGTTTTTGTTAATGTGATCGGTGGCGGATTTGCTGGTCAGGCTGGAGCTATTCGGCACGGAATCTCGAGAGCTTTGTTAGAAGTCGATCCTGATTTTCGTCCAGCTCTCAAGTCTGCAGGACTGCTTACTCGTGATTCAAGAATGGTTGAACGTAAGAAGCCAGGTCTTAAAAAGGCTCGTCGTGCACCACAGTTCAGTAAGCGTTGATATATATTTTTTTACAACCAAAAAGATAAAGCTTTTCCAAAAATGGGGAAGCTTTTTTTATTTTTTGATCAAAATTTAAATCTTTTACTGACTTTTAAAAAGTCAATCTTTATACTTAAAATTGCAAAAATTTTTGAATAAGCGGGGTTGAAGTAGATGACCGAAAACAAGGCGCGTACTTTAATTGAATTTAAGAATGTAACTCTCGATTACGGAGAAACGGAAGTTTTAAAGAATATCGATTTGGACATAGAAGAAGGCAAGTTTTATACCTTGCTTGGTCCATCTGGATCTGGTAAATCAACGATCCTTAATCTTATTTCCGGCAGGTTAAAACCGACCTCCGGCGATGTTTTTTTGGAAGGACAAAAGGCTAACGATCTTCCAGCTAATAAGCGGCAAGTCAATACTGTTTTTCAAAATTATGCCCTTTTTCCAAATATGAATGTTTATCAGAATGTTGCTTTTGGACCTTCAATAAAGGGGTTTGAAAAAAATAAGGTCGATAATTTAGTCAGATCCAGTTTAAGTCTTGTTCAATTGCAAGATCTGGCTGATCGTGATATTTCTGAAATATCTGGCGGTCAACAGCAAAGAGTCGCTATAGCACGCGCCTTAGCGAATGAACCAAAGGTACTTTTATTAGATGAACCGCTTTCGGCACTTGATTATAAGTTAAGAAAAGAAATGCAATACGAACTGCGCGAGCTTCAGCAGCGATTGGGGATCACTTTTATTTTTGTCACCCACGATCAAGAAGAAGCACTAGCTATGTCTGATTGGATATTCGTTATCAATGATGGCAAAGTAGAACAATCCGGGAGTCCTGTCGATATCTATGACGAACCGATAAATCATTTTGTCGCTAATTTTATCGGGGAGGCCAATATAATTCCGGGTGTGATGAAAAAGGATTATCTGGTGAGTTTTGCCGGTAAAGATTTTAAAAACGTTGATGCGGGCATGCGGCCGAATGAAAGAGTTGAAGTCGTTATTCGCCCTGAAGATCTTGATATAGTCGTACCCAGCCGCGGCAAGCTGCAGGTCACGATCGATGATCAATCTTTCCGCGGTGATTCTTATGAAATAACCGCTATTGATGACGCTGGCAACGAGTGGGCTGTACAAGCTACTAATCCTGCAAAAATAGGCCAGAGAAGAGGACTTGATTTCGATCCCGAGGATATACACATCATGAGGTTAAACGAGTCAGAAGAGGAATTTGATGCCCGACTTGAATCTTATGAGGGGGAAGAGTAGATGAAAAAAAATTCTCTGTTGTTTTCTATCCCGTTCAGTTTATGGCTTTTATTTTTTGTGGCAATGCCATTAATACTTTTGTTTGGCGAGTCAATGACCAACGCTTCGGGATCTATTACTTTAAGCAACTTTGCGGCCTATTTTTCTTCTGGCACTTATTTACGGATGACCCTGAACTCTGTTGTATATGCTTTTTTGATCACCGCGATCACTTTGATCATTTCTTATCCGACTGCTTATCTTTTGGCACAATTAAAAAATCGTCAATTCTGGCTCTTGCTTGTTATTTTGCCCACTTGGATAAATTTATTGCTTAAAGCATATGCTTTTATTGGTATATTGTCTCGTAACGGCACTGCCAATTATTTTATTTCTTTTTTAGGCATCGCTCCACAGCAGCTTCTTTTTACAGATGCTAGTTTTGTTCTAGTTTCCAGTTATATCGAATTGCCTTTTATGATTTTGCCGATCTTCAATGTTATAAACGACATTGACAAAAGTCTTATTCAAGCTAGTCGCGATCTTGGCGCAAACAGCTGGCAAACTTTATGGCGGTTGATCATACCGCTTTCTATGCCTGGTATAAAATCTGGTTTCCAAGCCGTATTCATTCCCTCGCTAAGTTTGTTCATGATAACCCGTTTGATCGGCGGAAATAGGGTTATAACTTTGGGAACTGCGATCGAAGAGCATTTCTTAACGACTCAAAACTGGCACATGGGTTCGACGATAGGGGTTATTTTGATCATTGCGATGGTAGTTACGATGGTTTTGACCCGTGATCGTAAACGAATAAGTATTAAAAGGAGGAACCGGCTTTGAAAAAAATAAAGTTCAGCAACGTTTATCTTTGGCTCGTTTTCATCATCCTTTATGCACCGATCATTTATTTGATAACTTACTCATTTAATTCTGGCAGTTATATGACTGGTTGGAGCGGCTTTTCACTTAAACATTATTCGGAATTATGGCAGGATAACAGGATGCTTGAGATAGTTATCAATACGATAATAATCGCCTTGCTATCCTCTATTTTTTCAACGATCATAGGAACTTTCGGGGCCTTATGGATAAATTTTACGCAGCGCAGAGTGGTAAAAAATCTCCTTTTGAACTTTAATTCGGTTCTTTTGGTCAGTCCGGACGTTATTATCGGTGCCAGTTTCTTGATTTTTTTTACCACGATCAGCTTGCCGTTAGGTTTTTTCTCCGTACTTTTAAGCCATATCGCTTTCAGCATACCGATCGTTGTTTTGATGGTACTGCCCAGATTGCAGGAGATGCCTAACAGTTTGATCGAAGCGGCGGAAGATCTAGGGGCAAAACCTTTTCAAGTCCTCAGCAAAATAACGATCCCTTATATTCTTTCCGGCATAATGTCTGGTTTTTTTATGGCTTTGACTTATTCCTTGGACGATTTTGCAGTTACTTTCTTTGTCACCGGGAATGGTTTTACGACTCTGTCGGTTGAAATTTATTCTCGTGCTAGGCAGGGCATAAGTTTGGAAATAAATGCTTTATCTGCTTTGATGTTTGTCGTTAGTCTGCTTTTAGTCATAATTTATTATTTTATTTCTAAAGGCAGCCGCAGAAACAATCATTTGGAGGTGGCAAAATGAAAAAAATAATCGCTGCCGTAATCGTATTATTTGCTGTCGTGGCTGGTCTATTCGGTGTTGGGCAATATCTTTCGGCCAAAGAAAATGCAGCTTCAGGTTCTAGCGGCAATTCTTCAAAAATATTGAATATATATAATTGGGGTGATTATATAGACCCCAGTTTGTTAAGCAAGTTTACCAAAGAGACCGGCTATCGGATCAACTATGAAACTTATGATTCCAATGAAGCAATGTATACCAAAGTTCAGCAGGGCGGCACTGCCTACGATATCGTCGTTCCTTCTGAATATACAGTCGAAAAAATGCGGCATGATAAGCTTTTGCTTCCGATAGATCATAAGCGTCTCACCGGTTTGAAAAATTATGATAAACGTTTTTTGAATGATTCCTTTGACCCGGGGAATAAATATTCCATCCCTTATTTTTGGGGCACTTTGGGCATTATTTATAATGACAAATTTGTTAAAAGGGACCAAGTTCAGCATTGGAACCAATTATGGTCAAGCAAGTTTAGAAAAAAAATATTACTCGTTGATTCTGCCAGAGACGTTTTAGCCCTTTCTCTGATTTCTATGGGGAGATCTGTTAACAGCCGAAATTTGGCCGACGTTCAAGCAGCTAAAGCTAAATTGGATACCTTGATGCCTAATGTCAAAGCTATTTTAAATGATGAAATAGTAATGTATATGGCCCAAGAGGAAGCCCCAATAGCTATTTCTTGGTCAGGAGAAGCTTCTGAAATGATCGCTCAAAATAGTCATTTGCACTATGTTGTCCCTTCAGAAGGATCCAATTTGTGGTTTGATAATTTTGCGATCCCGAAAACAGCACGTCATTTTAAGGCGATATACGCTTTTTTGAATTTTATGTCGCAACCGAAAAACGCAGCTAAAAATGCCGAATATGTCGGATATGCAACGCCGAATAGAGAGGCTTTAAAGAAACTGCCTAGGTCTATAACTAATGACAAACAATTTTATCCTGATGATAGGACCATTTCTCATCTTGAGGTTTACCAGGATCTCGGTCAGAGGTGGACGCAGATCTATAATGACCTTTTTCTGGAATTTAAAATGACAAATAAGTAAAAAGTTTAAAAATATGGACTATACCAATGTTTAAAAAAGCGACAGTTTTCAAGATTCTGCCGCTTTTTTTCGTTAACCTTATATCGGTACTCGAGAAGAGCTCTAAATAAATAAAAGTTTTAGGAGTTTTACATGTGTGGAATTATCGGTTATACCGGAGTTAATAATGCATTGCCTTTTTTGCTTTCCGGCTTAGAAAGGCTCGAATATAGAGGCTATGATTCAGCCGGCGTTTACGTTCATACTGACGATGATAAAGATGTTTTGGTAAAGTCCAAAGGACGTGTAAAAGACTTAGAAGACAAAGTCGAAAAAGAGGCGGAGCATATCAGCGGAAAATCTGGTATCGCTCATACCCGCTGGGCTACTCATGGAGCACCAAGTGTTGAAAATGCCCATCCGCATGTTAGTGCTGACGGCCGTTTTTATTTGGTGCATAACGGTGTGATAGAAAATTATCTCCAATTAAAATCTGAATATCTATCAGATGTTGCTTTTAAGTCGCAAACTGATACAGAGGTTGCTGTCCAATTAGTAGGGAAGTTTTCTGATCAGGGGATGGATACATTATCGGCCTTTAGAAAAATGATAAGCCTCCTTGATGAAAATTCTGCCTATGCTTTTTTGATGATGGATGCTGAAGATCCTGACCTGCTTTACACTGCTAAATCAAAAAGTCCGCTTCTTGTTGGCGTTTCCAAAGATGCTAATGTTGTGACGTCAGATGCTTCTGCTGTATTAAAGCTTACTAAGGATTTTATTGAATTACACGACGGCGAAATAGCTGTCGTATCTAAAACTGACGTCTCTCTTTATGACGCCGAGGGTAATAAATTTACTCGCGAACCCTTCCACTTGAATATTGATCCGGCTGCAGCCGATAAGGGGGCTTATCCATTTTTCATGCTTAAAGAGATCGACGAGCAAGCTTCAGTTGCACGGAAATTGATCCAGCATTATTTTGATAATGATTTACCGAAAATAGATACGAATATCCTTGATGCTATCAAAAAAAGCGATCGTATATATATAATCGCTGCCGGGACGAGCTATCACGCTGGCTTGATCGGACGCAGATTTTTTGAAAAATGGGCTGGTATACCAACTGAAGTTCATGTTGCTTCTGAATTTGCATATGATCAGCCTTTGCTGCCAAAAAAACCATTCTTTATTTTTATCAGTCAGTCTGGGGAAACCGCTGATAGCAGACAGGTCCTTGAGCTTATCAAAAGCGAAGGCTATCCAAGTTTGACATTATCAAATGTGACTAATTCTACGCTTACCAGAGAGGCAGATTATTCATTGCCGCTCTTAGCTGGACCGGAAATAGCAGTTGCTTCAACGAAGGCTTATACCGCCCAGATCATTACCCAAATAATCATTGCCGCTGCTTTGAACGGTAAAAAGGCACATTTAGAAGAGCAATTGAGTCATTTAGCGGTAATGATGCAATCAGTCATTGACGGTAAAGAAAAAATAAAAGAAATCGCTAACAGATACTTAGTCGAAGCTGGCCGCGCTTTTTATATTGGCAGAGGTGTCGATGCCGATGTTACTCTAGAAGCTGCGTTAAAACTCAAAGAAATATCCTATACTTTAGTTGAGGGTTTTGCGGCCGGAGAGTTAAAACACGGAACCATTTCTCTAATCGAGCAAAACACCCCCGTCATTGGATTGATATCGCAAGCAAAAACTGCCGGACTTACGCGCTCTAATCTTGAGGAGACCAAAGCCCGCGGTGCGAAAGCGATTACGATCGTAACTAAAAATCTTGCTCATTCCGGAGATGATATCATCCTGCCGGAATTGAAAGATGAAATGGAGATGTTTAGCCCTATTCTCGAAGCGATTCCGATCCAGCTTCTTGCTTATTACACCTCATTAGGCAGGAAATTGGATGTTGACCATCCGCGTAACTTAGCGAAATCCGTAACTGTACAGTGAGGAGAAACATGAAAGTAACTTTTAAAAAAGATTATTTAAAAGATTTTGTTTCTGATAGCGAAGTTGAATTATTAAAACCTGCTGCATCCTTGGCTCGAAAAACTTTGCTTGATCGTTCGGGAGTTGGTAATGAGATGGAAGACTGGCTTACTCTTCCAACTGATTATGACCGTGATGAGTTTGCTCGAATAAAAAAAGCTGCTGATAAGATCAGAAGCGATTCCAAAGTTTTGGTCGTGATCGGTATTGGTGGATCATATCTTGGAGCCAGAGCAGTCATTGAATTCTTAAAATCAGAATTTCATAATGAAAAAGCAAGCAAAGACGGCTCCACTGAAGTTTACTTCTTAGGCACTTCTGCTTCAGGCCGTTATATCGATGATGTTATCGATTTGATTGGCGATCGTGATTTTTCTGTAAACGTTATTTCTAAATCAGGTACGACGACAGAACCTGCAATCGCTTTCCGTATTTTCAAGGATCTTATCGAAAAGAAATATGGTAAAGAAGAGGCATCAAAAAGGATCTACGTTACCACTGATGCTCATAAAGGTGCATTGTTGAATGTCGCAAAAGAAAACGGTTATGAGCGCTTTGTTGTTCCCGATGGGATCGGCGGTCGTTATTCTGTCTTGAGTGCTGTTGGATTATTGCCTATAGCTGCAGCCGGGATAGATATTTCAGCTTTGCTTGAAGGCGCTAAAGACGCGCAAGATGAGTTTGCAAAAGACGAAGACATTCTCAATAAACCTTCGATCCTTTATGCTATTTATCGTAATATTTTATACCGCAAAGGTTTTGACGTTGAGACGATCGTTGGTTATGAACCGCAATTCAGATATTTGTTTGAATGGTGGAAACAATTGATGGCTGAATCAGAAGGCAAGGACAACAAGGGAATCTACCCAACTTCTGCCATTTTTTCTACCGATCTTCATTCGATAGGCCAATTTATTCAAGATGGTAAAAAAATACTTTTTGAAACTATCTTGGATATTGATAAACCGATCAGCAAAAGGGTAGTTCCAGCTGCGGATGACAATACTGATAATTTGGACTATTTGCTGGACCGTCCTTTAAAAGAAGTTAATGAAGCAGCTCTGACAGCTACGGCTCAAGCACATACTTCGGCTGGAGTTCCTAATATACTCCTTAAACTGGATAACTTAGACGAATTTAATTTAGGCAGTTTAATTTACTTCTTTGAAGCAGCGGTTGCTGTTTCTGGATATTTGAATGCTATCAATCCGTTTAACCAGCCAGGAGTCGAAGTTTATAAGACAAATATGTTCAAGATTCTTGGCAAACCTGGATATGATAAATAATTTTTTTGGTATTCTTAATTACGAAATCAGTTGTAAAAATTTCTAAATTGTGAGTTTTTACACTATAATATAATCGTATGCAAGGAGGCCAAATGGCAAAATTAACAGTAAAAGACCTTGATTTAAAAGGTAAAAAAGTTTTGATGCGTGTTGACTTTAACGTTCCTATCAAAGATGGCGTTATCGGTAATGATAATCGTGTCGTTGCTGCATTGCCGACGATCAAGTATGTTCTTCAGCAAGGTGGAAAAGCTATACTTTTCAGTCATTTAGGAAGAGTTAAAAAAGCTGAGGACAAACCGGGGCTTAGTCTTCGCCCGGTGGCTAAACATTTAAGTGATCTTTTGGGTCAAGATGTTATTTTTCCTGGAGTAACTGAAGGAAAGAAACTTGAGGACGCTGTCTCTGCATTAAACGAGGGACAAGCATTGATGGTTGAAAATACTCGTTATGAGGACGTAAATGATCAGGGCGAGTATGTAAAACGCGAATCAGGCAATGATCCTGAACTAGGTAAGTATTGGGCAAGCTTAGGCGATGATATTTTTGTTAACGACGCTTTTGGTACTGCTCATAGGTCGCATGCTTCTAACGTTGGTATTGCTTCTAATGTTTCTCGGACGGCTGCAGGTTTCTTGATGGAAAAAGAAATCAAATATCTTGACGTTGCTGTAAATGATCCAAAACGTCCGTTCGTTGCTGTTCTAGGCGGAGCTAAAGTTTCTGATAAAATAGCCGTTATCAAAAATCTTCTTGGCAAGGCTGACAAAGTTATTGTTGGCGGGGGAATGAGTTATACTTTCGCAGCGGCTCGCGGCCGCAAGATCGGGAATTCTCTTTTTGAAGAAGATCGTGTTGATTTAGCAAAAGAAATTATTGCTCAAGCCGGTGATAAGCTGGTTCTTCCTGATGATTCTCTTGCAGCTGAAAGTTTTGCCAATGATGTTCCAACGAAAGTTTTTGAAAAAGGAATCGATGATGGCTGGATGGGACTTGATATTGGTCCGAAAAGCATCGAAAAGTTCAAAGAAACTCTAAAGGGTGCAAAAACAGTTGTATGGAATGGGCCGATGGGTGTATTTGAAATGAGCAATTTTGCAAACGGTACACTTGAGATCGGAAAATACATTGGTTCTTTGACCTCTCAAGGGGCTACGACCATCGTTGGCGGCGGCGATTCAACTGCTGCTGTTTCTCAGTTAGGTATTGCTGATCAGTTTACTCACATTTCTACTGGTGGTGGTGCTAGTTTGGAATACCTCGAAGGTAAGACATTACCAGGAATAGCTGCTATATCTGACAAGTAACTATTCACTGCAAAGTAAAACCCAGTTGGTTAAATCCGACTGGGTTTTTGTTTGCACATTAACGAATTTTAAACTGTTTGATATATTCGTTTATCTATTTAAGACTAAGGCTATTCCTAAAACGGATGTTAAAGTAAAAACCAAGAGAACTAATATAAGCATTAAATTAGATCCTTGTCTTTCTTTTTTAGAAAAAATTATTTCCAGAAGAGCTATCAAAATCAAAGCTGCGGCAATTTTTGCGACAGTTAAAATCGGTTGATTTTGAGCGCTTCTAAAAGCTGCTATTATTCCGCTGACAAATAGAGGCAGGTAAATTATTCTGGTGGTCAATATAAAATTTTTTTTAGGACCTTCAGCGGTTAAAGCTAGCGTTCCAAAAATTGCTAAAGCAAGGACAGATAAAAGATGAATTGAAATTACTATTTCCATACCTAATAATTCTATATCTTTTTGATTATTTTTATTGAATAGGTTATAAAAAAACAGCCTTTAAAGGCTGTTTTCATTACTATTAAAGCAATTAAATTTATTTTTTATTAGTTGGTGCAGTCTTATTGCTGCTGATGACCGCCCCTTGTTTCTTTCCAATTACTTTAATTTTATCACCATCCAAAACAGCTTCTAACTGATTGGTATTGGGATGATCAAGATAATAATCTGCTATCCGATCTTCGATTTGCTCTTGGACGACTCTTCTTAATGGACGTGCACCCATTTGCGGATCGTATCCTAAGTCGACCAATCTATTTTTAACATCTTCGTCAACGCTTACTTGGATGTTTTTAATCTTGAGCATCGAATTCATATTGTTTAACATCAAATTAACGATTTTATTAAGCTGATTCTTGTTGAGTTCGCTGAATTCAACGATCGCATCGAACCTATTTAAGAATTCTGGTTTGAAGTAGTTCTTCAGCTTCTCGATCAGGCGATTGTTTTCAGATCTTTCGCTGTTTTCAGCTTCTGCAGCGAATCCAACTTGATTAGATCCCACATCCCCGGTTCCGGCGTTGGAAGTTGCGATAATAATCGTATCTTTAAAGCTGACGACCCGTCCTTGCGAATCAGTTAATCTGCCGTCATCTAGTATTTGCAGAAAAGTATTTAAAACATTTTGATGAGCTTTTTCTATTTCATCTAAAAGAATCAATGAATAAGGGTGACGACGAACTTTTTCGGTTAATTGACCGGCATCTTCATATCCGACGTATCCGGCAGGTGCTCCGATCAGTTTAGAAATACTTTGAGGTTCCATATATTCAGACATGTCAAAACGTATCATTGCGTCTTCAGAACCAAACATTTCTCTTGCAAGCTGTTTAGCAGTTTCGGTTTTGCCAACTCCAGTAGGACCAACGAATAGAAATGATCCGATCGGCCGACCCGATTTAGTTAGGCCTATTCTATTTCTTCTAACTGCTCGAGCGATTCTTGCGACAGCTTTATCTTGACCAATGACCCTCTTTTCAAGGTTTTTATCAAGATCCCGAAGCTGTGTTGCTTCGTTTTTATTTATCTCGCCAACAGGGATCTTAGTTTGTTCTTCGATTATCTTGGTTATATCCGAAATGTTGACTTTTACGGCATTTGCAAGATTCTCGGGATTTGCTTCCGCAGCCTTTTTTTGTTTTTGAAGGGTATCGACCTGATCACGCCAATAACTAGCTTTTTCGTAATCTTCTTTTTCGATCGACTGCTGTTTCATCGCTTCGGCATTATTTATTTTTTGCTGTATTTCTTCGGGATTTATAAACTGTAGGTGCAAATTCTTGCGAGACCCGGCTTCATCGATCAAATCAATTGCTTTGTCGGGCAAAAAACGCTCTGGAATATAACGATCAGATAAATCTACAGCAGCTTTAAGCACATCATCTGAGTAGGTAACGTGGTGATAATCTTCGTATTTAGATTTTAACCCCTTCAGAATTTCAAAAGCTTCTTCTGGTGATGGTTCATCAACCATGACTTCTTGGAAACGGCGAGCGATCGCACCATCTTTTTCAATACTGCGATATTCTTTTAAAGTAGTTGCTCCAATAAGCTGGAATTCTCCGCGAGCCAGGGCAGGTTTTAATATATTTCCTGCATCCATACCGCCTTCAGCGTTCCCGGCTCCCATGATTTCGTGGATCTCATCTATAAATAGGATAACTTCTTTTCTTGATTCGACTTCTTTCATCAATTGCTGCATACGTGCTTCAAACTGCCCGCGCATGCTCGTTCCCTGAACTAATGAAACCATGTCTAAACGAATAATTTCTTTGTTCAAAAGCTTATCAGGAACTTTTTTAGCAACGATAGCTTGAGCCAATCCTTCGACGACAGAAGTTTTACCCACACCTGGTTCTCCGATCAGTACAGGATTATTTTTAGTACGGCGATTTAGTATTTCGATCGTGCGTTCTATTTCTTTATCTCTGCCGATCACAGGATCAAGCTTGCCCTTGCGGGCTTGTTCGGTAATATTTACTCCAAACTGTTCTAACAAGCCGTTCTTCTTTCTTCTATTATTGTTGCCGTTACTGTTGCCAGCTTGTGCGGTCCTGCCTTGATTTGAAGGTTGTTGCATATTTGCCATTTGGCCATTGAGCTGACGAAAAATATCATCAATGCTCATGTTTCCAAAAGCAAATGGATCATTGTTGTTGTAATCAGCCATTCTAGCCTCCACTCAATAAAAGATAAATTTCAAACAGCCGTTTTAACTTCTAAAACTGTTTGACCTTTATTGACCTTTGATTAAAATTATACACTGCTCTTTTTAATAGTCAAGAAAGGTCAGTATTATTTTTGCCCTTAATGCATGCTTATAGTTATTTAGTTATAATCGTTATAGCAAGAGTTTTTACCTATTGATCTTGAAATTGATGCTATGAGAAAATTTTTAATTTTTTTGTTTATAATCCTAGTTATTGCCGGTGCGGCTTTTTTTGCTTATGATAAATATCAGCAAAATCAAAAAAATACTTTTGATAAACTGAGAAACAAAGCTGCTATGCAGGTCAAAAGCGGTGATTATGCGCGCGCAAGCAATACTTTGAACGAGTCTTTAAACTTAGTCGATAAACAATCTAATATAGAGGCTAAAGTATCTCAAATATCTTCGTTTATTCAAGCTGATAATTTTGTGAAGGCAAAAAACTATAATGATGCTATTTTAAGTTTTCAGAAAGTTCAGACCTTTGGCAGAACTGGTGGATATTCGTTATTAGCAAGGCGGGCACAGGACAAAATATCACAAGTAAATCACATTATATCGCAGCAGAAAAAAGCCCAGGAGGAGTCTGAGCTAATTCAAAAAAAAGCTGAGCAGCAAGCACAATCAGAAGCAAAGCAAAAAGCATCGCTCTCGCAATGGACTAAACGTTATGCAGGACCTGACCAAATTCCTCAGATGATCGTTGATCAAGCTAGGATAAATATTAAAAATGCTGGTATGGATACTAATGGCGTACCAGATCAAGAGCTTAGAACAATGATTATAAGTGCTCAAAAAGCTAATCAAAATATTGTTGATTATTTTAGGCATCATCACAAGGGGAGACATTAATGGCTGAAGATTTTAAAGAACTTTTAGAAGAATTGCGATTGAAAAAAATAGATCAGTTTCAAGTCGACTCTCAAAATTTTCCTGATTTTTATAAAGTCTGGGCCGACTATAGTTACCATTCTTCGATAAAAGGTTTTGCAGAAAAAGGCGGAAAAATTATTTATAGACGCCAGGAAAAGGTAAAATAATCACAGAGCGTTTTTTTAAGTTTCTGATTTGTTTTGTGGAACTTTAGTTGTAAGCGCTTGCTTATTTTGAGATTATTGATAAACTTAATTAGTGAAATGGAGGAATTATGGTTTCAAAAGAATTTACAATCACTGCTGATTCTGGTTTGCATGCCCGTCCGGCAACGATGCTGGTTCAAAAAGCGTCAGAGTTCGATTCCAAGCTTACTTTGAGATATGACGGAAAAGAAGTTAACCTAAAATCTATTATGGGTGTTATGAGTTTGGGTGCTGGTAAAGATGCAAAAATCGAGATCGTCGCTGATGGGGATGATGCTCAAGCTGCTTTAGACGGAGTTGAGAGCACACTTAAAAGCGAGTCTTTGATTGGATAAGCAAGTTTTTTTGTTTTTATTATTTAAAAAAGCAGCTGTAAAGCTGCTTTTTTATCTACATGATATTCAAATGGATAAAACACTATTTTTCGTTCAAAGCAGCAGCTGCTTGCTCGTCAAGAACAACTGTCACATCTTGGTGTTTCTGAAGGATCGATGCAGGAACATTTTCGGTTATTGGTCCCATTATAAATTTTTTGACTGCATCGGCCTTCTCTGAACCAAAAGCCGCCAGGACGATTTTTTTTGATTTCATGATCGAGGCTATACCCATTGATATCGCTTTTTTGGGAACATCGCTTTCTTTTTTGAAAAAACGCGCATTAGCTTTAATAGTGCTTTCTGTTAAATCGGCGATATGCGTTTGACTGTTAAAAGAGCTGCCCGGTTCATTAAAACCTATATGTCCGTTGCGGCCGATGCCTAATATTTGCCAATCGATGGGATTTTCGGTAATAATTTTGTCGTATCTTTTTGTTTCATTTTCTAAATTACTGCTCAAGCCATTTGGAAGATATGATTCAGCAAATGGTTTTTTTAAAAAAAGATGTTCTTTCATAAAATAGTGGTAACTTTGCGGATCGCTAAATTTAAGACCCACATACTCATCCAGATTAATAGAAATTGATTTTGTCAGATCAAGGTCAGATTCTGTAACTAACTTATAAAAATCTTCTGGTGTAGATCCAGTTGCTAATCCGAATACTTTGCTGCCGCTATTTATTTCTTCACGAAAAAGTTGAAAAATTTTCTTTGAAGCTTGCTGCTTGTTTTCTTCAATTATTATTTTCATTTTTTCACCTCATATTTTATTATATTATAAAAAAGTCAAGAAAAAAATAAAATTGGTATATTAATTGGTATATATTTTAAGGAGCCAAAATGACAATAAAATTAATTGCTTTTGATTTAGATAATACTTTGTTAAATAGTAAAAAAGAAATCAGTCCAAGAAATGAAGATATTTTAAAAAAATTGCATGAAAAGGGGCTAAAAATAGTTTTAACGACTGGGAGACCGATCAAGGGGATCGTTCCATATATCGAACAGCTTGATTTGAAAAAAGAAGAAGATTTTTCAATCAATTTTAATGGCGGAACTGTTCAGCATAATGCTAGTCATAAAATTATTTCTAGCCGCTTTTTAACCAAAGAACAAATAAAACCGATTGCCGAGCTTGCCTTAAAAATGAAATTTCCGATCGATGTCGTTAGCATTGATAAGGGTTTTTCGGTAATTGATGTTGAAAAATCAGGATATCAAAAATTTATTCATGGTTTGATGGACTTTGTTGATCTGCCCTTCGCTGATTTACCTGAAAATTTAAAATATTATAAATTTGTTAGTCAAACTGATCCTGATAAAGTGCTGAAAATCCAAAAATATTTAAGTGATTATCCCTCGCTCACGATCGTAAAAAGTCGACCTAATTTGTTAGAATTCTTGCCTAAAGGAGTCAATAAGCAAAGCGGATTAAAAGAACTGCTTGCTCATTTCGGCTGGGATTTTAATAATTTGATGGCTTTTGGTGACCAGGAGAATGATCTGGGCATGATAAAGGCTGCTAAAGTCGGTGTAGCAGTTGCTAATGCTATCGATGAGGTCAAAAGGGAGGCTGACGTCATTACAAAAAATAATGATGAAGACGGCGTCGGCGTCTTTTTAGAAAAATATTTTGAAAACGTTTTCTAAAAAACGTTCATTTATACCCTTTTTGGGTCATAATGGAATTGTTTTAAGAAAACGCTACCAGAATGACTTTTGGTATAAATTAAATAAGTTTTCTAAAAATTACTTGGAGGATTTAAATGACTGAAACACAGACAAAGAAGTTGAAGGGGATCGCTGCTTCTGATGGAGTCGGAATCGCTAAAAGCTATCTTTTAGTTGATCCAGATCTTTCGTTCTCTTATAATCAAAAAGTTTCTGATTTGGATAATGAAAAAGATCGTTTAGACAAGGCTTTGGCAGATTCTAAGGATGATTTGCAGAAAATAAAGGCTAAAGCAGAAAAAAATCTTGGAAAAGACGAGGCTGAAGTTTTTGAAGCCCACCTAACTATTTTGTCCGATCCAGAGATGATTGCGGCCATCCAAGCCCAAATAACTGATAATAGTATAAATGCCGAGTCCGCTGTCAAAAATGTCACTGATCACTATGTTGCCACTTTCGAAGCAATGAAAGATAACGCTTATATGCAGGAAAGAGCAGGAGATATCCGCGACATAGCTAAAAGGATCATTAGCCATTTGCTGGGTGTGTCTTTGCCGAATCCCGCTTTGATAAATGAGGAAGTTATCGTTGTTGCCCATGATTTGACACCATCCGACACTGCCCAATTGGATCCGCAGTTTGTAAGAGGCATCGTGACAGATATGGGTGGTCGAACTGCTCACGCATCCATAATGGCGCGTTCATTAGAAATACCTGCTGTTGTTGGTACCGGTAATGCTATCGATAATATTAAAAATGGTGTTAATCTGATCGTTGACGGCGGGGCTGGAGATGTCTTGGTCGATCCAAACCAGGAAGAAGAAATCGTTTATGCTCGAAAAGTCGGCGAGTATTATGCAAGAAAACGTCAACAAGCTGAACTAAGAGATAAGCCTAGTCAATCAGCCGATGGTATTCACTTTGATGTCAATGCTAACATTGGTTCTCCTAAAGATCTTGATGCAGTCGTCAAAAATGGTGCCGAAGGCATCGGCTTGTTTAGAACCGAATTTTTGTTTATCGATTCAGATCATTTGCCAACTGAAGATGAACAGTTTGAGTCATACAAAGCTGCTCTTCAAGCATTAAAAGGCAAGCCTGTAACGGTAAGAACCATGGATATTGGCGGTGATAAGCAACTTAGTTATTGGAAACTGCCAAAAGAAGACAATCCGTTTCTCGGTTATCGTGCGATCCGTATATCGCTTAAACAAGATGATATATTCCGCACCCAACTTCGCGCATTGCTTAGAGCCTCAGTATATGGTGATCTTTGGATCATGTTCCCAATGATCGCAACCTTACAAGAGTTTAGAGATGCAAAAAAGATTTATGAAGAAGAACGTGATCGCCTCGTTAAAAACGGTACGAAAATTGCTGATAATATCAAACTTGGTATCATGGTGGAAATACCCGCTTCTGCTGTTTTAGCTGATCAGTTTGCCAAGGAAGTCGATTTCTTTTCGATCGGAACTAATGATTTGATTCAATATACAATGGCTGCTGACAGAGGAAATGATCGTGTTTCTTATTTGTATCAGCCTTATAACCCAGCCATTCTTCGTTTGATCAAGCATGTTATTGAATCGGCACATAATGAAAAGAAGTTTGTAGCTATGTGTGGTGAAATGGCAGGAGACCCGGTTGCTGTCCCTATTTTAATGGGATTAGGGCTTGACGAATTCTCCATGTCAGCATCATCAGTTTTGCCGACTAGGTCTTTGATGAAGAGTCTAAAAGTTTCTGATATGAAAGAACTTGCTGAAAAATCTGTAAATCAGCAAACGAACCAACAAGTTATCGATTTGGTAAAAAGCTATCAAAAATAATTTATTGAATAATTATTTATTTAAATTATAAAAACTCGCTGTGCGAGTTTTTTATTTTGCTGATTTTCCGATGACAAGTATAATAAGATACATGAATATCGGTTTATTTACTGATACTTATTTCCCTCAAATTTCAGGTGTAAGTACTAGTACTCAAATATTATCTCGTGAGCTTGAAAAACTTGGTAATAATGTATATATCTTTACCACCACTGACCCTAAAGTAAAACGCTCACAGTACGGTAAAGGATCGGAAAAAAATATTTATCGTTTTTCTTCTATCCCATATACCGGTTTTAAAGATCGAAGGATCGCTTTTCGCGGGTTTTTTGAAGCTATTGAAATCGCTAAAACTTTACGATTGGATATTGTCCATACACAAACTGAGTTCAGCTTAGGATTGATGGGCAAAATAGTTGCCCGTCAGTTAAAAATTCCCATCGTCCATACTTATCATACGATGTACCAAGACTATACTCACTATGTTATGAATGGTCGGCTGATCAAATCAGGAGGAGTCGAGGTCATAGTCAGATCCTATTTAAAATCAGTAAACGGAGTCGTTGCTCCAAGTCAACGAGTCTATGATACTTTACGCGGTTACGGCGTCAGCGCCCCGATGCCGATAATTCCGACCGGGGTCAGTTTCTGCCGCGATAAAGTCGATAGATCATCTGAACTAAGAAAAAAGTTACATATAAAATCTAAGCAACCGGTCATTCTTTCTTTAGGTAGAGTTGCTTTTGAAAAAAATATTGAAGAACTTATAAATATTTTGCCTGATGTATTAGAGGAGTTTAAGGATGCTGTTTTAGTTATCGCTGGGGATGGTCCGGCCAAATCGGAACTTCAAGATCATGCTAAGGCACTCGGATTAAATAAATTCGTTAAATTTGTTGGTATGGTAGAACACGACCAGGTTTATTCTTATTATCGAATGTCTGATGTCTTTGCTAGTGCGTCTACTTCTGAATCTCAAGGTCTGACTTTTATCGAAGCTATCAATGCTGACCGGCCATTCGTTGCAATGGAAAATACTTACTTGGAACAAATAACTAATTCTAAAGAGATAGGTACTATAGTCAGTGATGACGATCAAATGGCTGAGGCGATCAAATATTATTTGGCTCACCCTGAACTTAAAAAGGAAAGCGATCAAAGAAACTCTGTGTTGGATAAAGTCAGCGCAGATCGTTTTGGAAATGATGTTTTGGAATTTTATAAGCAGATCTTAAAGAATTTTCAGCCGTCTGTCTCTAAAATTTCATTAGAGCCGACCGACGATGAAGTAAGTTATGCTAAGCAGTTATTTAATAGATTATCGTTTCCGCAAATGGCAAAGTTGAATTTTCTTAAAAGCAAAAAAAATAAAAAAAAGGATAAATAGTAGAATAGATTGAATGAAAGTTTTACAGTACTTTGAAAACCCTTCTTTGATCAAAAAATCAGGGATCGGACACGCTCAAAAGCTCCAGCAAGAAGAATTGTCGTTCACAGACGTTGAAGTTACGACTTCGCCTCATTCCTCGGATTATGATTTGGTCGATATCAACACCTATGGACCCAAATCTTTTTTTATGGCTAGACACGCCCATAAAAATAGCAAAGCGGTCGTCTATCATGCTCATTCAACTTATGAAGATTTTCGTAATTCTTTTATTTTGTCTAATTTTTTTGCACCATTTTTTAAAAAGCATCTTATTAATTCGTATAAACAAGCGGATCTCATAATAACTCCAACTGTTTACTCAAAAAAATTATTAGAATCATATGGTCTTAAGCAGCCTATAATACCTATATCTAATGGAGTCAGAGTTTCAGATTATGGATATCGGCCGGATAACGTTATTGCTTTCCGAAAATTTTTAGGTTTGTCTCATGATGATAAGAGAAAGATCGTTTTATCTGTAGGACTTTTTTTTGCAAGAAAGGGAATATTAGATTTTATTGAACTTGCCAGAAGAAACCCTGAGTACATTTTTGTTTGGCTGGGCAATACGAATTTAAGCATCATCCCTTCTAAAATTCGAAAAGCAGTATTAAAGTTCCATCCTGATAATTGCTTATTTCCGGGTTATTTGAATGGATCAGACCTTTTTGGCGCTTATTCAGATTCTGACCTGTTTCTTTTTCCTAGTTACGAGGAGACCGAAGGGATCGTTGTACTCGAAGCACTTGCAAGTCGTCAAAAGCTGTTGGTAAGAGATATACCTGTTTATAACGATTGGCTTTATGATGGCAAAAATTGTTATAAGGCTTCGTCTATCGATGAATTTGATGATAAATTAAATTTAATACTTCATGACCAGCTGCCGGATTTGTCTGATGCCGGTTTTGCGACTGCAGAATCTAGGGATGTTTCCAAAATAGGCAAAAAAATAAAAAATGCTTATCAAGAAGCGTTATCTTTATTTGAAACTAAAAAGGGGATTCAATGACAAAAAAACAAAAATTTTTCTGGCTTCTATTCACCTTATTCATTGGTGCTGTCGTATTCATTTATAGTTTTAACGATGTTGATTTTAGGGAATTTTCTGGTTTATTTAAGCAGACCAACTATTTTTGGCTTATATTAGCGCTTTTGTTGATCATTTTTTACTATTTTTCTATGTCATGGACATTAGATATTTTATTAGGCAAGGATAATAAGGCCAGTGCTTGGGGATTGATCAGAATTCCTTTTATGGAACAATTCGGCAATGGAATAACTCCTTTTTCTTTTGGCGGGCAACCCCTTCAGATATTAGGACTTAACCAAGCTGGTATACCTGTTGGACAAGCGAGTTCTATTTCTTTGATGAAGTTTGTCATATACCAGGGGATGATCGTTGTTGCTTTTTTGATTTGTTTGATTTTTGGCTATCAATATGTTGCCGATCACATGCTGTCGATGACCGGTTTAGTTATTTTTGGTTTAGTTATACATATCCTGGTTTTATTGGCCCTTATTTCTATTATGTTTTTTCCTCCAGTTACAAAAAAGATAGCCGATCTATGTTTGAAACCTTTTTCCTTTTTTCTTAGCGATGATCAAATCACTTCAATAAGAAAAAAATTAGATGATAAGATAGTTGAATTTCATGATGTGTCTGAACAATTATTATCTAATCCAAAAAAAATTCTAGCCGCTTCATTAGTAACTCTTTTACAACTTTTTTTGTTTTATTCGATTCCATATTTTATTCTTCTAGCTGTACATGCTGATAACGCTGATTTTATGTTTATAATCGCCTTAAATGTTATTCTTACCTTGGCGATTTCTATATTCCCGGTGCCAGGAGGTAGCGGGGGAGCTGAAGCTGGTTTTGCTTTGCTTTTTTCCAGTTTTTTGTCAAACCATACAGTTACTATTTTTGCAATGCTTTTATGGAGGATAATTACTTATTACTTTGGCATTTTTGCAGGGTTGATAGCGTATAATGTATTACCGAATAATCGGCATGGAAAAAATAATGACAAAAAGTAATTCAGAAATCGAACCTATTTTGAATAGACTCAATGCAATGGTCAAAGACAATACTAAAGAAATCCAAGTCAGGAATTTTGATATGTATGGAATAAATTTAGTACGCGTAAGTTTTGATCATACAAAGCAGATATTTACAGTAAAAGAATTTCGTCAGCAGCAAATCTTTGAATTTGATAATATCGATTTAGCGGCTATCGACATTTATGAAATAATGCATGAAATGAAATTAACTTTTTAAACTTATGTTAAAAAAAATCTATAAACAAATAAAAATAATTATTTCCAACCATAAATTATCACCGATCACATCGTTTTTTTTAATCAATCTTTTTTTTATTGAGTTAAAAACAGTAATTCAATATTTTGTTAACTTTAATTTAGGTATAAAAGGTCCGACTCAAGTTTTGATCGCCATTTTAAATCCTCTGCCAAGTGCGATCATTTTGTTGAGTATTGCACTCTATTTTCGCGGGTATTTAGCTTATTGGTTAATGATATTGATGAATATTATTCAGAGCTTATGGCTTTTTGCTAATGTTTTATACTATCGAGAATTCAGTGATTTTTTGTCTTTATCTATAATCTCGTCTGGTTCTTCAGTAGGAGAAAATCTTAGCAAGTCTATAGCTGGGATCGTTCATTTATCCGATTTTCTTGTTTTTTTGGATATCTTAGTTCTTATAGTTTTACTTATTTTCAAACAAATAAAGGTCGATACCAACGGTATCAGAAAGAAATTTTCTGTTTTGACCAGTCTGCTTGGTTTTGTTTCGGTTTTTGCTGTTTTTGGTCTCGCAAGTTCTGATAGATCAGGCCTTTTAACCCGAACTTTTGACAATAATTATATTGTCAAATATCTTGGTCTCAATGAATACGCTGCTTTTAACGCGCTTCAAACTCATAGTCAAGCTCAAAGCAGAAAAAGAGCAAGCAGTTCCCAATTAAAACCGATTTCAAAATGGGTCTCTAAAAATAGAGCTGCTGATAATGTTAAATACTTTGGTATCGACAAAGGGCGGAATGTCATAGTCTTTCATCTTGAATCTTTCCAACAATTTTTGATCGGCATGAAAGTTGATGGTCAAGAAGTCACTCCCAATTTGAATAATTTTTTTCATGATCAACATACTATTGCCTTTGATAATTTTTATCATCAGGTAGGACAAGGAAAAACTTCTGATGCTGAAATGATGTTGGATAATTCTCTCTTTGGCCTTCCTTCGGGATCGGCAATGGTCAAATATGGTTCAACCAATACTTTCCAATCGGTCCCGGCTATTTTGGATCAAAGAGGATATACAAGCGCTGCTTTTCATGGGGATGTGCCATCTTTTTGGAACCGTAATAATGCATATAAATCATGGGGATATGATTATTTCTTCAGCAAAAGTTTTTATCCTAATGCAAATAATTCTGATTACAATTTGGGCTATGGCATGCTTGACAAAATTTTCCTTAAAGATTCTTCTAAATATTTATCCCAGCTGCCGCAACCGTTTTACGCAAAAATAATTACTGTTACTAATCACTATCCTTATGAAACTAATAGGGAAATTTCAAGTCAATTCCCGGCAACCACTACAGGAGATCGTACTGTCGACCATTATGTTCAAACTGCCCACTATTTAGACTCTGCTTTTGGTGAGTTTTTGCAGTGGCTTAAAGATTCCGGCCTGTATAATAATAGCCTGATCTATGTTTACGGCGATCATTACGGAATTTCCGAAAATCATCAACCGGCTATTGCTCAGCTACTAAAAAAAGATGATGATAAAGTAACTAATTATGATCTAGCTCAGTTTCAAAAAGTTCCTTTTATGATTCATGCTAATAATTTGCCGGGCGGTATCAATCATACTTACGGTGGAGAGATAGATGTTGCTCCAACTCTTTTCGATCTGTTAGGTGTACCAAATAATTATATTCAGTTTGGCAGCGACCTTCTCTCTCCCGACCACAAACAAATCGTTAGTTTTAGAAATGGTGATTTCGTAACTCCTAAAATAATCAAAATGAATGACAGCTACTGGAACACGATTACTGGTCAACGAATTTTGTTTTCTTCTATATCGAAGAGCGAAAAGAAATTTATCGAATCCACTCAAGATTATGTTGATCAGCAACTGGGCTATTCTGACCAGGTCATAACAGGCGACTTATTAAGATTTGAAAAAAATCCAACGTTTAAAAAGGTAAATGTTAAAAATTTTGATTATACATATCAAAAAATTATTTCTAATTTAAGAAATTCTTTCAAAACTAATCCAAGCTCCATAGAAGCAAAAAATAACAATGCAAAAATTTACAAAAAATATAAAACAAGTGAAATTTTGATTCAATCAAAAAACAGAATCAAGGCATATTTTAAATCGATAAAAAGTTCTAAGGAATCATCTGATTCTAGTAATAGCAATGGTTCATCAGCTTCTATCGATACATCGCAGCCTTAATTTCCCCCCCGTTTTTTCTACCTCACAAAAATTTGTGAGGTTTTTTTGTATTTTTCCTTGACCTTCGCTGTAAATGGCGGTAATATATTTAAGTCAGCTCGTTGATGTGTTCCTTGCTTGTTAGATCAGGTAAGGAGCTGCGAAAAAGAATTTAAAAAAGTTCTTGACATTCGTTAAAAACGCTGGTATTATTAAATAGTTGCTTTCGTAAGTGACGCAGCACTTTGAAAACTGAACAGAACAATGACAAACAAATTGTGTAGGGTTCTAATTGGGTCTTTGATCCAATTGGATAAATTGATTCATTAATTTGCGAAGTCAATTCGTAATACAAAAAACAATAAATTACGGACCTTTTTTAAAAAAAGTCAGTAGTTGATTTTGAACGCTAAGTTCAGACTTTTACTTTAATATGAGAGTTTGATCCTGGCTCAGGATGAACGCTGGCGGCGTGCCTAATACATGCAAGTCGTACGCTAGTCGCCGACATGATCTCTTCGGAGTGATTGAAGGCATATGGCTAGAGTGGCGAACTGGTGAGTAACACGTAAGAAACCTGCCCTTCAGTGGGGGATAACATTTGGAAACAGATGCTAATACCGCGTAACAACGCATTACACATGTTTTGCGTTTAAAAGATCCTTTTGGATCGCTGATGGATGGTCTTGCGGCGTATTAGTTAGTTGGTGGGGTAAAGGCCCACCAAGACGATGATGCGTAGCCGAGTTGAGAGACTGGCCGGCCACATTGGGACTGAGACACTGCCCAAACTCCTACGGGAGGCTGCAGTAGGGAATTTTCCGCAATGCACGAAAGTGTGACGGAGCGACGCCGCGTGTGTGATGAAGGCTTTCGGGTCGTAAAGCACTGTTGCGAGGGAAGAATGACCAGATTCAGAGAAAGTTTCTGGCTTGACGGTACCTCGCCAGAAAGGGATGGCTAAATACGTGCCAGCAGCCGCGGTAATACGTATGTCCCGAGCGTTATCCGGATTTATTGGGCGTAAAGCGAGCGCAGACGGTTTATTAAGTCTGATGTGAAAGCCCGGGGCTCAACCCCGGAAGGGCATTGGAAACTGGTTTACTTGAGTGCGATAGAGGCAAGTGGAACTCCATGTGTAGCGGTGAAATGCGTAGATATATGGAAGAACACCAGTGGCGAAGGCGGCTTGCTAGATCGTAACTGACGTTGAGGCTCGAAAGTATGGGTAGCAAACGGGATTAGATACCCCGGTAGTCCATACCGTAAACGATGGGTGCTAGTTGTTAAGAGGTTTCCGCCTCATAGTGACGTAGCTAACGCATTAAGCACCCCGCCTGAGGAGTACGGCCGCAAGGCTAAAACTTAAAGGAATTGACGGGGACCCGCACAAGCGGTGGAGCATGTGGTTTAATTCGAAGATACGCGAAAAACCTTACCAGGTCTTGACATCCTGCTGACCGGTCTTGTAATGAGATCTTTTCTTTTGAACAGCAGTGACAGGTGGTGCATGGTCGTCGTCAGCTCGTGTCGTGAGATGTTGGGTTAAGTCCCGCAACGAGCGCAACCCTTGTTATTAGTTGCCAGCATTTAGTTGGGCACTCTAATGAGACTGCCGGTGATAAACCGGAGGAAGGTGGGGACGACGTCAGATCATCATGCCCCTTATGACCTGGGCAACACACGTGCTACAATGGGAAGTACAACGAGTTGCCAACCGGTGACGGTGAGCTAATCTCTTAAAACTTCTCTCAGTTCGGACTGGAGTCTGCAACTCGACTCCACGAAGTCGGAATCGCTAGTAATCGCGAATCAGCATGTCGCGGTGAATACGTTCCCGGGTCTTGTACACACCGCCCGTCAAATCATGGAAGTCGGAAGTACCCAAAGTCGCTTGGCTAACTTCGGAGGCCGGTGCCTAAGGTAAAACCGATGACTGGGATTAAGTCGTAACAAGGTAGCCGTAGGAGAACCTGCGGCTGGATCACCTCCTTTCTAAGGATAATCGGAAACCTGCACTGATTTTGATATCAAATTTGTTTGTCTGTTCTGTTCGGTTTTCAGAGCGTTGCCCTGAGAACAGCAACTGGGGAATTAGCTCAGCTGGGAGAGCACCTGCTTTGCAAGCAGGGGGTCATCGGTTCGAACCCGATATTCTCCATTGGCATTGATTGCCAATTGTACATTGATAACTGAATAGTAATTTTAATTTCTTGTTAATTTAAATCCTGCCGTCTAATCGACATCGGGCGGCAGGTAATTGAACCGAGAAATTCACTTCGATAAAAGTAACTGAAAAGTTACCGCTAATAAATATCTATTAATTTAGATCTCATATTTTATTGGCTGATCGTGAAGCATTTGCTTCATAGGTTAAGTTAATAAGGGCGCACGGTGGATACCTTGGCACTAGCAGGCGATGAAGGACGTGACTAACTACGATATGCCTCGGTTAGCTGTAAGTAAGCTTACCCGGGGATCTCCGAATGGGGCAACCCGATCTTAATGATCATCATTCTTTTGAATTCATAGATTGAATGAGGCGACACGCTGTGAACTGAAACATCTCAGTAGCAGCAGGAAAGTAAAGAAATTTCGATTCCGTCAGTAGCGGCGAGCGAACGCGGAAGAGCCCAAACCTGGATGCTTGCATCCAGGGGTTGTAGGACTGATGTTGAGTTACAAAGGCAGCAGATAGCTGAATCAGTTGGGAAGCTGATCCATAGAGGGTGATAGACCCGTAAGCGAAATCTCCTGCTCTCTAATCAGGATCCTGAGTACGGCCCAGCACGTGAAATTGGGTCGGAATCTGGGAGGACCATCTCCCAAGGCTAAATACTAGCTAGTGACCGATAGTGAACCAGTACCGTGAGGGAAAGGTGAAAAGAACCCCGGAAGGGGAGTGAAATAGTTCTTGAAACCGTGTGCTTACAAGAAGTTCGAGGCCGTTAATGGCTGAGAGCGTGCTTTTTGTAGAATGAACCGGAGAGTTACGATTACGTGCAAGGTTAAGGTGCAAAGACTGGAGCCGTAGCGAAAGCGAGTCTGAATAGGGCGCTTCAGTACGTGGTTGTAGACCCGAAACCGAGTGACCTATCCATGGTCAGGTTGAAGGTGGGGTAATACCTACTGGAGGACCGAACAAGTGGGTGTTAAAAAACCCTTTGATGAACTGTGGATAGCGGTGAAATTCCAATCGAACTCGGAGATAGCTGGTTCTATCCGAAATACATTTAGGTGTAGCCTTGCATTTAGCTTACTGGAGGTAGAGCACTTTTTGATCTAGGGGCCCTTTCTGGGTTACCAAAATCAGATAAACTCCGAATGCCAGCTAAGTATATGCAGGAGTCAGACGGTGAGTGATAAGATCCATCGTCAAAAGGGGAACAGCCCAGATCACCAGTTAAGGTCCCTAAATATATGCTAAGTGGAAAACGTTGTGAAGGTGCGTAGACAACTAGGAGGTTGGCTCAGAAGCAGCCATCCTTTAAAGAGTGCGTAATAGCTCACTAGTCGAGTGCTCTTGCGCGGATAATGTACCGGGGCTAAGCATATTACCGAAACTGTGGATGCGTAAGCATGGTAGGATAGCGTAGTTAATGCAATGAAGGATGACCGTAAGGACATGTTGGAGCGTTAACTAGTGAGAATTCCGGTATGAGTAGCGAAAGATAGGTGAGAATCCTATCCACCGAATGAGTAAGGTTTCCCCCGGAAGGCTCGTCCGCGGGGGGTTAGTCGGGACCTAAGGCGAGGCTGAGAAGCGTAGTCGATGGACAACAGGTTGATATTCCTGTACCGATATTGAATTGCCGATGGAAGGACGCAGAAGGATAGCACAGGCCACTATTGGATGTGGTTTTAAGCAGTTAGTCTGTATAAGAGTCAAATGCTTTTATACTTAAGGATAAGCTGTGAAGGTACCAAGTTTACTTGGGAATTGTGTGACTTCACGCTGCTGAAAAAAGTTTCGTAGGAAGAAGATATCGCCCGTACCGCAAACCGACACAGGTACTCGAGTGGAGAACACTAAGGTGAGCGAGTGAACTATTGTTAAGGAACTCTGCAAAATGAGTCCGTAACTTCGGAAGAAGGACTGCTGGCATTTGCCAGCCGCAGCGAATAGGCCCAAGCAACTGTTTATCAAAAACACAGGTTTCTGCAAAATCGTAAGATGAAGTATAGGGGCTGACGCCTGCCCAGTGCTGGAAGGTTAAAAGGAGGACTTAGCTTCGGCGAAGGTCTGAATTGAAGCCCCAGTGAACGGCGGCCGTAACTATAACGGTCCTAAGGTAGCGAAATTCCTTGTCGGGTAAGTTCCGACCCGCATGAAAGGCGTAATGATTTGGGCGCTGTCTCGACAATAGACTCGGTGAAATTTAAATTCCAGTGAAGATGCTGGGTACCCGCGACAGGACGGAAAGACCCCGTGGAGCTTTACTGTAGCTTGATATTGAATGTTTGTGCTGCATGTGCAGGATAGGTAGGAGACTTTGAAGTCGGAACGCTAGTTTCGATCGAGTCACCCTTGAGATACTACCCTTGTTGTATGAACGTTCTAACTCTGATCAGTTATCCTGATCGAAGACAGTGTCTGGCAGGCAGTTTGACTGGGGCGGTCGCCTCCTAAATAATAACGGAGGCGCTCAAAGGTTTGCTCAGAATGGTTGGAAATCATTCTTTGCGTGTAAAGGCATAAGCAAGCTTGACTGTGAGATCGACAGATCGAGCAGGTACGAAAGTAGGACTTAGTGATCCGGTGGTTCCGTATGGAAGGGCCATCGCTCAACGGACAAAAGCTACCCCGGGGATAACAGGCTCATCTCCCCCAAGAGTCCACATCGACGGGGAGGTTTGGCACCTCGATGTCGGCTCATCGCATCCTGGGGCTGTAGTCGGTCCCAAGGGTTGGGCTGTTCGCCCATTAAAGCGGTACGCGAGCTGGGTTCAGAACGTCGTGAGACAGTTCGGTCCCTATCCGTCGTGGGCGCAGGAAATTTGAGAGGATCTGTCCTTAGTACGAGAGGACCGGGATGGACATACCTCTGGTGTACCAGTTGTTCTGCCAAGAGCACCGCTGGGTAGCTATGTATGGATTAGATAATCGCTGAAGGCATCTAAGTGAGAAACTAACCTCAAGATGAGATTTCCCATTCGTTAGAAGTAAGACCCCTGAGAGACGATCAGGTAGATAGGCTAGAAGTGGAAGCGTAGTGATGCGCGCAGCGGACTAGTACTAATAGGTCGAGGACTTAACCAAGTAATTATCGTGGTTCGGTTCAAGGTTAATGGATTTTAAGATTACTATTCGGTTATCAGTGTACAAGCACTGGTGTCGTATTTATTCCGGTGAGGTCACACCTGTTCCCATTCCGAACACAGTAGTTAAGCTCACCCGGGCCCAAGGTAGTTACAGGAACGCCTGTTGCGAGATTAGGTCGATGCGATGCAAAAAGCACCTTCGGGTGCTTTTTTTGTGTCTATTTGTATGTTGTGTTTGCTTATAGCCCTTGGATCTATTAAAAAAGCAGCTTGAGCCGCTTTTATGTTTGTGCTGTATTGGTCTGTGTTTATATCTTTTTCAGTAATTTGGTCTGTGTTTGGTCTGTGTTTATATCTGTTTCAGCAAGCTGTCGGTCTATTCAAGGCCGGAGCTGTCTTTTGGCAGCTTTTTAGCGGCCTGGGCCATCAATTCGGCCAAGTGGTCAGTCACCTGGCTGGGCTGGGTCGTATAGTACTGTTGGCTTAAAGACCGGGCACTGGCCGAGTGGAGGTAGACGGCAGCTTGGATGGTGTTATAAATGCTTAAAATTTGCAATAATAGCATTATGCAAAATAAAATACCGAATGTATTAACTATAGCTGGTTCGGATTCAGACGGATCTTCTGGTCTGCAGGCTGATTTGAAAACTTTTTTTGCGCGAAAAGTTTATGGAACAAGTGTACTTGTAACATCATTGGCTGCAAATCATTATGGTGTGAAGTCAAAGCTGGATTTTCCGCTAAAATTTATAAGCGATCAATTTGATTCGATAAATCAAGAATTTGAAATAGATGCTGTAAAAACTGGTTTTTTATCAAATTATAAAATTGTTGATTTAGTAGCAAGAAAAATTTCACAGGCAAATTTTGGTTTTTGCTTGGTAGATCCTGTAATGGTTAGCAAGCACGGTGTCCAGTTACTTGATTCTAAAGCTGTTGATTATTTAACAGAAAAATTAATTCCCTTAGCAGATTTAGTTACTCCTAATTTTTTTGAAGCCGAAAAATTTTTTGGTCAAAAAATAAAGAATAGGGAACAAGTTGAACAAGCTGCTCGTAAAATAAAATCATTTGGCTGCAAAAACGTAATTATTAAAGGTTTTCATCAACCAGAGTCCCAACAAAAAATAGTAAGTGATTACATATTGCTTGAAAATGAACCGGGATTTTATCTTTCTGAAAAATTTTCATCAACTAAGCAAAACAACGGTTCCGGTGATACTTTTTCGTCTATAATCATTGCAGAGATCGCAAAGGGCAAAAGTTTAAAAAGAGCGATACAAATTGCTAAAAGATTAACTTTTTTAGCGATTTCAAATCCGATAAAAGGATTTAAAGAATTTGGTGCGATAAACCATTGGGAGATAATTTAGGATCGTAAAATGGAGCAATTAAGGATTTATTTTTCTAAACATGCAATAGTTGCCAGGGCAGGAGCTGCGATTATATATGGCATTTTAGTTGGTATTGCGATGAATTTTTTCTGGAAAGAAGGAAATATATATTCAAGTGGTTTTAACGGATTAAGCCAGCTGGTTGGCTATTTCTTTCCAGTATCCTTTCTTCCTTGGATAATTCTTATCGTCAATATACCGATGACGGCTCTGGCTTGGATAATGATAAATCATAGACTAGCTTTCTTTGAACTGTTTGCTATTGCCTGTTCATCTTTTTTTATTGCTTGGATAGTTCAACCTGCTAAGCCCTTGGCCACAGACCCGCTTATGTGTGCTCTTTTTGGCGGAGTTCTTAATGGATTTGCAACTGGTTTTGCTTTAAGGAATGGTGTTGCCACCGGCGGGCTAGACGTTTTTGAAATACTGGGAAAACGAATATGGAATATAAAAGTTTTCCCTATCAATGTATCTTTTAATCTTTTAGTGATGTTGGGGTCTGGTTTTCAACATGGCTGGCGTTATGCTCTTTATTCGATTATTGGTATTGTAGTTTCTGCTTGGATAACATCGATCGTTTATGCTCAACAGCAGCAAGTGCAAGCAATGATCGTAACTAATGATAAAGATAAAATGGCTCAGGCCATACAGGACCATTTAAGGCGCGGAGTTACTCTTTTAGATGACGCGAAGGGCGCCTATCTGCATGATTCAAAGCAGGTGATTTTTGTAGTGATAACTCTTGAAGAAAGATATACTTTAAGCCAAGTTATAAAAAAGACTGACCCTAAAGCTTTTGCTTCGTTTTGGAAAGTAGATCATACGATCGGTAATTTTTATGAAAAAGAAGTTTAATGATCATTTAAAAATTGTTATATTTTTTCCTGTATAATTATATTATCGAATGAGGGAGTAACGACAGTTTATCTGTGGGAAAACCAAGTTGCACGAGTTGTTTAAACGCTCTGGTGACCCTTAAATAGTGAGACTCATTTATTTTTATTTTAGGAGTCTTGATTTGTCAAAAAATAATTATTATAACCAAGAAGCTAATAATGTTTTAAAAGAATTTTCTTCAAATTCAAATAACGGTCTAAAAAAAGAGCAGGTAAAAGGCCTTGTTGAAAAATATGGTAGTAATTCTCTTAAGGAACAGAAAAAAACTACTTTCTTTCAAAAACTAATAAATCAATTTAAAGATTTTATGATAGCTATTTTGGCTGTAGCAGCTGTTATCGCTGCAGTATCAAATGAACTGGTAGACGCGGTCTTTATTTTATTAGTAGTTATTCTTAATGCTGTTTTTGGTGTCTTTCAAGAGTCTAGAGCTGAAAACGCAATAGAATCGCTGAGAAAAATGTCTACGCCCAATGCCAACGTTAAAAGAGACGGAAAAGTCGTATCTATTTCAGCAAATGATATTGTACCGGGCGACTTAGTAATACTTGAAGCTGGTGATATCGTTCCTGCTGATATGCGGTTGATTGAAGTAAATTCTTTAAAAATCGAGGAAGCCGCTTTAACAGGTGAATCGGTGCCAGTCGAAAAAACTGCTAAAGTTTTATCAAAAGATGATCTACCTTTGGGAGATCGTCAAAATATGGCCTTTATGAATACTAATGTAACTTACGGTCGTGCCGTTGGTGTAGTTGTTGCTACTGGGATGAACACTGAAGTAGGTCATATAGCAGGGATGCTGGAAAATACTGAAAAAAGTTCAACTCCTTTGCAAGAAAACCTTAAAAAGCTTGGAAAAACTTTGACCTATGCGATCATAGCGATATCAGTCGTATTATTCATCATTGGTATATCCAGCGGTGCTGAGAGCTGGGTAAATATGCTGTTAACTGCCATAAGTATCGCTGTTGCCGCTATTCCAGAAGGTCTTCCAGCGATCGTGACCATAACTTTGGCACTGGGGACTGGTCGTTTAGCTAAGAAAAATGCATTGATGAGACGGTTAGCTGCAGTTGAAACGCTGGGGTCGACAGAAGTTATCGGTTCTGATAAAACCGGAACCTTAACGCAAAATAAAATGACTGTTGAAAAATACCTTGTTAACGGTAAAGTGGAATCTTCTGATCACAAATTTGCTGATGATCTGACTGCCAATAAGTTAGGCTTGGTAATGGCTTTGAATAATGATACCAAGATGACCGAAAACGGTCTGATCGGTGATCCTACTGAAACAGCTTTGATTTCTTTTGATGAAAAACAAAAAGTAGATCTTAAGCAGCTTTTTGCAAAAATGCCAAGAGTTGCTGAAATACCATTTGATTCTGAACGAAAATTAATGACCACAGTCAATGGCAAAAATTCGGTTGGAAAATATTTTATAACGGTCAAAGGTGCTCCAGATGAACTCTTAAAAAGAGTTAAATATTTCGAGGAAAACGGTCTGGTAAAAGAGGTCAATTCTGACTATCTTGATAGTTTGCTTAAAATAAATCACGATTTAGCCAAACAAGCTTTAAGGGTGCTGGCTTTCGCTTATAAAGAAAGTGACACGATACCAGCTGTTTTGAAGAGCGAGTCGGTTGAAAACGATCTTATTTTCATCGGTTTTGTTGCTATGATCGATCCGGAACGCCCTGAAGTTGCTCGATCTGTTGAAGAAGCTCATCAAGCTGGTATTCGTACGATCATGATTACTGGAGATCACAAAGATACCGCTTCTGCAATAGCAAAAAGATTAGGGATATTAGGCAATAATGAAGAAAATGCCGTGATAACAGGTTCAGAACTTGATCAGATACCGGAATCAGCCTTTAAAAAAGATGTTGATAAATACCGTGTTTATGCAAGAGTCGCTCCTGAGCACAAAGTTAGGATAGTTAAAGCTTGGCAAGCTAAAAATAAAATAGTTGCCATGACTGGAGACGGTGTTAATGACGCTCCCGCATTAAAAACAGCTGATATTGGTGTCGCTATGGGTATTACTGGTACTGAAGTATCCAAAGGGGCTTCTGACATGGTTTTGGCAGATGATAATTTTGCAACTATTGTCAACGCCGTTAAAGAAGGCCGTATCGTCTTTGCTAATATACAAAAAGCTTTACAGTATTTGCTTTCTTCTAATTGGGCAGAAGTTATGACTCTTTTCATTATGACCATACTTGGCTGGAATTTATTTGCTCCGGTGATGATCTTATGGATAAACTTGGTTACAGACACTTTTCCAGCAATCGCTTTGGGGCTGGAACCAGCTGAACCAGGAATAATGAAGCGTAAACCTCGTGGTAAATCTACTAGTTTTCTTTCTGGCGGGATAGGTTATGCGATCGTTTGGCAGGGGATAGTCCAATCTCTTATCGTGCTATCAGTATATGCTTTGGCGATCAGTTTTCCCGACCATCCTGAAAGTCAGCTTCTGATCCATCGTGATGCACTTACTATGTCTTTTGTTACTTTGGGACTTATGCAATTAGTAAATGCTTTTAATGTTAAATCTGTTTATAAATCTATTTTTTCAATAAAACCCTTTGCAAATAAATATTTTAATGGTGCAATTTTATTGAGTTTTCTTTCGATGGCCGTCGTTGTATTAGTGCCTGGATTAAATAGTGCCTTTCATGTTTCCAATTTGAATTCGCATCAATGGATAATCGTTATTTTAGCTTCATTATCAATTGTTTTAATCGTCGAAATAGTTAAGCTTATACAACGGAATCTTTTTTCTAAAAGTTAAAATGTAGCTATGCTTGATTTATCTGTTGAAGAATTATGTAAAAAAACCGAGACGATATCGATCGATATTTTTAAAAAAAATTTCGGTCATAAAGTTGAATACAACCGGCGTCTTCGTTCTACAGGCGGAAGAATGGTTTTCCCTGTCCATAACGGAAAAGTTGTTGAAAAAGATATTTTTATGCAGATAAATCCTCGTTTGTCTCAACAGCAGTTAAATGGCGTTATCAAACATGAACTTGCTCATTTTTTTATTTTTGAAAAAAAGGGTATTCATCGGGAGAATGATAAAGATTTTCAAAAGCTTTTATCAACGATCAAAGCACCTCGTTATTCACCGCTTAAACCAGTCCATCATTTCTTGTATGTTTATCAATGTTTGAAAAATGATAAACATCTCTATTACAGACATCGCAAAATAAATATTATTGCTATGCGGTGCGGTATCGATGGCGGCAAGTTGAAAATGATTTATAAAAAACACGTTTAAATACATTTAAAAAAACCAGCGAAAGCTGGTTTTTATTTTGATTTATTTTGAATTTTCAACTGTTTCTGTTTCGATCAAACCATATTTTCCATCATTTCTTTTGTATATTATATCCATTTGATCTGTTTCGGAATTTAGGAACAAAAAGAAATCATGATCGAGCATTTCCATTTGAAGAGCAGCTTCTTCAACATCCATTGGTTTCAAAGATAAGCTCTTTCTGCGGATTACTTCTACTTTTTTATCTGATTCATTTTCTTGAGTATTATCATTCTCACTGAATTCGATTCCTTTGTAACCCTTTTCCCGTGATTTACGATTTACTCTTGTTTTGAATTTCCTGATTTGTCTTAATAATTTATCGGAGACAAAATCAACTGCGCTGTAAAAATCACTTTGAGTATCTTCTGCTCTTAATGTCAAATAAGGAAGCGGAATTGTTACTTCGATTTTAAACTGTTTTTCACTATATTTTTTTATATTGACTCTTGCCAATGTATCAGCTTTTTTGTCAATATAATTGTTCAGTTTATCCAATCGGGTACTGATGTAATTATTGATTGCATCGGTAGTTTTCAAGTTTTCGCCACGAATTTGATATCTAATCATATTCTTTTCCTCCTACTTTAAATTTTAAACTATTTATAGCATTTAAGTTTTTTTAAGAGACGATTGAATCTTTTTTTGAAAATTTTGTTAAAAATATTAGCAGTTCGTTCGTTTTTCATGTATAATATTTTTGTTGTTCGCGGACGTGGCGGAATTGGCAGACGCGCAGGATTAAGGATCCTGTGGTAGAAATACCGTATGGGTTCGACTCCCATCGCCCGCAAAGCGCCTTATATCTTTATGGTATAAGGCTTTTTTTATTACTTCAATTTACTTTTTGTAAAAAATGAAAGTTTTTTTAAATTTAACATTTTCTATTTTCTAAACTATACTCGAATTGGATACCCATACAAATATAATTTTTTAAACTATTTAAATAATTTTAACAATGAAGGAGGATGGTTATAAATTGAAGATAGCTTTAGTTACTCAGTATTTAGAAGGACACGGTGGAACAGAGAGGGTTATTTCCGAGCTGGTCAATCACGATACCAAGAATATTTATAAGATAATAATTCCTAAAAGCGGTAAGCCCGAATGGCTGCAATGGTTTAGTCGCAAGGGCGGATACGATGTTAAAATTTGTAAAAATGCCGGTGTATCAAAAAGACAACAATTCATTATTGATAATTTAGTTGATTTTAAACCCGACATCGCTCTTTGCTTGAATGGCTTTGCCAGCGAAGCAGCTCATAGAGCGAAAGTTGAACATGGCCTAGACTTTAAAATCATATCTTGGGTCCATGTATCGATCAAAGAATCAGGTGATTTCAATACTCAAAATATTAGTTATGCCGATTATCATTTGGCTATAAGCACCGGAATACAAAAACAATTGATCGATTTTGGTTTGGATCCGCAAAAAGTTTTTTTGATTTTTAATCCGATCAACATATCACAATCTAGGACCATAAGTGAACCTGCAGATGAATCATTTCATGCAGTTTATGTAGGCAGAGTGATACTTGATGGCCAAAAAAATATGCGAATGATGCTAACTGCTTTGTCAAAGCTTAAAATAGATTGGAAACTTGATATCTTTGGTAAAGGCAGAGATTTGCCAAAAGTTCAAAGGCTAGCAAGATCGCTTGGTATATATAACAACATCGTTTGGCATGGCTGGGTCGCAAATCCATGGCAGGAGATAAAAGAAGCTGATGCTTTGTTGCTATCTTCTAATTACGAAGGTTTCGGAATGGTTATTGCCGAAGCTATATCGTATGGTCTCCCTGTAATCTCTACTGATTGTCCTGTAGGACCAAGGGATATAATTAACCCAAAAAATGGTATTTTAACACCTGCTGGGGATGCTGATAAGTTTGCTGCGGCATGTGAAAACATGCGATTCCAACGGGGACGCTTTGACCGCCAAGCAATGAAAGAGACCATTTCTCGTTTTGATTTAGTTCATTATATCAGCCGTATCCAAAAAATTTTTGATTTGGTATTTAATGAATCCAAAAATGATTCTTTAGAGAGCCAAAAAGTCAGTGATCGATAAGGTCTTATAGAAAGCGTTTTCAAAAAAACTATAATTGAGTCAGGCATATTAAATGTCTGACTCTTTTTTTGGAGATAATTATGGAACCATTATTTTTAAAACCTTTCTTTCAACCAAAAATATGGGGCGGTCGTCGTTTAGAAGGCGAATTCGACTATAGTATCCCTGATGGCAATATCGGCGAATGCTGGGCAATATCGGCTCATCCCCATGGAATGACATATATAAAAAACGGTCCTTTAGAAGGTGTTTCTTTAGCAGATGCTTACAAAAAAAATCCTGAATATTTTGGGAATCCTAAAACCGACAAATTTCCTCTTTTGACAAAAATAATCGATGCCAATAAAGATTTATCGATACAAGTCCATCCTGATAATGAACTTGCAGAAAAATACGAAGGAGAACTTGGCAAAACTGAATGCTGGTATGTTCTTAAAGCCAATCAAAATGCTAGTTTGATATACGGCCACTCAGCAAAAAATCATGATGATCTAGTGAATATGATTTCGGATAAAAAATGGGATCGGCTGCTAAAAAAAATTCCGATCAAGACGGGAGATTTTTTTTACGTGCCAAGCGGGACCGTTCACGCGATCAATGCCGGCACAATGGTTTTAGAAACGCAGCAGTCAAGCGATACCACATATCGTCTTTATGATTACGACCGTATCGATCCAAATACGGGAAATACGCGCCCGCTGGATCTAAAAAAGGCGATCGCTTCTATTTCAGTACCGTTTGTTGCTCCTCAGATCAATAAGAAAATATCAAATAGCGATCAATCAAGAACAACTGAATTTTTAAGCGGAATTTCGCCTGCCTATTTCGATATATGGAAATGGGAAATTGGGTCTCTAACTGATTTTCATCATGAAAAAGGGTCATATACTTTAGTTTCGATCGTAGATGGCGAGGGAACTTTTCTAAGCGATAATTTTAAAAAAATAATTAAAAAGGGCGAGCACTTTATAATTCCTGCCCAAATAAAAAAATGGCAGTTAGATGGTAAATTAACTGCCATTGCCTCTGAACCGCTCGATCAAAACTAGTTGATGATATTTTTAATATATCGACTTAGTGCTTGGCCGGTTTTTGACTCTTTACATTTAATTGAATCGGCGGGAAAACCGCTGAACATCAATTTTCCACCATACTTACCCGCACCAGGGCCCATATCGATCAGCCAATCAGCTTTTGTGATCAATTCCAAATTATGTTCGATAATTATTAAACTGTTTCCTTGGTCTGTCATTTGCTGAAATAATCTTATCAGCCGATCAGTATCTTGCATATGCAGGCCGGCAGTCGGCTCATCTAATAAATAAATTTGTCCTTTCTTGTTTAATTCTATTGCTAATTTTATTCGTTGCTGCTCGCCGCCTGAAAGAGTCGTTAATGATTGATTTAATTTTAAGTAGCCGAGACCGACTTTTTTTAGGTTTGTTAATTTATTTTCGATTTCAATTTGATTTTTGAAAAAGACTTTCGCTTCTTTTACGGAAAAATTCAAAATATCCGCCACTGTTTTGCCCTTTAACTTAAACGATAGGGCTTCTTGGCTGTATCGTTTACCGTGACACGATTCACAAATAGAGACGATCGGGTCCATAAAAGCCATGTTGGTGATCGTTACCCCTTTACCCTTGCATCTAGGGCAGGCACCTTTTCCGTTGTAGCTGAAATATGATATTGGTTTTTTGTATTTTTTTCCAAACATTTTCCTTATTGGATCTAAAATATCTAAGTATGTTGCTGGAGTGGATCTGATATTTACACCAACGGGTGCTTGTGATAAATCAATGAATCCTTGGTTCAATTCTTTTTTTATATCAGCTACTAAGGAACTTTTCCCCGACCCGGCTACACCCGATATGACCGTCATTGTTTTTAAGGGAAGTTTCAGAGCAATATTTTTTAAATTATTTTCATTGGCATTTTTAATATTAATAAATGTACTTGTTGTTCTCGGATTTTTAAAATCGTGACTTTTTCTTAACCACTGAGATGTTATCGTTTTTGCTTGCAGAAGCTCTTTATAGGTTCCGGAAAATAAGAGCTGACCGCCTGAGGAACCCGATTTTGGCCCTATTTCAACTATTTGATCAGCGCCTTTGATAATTTCTGGGTTGTGTTCAACTATCAAAATCGTGTTGCCTCCTTCTTTTAGTTTTGATATTGCCCGCTTAACAAGTTGGATATCAAAAGGATGGAGGCCGACTGTTGGTTCATCTAAAACGTAAACGATATCTGAAAGCGAACTTGTCAGGAATTTGGCTATTTTGATTCTCTGCGCTTCTCCGCCAGACAGAGTCGATGTATTTCTATCTAAACTCAAATAATCGAGTCCTATGTCGATCAGCGATCCTATTTTTTTCTTTAATTCTCTAACTATGTTTACGGCTAGCGGATCATTTATTTGTGTTAAAAAGTCATCGAACTGTTTTAGATCCATCTTGTTTATATCGCCAATGTTGAGCCCGTTTATTCTAGATCGCAAACTTTCTTGTTTGAGTCTGGCACCGTTGCACAAAGGGCATGTTTTTCTTGTGATCAGTTCTTCGATCGCTTTTTTATGATGGGTGCCTTCTTTGCTATTTATAATTGATCTCCTGATCCTTGGTATCAGTCCTTCATAAGAGGCACTTTTAGGCCACTCTTTGGGTGGATTTTTGAGTTTCTGTTTTGGGGCAAAAACTAGAAGGTCGTATTCTTTTTTGGAAAAATCTTTTAATAGTTTGTCATTATCGAATAAACCGCTATATGCATATCTTTTCCAGCGCCAGCTGCCTGGTCCGAAACTAACGAAATTTATCGCTCCTTGATTTATCGACTTGTCCATATTTATAAGCTTATTTTCGTTAATGTCGTCTATATATCCTAATCCTTGGCATTTTGGGCACATACCCTGCGGCAGATTGAAGGAAAAACTATCAGAATAGCCGACAAATGGTTTTCCGATTCTAGAAAAAAGAAGTCTCACCAAGGAATAAATACCAACGTATGTTTCCAGCGTCGATCGAGCATTTCCGTGGAGCCTCTTTTGGTCGATAACTATAGCCACTGGTAGATTTTTAATTTCTTGAACGTCAGCCTCGCCGAATTTTGGTAAATATTGTTGTGTGAAGCTGGGAAAAGTTTCGTTTAATTCTCTTCTTGAAGTTGCAGCTATCGTATCGAAAACCAATGATGATTTGCCGGATCCGCTTGGACCAACAAAAACAGTGACCTCATGTTTTTTTATTTTTAAATTTATACCTTTTAGGTTATTTTCTTTAGCGTTGATTATTTCTATATAATTATTTTCTTTTTCTGTCAATTTCATCCGAACCTCAACAAATTCTGTCACTGTTTTTAATATTTTACAAGAAATTACGTATAAACTTTTATGGATTTGAATTTGCTTTTTGGTCGTTTAATAAGCCGTCCTTCAGCGGAAAGGCCTAAGGACAGCAATGTTAAAATTCTGCCTTCATTTTCAAAAAATAAAAGATGTTTTCGCTGCAATGCAAACCATGTATTCGCTTTGCCTAATGGTGAATATTATTGTTTAAGCTGCCTTCAAATGGGTCGGAATATAAGTTCTGATCGTTTTTGGACGATGCCGGCCCCAAAGGATCTTTTTTTAAAAGGTGCTGAATATATGACTTGGACCGGCGAATTGACAAAATACCAGAATCTAGTTTGTCATGACTTGATAGATTCTTATAAAAAAGGAGAGGACCATCTCGTTTGGGCCGTAACTGGTGCTGGTAAGACTGAAATGATCTTTCCGTTGATAGACCGGGCTTTAAAAGATGGAAAAAGGGTGGCGATGGTATCTCCGAGAATAGATGTTATTTTAGAATTAGCACCAAGATTTTCTGAAGCTTTCTCTAACTTAGATTTTATGGTCCTCTATGGTGATAGTGACGATGACTATCGTTTGACTCAATTTGTTTTAGCAACGACTCATCAATTATTAAAGTTTTATGATGCTTTTGATTTGCTCATAATAGATGAAGTCGACTCATTTCCTTTTCGCGGCGATCCAATGCTTGAATTTGCCTGTCGGCAAAGCCGGAGAAAAATATCATCCACAATTTATTTAACGGCGACTCCGACCGAACAATTGATCAAAGCTTATAATTCCGGCAGACTTAAGACCTCTTTTTTGCCTTTAAGATTTCACAAACACTTGTTGCCGGAAATTGTTTTCAGATATGAATCAGGTTGGCGGCAAAAGATCAAATCTGGCAAGCTGCCGTCAAGTTTAAAAAAACAGCTGCTTGTCTTTAAAGAAATAGGTCGGCGTTTTTTATTGTTTGTCCCTAAAATAAGTGATCTAAAGCCTACTTTAAGAGTTGTTTCTACGATTTTTTCTTTTGATCAAGGCACATTTGTGCATGCGTCTGATACTGATCGCAAAGATAAGGTGCTTAAAATGAGAAAAGGCGATTACCAATTTTTGATAACTACTACGATTTTAGAGAGAGGTGTGACTTTTCCCGGCATAGATTTAATAATATTAGGTGCCGATGACCCGATTTTCAGCAGCAATGCTCTAGTTCAAATCGCAGGCCGAGTAGGCAGAAAGATCCAGCGTCCCGATGGATTAGTCTTAGCGATCATACAAGAGAAAACAAGAGAACTCAAAAAAGCTGATCAGCAAATAAAATTCATGAACAAAAAAGGACAAGAACAAATAAAATATGGTTAATAATTGTTTTAATTGCCAAACGATGATTTTTCATCGGCCGACTTTTTTTGAGCTATTCTTTAAAAACGAACAGCATGAATTAATTTGTGATGATTGCTTTAAAACTGCACCATTCATAGATCAAGGATCTATTTGCAAAATTTGCGGTCGTCCCTTTAAAAAAGATATTTGTCAAGATTGTCTTTTATGGCAAAGAAACAAGCCTTTTTTGGCTAATAACCGCTCTTTACTTCGTTATGATCGATTTACAAAAGAATATATGAGACATTATAAATTTAATGGCGATTATCGTTATAAAGATATATTTCGCGAAGATCTAAAAAAGATATTTTTCTCTAGGATCAAACGAGCCGATTTTTTTATTCCTATACCTTTAAGCGATGAGTCGCAAATGAATAGAGGCTTTAATCAAGTGACAGGACTTTTTTCTTTCGCTGAAAAATATATTAGGAATGATTTTTTGATTTTAAAAGGAGAAAAAACGCAGAGTTCCAAACTCGGACGAAGACAAAGAATGGCAAAAAACAATCCTTTTGTTTGCTTGAAAAGCCTTCCTGAAAATCCGCATATCATTTTAGCTGATGATGTTTACACCACTGGTGCTACTTTGCATCATGCCGCTGATACGCTTAAAAAAGCCGGCGCTGGAATTATTGAAAGTATCACTTTGGCACGTTAGGAATATTTGCATATACTTGTTATAATATCTATTAGTAGATTTATGTCTTTTATTCAAGAGGGGAAAAATCTTGGTTAATCCAATTAGAAAAATAGTTGAAAATCCGAAACATCAATTAAAAAAATATGAACATATAGCTGATGAAACGGAATCTTTTGCTGAAAAAATGTCAAACCTTTCTGATGATCAGTTAAGGAATAAAACTGCAGAATTTAAAAAAAGATTAAAAGACGGAGAAACACTCGACCAAATCATGCCAGAAGCTTTTGCTGCGGTAAGAGAAGCTGATAAAAGAGTCCTTGGTTTGTATCCGTTTCGTGTGCAAATCATCGGTGGTGCTGTTTTACACGGCGGCAATATCGCAGAAATGAAAACCGGTGAAGGTAAAACTTTAACTGCCACGATGCCTGTTTATCTTAACGCGTTGACTGGCAAGGGGGTACACGTTGTTACTGTCAATGAGTACTTAAGTCAGCGTGATGCTCAAGAAATGGGGCAGGTTTATAAGTGGATGGGTCTGACCATCGGCGTTAATTTAAACGAAATGTCTCTGCCGGATAAAAAGGCAGCTTTTGCGTCTGATATAACTTATACGACTAATTCCGCGATCGGCTTCGATTATTTGAGAGATAATATGGCTCAAACTTTGGACGAACGAGTTCTAAGAGATTTGAATTTTGCTCTGATCGATGAAGCTGATTCTATTTTGATAGATTCTGCCAGAACACCTTTAATAATTGGCGGATCTTCTGATAATATCAATGGCCTATATCAGCGTGCCGACCGTTTTGTTAAGACCCTTGATGAGGGAGAAGATAAAGATTTTACCGTTGATGAAGAACAAAAGACAGCCATGTTGACTTCGGAAGGTATTAAAAAAGCTGAGCAGTTTTTCAATATAGATAATCTTTATGGAGAAGACAATATTGCTTTGGCTCACTTCATAGAAACAGCTCTAAGAGCTAACTATGCATTTTTCCGTGATAAGGATTATGTAGTAAGAGATGGGCAGGTAAAACTGATCGATCAGTTTACTGGCCGTATTTCTGAAGGAACTAGAATGTCCGATGGTCTGCATCAGGCTTTTGAAGCTAAAGAGGGTGTTGAGATCCAAGGCGAAAGCAAAACTCTGGCTTCGATAACCTTACAGAACTTTTTCAGAATGTATAAAAAATTAGCTGGAATGACTGGAACGGCTAAAACTGAAGAAGAAGAATTACGAGAGATCTATAACATGGAAGTAGTTCAAGTGCCTACTAATAAACCAGTTATAAGGGTCGATGAGCCTGATGTGCTTTACTACAGCCTTCGTGGAAAATTTAAAGCTGTATTGAACGAGATCGAACGTTTGCACAAAAAGGGACAGCCCATTCTAGTCGGGACCGTATCCGTTGAAACTTCTGAATTGCTTTCCAAAATGCTTGATGATCACGGCATACCGCATAATGTTTTAAATGCAAAAAATAATGCTCGTGAAGCCGATATAATTGCTCAAGCCGGCCAACGCGGTGCTGTTACGATTGCTACCAACATGGCTGGCCGAGGTACTGATATCAAGTTAGGACCCGGTGTGGTAGAACTAGGCGGACTGGCTGTCATCGGTACTGAACGGCATGAGTCTCGCAGGATAGATAATCAGCTGCGCGGACGTTCAGGCCGTCAAGGCGACCCCGGATTTTCTAGATTTTATTTAAGTTTGGAAGATGATTTAATGGTTAGGTTCGGTGCTGATCGAATCAAAAAATTAATGCAGCGGATGAATTTAGATGATGACGATTCAGTTGTCACCAATCCTTTGATTTCCAGGTCAGTTGAATCAGCTCAACGAAGAGTTGAAGGAAACAACTATGATACTAGAAAACAAGTTCTTCAATATGATGACGTTATGAGGCAGCAGCGTGAAATAATTTATGACGAGAGAACGCAGATCATGAAGTCGACTGCTTCTTTAAAGGGTATTTTTCTGCCGATGGTTTATCGGACTATTGATCGAGTAGTCGATGTTCATACTGCTGGTCCAGAGAAAGATTGGGATCTTTTGGCAATAATCGACTTTGTCAATAACGCTATCGATAATTCTGGTCAAGTGACCATGCCGGATATCAACGGTAAAAGTCAAGAAGAGATAAAGGATTTCCTTTATAAATTAGCCGATCAAGAATTTTTTGCTAAGCAAGACGCTTTAGAGAACACGGATCAGCTCGTTGATTTTGAAAAAACGATAATTTTGAGAGCTATCGATCAACATTGGACTCAACACATCGATGATATGGATAGGCTTAGACAATCGGTCATGGTCAGATCTTATGGACAATATAATCCATTAGTCGAATATCAAACCGCCGCTTTTTCAACTTATAAAAAGATGATCGCGGATATTGAATATGATGCGACCCGCTTGTTTATGAAAGCTCAAATCAGGCAAAATATGTCGGCTTGATCATTTGTTGATTTTAGAATAAAAATAACCATCTGCTTTGCCTTTGCATGCAGATGGTTTTTATTTATTCATTAATTGATTTAATTTAAAAATAAAAATCCAGGCAACTATCATACTAATGATAGCTGAACTTATTAAAAGGTAAGGCCATTTTATGATCAAGGCTATGATCGCAATGATAGATAAAATTATTAATAATAAGCCTTGGTTATTTATAGTTTTTATTTCCGGATACTTTTTTGCGTTCCAAATTAAAAATTTTTTCCTGCTAGATAATAGAAAAATACCAAAGAACATATCGATTAAAACTAAAATAATGCCGACGATCGTCATATTTAAATTTTACATTTTTGGCAATAAAAAAACACCTGCCAAAGCAGGTGCAACACCCGTGCTGCCGTTAATCGGCATGCAGATTTTTGACCCCTGAGTTCAAGGTTGAGACTCGATCGACCGCATCGGGAGTCCAAATGAAAAGGCCGTCCTTGAACGATGATCTCTGTCCCCTGGTCAATTGTTGTAAGGCAAAAACTGATAAGTTATGCCAATGCGTACAGCCGAGTGGTTAATTAAATTATAACAACAAAAGCTTTAACTTTAAAATCGAATAAAAAATAATTAAATTATTTTTTCGTGATAGGGGCTAATTCGTTTCTGATGCCGATTTTTTTTATTTGTATATTTCCGCTCAAAATATTTGCAATTTCCTCAAGGATAAGCTGGCTTTCGCTGATTTTGACCGATATTTCACAGCTTATTTTTTCTCCAAAAGATATTTTTGAAGTATCTATATCATTTTTTTTGAAAAAATATTTCAGTGTGTCAAACGAACCATAATCAAAAGATATTTTAAAAACTTGTCTTTTTTCGCTTGCAAATAGTTTTGCTTTTTTTATGCTTTTTTCCGCACTTTCAGAATAGGCTCTTATTAATCCGCCGGCTCCTAGCTTTATGCCCCCAAAATATCGTGTAACCGTTATAAGCACGTCGCTTAAGTCATTTTTTTCAATACAATCTAGTATCGGTTTGCCGGCGGTTCCGGCTGGTTCGCCGTTATCGCTGATTCTTTGTAATTCTCGATTATCGCCTAAAACATATGCAAAACAATAATGATTAGCTCGTTTATTTTTGTTTTTTGTTTCTTCAATTAAACCAGCTGCCCGTTCTTCGCTGCTTATTGGCGATAATTCACTTATGAAGATTGATTTTTTTATTACTGATCGACTGCTGAAATTTTCTTTGACTGTTATCATTTTTTGTTGTTTAGGCTCTTGAATTGCTCGTTCTTTAATTTTTCATAAGTTATTTTTAGCTGCTGTTCAAATTTTGAGTTGCCTTTAGCTTGAAAATATTTTTTATTTTTTATTTTGTCCGGCAAGTATTGTTGTGCTACCCAGTCGTTAGGATAATCGTGGGGATATAAGTATTCTATTTGTTCACTCTTTTTTTTGCCCCAATTCCGAGTGTTTTTTAAGTGCAAAGGTATTTCACCGGTATTTTCTTTTTCAATATCAGCAGTTGCCTGGTTTATCGCCATATAAGCTGAATTTGATTTTGGTGATAAAGCTAATTCTATAACGGCATTCGCTAGGGGGATCCGAGCTTCAGGCAGGCCTAGCTGCAAAGCGGCATTAACAGCATTAACGGCATGACTAGCGGCATTAGGATTTGCAAGGCCAACATCCTCATAAGCTATTACTAACAGTCTTCTGGCGGCTATTGGCAGGTCTCCTGCTTCTAATATCTTAGCCAGATAGTGAATAGCCGCATCAGCATCGGATCCGCGGATCGACTTTTGAAAAGCAGAGATAACGTCATAATGAGCATCACCGTTTTTATCTCCTGAAATTGACTTTCGCTGTATCGTTTCTTCGATTATTGGTTTTGTAATATGTATAAAACCATCTTCATTTTTTTCCGTAGATAAAACAGCGAGTTCCAGGCCGTTCAAAGCACTCCTTAAATCACCGTTGGTTGAGCTTGCTAAATGTTGTCGTGCTTCTTCGCTGAATTTTATTTTATATTTTCCTAAACCTCTGTCTTTATCAGTTAGGGCTCTTTCAATAGCTTTTTTTATATCGTTTTCTGACAGGGGATGTAATTGAAATATTTGCGTTCTTGATCTGATCGCCGGAGTGACTGATAAGTATGGGTTTTCCGTTGTAGCACCTATAAGAACGATCAAGCCTGATTCAAGGTAGGGGAGTAAAAAATCCTGCTTAGTTTTATCAAGTCGATGAATCTCGTCGAGCAGCAAAACGACTGAACCGGACATTTTCCCTTCTTCGGCCACTGCCTGCAGCTCTTTTTTTCCATCTGTAGCCGCGTTTAGGATCCTAAAAGATAAATTGCTTGAACCGGCTATAGCAGAGGCGATCGAAGTTTTTCCGATGCCGGGTTCCCCGTATAATATCATTGAAGATAGCCTGTGGGCATGGACCATTCGCCAAATTATTTTTCCTTTTCCTATAAGATGTTCTTGACCGACTATATCTTCTATTTTTTTTGGACGCATCCGATAAGCTAACGGTTCGTTATTCATACTATTATTTTATGATAATTATCCAGCACTAGATCAGACCTTTGATTTTGATCATTTGGCGCGGGCCTGCAGTTTATTTGATCTGATTTTCTATTTTTAATGAATAAGGTCAAAGCTGAAACGTTGAAGATATTTCTGCTTTTCAGTCCATTAATTATTAAATAAAAAATTTATACGTTGGCTTGTTGACCTCTTGACAAGGCTGCTATATAATAATTCTGTGCTTTTTAACGCTTTCGTGCGGCTCGAAGCATTTTTTAAAGTCCACATTGGGACACGCCTGGTACTGTGGACAGGCTAAATAAAAAAGCTTTAATTTTTAAATTTTAGGAGATAATATGCCAACTATCAATCAATTAGTTCGCAAGCCTCGCAAACCAAAGACTTTCAAGTCTAAGGTCCCTGCGCTTAACTTCGGATATAATTCAATGTCCAAGAAACAAACAAACAATAATGCACCTCAAAAGCGCGGTGTTGCTACTCGTGTTGGAACGATGTCACCAAAGAAACCTAACTCTGCTTTGCGTAAATATGCTCGTGTACGCCTTTCCAATCAGTATGAAGTAACTGCTTATATTCCTGGTATAGGTCATAACCTTCAGGAACACTCTGTTGTTTTGATACGTGGTGGCCGTGTTAAAGACCTTCCTGGTGTTCGTTACCATATCATTCGTGGTGCTCTTGATACTGCTGGTGTCGAAGGACGTCGTAACGGTCGTTCAAAATATGGCGCAAAGCGTCCAAAGAAATAAGGTAAGGAGTAGAAAATGCCAAGAAAAGCTTATACAAAACAGCAAGAAGTGCTGCCAGATCCAATTTATAATTCAAAACTCGTTAGTCGTCTTATAAACAAATTGATGTTAGACGGAAAACGCGGGACAGCTTCATCTATTCTTTATCATGCTTTTGATAGAATAAAATCCGAAACTGGCAATGATCCAGTCGAAGTTTTCCAACAGGCTATGGAGAATGTTATGCCTGTCCTTGAAGTTAAGGCTCGTCGTGTTGGTGGCTCTAACTATCAAGTGCCTATCGAAGTTCGTCCAGAACGTCGTACTACTTTAGGTTTGCGGTGGATCGTTCAATATGCTCGTCTCCGTTCTGAGAGGACCATGGAAGAACGTCTTTCAAAAGAAATTTTGGATGCCGCTAATGGAACTGGAGCATCAGTAAAGAAGCGTGACGATACGCATAGAATGGCTGAAGCAAACCGTGCTTTTGCCCATTATCGTTGGTAATTTAGGATTTAAAAGGAGAATTAAATGGCTACTCGTGAATTCCCACTTGAGAGAACCCGCAATATTGGTATCATGGCACATATCGATGCCGGTAAGACTACCACTACTGAGCGTATTCTCTACTATACGGGAAAAATTCATAAAATAGGTGAGACCCATGATGGTGCATCGCAAATGGACTTCATGGATCAGGAAAAAGAGCGTGGGATCACTATTCAATCAGCTGCGACTACTGCTATTTGGCACGGATTCCATGATCAATTCAAAGACACGCCCTATCGTGTTAACATCATTGATACTCCGGGGCACGTTGATTTTACGATAGAAGTTGAACGGTCTTTGCGTGTTCTTGACGGTGCTATAGCTGTTTTGGATGGCGCTGCCGGTGTTGAGCCTCAGACTGAAACAGTTTGGCGTCAGGCAACTACTTATGAAGTTCCGCGTATCGTTTTTGTTAATAAAATGGACAAAATGGGTGCTGACTTCCAAATGTCAGTCGACTCGCTTAAAGAACGTCTTGATGTCAACGCTAAAGCCATCCAATGGCCTATCGGAGCTGAAGATGATTTTGCCGGAGTCATTGACTTGATAACGCGTGAAGCTTGGTACCCGGATGATAAATTAGGTACTGAGTGGGAAATACGTCCGATTCCCGATGACTTAAAGGATCTTGTCGAAGAAAAACGCGATGAACTTATCGAAGCCGTTGCCGATGTTGATGATGAACTGATGGAGAAATATCTTGAAGGTGAAAATATCAGCAATGATGATTTGAAAGCTGCGATTCGTCGTGCAACTATCGGCTTGAAGTTTTACCCTGTCTTAGCTGGTTCTGCATATAAAGATAAAGGTGTTCAGCTTTTGCTTGATGCCGTAGTCGATTATTTGCCATCACCGCTTGAAGTTCGTCCATATACTGCAACTGATCCAAATACTAATGAAGAAGTTGATTTGATCGCTGATGATAAAAAACCATTTGCTGCATTAGCCTTCAAAATAATGACCGATCCATACGTCGGCAGGCTTACCTTCTTGCGTGTTTATACCGGAACTCTTAAGTCTGGTTCTTATGTTGAAAATACGACTAAAGATACTCGTGAGCGTGTTGGTCGTTTATTGCAGATGCATGCTATCAGCCGAACTGAGATAGATGAGGTATTTTCTGGGGATATTGCAGCCGCTATCGGTTTAAAGTCGACTTCTACTGGCGATTCATTGACTGATGTTGATCATCCGCTTGTTTTGGAGTCGATGGACTTCCCAGACCCCGTTATTCAAATGGCCGTTGAGCCAAAGACTAAAGCGGATCAAGAAAAGATGGGCGAAGCTCTCCAGAAACTTTCTGAAGAAGACCCTTCGTTCCATGCTGAAACTAACCAAGAGACTGGTCAGACTTTGATATCCGGAATGGGAGAACTTCATCTTGATATCATGGTTGATCGTATGCGCAGAGAATTCAAAGTTGATGTCAACGTTGGAACTCCGCAGGTCGCTTATCGTGAAGCATTTACTAAAGATGTTAAAGCTCAAGGTAAGTACATTCGCCAGTCTGGTGGTAAAGGACAGTATGGTGATGTTTGGATCGAATTTACACCAAATGAAGAAGGTAAAGGTTTCGAATTCGAAAATGCCATCGTCGGTGGTGTCGTTCCTCGTGAATACATTCCTGCCGTTGAACAAGGTCTAAAAGAAGCAATGCAGTCTGGTCCTTTGGCTGGATATCCGTTAGTTGATCTTAAAGCAAAACTTTATGATGGAAGTTATCATGAAGTCGATTCTTCGGAAGCTGCATTTAAGATCGCCGCTTCAATGGCTTTGCGTGAAGCTGCTAAAAATGCAGGTGCAGTTATCTTAGAACCTGTTATGAAGGTTTCGATCGTATCTCCAACTGATAATCTTGGAGATGTTATGGGTCATGTTTCTGCTCGTCGCGGAATGATCGAAGATCAAGAAACCCATGGCAATACAGTTACTGTAACTGCGATGGTTCCTTTGGCTGAAATGTTTGGTTATACAACTACCTTGCGTTCTGCTACACAAGGTCGTGGTACTTTCCAAATGTTCTTTGATCACTACCAGGCCGTTCCTAAGAATGTCCAAGAGGATATTATTAAAAACGCTGGCAAAGAGGAATAATTTTAAAAGAGCGACTTAAAAGTCACTCTTTTTTTGTGCTCAAAAATAGAAATAAATGTTAATTGCGTTAAGCATTGTTATAATTGTTGACAGACACTATCATGGGTGAAAAAAATATGTATCATGGATTAATTTTGATCGATAAACCTTCTGGCATGACAAGTTTTGATGTTGTTGCTAAAGTAAGACACAAACTTGGCCAAAAAAAAGTAGGGCATAGCGGGACTTTAGATCCGTCTGTGACCGGTCTTTTAGTGATAGCTTTAGGCAAGGCTACAAAATTAGTAAACTACTTGCAGAACAATCGAAAAATTTACCGCGGAGAGATGGTATTAGGCATCAAAACCGATACTCAAGATCTTGATGGACAGATAATCGACCAAGAAAAACTTATTAATGAAGTGCCTTTAGCTAAATTAGAAGAAAATTTTTCTGATTTTATTGGTTCGTATGAACAATTGCCGCCGATGTATTCAGCGGTTAAATTGCATGGCCAAAAACTTTATGAATTAGCACGGCAAGGAAAAGTCGTCGAAAGAAAAAGCAGACTCGTAGATATTGATCGTTTTTCACTTAGCGGTAATCCGATTTTCGATCCTCAAAAGGGATTGGAATACATAAATTTTATAGCGAAAGTATCTAAGGGAACTTACATCAGGACTTTGGTTGAAGATTTCGGAGCAAGGCTGTCATTACCTGCATCGATGGTCAAATTAAGAAGGATCGAAGCTGATGGATTTTCAGTTCGATCGGCTTGTAAATTAGATGACTTTCTGGCTTCCGATGATTGCCGAAAATTTATTATCCCAATAGAAAAATCACTTTTGAATTATCCAAAAGTTCCGGTTTCCGACGATGATTGGCGGCTTATTTTAAACGGGGGATGGCTAAAATTAGCAGATATTTCGGCGAATGTGATTCGAATCTTTTATTCAAATACTTTTCAGGCTATATATCAATTTGATGAGAAAAGCGGCTTATATAAACCAAGGACGATGCTTATTCATGAAAATAATTAATTTACAATATCCTAATATATATAAAAATGACCATAAAAACATTGTTCTGGCCATGGGATATTTTGACGGTCTGCACCGCGGACATCAAGAAGTTATAAAAAAAGCTAAACAAATAGCTGATGATACTGGTCGTGTTTTAGCTGTATTAACTTATCGTCAATCTCCGGCAAGCTTTTATAAAAGCGATCAGATTTTAAATTATCCGATCCTTCCTTTTGAACAAAAGATCGAAAAATTCAAAGCAATGGGAGTGCAGCTTTTGTTCGCAGTCGACTATTCAATTGAATTCGGCAGGCAGGAACCGCAAACTTTCGTTGATAATTATCTGGTTTCTTTGGGCTGCAAAACAGTAGTTGCTGGTTTTGACCATACATATGGATCGGTTAATAAAAAAGCCGATATGAAGCATTTACCAGAATTTGCAAAGGGGCGTTTTGAAGTTGTAACTGTTGGGCAGGTCAGCGACAGAGGCGACAAAATTTCTTCGACGAGGATCAGGAGCCTTTTACTCAAAGGCAAACTGGAACTGGTCAATAGGCTTTTAGGATACGATTTTCAAACAGTTGGCCAAATCGTATACGGCAACCAAATTGGAAGAAAATTGGGTTTTCCAACAATAAATCAGGAGCTTAAAACAGCTCAGTTATTACCAAAAGTTGGTGTATATGCCGTTATCAGCGAATTTTTGACTGGGAAATATCAAAAAAAATCTTTTATGGGTATGGCTTCGATCGGATATAACGAAACTTTTGGTGAAAATAATCCATTAACTTTAGAAATAAACTTATTCGATTTTTCAGACGACGTTTACGGTCAGATGGTAAAAATAAAATGGATTTCTTTTTTGCGCGACCAAGTTAAATTTTCAAGCAGTCAACAGCTTGTTAATCAACTTTATCAGGATAGAATTAAAAGTAAGGAGATTTTGAATGGAAGATTATAGCTTTAACCCTTCTACAAGGTATAGCATTGTTATTTCTGGAATTTTGTTGATCGCTATTGGGTTATTGATCCTTTTTAATTATTCATCTTCCTTAGTATTTATTCTTTTTTTGGTCGGTATTTTTTCTTTTGTCCATGGCGCTGAACATCTTTTTATGGGCATCCAATTCAGACACTTTATGAACGCTTCGCAACATTATTTGCTCAGAGGTGTTTTTGGTATCATATTAGGTTTTATTTTTGTGATTTATTCTTATTCTAACGATCCAAAATTTATTAGAATGATATTTGCCTTTTGGATGCTGATAGTTTCGATCAACGGTTTGATAGAAGCTGCTTCGTTACCGTTCATAACCGGAGGAGTCCATGGTTTGACCGTCCTCGTCTCAGTTATAGGACTATTTTTCGCAGCGATCCTTTTTTCTAGCTTCGGTCTAAGCGGTTTGATGATAACAGTGATCATTGGAAATTATGCCATTTTATTAGGAATCAACCTGCTTTGTTTCCTTTTAAAGGTTGGCGATTAAATTTTTTTAAAAAAATGTTTGACCAATCTTGACTATTTGACCAATATTGTTTATTATTTTCTAGTACGAATTGAGGTGATCTTTTGGTTGATAAGAGGAAATCACAAGTGGAAAAAGAAAAAGCTGCAAGTGAAGAACAGATCGAACAAGCTGTAAAAGATTCGAAGAAAAAGCAGAAAACAAATGCTTCGAATAACCAAACGGCTGATAGTTCTAAAAAAGATAATGCTCAGCAAAAGCAGCCAGATAAAGATAATAAGCAGTCTGAGGAAAAAAAGATTGACTTTGAAGATAAATTTTATCGAGCTGAAGCTGAAATTCAAAATATGGGCAGACGCTTTGAAAAAGAAAGAGCCAATATTTTGAAATATGAAGGTCAGAGTTTGGCAAAAAGCATTTTACCTGCATTAGATAATTTGCAGCGTGCTTTAGCTATTGAAGCTGATGATGAAAATTCCAAAAAAATTAAAAAGGGTGTTGAACTTACTTACAAATCTTTAAAAAACGCACTAGTTGATAATGGAATTTCAGAAATCGGCGAGGTCGGTCAAACCTTTGATCCCATGCTTCACAATGCAATTCAGAAAACACCGATCAGTGATCCAAACAAACAAAAAGAAAACACGATCGCTATTGTTCTGCAAAAAGGTTATAAGCTTCATGATCGAGTTTTGCGTCCAGCGATGGTAAGTGTTTATCAAGACTAGGAGGAAAAAGAATGGCGAAAATTATTGGAATAGATTTAGGTACTACTAATTCGGCTGTTGCCGTTATGGAAGGCGACCGTCCAAAGATCATTACAAATCCAGATGGCGGTAGGACTACGCCGTCTGTTGTGGCTTTCAAAAATGGCGAGATCCAAGTTGGTGATGTTGCTAAAAGACAAGCTATCGTTAACCCGGAGACGATTTCTTCTATCAAACGTCACATGGGGGAAACTGACTACCGTGTAAAAGCAAATGGAAAAGAATATCGTCCTGAAGAAATATCAGCGATGATTTTGCAATATATCAAAAAGTATGCTGAGGATTATTTGGGTGAAAAAGTCACTGATGCAGTTATAACCGTACCTGCTTACTTTAATGATGCTCAGCGGCAAGCTACTAAGGATGCTGGTAAAATAGCTGGTTTGAATGTTCGCCGGATCATCAACGAACCAACTGCTGCATCTTTGGCTTTTGGTTTGGATAAGTTAGATAAGGACCAGAAGATCTTGGTTTATGATCTTGGCGGCGGAACTTTCGATGTTTCTATCCTTGAATTAGGTGATGGTGTTTTTGAAGTTCTTTCTACCAACGGCGATACGCACTTGGGTGGTGATGATTTCGACCAAAGGATCATCGATTGGTTAGTTGATGATTTCAAAAAGGAAAATGGTGTCGACCTGTCTACAGATAGTTTGGCTTTGCAGCGTTTGAAAGACGAAGCTGAAAAGGCCAAGAAGACTTTGTCTTCCTCTAATGAGGCACAAATACTGCTGCCGTTTATCCATCAGAATCTTAATATTGATAAGACCTTGACCAGGGCACAGTTTAACCAATTAACTTCTGATTTGGTCGAAAGAGCTAAAGGACCTGTTCAAAACGCAATGAAAGATGCAGGTTTGAGTTTTGATGATATTGATGAAGTCATTCTCAATGGCGGTTCTACTAGGATCCCGGCTGTTCAAGATTCAGTTAAGGAATTGACTGGAAAGGAACCAAATCATTCTATAAATCCTGATGAAGCTGTTGCTTTGGGTGCTGCTGTTCAAGGAGCTGTTATCAAAGGCGACGTTAAAGATGTCGTTTTGCTTGATGTCACTCCGCTTTCACTTGGTATTGAGACCATGGGCGGTGTTATGACCAAACTGATCGATCGCAATACTACCATACCAACATCTAAGTCACAGGTATTTTCAACCGCTGCTGATAATCAATCGGCTGTTGATATACATGTCTTGCAAGGCGAACGTCCGATGGCTGCCGATAATAAGACATTGGGCAATTTCCAATTGACGGATATTCCAGCAGCGCCTCGTGGTGTTCCACAGATCGAAGTTACTTTTGATATCGATAGAAATGGTATCGTATCTGTTTCTGCTAAGGATAAGGGAACTGGAAAAAGTCAGAAGATAACTATCCAGAATCCTGGTAACCTTTCTAAGGATGATATCGATAAAATGGTCAAGGAAGCTCAGGCCAACGAAGAAAGCGATAAGAAAAAGAAAGAAGAAGCAGATCTTCACAATGAAGTTGATCAGTTGATCTTCACAACTGAAAAAACTCTTTCAGAAGTCGGCAAGAAGCTTTCTGATGCTGATAAAAAACCAGTTCAAGATGCTTTGGAAGATTTGAAGAAAGCCAAAACTTCAAATAATATCGATACTTTGAAAGAAAAGAGAGATGCACTTTCCAAAGCTGCTCAAGCTATGGCGACCAAGCTTTACCAGCAATCTTCAAATAATGGTGGAGCTAATTCAAGTAATGGTCAAGCCGGTCCTGATACTAATAACGATAATAAAGGGAAAACCGGTGATGACGGTAAAACCGTTGATGGCGACTTTAAAGAAGTAAATCCAGACGACAAAAAGTAATTTATTTTTACCGGGTATAGATTCCCGGTCTACATAACTATGGATAATGAAGAATATTACAAGATTCTTGGTTTAGATAAAAACGCCAGCCAAGATGATATAAAACATGCTTACCGTAGGCTTTCGAAGAAATATCACCCGGATATTAATCACGAGCCTGGTGCAGAGGATAAATACAAGCAAGTCCAAGAGGCTTACGAAACATTAGGGGATCCTCAAAAGAGGGCTGCTTATGATCAATACGGCAAAGCAGGCGCCTCCGGTGCACAGAACGGTTTCGGTGGTTTTAGCCAACAGGGAGGCTTTAATTTTAACGGCCAAGATTTTGGTGATTTTGGTGATATTTTTGGTCAAATGTTTGGTCAAGCTTTTAATCCGAATGCTCCGCACAAAGGAAGAGACCTGCAGTATCGGATCAACTTAACTTTCGAGGAAGCTGTATTCGGTAAAGAAACTGAAATCAGCTACGTCCGCCAAGAAGAGGGCGGCAAGTCTAAACAGCATAGAGTTAAGGTAACTATTCCTGCCGGTGTTGAAGAGGGTCAGCAAATGCGTTTGCAAGGCCAAGGAGAAGCCGGTCGTAACGGCGGTCCTTACGGTGACCTTTATGTGGTATTTATCGTTGGCAGATCCAAGGACGGTTTCCAAAGGCAAGGTGCTGATATTTATAGCGAACATCCAATAAGCTTTGTTCAGGCTGCGCTTGGAGATAAAATCAAAGTAAAGACTGTTCATGGTGAAGTTGAATTGACTATTCCGGCCGGTACCCAGACCAATACCGAATTCAGACTTCGCGGCAAGGGCGCCCCGTATGTGGATTCAAATAGAATGGGTGATCATTACGTTAAAGTTGTTGTTCAAGTACCTAAGCATTTGAACGAAAGAGAACGTAAAGCATTGCGCGATTATGCTAAAGCCAGTGGAGACAATGTCAATCCTCAGCGACGCCGCGGTTTGTTTGGCTAAAATTCTAAATTATGAAAAAGAATCAATATCCAGTTAAGTTATTTAAAGCAGCGATCGTTTTTCAGGATGCTAATGGTAATTTTGTTTTAAAAAAAGATAGCCGTATATCTTTTTGGAGAACTGGCAAACATACTAAGGGACATTTTAGCGGCGTTGGACAATTGTTTACTACTGAAAACGATTTAGTTGCTGCAGTATTGGATTTTGATGACTTAAAATTCAGTAAAAGACACGAATATAATCCTGTTGCTAGATTTTTAGATATAAAAATAGACCCTTTTTGAACAAGGGTCTATTTTTTAATGTTTTCCAAGCCATTCATCAATGTCTTTCAGTCTTTGGATTCTTAAACTTGGCAATCCGTTACGAGAGATACCGTGGAAGCTTTGTGGGTAGCGAATGAATTTTGTTTCGTTACCTGTTTTTTTAACTGCCGTGAAAAGTTGTTCGGACTGCTCTATTGGACAGCGCATATCCCACTCTCCATGTTGAATCAAAAGAGGAGTATTTATATGATCAGCGTAAGCTAATGGAGATTTTTGCCAGTAAGTTTCAAGCCCGCCTGCATCATAAAGGTCGATTCCTAATTCTCTTTTGTTGAAGTACCAGCCGATATCAGAAGTTCCCCACAATGAGATCCAATTGATGACCGAACGCTGTGTTATTGCCGCTTTGAACCGCTGTGTGTGTCCGACTGCCCAGCTTGTCATAAAACCACCGTAAGAACCGCCTGCAATGTATTGTCTATCTCTGTCTAGTTCTGGGAAATTATTTAAAGCAAAATCCAATCCGTTAATTACATCGCTAAAATCCTTTTCTCCATAATGGCCAATAACTGCTGATTCAAATGATTGGCCATAAGTCGTTGATCCTCTAGGATTTACGAATATAACGGCGTATCCTTGGGCTGCGTGTGTTTGGAATTCATGAAAGAAAGTTTCTCCATAGGCAGCGTGCGGACCGCCATGAATATAAAGCAAAACTGGAATTTTTTTAGGGTTTTTCGGCTCTACTGCATGAAGGTACCACCCGTCATGTTCTAATCCATCGTCGCTTTTATAGACGAAGTGCTGTGATTTTGCATATAAGTGTTCGTTATCGAATTTTTCGTTGGGATCATACAGGCTTATATGACTTGCATCATTTTCATTAAAATCTATTTGAATTATTTCATTTGCTTTTTCTTGTTTTGATATCGATAAAGCGATTTTTTTATTATTTAATAGGGCAAAATCAAATATCTCATTTGGTTCATCATAAATCAAATGATATCCGTCGGCCGAACCGGAGAATAATTGTGAACGGCCATGATAGCCTGCAGCAAAAATATATTTTTCATTATCAGCCCAAGCTAATACACTTTCGGATCTTTGTTGAGAAAAATCCGCTGCCAAATGATTTTCTAAATCAAAATCATCTTCTCTGCTTAAATTTTTGAGAATCTGTTTATTTTTATCGTAAACATATAGTTCTTGTTTGGTATATCCCGGCAAATGACGATCGTTACCGGCTATTAAGATCCTGCTTTTATCAGGTGACAGTTTGGCATCAAAAAAGTATCCGTTTGGCAATTCTGATGTTATAAACGACAATTTTTTTGAGTCAAGATCGTAACTATAAATTCCTTGACCAAAATCGAGATCATCATCAGGCTTATTATCTTTAGATATTATCAGCTCTTTTCCATCTTTTGATAAATCTAATAAATTTATCCTTTTACTTGATCTTTCTAATTGGATGTGCCTTTTATCATCTGAATCGAATAGATTTATTTTATATTCAGCTTTTTCGTCAAACCAGCCATAGCCATCAAGTTTATTTTTTAATCTGCTTATTTGTCGAGTTTCAGGAAAATCCTTTGTTTTGAATTTACCGGCTTGGCTAGACTCCATACTCTCATAAATAATATTTTGACCCTTGGGATCAGCTATTATACTGATAACATCTTCTTTGCCGTTGGTTATTTGTTCGGCTGCACCGCCTTTTATATCAACACGGTATAATTGCTTTTTTTCACTTTTGTTATCTTTTGCAGAAAAGTACAAATAATTTTCAGTTATAGTCAGGTCGCTGTTCAAGCCTTCTTTATCGGTCCATGTCTGGATCTTGCCATGGCTATCGATCGATTTTATTCTGCTTTGATAGCGATTATTTTGTGAGTCTATGCTGTTTTCGATGAAAAATATTTTGCCATCTAAATATTTTAATTGGCTGGTTGATTTTAATTGGCAGATGTCGGCTGCACTTATTCTTTTCATTGGACCTTCTCCTATCTTTTTAAATTTATCTATGACTAATATTCTATTGTTTTTAAGTCGACCTTTTTGGAAAAATTGATAATGATTGCTAAAATTGTTGTATGACTGAAATGAATTATATGGACCTTGCTATCGAAAGAGCTGATGAAAATCTTTTGTTGAAAGAAGGAGGGCCATTCGGGGCAGTCGTTGTCAGAAACGAAGAAATAATCGCTGCCGCTCATAATCGCGTTTTAATTGATCGTGATCCAACTGCTCACGCTGAAATAGTTGCTATCAGAAAAGCTTGTAAAGTGCTTGGAACTCATGACCTTTCCGGGTGCCGGATATATACCAATTGCTATCCTTGTCCAATGTGTCTTTCAGCAATAATTTGGGCCAATATAAAAGAAGTTTTTTATGCCAATAGTTCTGAAGATGCATCTAAAATAGGTTTTCGTGATGATTCGATTTATAAATTTATTGCTGAACCAAGTAAAAATGAAAAAATCGTTAAGTTCCAACAGCAAGACCATACTAGGGGTTTATCTACCTTCGCTAAATTTGCGGCTGACCAAGGTCAGGAAATTTACTAAATGATTTTTTTCATAAACTCTAATATGCAAAAAAATAAATCAGGTATCGAACACGCTGAATTAAAAAGGGCGCAGCTTTTTGATGAGTTTAAAACTAATTACTGCTTTCTGCTTTTAAATTGGTCAGTTTTTTTGCATAAAGATTTAAAGGAAGCTGGCTTAAAAGATGATCAAGTCATTAATCTGTTTGATTATTTTCAAGGCTTCAGTAATGTAAAAGAAAAAATTCTAACTATCGATGATCTTGATTTCGGCAGCAGCAAAATAAGGATCGAACCAGATTTAAAGCATAATCGTTTTTTGGTTTGGAAAACGGATTATGCGACTAATTTGCCCGCAAAAGAGTATCTTGCCGAGCGTGTCAATCTTTTTTCTGATTCTGCTGATAAAAGAGTTTTCAGTCGTGAATTATTTGATCAAACGGGCAATATTTATACCGTTGATTTTTATGATTGGCGCGGTTTTAAGACCATGTCGCAATGGTATGATCAGCACCATCAAGTTGCTGTTCAAAGTTGGTTTGGCCGAAGCGGTGCCCCTGTTGTAGATGCTTTTTTTCGAAATAACGCTCAAGGGGATGCGACTATTTATTGGCGTCTAAGAGATCATAGTGGTCAAATACATATTTTTTCATCTGTAGAAAAACTGCAGAGATTCTTTCTTGATTCGATCAATGATGATTTCTTTGATAAAGAGAGACCAAATATATTTATTTTCGATCGTGCTGAACTGGGCGACTGGGCCTTAAAAAAATTACGCAGACCTGCTTATTCAGTTTTTTATCTCCATAGTTCTCATACAGTCGACAGTCAAAATGCTAAACATTCTCTTTTAAACAACAATTATGAATATGCTTTTTGGAATCTTGATTCCTATGATGCGATTGCTGCTTCGACCGATAAGCAGGCTGAAGATGTAAAGGAACGTTTTTTGCCGAATAATTCAGTTTTGACGATTCCGGTAGGATCGATTCCTGATATTCATTTTAAGAAGGGTCTAGTTGAAACTAGCAAAAGACGGAAAAATTCCATTGTGGTTTTTGCACGCATTTCAGCTGAGAAGCAGCTGGATCAATTACTTTTTGCTGTTGATATAGCGAGAAAAAAAATAAAAAATATTTCACTGGATATTTATGGTTATCGCGATTCAACCAATAACTTTCAAACATATCGTCAGCTATTGGCGATAATAAAAGACAGACACTTAGAAAATAATGTTGCGATCCATAACTATACGGAAAAAGTTGATCAAATTGAGTCTCAGGCACAAGTGTTTGCAGTGACTTCTGCCGTTGAAGGTTTTGACCTTGCTTTAATGGAAGCTCTTTCTAACGGCTTAGTCGGGCTCAGTTATCGTGTTAATTATGGCCCTAATCAAATGATCAAACAGGGAGAAAATGGTTTTTTGGTTGATGCTGGCGACTATCGTGCTTTGGCTGATCGTATGATCGAGTTATTTAGTAATGATGTGCTTTTGTCGGCCATGTCCAAAAGAGCGTTTGAATATTCACAGGATTATTCAAATAGTCGGGTTTACGAGCGTTGGAGCAAATTATTTCTTGACGCGAAGGAAAAATGGAATTTGAAAATGCTTTTATATAAAAATCAAACTCATTTTGGTCTAGGAGAAAACGGAAGCGATATATGAACTATTATTTTATTTCGGATGATTTGTACACATTTAATTCCGGCACTGAATTTTCACAAGCCCAAAGAACCGAATTATTTAATCGCTTTAATAAAAAAGCATTTTATGTAACTAAAAACTATAATTCACAACTCCACTTGAATGCATTTCAATTAGGTCTTGATGATCGGTATTTGATCGGTATGTATGATTTTTTTCAAAAATCTTTAAGCACGCCTAGCCATAAAATGAATTTGCGTTACTTAAATGCTATCCCTAAAGATGATTATAAGATCGAAAGTCCAAGCCCTGATTTTTCGCTTTTAAAAGAAGCAGGAAAAATCATTGGTCGTATAAAAGTTATTCCTTCAACTGTTTCTTTAGTTGATCAGGTAGAGTATTTTGATGACTTTGGTAAAGTTATCGCACGAGATCATTATGACTGGCGCGGTTTTCTTTCTTCAACTGAATATTTCGATCAAGAACAAATGCCGATAGCACAAGTTTTTTTTACACCAGCCGGCAAAAAAGTTTTGGAAATAACTAAACGCGAATCAAATCGGCAAATATATATAAATTCTATACGACTATATGATTTTGCTGGACAAGATTTTTATTTTTCATCAGAAGACGAGCTTTTCATTTTTTTCCTGAATCATCTTTTAGAAGAGAAACCTGGTTTGATCATAAATGATCGGACTGACTTGATAGCGGCAATAGCCTCGGTAAACGCAACTGATCTTAAGTATCAATACCTGCATGACCCGCAAACCTACAATAGTTTTGACCCGATTAACGGGCAGATGGTAACTGGAGTAGATAGTTTGTTTGATACTTTTAAAATGGATTTCAGTGGAGTCATCGTTGCTAGTCAAAAACAAAAAAATACCTTGAAGCAACGTTTTCCAAGTGCGAATATTATCAAAGCACCCGACACTGTGATTTTTTCTCATCCAGACCATTTTTTGAAAAAAGTTCATCCCCAAAGAGTTTTGTGGTTCGGTCATATTTCAGCGGAGAAGAATCTTGAAGATATGATCGCGATCGCGAAAATAGTTACCGAAAAAAAACCGGAGACGGTCTTCGAAATTTATGGATACTATTTTTCAAAAAATTACTATGATAAATTAACCACTTTAGTTGAAAATTACGGCTTAAAAAGTAATGTCATCTTTTCGAATTATCAGCAGCCGAATGAGCTGAAAAAAACTATTTTTGAGAGCAGTCTTTATTTACAGACTTCAATGCGCGAATCTTTTGGTATTTCATTGATCCAGGCCATGTCTTTCGGCTTACCGGCGATTGCTTATAATATTGATTTTGGCCCTTCTGAAATTATTTCTGATCAAAAAAACGGTTTTTTAATTAAAGCAGGCGATAAAAAAAGTGCAGCCGAAAAAATCATTGAAGTCTTGAATGATGAATCTTTATATCAAAAAATAAGCAAAGAAGCTTTCAAAACGGCTGATTTATTCGGTCCTGAAAAAACTTGGCAGAACTGGCTGAAAACAGGTTTGATAAAATAAAAAAACACATTATCGAATGAATCGATCAATGTGTTTTTAAGATTTTAATTTAGCGGAACATCTACTTGCCAGCCATCGGGGCCTTTTTCATCCCCGTTTTGAATTTTGCTCAGGCGATCATAAAGTTTCTGCGTATATGGTCCGGCTGTTGTTTCACTATAAAATACGTGTTTATTTCCATTGTGGGTAATAGAGCCTACTGGTGAAATGACCGCCGCAGTTCCCATTGCACCAGCTTCTGAAAACTGATCAAGATCATTGATGCTGATAGTTGTCTCTTCGGGTTCCATTCCAAAATCATCAGCAATTTTTAAAAGCGATTTTTTTGTTATAGAAGGTAAAATAGAAGGTGATTTTGGTGTCTTGAATTTTCCGTCTTTAGTGATTCCGAAAAAGTTGGCACCGCCTAGTTCTTCGATATTTTCATGCAAACGAGGATCTAAATAAACGACATCGGAATAACCATTTTTTTGGGCGATCGACCCTGGCAATAGACTTGAAGCATAATTCCCTGACACCTTTGATTGCCCGGTCCCGCCATGAGCGGCCCGATCATAAGGACTGGTGACATAAGCCGTTGGTTTTAGGCCGCCTTTGTAGTATGGTCCGACCGGAGTAACCAGAATATGAAATTGAAATTCATCTGCAGGATGTACCCCGATCACTTTGCCGGTACCGATCATAAATGGCCTTATATAAAGTGTTGCTCCAGAACCATAGGGCGGAACAAAATCTTGATTGGCTCTAACTACTTCTTTTACGGCACTAATGAATTTATTGATCGGAAAAGGTTCCATTAAAAGTCTTTTTGCTGAATTTTCAAGTCTTTTTGCGTTTTGGTCAGGCCTGAAAAGATTAACGCCGCCGTCTTTTCTTCGATAGGCCTTAAGACCTTCAAATGCTTCTTGACCGTAATGAAGCACATTTGCAGCTTCAGACATTTGAATGGTAGAATTTTCTGTTAGTTTTCCTTCTTGCCATTTTCCGTCCTTAAATTCTGCGTGATAGCTATAGGGCAAGTCGTAATACTCGAACCCAAGATTTTGCCAATCAAAATCTCCCGCTTTTGCTTTTGCCATTTTTCCTCCAAAAAATTATTTGTCTATCGAAATATTAAAAATAGAAAATCAAACTACATCCAAATGAAGGTCCATTTCCTTAGTACGGTTTGCTTTTTTCAAGAATTGATACCAGAACCAAGAAACGATCGCCGGTCCTACTAAACCAAAAAGAAGCATAACTCCTAATCCAGCCCATCCATTTGAAAAACCGCTGGTTGCCGGCATAGACAAAATATTTAAAGGAGCAGTCAAAGAAGAAAATCCTAACCCGCCTAAAGCAGCAGGAACTCTAAATCCACCCATCGTAACAGCTAAAGGCGCCATTACTATAGCTGATACCATTGGCCCGATTGCCGTCAGAGGAGACTTGATGATATTAGGGAATTGAACTTTCGGTGTAACTAAGCTTTGCGATATATTTGCACCAGGATTGTTTTGATTGAAGCTCATCGCCGTGTAGCCGGAAAAAGCCGCACAGCAGCCGATCAAAGCCGCTGCAGCCGACATAGGATCCAAATTAACGGCAATAGCTAATGCTGCTGAAGAAGCCGGAGTCATCAAGAACCAGAACCAGGCAAAGGAAACGACCATCGCTCCAAGCACTGGACTGACTTTCATCGTGTTAGCAAGATTTTCTGAGACCCAATTAAGAAATGGTGTTGTCACAGATGCTGCACCTAAACCGACCAAAGAACCGGCCAAAGTAGCACAGAAGGGCACTATAAACATATCTAATGGTGTTTTTCCGGTCATCCATTTACCGATCAAAGCTGCCGCTAAACCGGCTATTACTGCAGACACCGGTTGTCCAACTGTCATTATCGTAGAACCTGCAACTTGCGGAGCGACCCAGCCGGTCGCTGTGTGAGCCGCATTATCGACTAAATGTGTGAAATAGACTGAATTGGCGCCGACCGTTGCTGAAATCATAGCCGAGAAAGCTGTTAAAGTAGTCGTTCTCATCTGCATAGCGATTCCAGCACCAATAGCGGGAGCCAGCAAATGTTGCCCCAAGACTCCGACCATTTGCAAGGCTTGCCAATGAAGCAGATTACCTGCCGTGTTTAAAAGGATCGAAATTCCTAAGATTACTAGTACAGCGTTTGAGATGCCCTGGCTGACGGTATAGACCCAATCAGACATCGACATCTTATTTTTTTCTTCGTTTTTCGTTTCTGCCATTATTACCTCCAAAAAAAATACCTGTTCTAATTAGTTTTGCTAACTAGAACAGGTATAAAAAATTACCATGCTAATCAGCCGCCTTTTTTAGACGACTGACAAAATGATCAGCCGCCTTCTAAATAATTAGTAGGGCGATGCTGACCAAAATAGTTGATTCAGTCATTTTCATTTGTGAATTAAAACTTTGCATGTACTCTCACCTGAGTTGTCTTTAAATTTATATCATATTTTTTTAAAAAGCAATGATAATATACAAAAGTAACAAAAATGTAATATTTTTATTTTTTAGGCTAGATCGTGATCGTCAAAAGAAAGAAAATGCCAATCGCCATTGCTAAAAAATAGTTTTGAAACGGAACCGTTTTTAGGACGCTGGTCTATTGGTATTTCACCGTGCCCAAAACGATCAGCTAAAGAAAGCAGAGTATTTCCGTGAGAGATCATTAAAACATTTGATCCGTCAATTATTTTTCCGCTATTGATGATTTTTTCTAATCCTTCATCAAATCTTGACCAATATTCATCATTGTTTTCAGCATCATGCCAAGGATCAGCACTTTTTAGAAAATCTTTTGTTGAGGCTAAACCAAACTGATCTACGATCTCTTTATAATTCTTAAGGCCATAAGGTGCGCCGGCGCTCAGCCAAGCCGCATCCATATTAGTACCTTCAAAAGAACCATAAAATTGTTCTCTGAGATTCGGCAGACTGGTCAGTTCGATCGGTTTTGAAGAATTATTTTCCTCAATGATTATCCTGGCAGTTTTGATCGCTCGACTCGTATCCGAACTGAATGCAGCAGAAAAGTTGATCCGGGCAAGTCTTTTTCCGACCTTTACCGCATCTTGGATACCGTTTTCTGTTAGCGGAGAGTCGCTCCATCCTTGGAGTTTGTTATATCGATTGTAAAATGTTTGTCCATGACGGACTAAATAAAAAGTTGCCTTCATAAAACCTCCAGTTTTATTTTAGTCTGTTAAAATGACCGTATGAGAAAGATTCTTGATGTAGCCTATGGGAAAGATGAACAGCAGCGTCTAGATCTCTATTTACAAGATTTTACGGCGCCTTTGATATTTTATGTCCACGGCGGCGGCTGGTGGCGAGGGGATAAGCGAAAAGATCAGCCTGTTTACTCCGCATTGCTGAAATCAGGTTTTTCGGTAGCTTCGATAAATTATCGTTTAAGCGATGAAAAAAATCGTTTTCCGGCCCAAATCGATGATTCGCGAAGCGCATTAAGCTTTTTGCTTGCTAGCGATTATACTTTTGATAAAGACAGGATCGGCTTATTCGGTTCCTCTTCAGGCGCTTATATTACCGTGAAATTATCTATTGAAAACGGTTTTCCGGTAGTAAGCTGGTCGGGACAATTCGATTTTCAGGGCTTTTTGAGTACTCACACTGCCATAAAAGGCCGCAAAATGGATGATAACCCTGATCCTGATAAAGGAAGCCGAGCATTATCGTATTACAAATGGATACTTGAACAACTTTTTAATAATGATTTTTCAAATATCGGCCGAGCTACTTTGCAGCACCAAGTAAAAAAAGGTGCCGGACCGCTCTTTTTAGTTAATTCGGCAGCGGAACTAGCTCCTTTAGATGAATTATTTAAAATGCAGGAAGCTTATATAGAAAACGGTCTCACCGTATCTACTTTGATTTTTCCGGGTGATCGTCACGCGCAAGCCTATGAGAAAGATGCGATCGAACCCTCGATCGATTTTCTTAGAAATCATTTATTATAAAAACCATTAGTCAGAAGGCAGCAGGTGAAAAATGAACGAAGAAAAAATACCAGAAAACTATCAAGACATTAAGGACCGTATCGAACTGATGCACAGCCGCGGTTTTGATGTAAGTGAGGATCAATTGATCGAACAAACGGCCAAGGACGGCCTGCAAGCGATCGTTAATGATTTACTCGATGGTGAATATTTTACGGTCGAAAAAATAAATGAAAAGCGGTTCGATATTTTAGGCATCAGCGGAAAAATAGAGGGCAGCATTATTGCAAAGGGCGAAAGTTTCGTTGCCGACTTTAAAAAGGATTCTCAAAGTTTTTGGAATTCGTTATGGTCGCAATCTGAGAAAATAATCGGTCGTTAAATCAAAAACGCAACACTAGTTTGCCGACCGGATGTTCTTTTTCGAATTTTTCATGAAAGGAACGCAGGTTTTCTAGATTAAAATCAGCTTCTTGGGCAATGTTTACTTTGAAAATGCCTTTGCTTATCATCTCAAGTAATCGAGCTAAGGTTTGACCTGAGTTTAAATAGTAACTTTGTACATCTAAAGCTGATTTTTTTGCTTTTTCAGTTAAATCACGGGTTGTCCTTAATTTACCGTTATTTTTTAGCAGTTCCAGCGACTTGTCTTGAGTTTTTCCGCCGACCGGATCGAGGATCGCATCTAATTTTTCGCTGATGGCAGAAAAGTCTTCGTGCCTATAATCAAAAATTTTTATGTTGGGCGCAAATTGTTCTAAAAAATTTTTTCCTTTGGCTGAAGCGGTCGCGTATATTTTATCGGCGCCGATTTCCAGTGCTGCCTGCAATCCTGCAAAACCAACAGCTCCGGAAGCACCATGGATAAGAATAGATTGGCCTTTTTTAAAATTTAATTCCTCGATCACACCTTGATATCCGGTTTGATAACCCAATGCTGATGCTGCAGCTTGGCAGAAGTTAACATTGTCCGGTATCAGCGCCAAAGATTTGGTCTTTATCTTGACAAATTCGGCATAACTATTCAGGTGAGGACTTGCAGCTACTCGGTCGCCGACTTTAAAATTTGTTACTTTTTGGCCGGTTTTAATGATCACGCCGGCCAGACTGGAACCAAGAACTTTGGGAAGCTTATCTTCACCACCGTATTTGCCGGCGCGATAATCAATGTCGTATGGATCGATAGCGGTCGCATAGTTTTTTATGATCACCTGATCCTCTTTTGGATCAGAAAGTTCTCTTTGGCTTTCTTGAAGTACATTTGCTGCGCCGAAACGCCGGATCTCGACTACTTTCATAACGATCCTCCTTCAATTAAAATTATAGTTTATTTTTTTGAAAGGGCTTTTTGCTTTACAATTATAATCATGACTAAAGCTACACAAGCAGTTACCTATGAACTATTGCACGTTGATAAACATACCGGTGCTAGAAGGGGAATAATCCATACACCGCACGGTGACTGGCAAACACCGATGTTTATGCCGGTCGGTACTCAAGCAACGGTTAAATCAGTCCAGCCTCGAGAATTAAAAGAAATCGGTGCTCAATTTATTTTGGGAAATACATATCATTTATGGCTTCGCCCTGGCGATGAATTGATCGCTGCTGCCGGCGGTCTTCATAAATTCATGGATTGGAATGGTCCGATATTAACTGATTCCGGCGGTTTTCAAGTATTTAGTTTGGCCGACTCTCGCTCGATAAGCGAAAAGGGTGTGACTTTTAAGAATAATATTGATGGTTCAACGATGTTTTTATCTCCTGAAGTAGCTATCAAAATCCAAAATAATCTCGGCTCTGACGTCATTATGCAGCTAGATGAGGCTGCTCCTTATTTTGAAAGTTTCGATTACTTAAAAGAATCCAGCGAACGAAGCGTCCGTTGGGCTGAGCGTGCACTTAAGGCACATAAAAATAAAGATAAACAGGCGCTGTTCGGTATAGTTCAGGGGGCTGGATTTTATGATCTTAGAAAAAATTCCGCTAAAAACCTTGTTTCTCTAGATTTACCGGGATATGCGATCGGCGGTCTCTCGGTTGGCGAATCTAAAAAAGAAATGAACCGAGTTTTGGATTTTACTACGCAATGGCTGCCAACTAACAAAGCTCGTTATTTGATGGGTGTCGGTGCGCCGGATTCGCTTATTGACTGTGTTAATGCCGGAATAGATATGTTTGATTGTGTTTTGCCAACGAGAATAGCTCGCAAGGGCAGTCTGATGACCCGTTTTGGCCGAATAGTTATAACGAATCATAAGTATAAAAACGATTTTAGTCAGCTTGATCCAGATCTTGATGATTATGCTTCGACCCATTTTACCAAAGCTTATCTCCACCATTTATTCAATACTCACGAATTGCTCGGCTATAATTTAGCCTCGATCCATAATCTTCGTTTTTTGTTAAAATTGATGGAAGATATGCGCCAAGCGATCGAAAATGATCAAATGGTTGATTTTCGGAAAAAAGTTTTAGATGAATACGGTTATAACCGACCTAATGCGCGGCTTTTTTAATTTAACTCTGTTAAAATTAAACTCGGAGGATTTTGATGTTTGATTTTGTATTTTCTGCAGCTGCACGCTCTAATTCGAACTCTTGGCTGTTTACTATATTGATCTATGCTGTATTGATCGGAGGCTTTTTCTGGTGGACTTCTCGTCGCCGCAAGCAAATGGCTGAACAGCAAAATAAAATGAAAACAGGGCTGGTCAAAGGGGCACACGTCGTAACTATCGGCGGACTTCACGGAATCGTTGATTCGGTTGATGATCAGCGTAAAATCGTTACTTTGGACGTTGAAGGTGTTTATTTGCCATTTGAGTTAAGGGCGATCGCAAGGATCGTTCCCGGTGATGATTTAAATGCCGCTGATAAGCCGAGCGACGATTCTAGCGATAAGAGCGATGACAGCAAAACGGAAGATAAGTCTGATAATTGATAGTATTTTATAAATTAAGGCTGTTTGTTGAAAAATGGCTTTTTTTATTTTAAGGAGGATATTATGAAAATAACTTATTTTGGCCATAGTGCTTTTCAAATAAAAACTGGAAATACGACCATTTTGATCGACCCTTTTATTAACGATAATCCCTTTACAAAAGTTAGGTCAGAAGATTTAGATCCAGATTTCATAATTCTCACTCATGCCCATTTCGATCATGTAGGTGATGCTTTTGAAATATCCAGACGGACTGGTGCAACGATCATTACTCAAACTGATTTTGCTGAATATATCAATGATCATTTACCAGAGGCCAAAGGGGCTCGCGCACAAGGCGTCAACTTCGGCGGAACTTTTTATGCTGAGGATTTTTCTGCTAAAATGTATCCTGCTTGGCACACGGATGCACTCGATTTCAAAGGAAATTTGATGCCGGTCGGTCTAGCAGCGGGATTTGCTCTGACCATTGAAAATAAATTGATTTACGATACCGGCGATACTGGCCTGTTTTCTGATTTAAAATTGGTCGCTTTGAAAAAACCAGTCGATCTAGCTCTTATATGTATTGGCGGCCACTTTACTATGGATGCTGACGATGCTGTTATAGCTGCAGATTATCTGCAAGCGAAAAAAGTTATTCCGATCCACTACAATACTTTTCCACCGATAAAAGCTGATCCTCAGGAATTTGTCGGTAAATTAAACGATGGGGTCGGACTGCTTCCAAAAGTAGATCAGGAATTTGTTTTTTGATTAGATTAGACTGTAATTATGGATATTCAAGAAGAGATCATTAAAAAAATAGAAAAATATCATACGGTCATCATCCATCGGCATCAGCGGCCGGATCCGGATGCGATCGGGTCTCAACTCGGCCTGAAGGCTGGTTTGCAAAAAGCTTTTCCGGATAAAAATATTTATGCGGTCGGAAAAGAAATAACTGGTTTGACCTGGGTCGGGCAGATGGACAAAGTTGATGATGATACGTATAAAGACGCCTTGGTCATCGTTATCGACACTGCCAACGCTGAAAGGATCGATGATGATCGTTATAAAAATGGTGATTATTTGATAAAAATAGATCATCATCCAAACGACGAACCCTTTGGCGATCTTATTTGGGATGAACCTCAACGATCATCATGTTCGGAGATGGTCGCTTATTTGCTTTCCGATAATGATCCGTTATCCTTAGATAAACGATCAGTCAGGTATTTGTACATAGGTATTTGTGGTGATACCGGTCGTTTTATGTATGCTTCAACACCTGAAACCTTTATTGCTGTCAGCCGGCTATATCATTATTCAGCTTTAGTTGACTTTGATGCTATAAATCGAGAGATGTCTTCTATAAGTCTTGTTCAGGCGCGTTTTTCCGGCAAAGTATATCAAGATATGAAAGTCGAGGATCACGTCGGCTGGATCGTTTTAACTAAAGAACAGATCAAGGCCGGCCATTTGGGAAGCGAGGGAACTAACTTCGTTGTTGGCATGTTCGGTTCGATAAAGGAGGTCGTTGTGTGGGCTAATTTTATTGAAAACGATGATGGAAGTTTCAGAGTCCGCTTGCGCTCTAAGGGACCGGTTATAAGTAATGTTGCTAAAATGCATCGCGGCGGCGGTCATGATTTAGCCAGCGGTGCGAAAGCAAAAGATCAAGATGAAATTTCTGAGATAATAAGTCAATTAAAAGAAGGGGTTAGAACTTATTTATCAAAAGAGTCTGAGCCAACAGGAATTAATGGGGATCAATGAAAAATAATTTTGGACAATTTAATCTTAAAGAAAATATTTTAAAAGCTATTGATGGTATTGGTTTTAAAAAACCAACTAAAGCGCAGCAACGCTTGATACCGCCGGTTTTGGCTGGTCGGGACTTGGTTGGCGAATCTGAAACCGGTTCTGGCAAGACTCACGCTTTTTTGCTGCCTATTTTTAATAGCCTTGACCCGAACGCAGATTACGTACAGGCAGTAATAACGTCGCCTTCACGTGAATTGGCTGATCAATTACACAAAGCTTTCTCTGATTTTCAAAGAGAATTAGCAAAAGTAGATCATGCTTTTGCAAGCATTCGGATCGCTAACTATATTGGCGGCAGTGATCGGCAAAAGCAAGTTGAACAGCTTGAAAAACATCAACCGCAGATCGTTATTGGCACGCCTGGTCGAATCAAAGATTTTCTTAAAAATAATTTTTTACTAGTTAATCAGGCATCTTTCTTTGTTGTCGATGAAGCTGATATGGCGTTAGATTTAGGTTTTTTGCCAGACGTAGATGCAATTGCAAGTGCAATGCCGGAAAACCTGCAAATGCTTGTTTTCTCAGCAACGATTCCGGAAAATCTGAATCCTTTTCTTAAAAAATATATGAACGATCCTGTTTTAGAAGAGATACCATCTTCGACGATAATCTCTCCGACTGTTAATAATTATCTGCTCGCTACAAAATCAAAAGATAAAAATCAAGTCATCTTTGACTTGCTGACGATCGGACAAAGTTATTTAACGATCGTATTTGTTAATACACGTAAAAGGGCAGTTGAACTTTCTAATTTTTTGGCGGATCAAGGTCTCAAAAATGCTCAAGTCCATGGTGGGGTCGAGCCTAGAGAAAGAAGACGTTTGATGCGCCAAATAAGGAATGGCGATTTTCAGTATATCGTTGCGACTGATCTGGCTTCCAGGGGGCTTGACATCGAAGGAGTCACTGAAGTTATAAATGAGGATATTCCTAGTGATTTAGATTTCTTTGTTCATAGAGTCGGCAGGACAGGAAGAAATGGTCGTCCTGGAATAGCCATAACTCTTTATGGACCCGATGAAGAAGATGAAGTAGATCAAATAGAAGGACTTGGAATAAAATTTCAACCCAAGCAGTTAAAAGATCATAAATTAGTCGATGCCAAAGACAGAAATAGGCGTAAACATCGCCGGATCACCAGAAAAGATTTTGATCCGGAACTTCACGGCCTGGTTGAAAAGAAAAAACATAAAGTAAAACCTGGATATCGTCGTCAAATAAAAGAAGCTGTTAAACTAAAAAATTTTCGTGATAAAAAAATAAGTCAAAGAACTGCTGCGCGGCGGAAAAAACATAAATAGTAATTCAAAAAAAGATTAAATAAAAACCCGGATTCTTGATTGAAGTCCGGGTTTTTGAATAATTAATTTTTTACTTAGCGCTTGCTGAAGCTAATAACCTGTGCAAACGTGCTTTATCGCGAGATGCTTTGTTCTTTTTGATCAAGTTTTTGCTTTGGGCTTTATCAATAACTGAACTTGTTTTTTGATATAGTTCGTTTAAGTTATCTTTTCCGGCTGCGGCAGCTTTTTCAAAATTTTTAACAGCTGTTCTATATGCACTGATTTGCGGAGCACGGTTTTCACGTTGTGCTCTAGTTAAACGCTCACGCTGAATTGAAGATTCAATAATTGGCATTTTTTCCTCCTGATTTTTAATGATTAACGACGAAGTCCGAGCTTAGAAATCAAAGTACGATAGCGGGTAATGTCGTTTTCACGCAAGTAGCGAAGAAGATTACGACGATGTCCGATCTTCTTCATCAAACCGCGTTGAGATGAATAATCATGTTTGTTAGCTTTTAAATGGTCATTCAATTCATTGATATCAGCGGTCAAAACTGCCACTTGAACTTCTACAGATCCAGTATCGCCTTGATGAATGGCGTATTGTTTGATGATCTGTGTTTTTGCTTCTTGAGTTAAAGCCATGGTTTACCTCCTCAAAATTACCTATAACCTAGCAAAACGTAGCGGTAGGTCGGCGTTGAACTAAGCAATAGGGTCGCTGCTTAATAGACTGCAGCTCTTCAATTATAGCAAATATTTTTTATTTTACATAGTTAATGAACTCATGTAGAATTAGAAGTAACGAAACTCTCTTGGACTAACGGGTTACGCGTCCGGAAAACAGATTCGCAAATACTTTTTTAAAAATAATTTAGTAAGAGGTATCAATCAAATGGTAAATACTAATTTAAGCATCATCCCTTTTGGCGGTGTTCGTGAAAACGGCAAAAACATGTATGCCGTTACGATCAATGATGAAATTTATATTTTAGACGCAGGTTTAAAATATCCGGAAACCGATCTTTTAGGTGTCGATTTTATCGTACCTGATTTTAATTATTTAGTTGATCATGCTGATCAAGTCGTTGGAGTTTTCTTGACACATGGCCATGCAGACGCTATCGGCGCGCTTCCTTACTTGCTTGAAGCGCTTCGTGTACCGGTATTCGGAACAGAATTTACATTGGCTTTGGCAAAGCAGCAAGTTTCGCGCCATCCTGATCTGGCTGACTTTAATGACTATAATGTGATCACACCTAATTCTGTGGTCGAATTTGGCAAAACTAAAGTTTCGTTTTTCAGCACCACGCATTCTATTCCCGAGTCAGTTGGTGTCGTTTTGGAAAGCGAATATGGGCAAATCGTTTATACAGGCGACTTTAAATTCGATAATACAGCCAAGGGATCGTATAAAACAGATTACTCGCGCTTGACTGACATTGGTAAAAAGGGTGTTTTGGCCTTACTGGCCGATGTCAACGGTGTTGAGATGCCGGGTGAATCCGTTAATGAGTCTGCTATTGATGATTATGTCTTCCAGACTTTTAATGAGCATGCATCTAAAAGGATAATCGTGGCAATGGTCGCATCGAACGTGCAGCGATTGCAGGAAGTCATAAATTCTGCTTATCAAACCGGCAGAAAGATCGCTATTTACGGCAACGATCTGGAACAAGTCGTCAAAACAGCTTTAGATTCCCATAAAATCAAGCTCCCGACCAGCTACAATCGACTTTTTACCAATATAAAAAATATTCGTTCCGTTGATGACAATAAACTGGTCATTTTGGAAACTGGTAAAATGGGCGAGCCGATCAAGGACCTTAAGAAGATCGCAAGCGGTGATGATCGATTCGTACATTTGACAAAAAATGATTTAGTTTTCATCGCTACTACTCCATCGATCGCAACAGAATCGATCATGGCTAAAACTCGTAACTTGATTTTCCGTAATGGATCTGAAGTTATCTCGATCAAAGAGACGATTCATTCTTCAGGACACGCAAGTCAAAATGATCTGCAGTTTATGCTTAATTTTATGCAGCCTAAATATTTATTCCCAGTTTCTGGAGAATATCGTGTCTTTTCCGTTGCTGATTATTTAGCTCAAGAAACCGGTATGGATAAAGATCGAATTTTTCTTTCCATGAAAGGTGATCAATACAAGCTCGATCCTGAACGCAAGACCTTTAAGTTAGAGGATTCATTTGAAGTTGATGATACTATGATCGATGGTTCGGATAATGGGGATGTCGGCAATATCGTTCTCAGAGATCGTAAGATGCTTTCTGAAGATGGTGTCGTTATTGCAGCTGCAACTATCGATCGTAAGAAGAAGAAAGTCGTTGCTGCTCCTAGGATAACGACTCGCGGGTTCATCTATGTTAAAACCAATCATCAATTGATCCATGATTCTGCTAAAGCAATGGTCGACCAAATAGATCTTTATATGAACAATGCTGAGGAATTTGATTGGAATGATTTGAAAAACGGCGTTAAAGAAGCTTTGTCTAAATTCTTCTACGAACAAACTAAGCGCCGCCCTGTAATTATGCCGATAGTTATGGAAGTTAATCAAAATCGCCGTCCTAATAGTAAGAAGAAGAACGATCGAAGCAAGGCTGGCTCAAATGCCCAGACTGAAGATAAAAAAAACGTTAAAGCGTCTTCACGCAGAGGCCGTCAAAGAGTAAAATCTACACCAAGAGCGATTCGCCCAAAAAAGGAAATGATTGAAAAAATCAATGCTAAATTAGCAGAAAACCAGAATGCCTGAGAATTCACAACAATTTAAATTTGACGAATTAATGAGAAAGGGCCAGCGGGAAATAGATGCAAGTAATTATCATCAAGCTGCCGGCTTTTTTGAGATGGCCTATGATCAAAAGCAAGAGTTGGATCTTAACAGGATATTAGTTGGTACTTTATATGAAGACCAGCAGTATTCTCTTGCAAATATGTATCTTCAAGATTATCTAGATGATTATTTGAATTCTTATGATCTTTTTAATCTAGCTTTGAATGTCCTTTTGAAAAATCAAAATTTTATTTACGCTAGGGAAATGATAGTTTTTGCGGATCCGCAATGGCAAGATCAAGCTACCAAGCGCGTTTTAGAAGAAGAAAAAAATATAAGGGTCGAAATGGCAGCTACTCAAAGGACTCTTGCCCAATCTTTTTACCATTTATCTGATGGCGATTTTAGAGTTCAACGGGAGAGATTTGAAAATTCATTCAAATTGCCTTTGGAAGAATGGTGGCAGGGAGCCAAGTTTTTGCTCTTGGATCCTTATATAAATCCTTTGATACGCGCTACTTTGATCGAAACGGCACAAAAATTAAGAATCAATGAATCGGTAGAGTATTATTGGCTGGACAATAAACCTTACCGGATCAATCCTGCAGAACTCGGATCTTTGTCAGATGATCCTTTTTACAGGAAAATGAAAGATATTCTTGATCGTGAGCTTGGCAGTGATGATCCGGTCGCAAATGAAAATTTGGCTGCTAATTTGCGGATGCAAGCCAGCTTATTGTACCCAAGGATAGGTGTAGATATAAAAGATCCCGAATTGTGGATAGATGATATGATCAACCAATATCATGGAATAAAAGGTTTTTTGAAAGTTCCTTCCGAGCAGAACAAATTATTTGATTTGGTTAACGACCTTATTAAAGATATCATTCAAAGCGAACAAAATATTTAGTTTTTGTAAAGGAATTTTTGTGTTAGAATATTAATGTTGAATCAAGTAGAGGTTCCCGCTTCTCACCACATGTTAAATGCCATGTTGGTATATATAATTATTTTGGAGGCGGGTTTTATCGTATTTTACGGACCTGCTTTTTTCTACTAAAAAAATGGAGGATTTTTCTTATAGCAAGACCACAACAAAGGCCCAGGCGCCAAATCGATTTAGTCAATCACAATATTCATTTTAGAGAAGTTATGTTGATTGACAATGGTTCTAAAAAGGTTATTAATACTCGCGAAGCCCAAAGGATAGCCGAATCAAGAAATCTTGATCTGGTCATCGTTCAGGCTAAAGCTCAGCCACCTGTTGCACGTATTATGGACTGGGGTAAAGTTAAGTTTGAGCAGCAGAAAAAAGCTCGCGAGAATAAAAAGAAACAGGTTATCGTTCAAATTAAGGAAGTACGTTTAAGTCCCGTTATCGGGGAAGGCGATTTTGAAACTCGTAAGAAAGCTGCTACCAAATTTTTAACTGCTGGTAACAAAGTTAAGCTTAATTTGCGTTTTCGCGGACGTATGATGACCCACCAAAATGTTGGTCGTGATGTTTTGATGAAAATGGCTGATCAGTTAAAAGATCTAGCTAATATTGACCAAATGCCTAAGCTGTTAGGACGTCAAATGTCTCTATTGCTTTCGCCAAAGCCGGAGGTCATTAAGAAAGTCCAATCCGAAAAGAAGAATAAACTGAAGGAGAAAGAAAATGCCAAAAATGAAGACTAATCGTGCTTCAGCAAAACGGTTCAAAAAAACTGCTTCAGGTGGATTTAAGTCGGCACAAGCCTTTACTTCCCACCGTTTCCACGGAAAGACAAAGAAACAGCGTCGTCAATTACGTGGCACAGCAATGATGCATAAAAATAACGTTAAGCGTTATGCAAAAATTTTAAGCAACCTATAATTTGGTCAAGGAGAAAACATGCGAGTTAAAGGAACAAATGTTACGCGTATTCGGCGTAAAAAAGTAATCAAGTTGGCCAAAGGATATCGTGGCCAAAGACATATCAATTTTAAAGTTGCCAAACAGCAAGTTTGGAAATCATATTTATACTCTTACCGTGATCGTAAAAACGTTAAACGTGATTTTCGTAAAATTTGGATCGCCCGTATCAATGCTGCAAGCAGAATGAATGGCATCTCTTATTCTCAGTTGGTTCATGGGTTAAAACTTGCCGGTATCAACTTAAATCGTAAGATTTTGGCAGAATTAGCTATTTCGGATTCTGTGACTTTTTCTAACTTAGCTGAAACAGCTAAAAGTCAAGTAAAAGCTCCAGCACGTAAAGCCGCAACGCTTGAAAGTGAAATAAAAGTTGTTCCAGCAGCATCTGAAAAGAAGGATGGATCAAATAATTCTTCAAATAAAGATGAAGAAAAACCAACTTCTAAATCTACTGTTGCTGAAATAAAAGCATATCTTGATTCTAAGGGAATTAAATATGCTTCCAGCGCTAAAAAAGCTGATTTGCTTGGACTAATTAAATAAAATTTAAAGCAGCTCATTCAGCTGTTTTTTTGTTAAATAAAAAATCGACCTGTTTGAATAGGTCGGATTTTTTAATAAAATTATATTTTTTAATTTGAACTGGATGAAGAACTGGATCTTTGAGAAGAAGATGAGCTGTTTTTACTTGATGAGGAATTAGTTTTACTAGAACTAGACGCCTTGGAACTGGAACCCGAACTAGTACTATTGCTCGTATTTCTATTGCTTACCAAATATTGGTTTAATGCATTTTGTAAAGCTGGATATTGATTGCTTTTTATTTGGACGTTATTTTCATTCAGAACATCGCCGATAACTTGTTGTACCCGACTTGTATCGCTTGCATTGTTGAGCCAATCGCCTGCGATCTTTTCTCTTAAAATATCTCTATAACTGCTCATCGAAGCTTTCTTTGCTCGCGAATCAAGTCTGATGATGAAATATTGCGAATTTATTTCGACAGGGCTTTCGGTATATTGACCGACTTTCAGTTTTTTAGCTGCATCAATGATTTTTGATGAAATATAATTAGAAGCCGAATCAAAGGCCGGTATACGTCCGTTGTCAGCAGCAGAAACTTTATCTATTGAACGTCTTTTTGCCAATGACGCAAAATCAGCGTGATTATTTCTTAAATCGTTTAATACATTTTCTGCATTAGAACGGCTGCTGCTGACGATTATCGATGTGTTCATCGTTGGTGTGTATTGATGGTATGATCTCGTTATCTGCGACTGACTGGCATGATGGTGCTTAGTCGCAGCTTTGATCAAAAGCATTTGAGTTCTTAACTGGTTTCTGAACTGACTGGTACTGATACCTTGCTGGCTTAAAAAAGCAGACCATTGTGATCCGTACTGAACCCTTTGCAGTTGATATGCTTTATCAACATCAGTGCTGCTGACTTGTTTTCCATAAGAATGCTCTAACGATTTGTTCATGACCATCGAAACGAACAGTTGCTGACCAGCTGATGTAGCTGTTACTGATGACATGTACTGGTTTTCCGTTATAGCTCCAGCACGTGAAGAAACTAATACTTTAGTTGAATTTAGTGCTAAATAGGCGCTGCCACCCAAAAAAATAATTATAATGGCTGCCCAGATGTATTTACGCATGTTGCCTCCGTGAAAATGTAACTATTATAGTTTAACGAAAGTTGTCTTTTAACTCAAATATAATAAAAAAACAAACCTTACTTATTGTTTAGGGCCTGTTTTAACTCTGCTAGATCTCGTTCTAACAATTCCTGATTTCTTTTTATTTTTAACTGTTTTTGGTTTAAATCATTGCTTATTCTCGGCAGCTGGTTTTTTAAAGCGTTTGACTCTTTATTCAATTTAGATATGCCGGCGAAAATTTCTTTCAGCAATTTGAAATTTTCTTTGATCGTTATTATAAACTTGAGCATTTTTTCCTTTTAAAATTGTTTTTTAATGGACTCAGCTATTTTTCGATATTTTTCCTCATCATATTTATCAGAATTATCGACGGTCGGCGGGAAATCTAATTTATCATCTTGATAACGCGGAATAAAATGCCAGTGCGTATGAATTACAGATTGTCCTGCTGCTTGGCCATTATTATTAAGAATATTCAAACCGATTATTTTTGGATTAGATTTTCTTATAGCTCTGGCAATGATCGGTATCTTGGTTAATACTTTTTTAGCCGATTCATCGTCGTAGTCATAAATATTGTCAATGTGTTTTTTGCTGACCAAAAGCGTATGTCCGGGAGTAGCCTGCGATATATCCAAAAAAGCCAGCACGTCATCATCTTCATAAACTTTGTAACTTGGTATTTTTCCTTCGATTATTTTATCAAATATATCTTCTGCCATATTTTTATTATATCGTCTGTTAAAATTTAAATGAACAAATGACATTAAAAGTAGAAAAATTGATCGGCGGTTATGGCCAGACCGAGATCCTCAAAGACATAAGTTTTAAAGTTCCCAGCGCAACAGCAACAGCTCTGATCGGATTGAACGGGTCAGGGAAAACGACTACTATCAACCATATTATCGGTTTGATGAGGGCCAAGTCAGGTGCAATAAGTTTTAACGGAATCGATCTTGAAAAAGATGCTTATAAATATCGAAAAAATTTGGCTTATATTCCAGAGCTGCCTTTGGTCTATGATGACCTCACTCTTAGGGAGCATCTGCAAGTAACTATTGCAGCCTATCATTTAGACCGTGATCAGGCTTGGAATAAAGCTGAAAAATTATTATCTATTTTTCGCTTATCCGATAAACTCGATTGGTTTCCGCTTGATTTTTCTAAGGGCATGCGGCAAAAAGTCATGATAGTTTGTGCTTTGATGACTGACGCGCCTCTTTTAGTTATTGACGAGCCTTTTATAGGGTTGGACCCCTTGGCTATGCGGGATTTGATCAATCTGCTAGAAGAACGCAAACAGGCTGGGGCGACGATTCTTATGAGTACACATTCCGTTGAAGGTATCGAAGACCTAGTCGATGATTTTCTGTTGCTTGATCGCGGAAAAATTCGTGCACAGGGGACCGTTGCAGATATTTTTGCTGCTTTTCCGGGTACTAACAAATTAAGTGATATTTATTTTAAGATCGCAGATGAAATCGAACATGAATAAAATTTTTGAACAAAGATTGGTAAAAGAGAACAAACAAAATAGTTTTTATCTGTCGCGTGTTTTCAACGAACAATTCATTGGCTTTTTGTTTATCGTAATAACTTTTGCCGGTTATCAATATTTACACTATTTATCATCTATTGCTGATTTTCCTGACATCTGGTTTTTAATGATCATCTACAGTTTTATCATGACTTTATTTGGAGATTTTGCCAGTCACTTAAAAACAGCAGATGAGATATTTTTAAATCCCGATCTTGTACCCTTAAAAAAATTTTTAAATTTCCAGTTAAGAAAATCTTTTCTTTTTAATGGATTGATACAAGCTGCTGCAAATTTGGTCTTATTACCGATTTTTTTGATCTTGACTAATTTTTTTGTTTGGGTATTTTACTGTCTTGTATTTATTTTTATAAAATTTCTTATCATTTATCGAAAATATAAAAAAATAACGGGTGATGATTTTATTGATTGGCAGTACGCGATTTTTGTAGAAGAAAAAAGAGTCAACCGCTTGAATTATTTTTTTAGTTTTTTTACTGATTTGATCGGAACGAAAACTGAAGCCAGGCCCTCTAAAAATTGGGAGTTCATCGTTCATTTTTTCCAAACATATAATCAAAGCTTCTATTGGATATTATTTGTTCGCTATGCTTTTCGCGGACGGCAGCTGATGTCGTCTTTGATCTTGACTAATTTAGTTTGTTATTCAGTTGTATTTTTTTCGGGTAACCTTTTATTAGCTGGGATTTTTTCTATCATTGGTTTATTAGCTGCCGCTTTCCAAATCAGTCCGATTTTTAAACATTTTGACCGTCAGATCATGGTAAGGGTTTATCCATCCGATAGTGTAAAAAAAATGGCCGATTTTAAATTATTATCCATAAAGTTGTTTTCAACGATCACTTTTATTTATTTGGTGCTTATCCTTGTACGCTATCAAACGACCGCGGTTGCTTACTGGTTTTTGATCATTTTCTTGGTTGATTATTTAGTTATTGCAAAATACCTGCCATATTTAGTAGGATCGAAACATGAGATTAAGAAGTAAGAGATGGGCTGGTCCCTTTATAGAAAAACATTCAGATTTGATATTTTCTGCTGATCAAGCCAGAGCAAACAATGGCAAGTGGTCAAAAATATTCAATAATGACTATCCTATTTTTTTGGAAATTGGTTGCGGCAAGGGTCAATTTATTTTTGAAAACGCCATCAGACATGAAAAAATCAATTATATAGGTTTGGAACTTCAGCCGACAGCTGTTGCAATAGCTGCTAAAAATGCGGTCGAATCAGTACAAAAACCAAAAAATTTAAAGTTTATCTTAGGTGATGGTGCCGATTTATCAAATTATTTTTCTGATGGAGAGATCGAACGAATTTTTTTGAATCATAGTGATCCTTGGCCGAAAAGCAGGCACGAAAAAAGGCGTTTGACTTACCGAACTTTTTTGCGTTCCTACAGGAAAATTCTTTGCCAAAAGGGAACTTTAGAATTAAAAACCGATAATTTAGGTTTATTTGAATATTCTTTGGCTAGTTTCAGTGATTTTGGACTTAATTGGTCAAAAGACAAAATAAGTTATGATCTCCACCATGAACTACAAAAAAAGCCGGATAATGTACAAAGCGAGTATGAAAAAAAATTTGCGGACATGGGGCAGCGTGAATTTTGGGTCGAGGTCAGCTTTTGATCAAGACAGAATCTTTTTGCTTTCTTTAACGATGCTGCCGTCTTTTGCGTCAACTAAAAAATCGATCCTTTGATCAGGCTCTTTTTTGAGCGATTCTAATATCAAACCGCCCTTATACAATTTTCGTTTTGGAAAATCTTGATCTGAAAAAGTATTTTCGGATATCCAAGCACTTTTGATCTTCCCGTCTTTACTAAAATATTCCTTTAAAGCATCCAAAAAATGCTGACTTTTTTCTTGCCTTATTTTTTGTCTGAGTAATATTGAAGCAGTAGCGGTACCTGTGACGATACCGACTAGAACTGCGGTGATTTTAATTGCTTTATTTGTCATTAGATTAATTATATGATTTTTTGTTTTAATATATACTTATGCTCGTTGCTGATTACAACTCAAATACACTTATGATTTTTTTGGCTCCGGAAGAAGCTGAATCAAATTTTGAAGAAAAAAAAGGTATTGTCAGAATATATAAAGATGGCAAAACGCTGGCCTATAATTTCCCAAATTTCGATTTATTCGAAATAAAGAGATCTGGTCCGCTTTTTTTGGATACCGATAAAATTAAAAAATTAAATAAAAAAATAGTTGAATCCGGGTTTAAGGATCTTTTGGAAAAAGATGAACTTCCTAAATTCGTTATTGCCTATGTCGAGTCGATCAAAGACCATCCAAAATCTGATCATTTAAAGATCGCTTCAGTTGAGATCGCCGCCGGCAAAATCGTTGAGATCGTGTCTGGCAGTCCTAATATCAAAGAGGGGATCAAAACCGTCGCTTGTTTGCCGGGTGCTATCTTACCATCCGGGATGATGATCTGGCCCGGAAAATTAAGGGGAGTTGATTCTTACGGAATGATGGCAGCACCAAGGGAACTAGGGCTGAAAAATGCACCTGATCGTCCAGGTATGATAGTATTGCCCGATGATTTCGGTGAAGTCGGCGAAGCATTTGATTTTGCCAAGGGAGATCAATTGGAGTTTGATAAATAAAATGACAAATTATTATTTCATTGGAATCAAGGGGACTGGTATGGCAAGTCTTGCCCGGATATTGCATGATCAGGGCAATGCAGTTTCCGGGTCTGATATTGAAAAAGAAACCTTTACGCAATTTCCGCTTATCAAAGAAGGTATTAAGATAACTGATTTTAATATTGATCATATTAAAAAAAATCAGGTCGTCATCCGCGGAAATGCTTTTTCAGTCGATCACCCGCAAGTTGTTCAAGCAAAACGTCTGGGTGATCGAGTTCTGAGTTATCCGCAGGCTGTAGAAGAAGTTATAAGATCGCATACATCGATCGCGATCGCCGGAACGCACGGCAAAACAAGTACGACCGGTTTGATATCGCATATTTTATCCGACCGCTTAACGACCAGCTATCTGATCGGGGATGGTGTCGGAAAGGGTGTTGCTGATTCAAAATATTTTGTCGTCGAGGCTGACGAATATCGGCGTCATTTTTCCACGTATACTCCTGATATTGCTGTAATAACTAATATTGATTGGGACCATCCTGATTATTATCGTGATAAAGATGACGTCTTTAAAGCGTTTTCAGAATTCGCTGATAAGGTCAATAAAATTATTTTTGCTTACGGCGAAGATTCAGAGATAAAAAGATTAAAACCAAAGAAAGCCTTGATAAAAACATTCGGCTTTAAGCCCTCCGATGATTTTTATATTACTGATATCGAAAAAAAGACCTCAGGGACTGCTTTTAAAATAGTTCACGACGGTAAAAGATCTGAAGAATTTTTTGCAAAAATCGAGGGTGAGCACGGTCTTATCGATACGACGGCAGCAATTGTCGTAGCTGAGTATTTAAAAATATCAGAGCAGGACATTGCAGATTCTTTGCTGAGCTATACGGGTGTTAAAAGGCGGTTTAATATTCATCATTTTGCCGGTTTCACCTTGATCGATGATTACGCTCATCATCCAAACGAAATCAAAGCTACGATCGACGCAGCCCGGCAAAAATTTCCAGATAAAAGGATCGTTGCTGTTTTTCAACCGCATACTTATAGCCGCGTAAGGGCATTTAAAGACGAATACGTTAACGTCTTAAAAGCCGCAGACAAGGTATTTATAACACCTATCTTTGGTTCATTGAGAGAAAAAAACGGTGATGTTAAAAGCGAAGACATTTTAAATAAATTGCCGAATGCCGGATCTATAATTACCGAAAATAATGTTAAAGAAGAGCTCAGCCCAGAAAAAGATTCTGTTTTAGTTTTCATGGGTGCTGGTGATATAGAAAAATATGAGGATAAATTAAAAGATTAATTTTTAAAGGTCAGTAATAGTCAGTCGATCAAAATCCTGTTATAATATACTTCAAGGAGGTTGGAATGCAAAACTTTTCAAACAATCGAATCGTTAAAGACGTCACTGATTCCAATAAAGAATCAGGTTTAGCCGCATTCTTCCAAAGAACTTACGCTTACATGGGCTCTGCTCTGTTGATAACTTTTGGTCTTGCTTATGCTTTGGCCTATCCTTTACAGCAGCAATTCTCGACTTTCTATACTTCTAATGGAACTTTGACATGGCTGCTGTTAGCGATCGTTCAACTTGGTGTGGTTTTTTTGATAGGACGCAATAGTCTAAAAAATCCAGCCTTGGCATTTGGCGGATTATTAGCTTATTCAGTTATTGAAGGAATTTTCTTCGGTATGCTGTTCGTTATATTTGATCTGCAGTCGGTAGTATCTGCTCTGCTCGTTGCGGTCGTCGATTTTGGTGCTATGGCAGCCTACGGTTTATTGACTAAGAGGAATCTTGCGGGGCTTGCACCTATTCTTTTTGGCGGATTGATCGCTATGCTGGTTGGACTGATTATCAGTCTCTTTGTTCCTGGATTTAACCTGATCATGGCTTTCTTTGGTGTTATTCTCTTCAGTGTATTTACTGCCTATGATAATAACAATTTAAAGCATCTTTATTATTCACTTCAAGGACAAGGAAATGATGCTGTTAATGGCTTGGCTATCTCAGGAGCGCTAAGTCTTTATTTGGACTTCATTAACTTGTTTATATATCTGCTCAGGATTTTTGGAAGCCCGCGTAATAATTGATTTTGTAATTTTGATGAAAACCGCTATAATTGGGTAGCGGTTTTTTTATGACAAATTTTAAAGAAGAATTTAAAAATAGAGTTACGTTTGCGATTATTTCTCATCCTGATGCTGGTAAAACTACTTTAACAGAGCATTTTTTATTGCATGGCGGTGTTATCAGACAAGCTGGAACTGTAAAGGGAAGAGGCTCATCCAGACTAGCTTCATCAGATTGGATGGCAATAGAAAAACAGCGTGGAATATCTGTTACTTCCTCGGTTTTGCAATTTAATTACGGCGGCAAAAGAATCAATATTTTAGACACTCCGGGACACGAAGATTTTTCTGAAGATACTTATCGAACACTTATGGCAGTTGATTCTGCCATAATGGTCATTGATTCTGCCAAGGGTATTGAACCTCAAACCAAAAAATTATTCCAAATTGTATCTAAAAGGCATATTCCAATATTTACTTTTTTTAACAAATTAGATCGTGACGGACGTCCTCCATTTGATCTAGTTGACGAATTAGAGAAAACTCTGGGTATTGAAGCCTGTCCGATCAACTGGCCAGTAGGTTCTGGACAAATTCTGCAAGGTGTTTACGATTTGCAGAATGATCGTTTGGTCAAATATGCAGGAACTAAAGATTTTGATCAAAGTGTTTTTGATGAATCAATGGAAGAAATCGAATTGTTAAAAGATGCAGGCAATCATTTTGATGAAGAAAAAATCAAGTCTGGCAAGCAGACCCCTGTCTTTTTCGGTTCTGCCTTAGCTGATTTCGGTGTAGTGGAATTGCTGGAAGATTATTTAAAGTATGCTCCAGCTCCATCTGCTAAGCAAACGGTCAATGAAGAAAAAATCGAACCGCAAGATGATCGTTTCACCGGTTTTGTTTTTAAGATCCAAGCTAACATGAATCCTAACCACCGTGATCGAATCGCATTTGTTCGGATCGTGTCCGGCCAATTCAGTCACGGAATCGAAGTGACTTTAGCATCTAACGGCAAAAAAATAAAATTGAACAATGTCACTCAATTTTTAGCTGATGAGCGGGAACAGGTTCAAAATGCTGTTGCTGGGGACATAATCGGTCTTTATGATACTGGTAATTTTCAAGTAGGCGAATCGATATACACGGGTAAAAAAAGAGTCGAGTTCGAGCCTCTGCCTACTTTTACTCCTGAATTGTTCAGCCGAGTCGTCGCTAAAGATGTAATGAAACAAAAATCATACCATAAAGGAATTAATCAGCTGGTTCAAGAAGGTACAGTCCAGCTTTTCCAATCGTTTCATGGCCAAGAATATATCATTGGCGCGGTCGGTCAATTACAGTTTGAAGTTTTTCAATTTAGGATGGCAAACGAATATAATTCTCAGGTCGTATTTGAGCCGATGGGTAAAAAAATAGCACGGTGGTTAGATCCGAATGATGTTGACGAAAGCATGAACACCAGTCGTTCTATCCTGGTCAGAGATCGTTTTGGAGATCCGGTCATTTTGTTTGAAAACCAGTTTTCCTTGAACTGGTTTAAAGATAAATATCCTAAAGTTGCCCTTCAAAGAAAAATGTAAGAAAAAACAGCGTGTTAATGCTGTTTTATTTTGTCTTTGTTTATATCCATTTGATGGTTCAGCATTTCATCAACGCGTAAATTTCCCTTTGTTTTGTCGTGACCTTTGACCCATTTTAAAGTAAGATGATCTTTTAATTCAGAATACATTGGGTATAAAGTCTGCCACATTTTCCAGTTTGGCCGTTCTTTTCCGCTCTTGATCCAATTTTCGAGCCATCCCTTGCTCATTGGATCCAAAACGTAATGAGAATCACTTATGAGTTCGATTTGCCTATTTGCAAGTTCCGTTTGGCTGGTTATTTTTCTAAAAGCTTTGCCGACGGCTGTTAATTCCATTGCATTATTAGTTGCTCCTAAAGCAAAACCAGAATCTTTTATTTCTTTGCCGTCATATACTATCAGATAGGCCCAAGCTGAAAGATCATCGCTTTTTACATGTTGGCCGGCCTTATTGCCCCGATTTCGATTTCCGCCATCAGTGTATACTTTTATTTTTGATTCGACCATATATATTATCTTGCCATATTTTCAATTAATTATTTAGATTGATAAAATAAACGAGTGAATAAAATCGTTAGACAAATTGACTGGTTCATTTTTTCGCCCTTTTTGATACTTAGTTTTATTGGAGTGCTGATGGTCTTTTCTGCTTCTTCGAATTTCCCCAGCGGTGCTTTTAATTTTTTATTTCATCAATTCATTTTTGTGATCATCGGAATTTTAACATCCTTAGTAATTTGTTTTTTTATCAAACTGTCTTGGCTGTCTTCTATCAAAACAAACTCTGTATTTATGTTTTTAACTTTATTTCTGCTTTTTTTCGCTAGATTTTTAGCTCCGCCGACTCCTGGTACCGGGGCTCATGGCTGGATAAATTTTTCCTTTTTTAATGTTCAGCCGGCAGAACTTTTTAAACTAGTTTTGGTTCTTTATTTATCGGCTTTGGCCTCTGAAAAAATGTCTAAGGCAGATTTCAAAGATAAGATCATTTCAAAACAGCAGGGCAGGATATTATTAGAAAAAAGTAATGATGAGAAAAAGATATTTGGTTTTCGCAGATCTCAATTAGCATTTATTTTTATAAATTTGTTCTTTGTTTTGATAATGCCTGATTTAGGGAATGCTTTGATATGCTTGTTTTTGATTTTTGTTATAATTTTTTCCTCAGGTATCAAACCGATTGCAGCTTTTTTGATAATTTTAGCTTCGGTTTCAGCTTATATATCTTTGCCGCTCATTTTAAACATCCTGCCGCAGGGTTTTCTCAAACATAATTATCAAGCTCTCCGCCTGCTGGTTTTTTTAAGGCCGTGGGACTACACACGAGGCGCTTCTCTTCAATTAGTTCATTCTTTTTACGCTGTTGCACATGGCGGGCTTTTCGGAGTCGGATTAGGCAATTCGATCGAAAAAATGGGGTATCTGCCTGAAGCCAATACTGATTTTATAATGGCTATTTTAGTCGAAGAACTTGGAACTATTTCCTTGGCGATCATAATCGGCATTTTGCTTATTTTGATCGGAAGGATCTTTTATTTAGCTTTTCAGGTCAATGATAATTATCAACGCTTGGTTCTTTATGGCATTGGCTCGTATTTTTTCGTTCAGGCTTTAGTTAATCTTGGCGGTATAATTGGATCACTTCCTATGACTGGAGTGACTTTTCCTTTTATTTCTTACGGTGGATCTTCAGCTTTGATAAGTTCAACGGCTATCGGGATCGTACTTTTGATCTCAAGAAATTTTCATAAACATGCAAAAGCAAAACCAAAATCCAAAAACACTGATAGGAGCACAAAATAATATGAGAGTCGTCGCAGGATTCAATCGCGGCATGCGTTTAAAAATGGTGCCGTCTAAGTTAACAAGGCCGACAACAGATAAAGTAAAAGAGGCACTTTTTTCGATCATCGAAGCCTATATCAATAATGCGATCGTTTTAGACCTTTATTCGGGTTCGGGCGCCTTGGGTATAGAATCTGTATCACGCGGAGCCAGGCAAGCTTATTTGGTCGATCATGCCCGTCCAGCTATCGAAGTCATTAAAGAAAATGTTTCTTCTACCCACCAAGAGAAAAAATTCGAAATAATAAAGGCACCTGCATCAAAGGCACTAGATTTTTTTTCTGAGCAGAAAATACGTTTTGATCTCGTACTTTTGGATCCGCCGTATGCAAAACAGCATATGATCAATGATATTTTAGAAATGAAAAAAAGAGATCTTCTTAATGAAGGTGCTATGATCGCATGTGAAAGTGATCTGCATGGATATAATTCTTTGAATGGCAATATTCCTGATTTTCTTGAGTTATATACGAAAAAAAAATACGGTATAACTTATTTGACCATTTTCCATATGAAGGAGAATTAAAGCAATGACAAAGGCTTTAGTACCTGGATCTTTTGATCCGCTGACGTTTGGACATTTAGATATCATACGAAGAGCGTCTGAAATATTCGAACAGGTAGTCGTGGCGGTAGGGATAAATACAAGCAAGCATTCAATGTTTTCTGATGAGGAAAAAATTTCTTTGATAAAATCTAATATCGCTGATTTAAAAAATGTATCAGTTGAAAGAATGCCGGGATTAACGGTTGATTTTATGAAAAAAATAGGATCAACAGTTATAATTCGCGGCATCAGAAACGTTAGAGACTATGAATACGAACGAGATATCGCTGAAATAAATCATCGATTAGGATCTGTTGAAACTGTCTTGCTGCCGTCGAAAGCTGTTTATCAAGATATCTCATCGTCCAGCTTGAAAGAAGTTGCTAAGTTTGGGGCTGACATTAGTCATTTTGTGCCAAAAAACGTGGCTGAATTAATAGAGACCAAAGTTAATGAAAAAAAATAGATTTATAAAAATATTAATATCTTTTCTGATTTCGCTATTTTTAGTGATATCGGCAGGCATTTATTTATTAAGACCTGTTAATGCCTATATCGAAACTCCGGGAGAGGCCGACGATATTTCGCGTTTTGTCAGAGTTGACGGAAAAAGGGACAGGCGATCCGGTCAATTGAGACTTGTCTCTGTTTTTCTTTATCCAGCAAATCGTCTCTCTATCATCAAAAGCCACTTTGACCCAACGTCATCTGTTGAGAACCGCCAAGATGTTCAGGGCAACGTTAGTGACCGTGTTTATGAAATGATCAGCCAATACCAGATGAAGAGCGCTATTTTAGCTGCAGAGCAAGTGGCATTCAAGGCGGCCGGAAAGTCGTCTGATCTTAGAAGCAGTTATCGCGGTATTTATGTTGCTCAAATAGAACCGAAATCCCATTTTTCTAAAAAATTAAGGATCGGCGATACCATCACACGTGTTGATAACCGGCATTTTGAGAACGCCTATGGCTATCAAAATTATTTAGCTGATAAAAAGGCCGGCGACAGGGTCGAATTAACGATCCTGCGCGATGGCAAAACTTTGACTGCCGGAGGCAAGACTATTCGTTTACCCGGGACTAAAAATAGTCAATATCCTGAGGGAAGAACTGGGATCGGCATATCTTTGGTCGATGACGTTCAAATAACGACTAAACCAAAAGTCAACGTTGATGTAGGAGGTATTTCTGGCCCTTCTGGAGGTTTAATGTTTTCTCTTCAGCTTTATTCGCAGCTGAGCGGCAATGATTTGAAAAGGGGCAGAAATATTTCTGGTACCGGGACGATTCAAAGCAACGGTCAAGTTGGTGAAATCGGCGGTATCGACAAAAAAATCATTGCTGCTAAGCGTGCTGGATCTAAAATATTTTTGGTTCCATATGACACATCGTCCTTGAACAAAAATAAAAATGCCCCGCTAACTAATTGGCAGCAGGCAAGGCGCGCTCAAAAACGTTTTGCTCCTAAGATGACTCTTATTCCTGTAAGAAATTTCAATGACGCTTTAAACTATTTGACCAGCGGCAAAAGAATAAACACTAAATAATTATTTTAAAAAAATCCTGAACTGGATTTTTTTATTTACCCTTTTTTACGTAATATTTTTTGAACGATTATGAATAAATATTTGCAAAAAATAATTCAAGACGCTTTTGACAGAAAAATTTCTGATGTTTACTTTCTCCCTGAAAAAGAAAACTACAAAATAAAATTTCACGATGGACAGGATGTTTTTAATTATCGCTTGATAAGATTTTCCGTTGCTGAAAAACTTTTTAGTTACCTAAAATTTAGGGCACAAATGAATATAACTGAAAATCGGCGGCCGCAAGTCGGTTCGATCGATTTTTTAATAGAGTCAGGAGAGCTTGCTTTACGCATTTCAACAGTTTCTGATTTTAAAAATCAAGAAACCATGGTTATCCGGCTTCTTTATGATAAGGCGAATATCCAGCTTAATTGGCTGAACGAAGACCAATTGATCAAAATTAAAAATAAAATTCCTACACAAGGTTTGGTTTTGATCGCTGGTCCTACAGGATCTGGAAAATCTACCACTATCCATCAAATAATAAGCAGTTTTAGTCGAAAAAAACTTGTTTTGACTATTGAAGACCCGGTTGAAGTCAGAGATGAACGCCTTTTGCAGCTGCAAGTAAATAACGATGCAAATATGGGTTATATAAGTTTAATAAAAGCTGCTCTTCGTCATCATCCGGATCTTTTGATGATTGGAGAAATTCGTGATAAAGAAACCGCTCAGGCTACTGTTCAAGCTGCTTTAAGCGGGCATTTGGTTTTTTCAACCATCCATGCTAATTCTCCGCTGGCAGTCAAAAACCGTTTATTAGAGCTGGGAGTCGATTTAACGATATTAAAACAAGTTTTTAAATTATCTATCTATCAACGCTTGATCAAAAAAAGAAACGGGTCGCTAGCTGCTTTGGTCGATTGGATGGATGCTGGTGGTTTATTTTCTAATGAAGATCTGCGCAAAGACAGTGATTTTTCTGATGAATGGGAGAAAATACTAAATGAAGCTTTGGTTAAAGAACAAATTTCAAAAGAAACCTGCGAAAAATATCTTAAAATTATCGCGTAAAGAACAAGTTGAATTTTTTTCTTTACTTGGCCAATTGATAAAATCCGGTTATTCAATAAATCAAGCTATCAGCTTTATCAGTAATATTAGTGAACAAAAATCAAAAAGTTGGATCTTCGATATAGATAAGAAACTGTCTGGCGGTGCCAGTTTTCAAAAAGCGATCGAAAATTATATAAATCCATCTTTTTCTTTTCAAATAAACATGGCTGGTCATTATGGTCATTTGGAAGAATCTCTGATCCAAATCGCTGAGTTCGCACAAGCGAGGTTGGTCCAGCAGGCTAAGATCAAACAAGTTTTGAAATATCCGATCATTTTAATTATTCTGCTGACCTTGTTATTTATAGCTGTAAAAATTTTTATGATGCCGATTTTTGCTAGTTGGACAGTTGGACAAGTCAGCGGATCTGGCCGCTTTTTTAAATCATTCCTTATTCTGACTGCTATTTCTTTTTTTCTGTTTATATTTTTCTATTTAAAACGATTTTCAAAAGAAAGCCGTTTAAACAAAATAAATTTGCTTTCTAGAATACCTGTTTTTGGCAAAACTATCGGTTTGCTCGTAAATTACGAACTCTCTGCCCAGCTCTCTATGCTTGTTTCTTCCGGACTCCAGCTTAGTCAAATAGCACAGGATGTTTCTAAACAAAGACAGAATACGGTTGAAAAAGAGTTCGCTCAAGCGATGCTTATCTCGATGAAAAAAGGCGAGGGCCTTAAAGGATTTTTCAACAGCCTGCCTTTTCTTGATCCAACGATCTTTCTTTATTTTTCACAGGGTTCAGAAAAGAAACTTTTAGAAAAAAATTTAAAAAGCTACTCCGAAATCACGTATAAAAAATTGATGAAAAACATCGAACGATTGATCGGTCTTATTCAGCCGATCAGTTTCGGCATCGTTGGTATAGGAATTTTAGTTTTATATCTTTCTATGCTCATGCCTATGTACCAAACTTTAGGAGGAATGAATTAATGAAAAAAATATTATCTAAGAGAAAACCCGGTTTTACTTTGATCGAAATGGCAATAGTGCTGTTCATTATCAGCTTGCTGATGATGCTTGTTCTGCCGAATCTTAACAGTCAACGCCAAAAAGCTGCATCGACTCAATCAGATGCAATGGTTTCAACGATACAAACTCAAGTTAATTTATATGAAAACGACACTGATGATTCTGATGTAACTTATGCAGATTTAGTCAGCAATAAGTATTTGACTGATAAACAAGCAAAAAAAGCTCAGGATATCGGCATAAAAATAAGCGGGACTGATGTCAGCAAGTAAGTCTTTTACTTTGATAGAGTCGGTGATAACCTTATTCATCGTCTCTATTCTTGTATCCTTAACTTTTTTATTTGCAGTCAAAAACGAAAACCATGTCTACTCTGGTTTCAAAAGAGAGTTTCAAACTTTCTTCTCCTTAGCGCAGGCAATAAGCAGAGAAAAATCAGATGATACGATTTTTTATTTTAATGTTAACGATATTAGCTTTAAAAATAAAAATGGACGAGAATTTATTCTTAAGCTGCCAAAAGACTATAAAACTAAAAACACAAATATTCATCTTAAAGAGAACGGATACGTGATGCCAACGACGATCGATTTTTTTAATAGCAAAAATAACAAAAAAGAATTTTCAATAATTTATTCGCTTGGATTCGGAAATTATAGGTTTGAAAAATATGAAAAGTAAAAAAACAGCTTCTTTTGTGATGTTTGAATCGTTAGCCGCTCTGGCTCTTTGCAGCAGTGCGGTCGTGTTCTTTGCAGATATACAAATATCGCAAGCAAGATTGATAAAAAACGCAGAAAAGAAAGTAATTTTAAATAGAACGAACCTGGAAAAACGATATTTCAATGACTAGGATCAAATCTTTTACGATTTTTGAAATTTTGATCAGCTTATCTATTTTTGCAGCAATTTTGTCAATATTCTCGTTGTCGTTTAGTAATTTTAAAAAAAGAGAAAAAAATTCTTATTTTATCGAATACCACCAGATGATTTTAAAAATTGAGGATAGGTATGGGAAAACGGAATGGAGTGATAAAGATCAAAAAATTCGTTTTTTAACAAATGGTCACGAAGATACATATAGTTATTTTCGTTTTAAAAAAGCTTCTGTTCAAATGACGACCAGCGAAGGCGGAACAATGCCTTTGATCGATAATGTGAAGCGTTTTAAAATTTTTAGTATCAACGATCGATTGAATATATTAGTGGAATTTTTGGATGGAACAACATTTCAAAATAGATTAATGATAAAAAAACGGAGGACAGATGTTTTGCCGAAATAAATCTTTTGTATTTGCAGCATCGCTGATAATTCTTTTTGCTTTTACGAGTCTTGCCCTTTCGTCTTTATTAATCGGCAGTAATCAAAAAAGATCCTTGGATAAAATTTCGGAAAAATACAAAAAAGACGAAATAAAACTTGTTGTAAAAGAATAAAGTATCTAATATGGAATTATGCAGAATTCGCCTTTAGTTCAAATAGTTGATAAATTAGATGCTGTTTTCCCAAAAAATATAAAAAATATTTCTTCTATATTCAGGGAAGTTAAAAATATAAAGCAGAGTGATTTCAAAAAGTATGATCAAAAACAATTAGTAACCGCATTCAATCTCTTTATTGCAAGAAAGTTTGTTGGTGATATCGACATAGAAAATAGGATCACCCCTCCCGTTATTGGTGATTTAGCAGCTGTTGTTTTAGGAAGGCTTGGTTTTATCGCTGACAACAGCAGTGTTTATTCACCGAGCATCTCTTTTCCTGATTTCGCCTTTCAGGTTTGCAGCCATTTTGAAAGTCGATTATTTATTGATTCTGATTCAAGTTCTATCACCGAAAACCTGCCTGCTTTAGCAGCCTTATTTGGTCAGTCCTTTAAAAAAAGCAGCCAATATGACCTTATTTTGACCCGCTTTTTGGGAATTGATTTCAAAAAGGAATTAAATAGTTTTTTAAAATTAGATCTTTTAAGGCAAGACGGTGTATCTTTGCTGGTTATTAATGATGTTGATCTGCAATCAAGCACTTTTCTTGATTTTATTAAAACAAATGATTTGTTTGATCTTTTGTCGATAATCAGACTGCCTCAGACACTCTTTAAGCATCGAGAAACAGCTTCTAGCCTTCTCATTTTAAGGCGAAAAGGGGATAATAAAAAAGTAAAGGCTCCAGTGCTGTTGGCACAGATACCGGAACTTACTAAAAAGAAAGAATTTTCTGATTTTCTAAATCAATTAGACGATTGGAAAAAGGATAATTTGTGAGGTATTATGACAAAAATTTTAGCTGTTAATGCTGGTTCATCATCGCTTAAATTTAAATTACTCGAAATGCCGGAGGAATCCGTTATCGCCGAAGGTGTTATTGAGCGTATCGGCGTTGATTTGGATCAAGATAATAATGTAACGATCAAATTTAACGGGGAAAAGCATAAGCAACGCAAGCATTTTGATAATCATGAACAGGCTATCAACTTAATGCTTAATCAGTTCAAGGAATTGGGCATAGTTAAAGACTTTAATGACATTAAAGGTATCGGCCATCGTGTTGTAGCCGGCGGCGAATGGTTCAATAAATCAGTCCTTGTTAATGATGAAGTGCTTAAAAAAATCGAGAGATTAGCTTCTTATGCCCCATTACATAATCCAGCTAATGCATTAGGGATCAAGGCCTTTTCTAAGATCATCCCCGATGCGACTGAAGTTGCAGTTTTCGATACTGCTTTTCATCAAACGATGCCTAGAGAAAATTATCTTTATGCAGTTCCTTACGAATACTACACAAAATACGGTGTTCGCCGTTACGGGGCTCACGGAACTTCACATAAATATGTATCGGAACAGGCTGCTAAGTTTTTGAATAAACCCCTTGATCAATTAAAGCTGATCACTCTTCACCTTGGGGCTGGTGCTTCAGTTGCTGCAATAAAAAACGGTAAATCATTTGATACATCGATGGGATTCAGTCCGCTTGCTGGTCTTATAATGGGCACTCGTTCGGGCGACGTTGACTATTCATTGGTAGATTACGTTAAAAACAAAGAGGGTCTTAGCGATGAAGAAATTCTTAATATTTTGAATCATAAATCGGGCTTGTTGGGTATTTCTACTATTTCCTCTGATATGCGTGATTTACTTGATGTTTATGATACCAATGATCATGCTAAATTGGCAGTTGATATGTTTGTTGATCGTGTTGTTGAATACATTGGCCGCTATTATTTTGAATTGCAGGGTGCTGATGCGATCGTATTCACTGCTGGTATTGGTGAAAATTCAGTTCCTATTAGGAAAATGGTCGTTGAAAAACTGCGGTTCTTGGGTATTGAACTGAATCAAGAGGCAAACGAGCAGCGCGGCAAAGATACTCTCATTTCTACAGAAGATTCTAAAATCAAGGTGCTTATGATACCAACTAACGAAGAGTTGGAAATCGCTCGTGATGTTGAAAATTTGATGCAGGCAAAATAAAGATTTTTTAGCTCTAATTTATTGATTAGAGCTTTTTTTATTGTGATATTGTGAAAAAAATTACAAAATTATTGACTTTTGTTTTTGACCGGTGTAAATTTAAATATGTTAATAAGTTCACAAACAATCATAGTATCGATCTCGTTTGAATTATTGAACTTATTAAAAGAGGGGTTATGGCAGTTGAAACTAAAAAGGTCGTGAAGACGCAAAAAAAAGTTCTTTCCCCAGAAGAAAAACTTTTAAAGGAAGAAACGGCGAAAAAATATATTTCTGAATTGGTCGATAAATCGGAACAGGCCTTACTGGAATTCAAAAGTTATTCGCAGGAGCAGATCGATAAAATAGTTGCAGCGATGGCTTTAGCTGGATCTGAACATGCTCTTGAACTTGCTCACCTTGCTTATGATGAAACTGGAAGAGGGGTCATCGAAGACAAGGATACTAAAAATCGATTTGCATCTGAATCTGTTTATAATTCGATTAAAAATGACAAAACGGTTGGGGTCATCAGTGAAGATCCTGTCACTGGCAGTGTGAAGCTGGCTGCGCCGCTTGGAATATTGGCGGGCATCGTACCAACGACCAACCCTACATCGACAACGATTTTTAAATCTTTGCTGACCGCGAAAACACGTAATACAATAATATTTTCTTTCCATCCCCAAGCCCAAAAAAGTTCTGTAGCTGCTGCACAGATTGTTTACCAAGCGGCACGAAAGGCTGGGGCACCGGAAAACTTTATACAATGGATAGACCATCCTTCATTAGACAATACGACAGCTTTGATGAGAAATCCTAAAATTGCTTCTATATTAGCTACTGGAGGACCGGCTATGGTTCATGCCGCGTTAACATCTGGAAACCCTTCTATGGGCGTTGGTGCAGGTAATGGTGCCATATACATTGATCAAACCGCAAAAATAAGGCGTGCAGTCGAGGACCTGCTTCTTTCCAAACGTTTTGATAACGGTATGATATGTGCGACTGAAAATTCGGCTGTCGTTCATGAGAGTGTCTATGATCAATTTATGGCTCTTATGCAAGAGAAGGGGGCATATTTAGTACCTAAGTCCGAATATAAAAAAATAGCTGATTTCGTCTTCAATGAAAATCATTCCGTTAACGGTCCGGTTGCGGGTATGAGCGGCAGATGGATAGCTCAAAAAGCTGGTATTTCCCTGCCGGAGGGCAAAGATGTTCTGTTATTTGAACTAGATAAAAACAATATCGGTGAAAAACTTTCTTCTGAAAAGTTAAGCCCGCTTCTTTCTATTTATAAGGTCAAAGATCGTAAAGAAGCGATCGAAGTCGTTGATCGTTTGTTGAATTATCAGGGCGCGGGACACAATGCGGCCATTCAGATCGGTTCTCAGGCAGATCCTTTTATCAAAGAGTTTGCAAATGCCATTGGAGTTTCAAGAATTTTGGTCAATCAGCCTGATTCGATCGGTGGTGTTGGTGATATCTACACTGATGCTCTTCGTCCAAGTTTGACCTTAGGAACCGGATCTTGGGGCAAGAATTCTCTATCTCATAATTTGTCAACTTATGATCTGTTAAATATAAAAACAGTAGCTTTGCGCCGTAATCGCCCTCAATGGGTTAGATTGCCAAAAGATATTTATTATGAGAAAAATGCAATAACTTACTTGCAAGAGCTTCCTAAAGTCGATCGAGCTTTTATCATTACAGGTCAATCTATGGTCAAATATGGTTTCGTCGATCGAGTTCTTGAACAGTTTGCTCTGCGTACCGACCAAGTTAAGACGAGCATTTATAGTTCTGTTCAAGCTGATCCTTTCTTAAGCCAAGCTGTTGAAATCGCTAAACAGATGAAAGAATTTGATCCGGATACGATCGTTGCTTTAGGCGGCGGTTCACCGCTTGATGTTGCAAAGATCTCTCGTTTTCTTTACGAATATTCTCTACAGGATCAGCCGGAAGATTTCCTTGATGATATCGATGCTATCAAAGAACTGTTCAAGGGATTGCAGCAGAAATTCATGGATATCCGTAAAAGGATCGTTAAGTTTAATCATCAAACACGAACACAACTCGTTGCCATTCCGACCACGTCTGGAACCGGGTCTGAAGTAACACCATTTTCGGTCATTACCGACGATGAAACTCATGTAAAGTATCCTTTGGCTGATTATGAGCTGACTCCTCAAGTAGCTATTGTTGACCCTGGCTTGGTGATGACGGTTCCTAAGCGAACAGTCGCACTTTCGGGTCTTGATACTTTATCTCACTCTCTTGAATCATATGTCGGTGTCATGAGTTCGGAATTTACCCGCCCTTGGGCTCTGCAGGCCATTAAATTGATTTTTGATAACTTGGCAGATTCTTATAATTATGATCCAAAACATCCTACTAACCGTGGCCGTGAAGCCAGACAAAAGATGCATTACGCATCGACTTTAGCTGGAATGTCCTTTGGAAATGCTTTTCTTGGATTAAATCATTCTCTGGCCCACAAAACGGGTGGTGAATTCGGTTTAACTCACGGTCTTGCCATCAGCATTGCAATGTCGCATGTTATCGCTTTTAATGCTGTCGATGGTAACGTAAAAAGAACGCCTTTCCCGAGATATCAAGTTTATACTGCCCAAAAGGATTATGCTGATATCGCGCGCCACATTGGTTTAGTTGGAAAAACTGATGCAGAATTGGTGAAGAAACTAATAGACAAGATCCATCAATTAATGGACGCTTTGGATGTTAAATATACTTTAAGCGCTAACGGTGTTGATAAAAAAACGTTTCAAAAGTCCTTGGATAAATTAGTAGATTTAGTTTACGATGATCAGTGCACGGCCGGTAATCCGCGTCAGCCAAGTCTTAAAGAAATACGTCAATTATTGATCGATCAGTTTTAACTGATTTTTGAACAAACCTTATTGGTTTGTTTTTTATTTGTTACATTAATCTAGTAAAATACAAGGGATATGCCAAGAAGTTATAATAAACATTTTCAAAGGAAAAATAAAAATAACTTGCATCGCGGACTCTTTATTGCCCTCTTGTTATTTTTAGGAATCGTGTTGGCTTTCTATGTTCATGACCAAACGGTTCAACAACAGAATCAAGAACGTTATCGTCAGTCATTACAACCTGTTGATCCTGACGACCACCGTTATTTAAGGGTTGAAATACCTCAAGGGGCGACGGTCGATACGATGTCTGATCATCTTTTTAATGCCAAATTGATCAAAAAAGAAACCGATTTTGAAAACTACGTTCTTAGAAGAGGCGGCGAAAAATTAAAATCAGGTGTTTTTTACTTGCAGCGATCGCAATCACTTCCGCAAATTTACAGTCAACTCAGCAAGGGCCCCAATGTTGAAGTTTATCGTAGATTATTTATTAAAAGAAGGGCCTCTTTTGCCCAGCAAATGCAGAAAAAATATCATGTCTTAGCTTCGGTCAATTTAGCTCAAACCATTCTTGAATCTAATTGGGGATCAAGTTTGCTTTCTTCGCGATACAATAATTATTACGGTATCAAAGCACAAGGCAGTCAAAAAAGTGTTACTTTGGATACTCGCGAGTTTATCAACGGTCAATGGGTGACCGAAAAAGATCGTTTTGCCGTATATGATAATTGGCAGCAGGGGATGGAAGCGCATGCTCAATTTATTTCGCGCGGCACTGATTTGAATGCCGATCAGTTTAAAGATGTCCTTGCATCTAAGGATTACCATTCGGCTACTGCAGCTCTCGTGACCGATGGTTACGCTACTGATCCGGACTATGCTAGAAAACTGGTATCTTTGATCGAAACATATAAATTAGATCAGTATGATAAAACTAATAGTTAACCGGCTTTCGATCTTTAAAATATATTTTATCTAAAAAATAAAAACCAACTATATAAAATAGCTGGTTTTTTGTTAACTGTTTTTTTCTACTTTTTTAATTTTGACCGTCATTGAAGCATTGTTGGGAAGCGGTATTTCTACTTGATCACCAACTTTGTGGTCGATCAATGATTTTCCGATCGGTGAATCGTTAGAAATTTTCCCTGATAGCGGATCTGATTCGGCGGAACCGACTATCACATAGCTTTCGTCTTCTCCATCCGGAACCTCATTGAAAGTAACTTTCTTTCCTAAAGTAACAACTTTACTTGAAACTTTGGTTGAATCTATCACTTCTGCGAATTGTATCATTTGCTGAAGCTGTTTTATTCTTCCTTCAACAAAAGCTTGTTCGTCTTTGGCTGATTGATATTCGGAGTTTTCAGATAGATCTCCAAATGATCTTGCTTCTTGGATCCGGCTGGTAATAGCTGGGCGCTGATTCATAATAAGATCATTCAATTCGTTTTTAAGTTTTTCTAAACCTTCGGCGGTCATCGGAAACTTTTTTTCTTCTGCCATGTTTATCCTTTCTAAAATTACAGCAAAATTAGCATAACACCTGTTTTGATTCTGTCAAGAATTACCGTTTTCTGGATAATGATAACCTTTTAAAGCTTAAAACGATCAGTAATGTAAACAAACTTATGATCAAAGCTTCTTCTAAATAAGGTTCTTGATAATAAATTTTGACTGTGTTTGTTCCTTTTTTTAAACTTGCAGCTATAAAATATTGATCAACTATTTTTTTCTTTTGTTTTATACCATTTATCTTTAAATGCCATCCAGGACTATCAGGTATCGTCGTCATTAAAACCTGCCCTTTATGATCGGCATTGATTCTGCCGCTAAAGTTGGTTTGCGACCAGGAAAATGATTTTAATCGATTCTTTTTGACGATATCAGAAATTTGCTTCATTTTTTGGTGGCTTATCGAATATAATTGCAGATTCGATACAAACAAACTGGTCTTTCTCAAATGAATAGAAATCTCCTTTTTTGTTCCGCGTTCATGGTTTGCAACGTTCAAAGCCACGACATCTCTTTGGTCAGGAGATTGGGGGATGACTTGTCCATTTATCGTTATCCATACATTTTCTTGGTTGAATGAAGATGGGATCGTTAAATAATAAGAATCGTTATTGTTCGGCGTAAAAGTTATATTTATCGCTGCATCCCTTTGACCATCTATCTTTTCTGCGGTAAATCCTTCAAATTGTCCATTCTGTTTAATGTTCAAGGTGTTTATATAAAATGGCAAAGAGGGTTCGATCAAGCTGCTTTCATCACTGATATTTTCTAGTAAATTTGCGCTGGTCATAATTGGATTTTGCGGATAAATACGACTATCAAAAACTTTGTTGTCCGCAAGAAAAGCAATCGGCAGTGCATATGGATTTTCGTAAGTTTGTGTGTCGACTCTTTTCCTTATCAGCTTATAATCGCTGAGATCCGGCCTATAAGAATCAGCCATTCGCTTAGGAGATCCGGCTTCATTGCTGCCCGCAGGTGAAGGAGCGACGAAATATTTCATCGCAAACAGCGAATCCGTCATGATCGTTCCGTAGGAATAGGCAGTGTAATAATCACCGGCTGCTTGGCCAAAGGACCCAAAAAGATTAGGTGTAGCTTTGTCAACTGTTGAAGAAAAGTGCATCCCGCCGGCAAATCCGTTGGCAAAAGGGTCTCCTCTAGTTCGGGAAAAAGTTTGTCCGATACGATAAAAACTTTTTTTTGGCAGAAAATCAGTTGAATTTTCCAAGGATTTGACCGTCCTCCGATACTCATCTTGGGTTAAATAACTGAAATTATTGGTCGCGATGAATAAATTGGCAGCAGTACTTACCAAAACGATCATAAAAAATGAAAAAATCGTTTTTCCGCTATTCGAATTTTTATAGATCATGTAAACCGATAAACTGGCGATCGATAAAACAATAAAGAGGATTATTTGCGGCAAGCTTATAAAACTTGTTTTTTTATCGAGGAATAATCCCGAAAAGCTGATGATTATCATTAAGATCGTTGATAAAGAAAGAACGGTCAATGCATGTTTTTGACTATTTTTCAAACCGATCGCCGCTAAAAGTATGATAAAAAAGCAAAGAATAAAACTATACCTGTACGGGTACCAAACCGGGTACTGCATCATATGGAATAAGATGTTTAGCGGCTGCCAAGTGAAGCTTAATAAATAAATTGCGATTATTAAAATAGCTGATATTTTTGAAATTATTTTTTCTTTTTTGCTGCAGATAAAAGCAAAAACACCGATCACCATTAAGAAGGGAATGAAAAAATTTGCTTGACCTGTTTTCATTTGGTCGAAATCAAATGATCCGGGGATCAATTTCAACAAAAGGTCGACTGAATTCGCTGCAAAAGACCAGTCGATCGATCTCACAGTGTCTTGACCTTTTCCATTCAGTAATTGAAATGCCGTTGGTATAAGGACAAAAGCAGAGATCAAGACTGATAATGCAAGGCTGGCCAGGAATTTAAAATATTCTATCAGTTTTTTTGTCCATTTTTTTTCATTAGTTCTGGCTAGATACCAAAAGGCAAAGAGCGGTAAAAACAGTCCTATCATATAAGCTATATAAAAGTTATCAATGATCGAAAGAGAAAAAAGCGGTATCAGAGCCTTATATTTTTTCTCGTCGAAACACTGTGTTAATGCATATATGATCAAGGGCAGCAATATTATCTGGTCTTGCCAAAGCAAATTTACCTGGTTTGCGATCATCCAGCCGTTCAATGCATAAGAGGTTGAAAAGATCAGTGCCGTTTTTTTGCCGGCAAAATTCTTTTTGACTAAAAGCAGCTGCATGCTCAGACCGGCCAAACCAAATCTTAATGCTGTGACAAATAGGATCGCAGCTGTGAGATCGGTTTGTTTAAAAAATAGAAAAATCAAGTTCAAGGGGCTTAAAAGATAGTAAGCCCATTCCGAAAACATTTCTCCGCCAAAATTTTTGGAAAAACTATAAAAAAGCTGTGCCGGGTCTCGTGTAATCGTTTGCTTAAATCCGGCAAACATATCTATATATTGTTGGCCAAGATCAACAGTCAGTATCGAATTATGGCCGAAAGGGAACATGCCTCTATAAATGTAATAAAAGATTACAATAGAAAAAGGTATCACAAGAGAGAGGACGTAGCTGTTTGAAATTATCCGAACGATTTTTTTTTGCATTAGCTGTCTATAAATCTACATTACGATGATACAATAAATAAATAGTTATTATTTTTGATTGAATAAAAAGTGCGTAGAGAACCTGAATTACAAAATTTCGAAAAAAATGATCCGCAAAGGGAAAATGGATCGATCATTCCGACAAGGCTGAATATCCTATTAGGAGCAGCTGCTTTTTTGCTTGCTCTTCTTGTTTTTAAATTAGCAACCTTGACCATCGTTTCCGGCAACAATTATCTCGCGATGGTCAATCGAACTGATGCCACCATTGAGACAACAGTAGCCCCTAGAGGCCAAATATATGATTCTCAAGGACGTTTAATGGTTGCTAACCGTTCGATACCTTCGGTAAGTTTTCAACGCTTACCTGAAATTTCTAGCCGTGATATTTATTCAACGGCCAACCGGCTTGCTAAATATTTGACTCTTGATACTTCTTTTCTTACACCACGGCAGCGTTTTGATTACTATCTCGCTAATGAAAAAAATAGCGAAGCTGTACAAGAAAGGCTGCATTTAACAAAAAAACAGCAAGCATCGCTTTCCGGAAGCGAATATTATAGACGGCAAGTTGATTATCTGGAGAAGCATCAACCAAATTTTTCTTCAGAAGAGCTTAATCGTGCAGCAATATATACGCGAATGATCCAAACACCAAATCTTTCGACCGGTACGATCAAATCTAGTAAAGTCACTGATCAAGAAATTTCTTCGATCGGTATTCGTTTGGATCAGTTTCCGGGAATAAGAATCAATCAAGGCTGGGTCAGGGATTACCCTCAAGGCGACCAAGTCCGTTCGCTCATCGGCTCTCTTTCTGGTTCAGGAGCTGGATTGCCGGAGTCTTCTCTGCGTCAATATTTGGCACAAGGATACGCCCGTGATGATACAGTCGGTGTTTCTGGTCTTGAACAGCAATATGAATCTGCTCTTCGCGGTGTTAATCGAAAAACGCGCATCACGACTGATTCCCATAACCGTATCGTTAAAAGCACAGTCATTCAACCTGGTCAGCCCGGCAGCAATCTGCAATTGACTATCAACGCCCAGTTTCAGAAAGATGTTTCTAATATAGTCAGAGACAATTTATCTAAGACCGGGTTATCGACCGGCGGCTATGCAGCAGTTATAAATCCATATACTGGCGGTGTTTATGCAATGGCTGGGTGGGATCGTAATAATCAAAATGGCCAATTGACGCAAAATGATTTAGCACCGATCCAAGATCCGATCGTTATGGGGTCTGCTATTAAGCCGGCAATGGTTTCGATGGCGCTTCAAGACGGGATCATAACGCCTGATGATTCAGTCCAGGATGACCAAATAATTCGTTTGGCCGGAAGCCCGAGCATCCATTCTTATTTCAATCCAAACGGCAATCGCATTCCATTGAATGCACAAGAAGCTTTGGAGAATTCTTCTAACACTTATATGGTCCAGCTTGCCTTGAAAATGAACGGTACACCATACTCTGAGGGGATGGGTGTTCCTGTAAGTTCTACCATTTGGAATCGGATGAGGAATGGTTTTGCGCAGTTTGGTCTTGGAATGAGGACCGGTGTAGATCTTCCTGGAGAAACACCTGGTTATCGCGGTTCTACAAGCGGTGAAAGGCGTACTTCCTTTATAAATGAGTCATTTGGGCAGTATGATACTTATTCAGTTATTCAAATGGCCAGGTTTGCCGGCACGATAGCTAATGGTGGCTATCTTATCAAGCCACGCTTAGTCGCTTCGGTTTTAAAAAGCGGTCAAAACGGTATTGCAAGTTCCGTTGTGGGATCTTTTTCACCGACCATTCAAGGACAAGTTAAAATGAGTGATGATCAGTGGAATGTTATAAAACAAGGTATGTGGAACGTAGCAAACGGCAGCAGTCCTTACAATACCGGCGGTCGTGCTCTTCATGAATTAAATCCAAAAGTTGCGGCTAAAACGGGAACTGCCGAAGTTTTCACTAACGGGCAAAGTACACAAAACGATACCTTGATCATGTATTCACCGGTTGCACCTTTTGCATTAGCAGTCGCTTATCCAGGCGATACCGTTGGAACTTATGGAAACGTTGAAAAAGCTGCAGCAGCAATCTACAACGCTTTTTGGAAAGATGTTATGCCGAGGCCTTGATATATGACTAAAAGATTAACACCAGTAGGAAGATTGATTTACGGGTTGGCGATCGGTGACACACTCGGCAACTTAAGCAAACGCAATGCTAATTTGGCTATTAAGCCTGACTTTGATTTTAAAGATGCTGATTTCACCTTTGCATGGACGCCGACAACTGGGCTCACCCTGGCTGTTTTTAATGCTGTTTCGTTGGGTTTTTCTAAGGCAAATGTGATGCATAATTTTGCCGAATGGTGGAGAAATGGGCAGTATTCGATGAACGATTCTATTCAATCTGAGCGGTTTGAAACTGAGATCCAGTCAATAATTAATTTCGAGTTGACCCGCGATCTTGATTCGATCGGAACGACTGATCCAACTCGAAATGATGAAAATGTTCTGATAAGAGCTCTGCCGGTTGCATTTTATGAAATAGCTCGTTTCGGTTCAGGATACGTTAATAACGAAAGAGCGATGGATGCGATTCACGATCTCGTTTCTCTAACGCACAATTATACTTCGGCGATGATGGGTGCCGGAACCATTTCATTTTTGATTTCTCAAATAATAGCAAAAGAAAGCCTTCATCAGGCCCTAGAAAATTCGATCGCGATCACTTATGAATATTATTTTAGGAGAGCTATATTTCAGCAGGACTTAGTTAATTTTTCTCGTTTGAATATGCCTAACATCTCAGCCTTGGACCCCAAAGATTTGATCCACGACGGCAGTGTAATACATACTTTGGAAAATGTTTATTGGGTTTTATCCAGCACTGACAGCGTTACAGACGCCGTTAAGTTAGCGATCAAAATTTTTTCTAAGCAGCGGCAGACGGTTATTTCTTTGATTTACGCGATTTATGCTTTGATAGATCGCAATAATATCGATGAGAGGCTGATACAACAAATAGATAAAAAATCAGTAACGAATCTTGTTCTGATATTAGCTAATAGATCCAATAAATTTCACCTTAGGCAATAATTTTTGATTAAAAAAAGACCCTTTTCAAGAACAGAGCTGTAATTATTCAGCTTCGATCTTGAGGATCTTTTTTATTTTGCTTGTATAAGTACCGGAATCACTATTGGACGCCGAGCTGTTTTTTTGTATAAGTAATGGCCGATTTCGTCAATAACAGCTTTTCTGATCATTCCTTCATTTGCGTTAGGAGCGAGCATTGCTTTTCTTATCGTTGCAAAAGCAACTCTTCGTCCTTCATTTATTAAATCACCAGATTCTCTCATGTAAACGAACCCCCGGCTCAGCAAATCAGGGCCTGAGAGAATTTCTTTTTCTTGCATATTTATAGTAGCAGTGATAATAACTAAACCATCTTGCGAAAGCTTTGTTCTTTCGTGAAGTACAGCATCACCAACGTCGCCAATGCCTCCTCCGTCAACATAAGTGTCTTCAGCGGAAAAATGACCAGCTGGATGAGCGTGATCTTCATCTAAAGCAAGAACATCACCATTATCCATAATAAATATGTGATCTTCTGGTATTCCGGTAGAAATAGCCAAGCCTTCATGAGTTTTGAGCATGCGGTATTCGCCGTGAATCGGCATAAAAAACTTGGGCTTCATCAATTCCAACATTAGTTTTTGTTCTTCTTGACCACCATGACCAGATGTATGGATGTTGTTTAACGGTCCGTATATAACATGCGCACCGCCTTCTTCTAATTCATTTATGACTTTATTTACGGAAGCAGTGTTTCCTGGAATCGGGTTAGAGGAGAAGACCACTGTATCGCCAGGCTGCAAGTGGATCTGTTTGTGTGTTCCATTGGCTATTCTTGCCAGGGCAGCCATTGGTTCTCCTTGAGAACCAGTTGATAATATCAGTGTTTCATCTGCTGGTGTATTTTTCAAATCGCTTGGTTCCAGCAAATATTCATCGGGGATTTCAAGATAGCCCAGTTCGCGGCCATTATTTACTGCAGTTTCCATTGAACGGCCAAATACTGCAATTTTACGGCCATGCTTTATGGCTGCGTCCATCGCCATTTTTACTCGGCTTAAGTTTGAAGCGAAAGTGGCAAAAATTATCCGGCCTTTCGTTACTCTTCTAAAAATCCTTTCAACTGATTTTTGGACCCAAGCCTCAGATTTTGTAAATTGCGGTCTTTCGGCATTGGTTGAATCAGACATAAGCAATAGAACACCTTCACGGCCGATCTTCGCCATTTTTTGTATGTCGGGAAACTGTTTAGTTACTGGCGTTAAATCAAATTTAAAATCACCGGTCTCTACGATAGTTCCAACTGGAGTATGGACAGCAACTCCAACTGTATCAGGGATCGAGTGAGTCGTTTGGAAAAATTCGACTTGGAATTTGCCTAGATCTATTTTTGAATCTGGTGTGATCTCATGCAGTTCGCTTTTTTTTAAAAGATTATGTTCTTCTAATTTCCCCTTAATGAGTGCCATTGCAAACGGTGGGGCATAGACTGGTACGTTTACGGCCCTTAAAAAATAAGAGATGGCACCAATATGATCTTCATGACCGTGGGTGATCACAAGTGCTTTGACTTTATCGACATTTTTTACTAAATAAGTGTAGTCTGGAATGACGTAATCGACACCAAGCAGATCATCTTCTGGGAACATTATCCCGGCATCGATAACAACGATCTCATCTTGATATTGAATGGCATAAGTATTTTTTCCGATCTCACCTAAGCCGCCGAGAGCCATTACCCCTACTTCATTTTCTTTGATATCAACTTCATGCGCAAAGGGGTTTGCGCTTTGACTAATTTCTTGCATATGAAAATCCTTTTTTTAAAATTTGTCCACGATTAGTTCGAAAAAACGAACTAGCAGCTATCGAACAGTATAGCAAAAAAAGTTGTCTGGCGGTAACATTAAGTAGTGGAAAAAGATTCAAAGATTAAATCTATTACTGTTTTTATGGGTGCTGAATTTGGCAATGAAGATCTTTTTTCTCAGCGGGCTTCCGACTTGGGAAAATACATTGCCGATAATGGCTACCAAATGATATATGGCGGCGGCAGGACCGGTCTGATGGGCGTCGTTGCACGATCAGTTATGGAAAACGGCGGTAAAGTTTTAGGTGTTACTCCCAAAAATTTAGCTGAGGCTTCGATCGACCCCTCTGAGATCACTGAGCTTATATCGACTCCCGACATGAATGTTAGAAAACAGATCATGATCGATCGCGCTGATGCCTTTATAGCATTGCCGGGAGGCTTTGGCACTTTGGAAGAAATCGCTCAAACGATCAGCTGGGCGAAAATCGATTTACACGAAAAACCTTTAGCCTTGTTTGATATCGACGGTTTCTATGATACTTTATGGGATTGGTTGTGCGAATCGGTTCACAAGGGTTTTGTTCCTCCGGCAGATATGCGTTATGTTTACCGGGCTCAATCTATAGAAGATATTTTTGAATACTTTCATAAGTTTGAATTTCCGTCTGAGTTTCAAAATCCTGAAAATTTTGTTTAAGCAATGATAGAATATTAAAGATAGGAGTTATTTATAAAGACATGGCAATTGATACATCGAGTTTTAAAAATGGTTTGACGATCGAGTATAACAACGCGATTTGGAGAATTATCGAATTCCAGCATGTCAAACCTGGTAAAGGCGGTGCTTTTGTGCGCTCTAAGCTTAAAAATTTGCGTACTGGAGCGGTTAATGAAGTTACTTTTAGAGCTGGCGAAAGAATGGAGCTGGCTGAAATAACGACTAGACCGATGCAATATTTGTACCAAAATGGGGATAACTATGTCTTTATGGACACAGAGACATATGACCAGGTCGAGATCCCTGGTAATAAGATCCAAGATGCCCTTAAGTTCATGTTAGAGAATATGAATGTTAAAGTAACGTCTTATAAGGATGAGATCCTTGAAGTTGAATTGCCCGCAACGGTAGAGTTGACTGTTCAAGATACTCAGCCTTCGATCAAAGGAGCAACCGTCAACGGCGGCGGAAAACCAGCGACTTTAGAGACTGGTTTGGTCGTTACAGTGCCTGATTTTATCAACGTTGGCGATAAATTGGTCATTAATACTGCTGATGGCGGTTCTTATAAGGAGCGAGCTTAATGAGTAAACCTCAAAATCCAAGATACGTTGTTTTAAGCGGAACTAAACTTAACGGTGAAACGAAGATATCTTCAGCAACTTTAGAAGTTATAGCATCGATCGCAGCAAAAGAGGTCGATGGAGTAGTTGATTTGCAAGCACAAACTAAAGAACGTTTCAGTGGATTTTTCTTTTCAAAAAGATTCAAACAGACCAAGGGTGTCGTACTCAGGCAAAACGATGAAGGACAGCCTGTTTTTACTATCTACGCCATTCTTTCTTATGGAGTGAATATTCCAAAAACTGCGCTCGCTATTCAAAATGCCGTTCGTTCAGCTATTTCTGCAGCAACTGATCTGCAGGTCGCTGATGTTGATTTGGTCGTTTCAGGGTTGATAAATGCCGATCATAATGATTCTAATATTGATCCGAACAATCTTTTTGATGAAAAAGCCAAAAAATAATTAATAAAATATACACATAAATTAAAGGAAAATAGCTAGAATCGTGAGTTTAACCCGTCAACAAGTTAGAGAGCGTGCCTTTCAAGCTTTATTTGCTGTTGAAATAAATAGTGAGCAAGATCGGAACCTTTTGAGAATAACGTTATTTGAGCATAATGCCGTAGATGATTATTACAATCAATTAGTCGAAGGTGTTTTTGCTGTACATAAGGAATTAGATGAAGAATATACTTCTTTTTTGAAGGATGATTGGAGCATCGAACGGATACCGAAAACCTCGATCATTGCTTTAAGAATCGGTATTTACGAAATTAAAAAACGTATCGACATCCCCAATAAAGTTGCCGTGGATCAAGCAACTATCTTGGCGGAAACTTTCGGAGACAGCAGCGATGGACGTTTTGTTAATGGCGTTCTTGCAAATTTCATAGATTGATTTTAGAGGAATTAAAATAATGGCAGGTGATTTTAAAACAGATAGTTATTTGACCGTCGGCACACTTAATAGCTATCTTTCTGCTAAGTTCTCACACGATCCTTATTTGGACAAGGTTTATATCACCGGCGAAATATTTGGTTTCAAGATCTCCGGTTCATCGGCTTATTTTGAATTAAGAGACGAAGACCAATCTTCGATTCGAGCCTATATTCCTCCTTATGTTTTGCGAAGTATTTCTTACCCATACAAAAGCGGAGATAAGGTCAATGTTTGCGCAAAAGTTAGGCTCTATCAAAAAAGAGCTTATGTGTCTGCGGATATTTTTTCTATCGAATTGGCTGGATTGGGTAAATTATTTGCAGAATTAAAAAAACTTGAAAATAAATTATCTAGGGAAGGTATCTTCAGCCGACCGCCAAAACAACTCAACTTTTTCCCGCGAAAAATAGCTGTTGTTACTTCCAAAACCGGAGCAGTCATTCAAGACATTAGGTCCACCATTGGCCATCGCAACCCTCTTTTGACTATTTCTTTATTTGAGTCTCAGGTGCAAGGCGATCATGCTGTTCCTGATTTGATAAAAGCTTTGAAGGAGGCTGATTCTTCTGATAGCGACGCGATCATCATAGCGCGCGGCGGCGGTTCTATGCTCGATTTATGGCCGTTTAATAGTGAGGAATTGGTTAGGACTATTTTTTCTTTAAAAAAACCGGTCATTAGTTCTGTCGGCCATCAAACCGACGTCACGTTGACTGATCTGGTTGCTGATTATCGAGTTGAAACACCAACTGCAGCAGCTAACAAGGTCACACCTTCGATCGATGATTATAAAAATGTACTTTTGCAGCTCGAAACATCGCTGCAGCAAAGTATTCAAGGCATTTTCCAAGACAGACTCGTTCGGTATCGGTTTCTAGCCCAGAGACCTTCTTTGAGATCTTTTGACCAAGTTCTTTCTAACAAAAAACAGCAGCTTGAAAATGTTGAATTAAGGTTGTTTTCTTCTTTTAGAAATATTTTTCAAACTTACAGCAGGGAATTTTCGATCACAAGCGGACGGCTGGACTCTTTAAGTCCCTTGAAAGTATTGGCACGCGGTTTTTCTCTTACTTATAAAGATGATCTTCTCGTTAAAAACAGCAGCCAATTAAAGCAAGGTGATAAAGTTGAGATTAGGTTCGCTTCCGGCAAAGCAAAAGCAGAAATCAAGGAGACAGATCATGACTGAAAAATTTGATTTTGAAAAAAATATGAAAGATCTAAAGGCGATCGTGTCCTCACTTGAAGATGGCAACCAGCCTATTGATAAATCTTTGAACGACTTTAAAAACGGTGTCGAAATATCAACTAAATTAAAAAAATATTTAGATGATGCGCAAAAACAGATCGATGAAAATTTAAGTCGTTTGAATTTGGATTCACAAAGAAAGGGCGATCAGGAAGACCAATGAATTTTGATCAATTTTCAAAAGAATATTTACCAAAAATAAATAAACATTTAAATGACTATTTTGCCGGTCAAGATGATGATATTTTCAGGATCATGAATTATTCGCTGAATTCGACCGGTAAAAGGCTGCGTCCTTTATTGACTTTGGCAGTATTGTCATCTGCTTTCAAAACGATCGATAAACCGCAAATAGAAGCTGCCGCTGCTGTTGAATTCGTGCATGCCTATTCTTTGGTTCATGATGATCTGCCTGAGATGGATAATGACGACCGTCGACGCGGGCAAGCAAGTGTGTGGAAACGATTTGGCGTTGGGAATGCAGTCTTAGCCGGCGATGGTCTTTTGACGGAAGCCTTTAAAAAACTTTCTGATCTGCTTTTACCAGAAGATATGAAAATAAAATTGATTTATAATTTATCGCTGGCAGCGGGACCCTTTAATATGGTTCGAGGCCAGCAGCTTGATTTATTCGGCAGGCAAAAAATAGAATCAGTCAAAGACCTTGAACTGGTTCATTTGATGAAGACTGGTGCTTTAATGACTTATGCAGCTACTGCTGGTGGAATTTTAGCTGATCTATCGGTAGATAAGATCCGTCAACTTAATATTTTTGGAGCAAATCTTGGAATCGCTTTTCAGATAAGAGATGATCTTGATGATATTCAACAAGATAAGCGAGAAAGAAAAGAAAGTTTTCCAATTATGATCGGTATTGACGATAGTAAAAAAGAGTTGGAAGAGCATAAAAAAATCGCCATCGATGCACTGAACAAAATCGATGATTTCCAGAAAAAAATTTTATTAGATTTGGTAGAGAAAATATGATAGATTTTCCGATCCGCTTGGATCTTTATTTGGTCAAAAAAGGTTCTTTTCCTAGCCGGACTAAAGCTGAAAAAGCGATCAAAGCTGGTCTTGTAAGTGATAAAAAAGGTGTCGTTTATAAACATCCTGCCTATCTAGTTAAAAGTGAAAGTTCTTTTATGATCAAAGATGATCGGGAAAAGTTCGCGTCTAGAGCAGCTTTAAAATTAAAGGAAGCTGCCGAAGTTTTTTCTTTTTCTTTTAAAAATGGAACAGTTATTGATGTTGGCGCTTCAACTGGCGGCTTCACCGATTATTCGTTAAAGCAAGGAGCTGATAAAGTTTATGCAGTAGATGTCGGCCATGATCAGCTGATAGACCGCATAAAAAAAGATGCACGAGTCAAAAATTACGAAGGATATAATTTTCGTTACGCTGACCCGAATGATTTTTTGGACCCAAAACCGAATATTGCTGTCGTTGATGTATCTTTTATATCTTTGGAATTAATTTTACCGGCACTGTTTCGAGTTTTATCAGAAGATGGTCAAGCGATTCTTTTATTTAAACCGCAGTTCGAAGTTGGTCGTCACAATATCGGCAATAGAGGTATCGTTCACAAATGGAAAGCTGTTTGGATCGCTTATCAACGGTTTTCAAAACTTGCTTCGGAAATTGGTTTTCATATTTATGGTTTTACTGAATCTCCAATCAAGGGTGCCGGCGGAAACAGAGAATTTTTGGTTTATTTAAGTAAAAATATTTTAAAAAGAGAAGCTCATTTGCCAACTTCGATCGCTGCTTATATTGAAAAAAGTTATCGAAGATAATTTTAAAAAATGTTGAAAATTTCGTACAATTTTTACAGATGCTGAATAATTTATCAATTAAAGATTTTGCTATTATTCAAAAAAGCGACATTAATTTTTCTGATCATTTAACTGTCATGACTGGCGAAACAGGTGCCGGCAAATCAATGGTGATCGATGCTTTGTCTTTGCTTATCGGCGGCCGTTCTTCTGTATCTATGATACGAAAGGGGACGCAAAAAGCCGTTGTTCAAGGGATGTTTGACTTCCCTAATTTTGATTTGAGCGAGTTTGGAATAGAGGATGATCAGCAGCTGGTCATCAGGCGCGAAATAAATCGTAAAGGCAAGAACTTGATATCTGTCAATGGGATTATTTTTACTTTGAAGCAGTTATCATCTTTGGGAAATAAATTGGTCAAGATTTCGGCACAATTCGATAATCGAAATCTTTTTGATCCAAGGTCGCAAGCAGAACTGCTCGATCGTTTTGGCGATATTTCGTTTCAAAAAAGATTGCAAGATTATCGAGACAAGTTTGCGCGTTATTCTGTTTTACGGAAAAAAATATTTGATTTAGATGAAAAAAATAAGCAGCAAAAAAAGCAGATAGATTTTTTGCGGTTTGAATATCAGGATCTATCGGCCTTAAAGCTGAAAAAGGGTGAATTAGATGCCCTGGACCAAGAAGAACGATCCATAAAAAATTTCGAAAAAAAATATAAGCTTCTGAGTCAGCTGATATCTGATTTGGATGGTAATGAGAAGGAAAGCGTTATTTCTTTGTTGGAGGATGGCAGCCGCCAACTGAATGATTTGACCGATTTTGATAATGATTATCAAAAAGATTCTGATCGATTGGCGTCGAATTTGTTGGATTTAAAGGAATTAGCACGCGACTTTCGAGACAAAATGGCAAAAATGAGCTTTGACACTGATCAAGCTGAACACATTTCCGATCGGATAAGTCAAATAAAGGCAGCTGAGCGAAAATATCATCGTGTTGGGGATGAACTTTTTGATTATTATCAGTCTTTAAAAAAACAGATCGATCAAATAGAGAATTTTGATCAAAATCAACAAAAATTACGAGATGATTTTGAATCGTACAGGCATGAATTGATCGATCTGGCAACAAAAATGCATCAACAAAGACAAAAAATAGCCGGCAAGCTGAAAAAAATGATCGAAAATAATTTACAGGATCTATTACTGCCGGATGTTCGTTTGACGATCAGAATCACACAAACTAAAAAACTTTCTTCGACCGGATTCGATCAAATAGAATTTTGGCTTCAAACTAATCCCGGTGAAGCTTTTTTGCCTTTGAATGAAATAGCTTCAGGAGGGGAAGTCTCGAGGATACTTTTGGCTCTAATAAATGTTTTTTCAAAGACTTTATCGATTCCAACACTTGTTTTCGATGAGATCGATACCGGTGTTTCTGGGCGGGCTGCTGTCGCCGTTGCTAAGAAAATGAGCTCTATTTCATCTGAACGGCAAGTTATTTCTATTTCCCATTTGCCGCAAGTCGCCGCTTGGGCAGATCACCAGCTTCAGATAGAAAAAAAGGTCGAGCATGGCAGGACCTTTACTTTTGTTCACCCGTTAAATGAAGAACAGCGTGTTTTATCGATCGCTAATATGATTTCCGGAGAAAAGATAACTAAAGAAGCTAAGGCCGGTGCTCGAGAGATGCTTAAACAAAAAACAGGCACTTCTTAAATAAATAAAGAACTGCCTGTTGTATGAAATGATCAATCGATCAAATGAATAAATCTTATTTTAGCCGGATCTATTTTTTTAAGATCATTTTTATTTTGTAAAAAAAGATATCCTTTGGAACTCTGAAGCAATTTTCCCTCTAAATTTGCAACTCTATCTGAGTCTTCTTCAACATTGAACTGTATTTTCACCTTGCTGTCAAAGCTCAAAGCCAGATTTAATCTGTCGATTATCAGATCTGCATTCAGCTGCGGCTCTTTTTTAAGAGGGATGATTTTTTTTGATTTTTTTAGCAATATTTTGAGAAATCCAAAGTTGATTATTCGGTTGTCAAATATAGCTTTTTGCATTTGCTTTCCTTTCAACAAATATAAATATACGAACACTTGTTCGAAAATTCAATCCCTTTTAGAAATATATAACCTTTGATAATCGATGTATCATGCAAAAAGCTTTAAACTATGCTTTTTCTATTTATTAAGAATTGGTAAAAAAAAGTTAGCAAGTGATAAACTGTTTTCATATGAAAGAACGAGGAATGTTATTTTTGCTTTCTGGACCCTCAGGTGTTGGTAAAGGGACAGTACGAAAAGCTTTATTTAAAAAAGAACCACACAAATTACTTTATTCTATTTCAGCGACCACTAGAAAACCGCGCCGTGGTGAAGTTGATGGGAGAGATTATTTTTTTACTACTAAAAGCAAATTTGAAGAGATGATCAATGCCGGTCAAATGCTGGAATATGCCCAATATGTAGATAACTATTATGGTACTCCCAAGAATTGGATCGATGATCAAAGGGAACAAGGCAATGACGTTTTTATGGAAATAGAAGTCAATGGTGCTATGCAGGTCAGAGCTAAAGTTCCTGATGCCATTTTGATTTTTCTGTTGCCGCCGGACTTGATGCAGTTGAGAAATCGTCTTGAATTAAGAGGAACGGAGTCTGATGAAGTTATCGATGAGAGGCTGAAAACGGCTCGTCAAGAGATTTTAATGATGACGAACTATGATTATGCCGTTGTAAATGATAAAGTAGATAGAGCGGTTAAAAAAGTTCAGACTATAATAGATGCTGAACGTTTGAAAGCTAAACGCTTAGCCAACGGCTATATGAAAATTTTGGAGGTTTAAGATGAGCCTAATGTATCCATCAGTCGATGATTTATTAAAAAAGGTCGACTCTCGTTATAAGTTAATATCACTGGCGTCTAAAAGAGCAAAGGAATTAGAAGAGCTTCCAAGATTAAAGGAAGAACTATTAAAGCTCAGGCGCGAAGAAAAGCCTACTGATCGTGATAAAAAGCGTATGCAGGATCTGGCGATCCAACTTGATTCTTTGGTCGGTCCAACACTTGAATCATATAAATCTGTAAAGCCGATCGGGAAAGCGCTCGAAGAAATCGACGCCGGCAACGTTAAGATCGATCCGATCAAGCAAGATAAAAGCGAAGATTAAATCTTCGCTTTTTTTGTATCTCTTTTTGAAAATGTAAATATCGCCGGCAGAAAAGTTATGACGACGATCGCCAACAGGATCAAAGTGAAATGTTCATTGACAAAAGGAATATTTCCGAAAAAGAAACCTGACCAAACAGCTAAACTCGCCCACGAAAATGAGCCGATGACTGAATATTTCAAAAAACGTTTATAGGGGAAACCCGATACAGCTGCGACAAAGGGGGCAAAGGTTCTGATTATAGGCACGTATCGGGCTAAAATAATAGCCGAGGGACCATGTTTTTCATAAAAAGCCTCTGTCTCTTTAATTTGCTCAGGTTTGATCACATGCCCTATTTTTGTCTTTAAAAGGGCAGGTCCAATTTTGTAGCCGATAAAAAAGTTCATTGAGTCGCCAAGAAAAGCAACTATGAAAAAACCGACCCAAAGGGTCCAAACGTCTAGGTGTGTATTTTGCGAGGCGGATAACGCTCCTGCAGCGAACAGCAGTGAATCTCCCGGCAGAAAAGGCATGATCACAGCGCCCGTCTCTATTAGGACGATGATAAACATTATCAAATAACTCCAGAAACCGAATTGATTGACGAAATTTGATAAATGAGTATCAAAGTGAAGAATTAAGTCGATTATAAATTGCATATATTTAAGTATATCAAGACTAGTTAATAGATAAATAAAATAAAGATATAATAGTCTTGTATGAAATATGAGATCGGACAAAAAGTATATGGAGTTATTTCAGGTGTGCAAAGCTACGGGGTCTTTGTTCAATTAGATCATAATGTACAAGGCCTGGTTCATATATCAGAATGCAGAAACGGCCGAGTCGACGATTTAAAAAAATATTTTCATGTCGGACAGCGTGTTGAATCGATCGTTTTGGATATTGACGATTACAGTAAAAAAATCAGTTTAAGTTTTCGGCAGCTTTCTATTCCGATCATCAAAGCAAAGGCCTTGCCCAAAGAGAAAAAAGATCATCGGATCTATAAACATTTTTGGACTTCTTCAAAAGTCAAGACAGGTTTTAAACCAATAAAAGAAACGATAGAATCCAATAAAAACGAGGCTTTAAAGCGGATAAGAAAAGATTTTTAGAAAGAAATTAAATTTTTTTTAGAAAATATGTTGACGTTCGCCAAAATATTAGTTAATATATTTAAGTCGCGTGTTACTGATATGGAAAACGCGGCGGTTGATCGTATGGACGCTTAGCTCAGCTGGGAGAGCATCTGCCTTACAAGCAGGAGGTCACAGGTTCGATCCCTGTAGCGTCCATTTGGGAATCTTGGTTGATTCCCAATGTTAATTGACAATACGCCGACTTAGCTCAGTTGGCAGAGCACCGCTCTTGTAAAGCGGGGGTCGGAGGTTCGAACCCTCTAGTCGGCAGAGGGTTTCCTCAATAATTATTTGCGAACGTAGTTCAGTGGTAGAACATCACCTTGCCATGGTGGGGGTCACGGGTTCGAGTCCCGCCGTTCGCTGTGCCACTATGTGGCAATGCCGGCGTGGCGGAATAGGCAGACGCACAGGACTTAAAATCCTGCGGTAGTGATACCGTCCCGGTTCGATCCCGGGCGCCGGCATGTCCTTTAATTAGGATGGTCACTCTGACCGCTAGGCTGGAAGTTAAGTTTTTGCACCATTAGCGCAATTGGATAGAGCGTCTGACTACGAATCAGGAGGTTGTAGGTTCGACTCCTACATGGTGCATCGGTCTTTAAGGCCGTCTGGGCACGGACAAGTGATTGTTTGTGTACTGAGTTTGACTCGGGACATAGCTCAGTTTGGTAGAGCACCTGGTTTGGGACCAGGGGGTCGCTGGTTCGAATCCAGTTGTCCCGATTGAGCTTTTGCTCAATCGATCGCGGTGTAGCTCAGCTGGCTAGAGCGTCCGGTTCATACCCGGGAGGTCGAGGGTTCGATTCCCCCCGCCGCGATTGGCTCAAGAGGGACCTTTAGCTCAGTTGGTTAGAGCAAGCGGCTCATAACCGCTCGGTCGCTGGTTCGAGTCCAGCAAGGTCCATTTGGCCAATAGTAGTTGGAGAATTACCCAAGTCTGGTTGAAGGGAACGGTCTTGAAAACCGTCAGGTCGGGAAACCGGCGCAGAGGTTCAAATCCTCTATTCTCCATTGCCTAGGGCAAAATAATATTATCGCGGGGTAGAGCAGTCTGGTAGCTCGTCAGGCCCATAACCTGAAGGTCGTTGGTTCAAATCCAGCCCCCGCAATTGACCGCGGACGCGTGGTCGTCTGGATGTTTAGCTATTAGGTGAATATTCATTGGTCTCATGGTCTAGTTGGTCTAGGACGCCTCCCTGTCACGGAGGAGATCGCGGGTCCGAATCCCGCTGGGACCGGTCGATATTTTTATCGATTGGTTAGGATTGGCTCGGTAGCTCAGTTGGTAGAGCAAAGGATTGAAGCTCCTTGTGTCGACGGTTCGATTCCGCCCCGCGCCATTGGAGGTAACTCCTTTTGCGAATGTAGCTCAATGGTAGAGCTCCAGCCTTCCAAGCTGGCTACGCGAGTTCGATTCTCGTCATTCGCTTTGGACTATTAGCTCAGCTGGTTAGAGCGCTGTGTTGATAACGCAGAGGTCCCAGGTCCGAGTCCTGGATGGTCCATCGGCAAGCAGGCATTTTATATGAATGTTTGCTTGCCGATTTTTGTTTTAAACACTTTTAAGGTCAGACGGAGATTTACTCAAGAGGCTGAAGAGGCGCCCTTGCTAAGGGTGTAGGTCGGTTTATCCCGGCGCGAGGGTTCGAATCCCTCAATCTCCATTTTAGTGTAACGTGAAGATGCACAAAGCTCGCTGTTAAGGCATTTTCAAGATTTAAGATGTTGTGAATATGCCTAGATATTACCTTAAAAAGTAATACGAAAAGTAATATCGTTTTTTAAGAAAGTGAGGTTGATAAGATGACCTCACTATATAATCTCAATAATCTCAATCAAGTCATTAAATAAATCGAAAAGAGACTAAAAATGACTGAAGAAAATAATTTTTTGATAAGTGAAAAAGATTTTGATGATTTAAATGACAATGTACAAGTACTTAATGATCTGATGTTTGTTTTTGGCAATAGTACAGGATCTAATTGCGAATTTAATTCTTTTGACAAAGATGGCTTAAAAAAGCTTTTAAGTGTTCTGGATGATTACAAAACTATTCAAAGTGTCAGCAGTTCGATAGTAATGTTGGTAAGAAATCTTGCTGACAATATTGAAACTATTGAAAAAGCTCAATACGAAAATAAAGCCAATAAAATTAGTTAATAATCTTCGATATGAAGTTAATAACTTTATTAAAAGCGTCTGTAATGGGCGTTTTTTATTTCCAGTCATCCCCAATAGCGTGCGTGCTTAATAGTTATTTTATGCATTCAGCAATGAGGATGTTTTAGATAGCTTACAAGCCTGCAATAACTCAAAAGCAAAGTTAATCAAGGCTTTATATGTCTGTACCAAAACACTAATAAACACTCTTTAAAATCTTGTAGTAACTATGAGATATTAACGGTTTATAGACCCGTTTAAAAGCGTTTAATAACTCTCACTAAAGTTCTTGCTGACAATCTAAAAGACGTAACCGGCATAAAAAGCATTTAAGAAAATTTGTTCAGTAATTCAGGCTAATAATAAAGTTTGTTAAAGTCTTTAAAACGATATCTTCATAATACAAGGTTAACCTCAGGTTAGTTAAAGGTTAGTGTTTTTTAAGTAAACTAACCTGCACAAAGTCAGTCATACCAAGGGTTTAAGCCTTATAGGTTAGTTAGGTTAGCTAAATATCAAACATCTCTATATATACATATATACTACCTGTACCAATTTTCTATAGTCTTTTACGATATACACCTAACCTAACTAACCCAAGGTCTATAAAGCCCGTGGTTATGCGCTTTTGAAAGTTGATTCGGGTTAGTTGTAGGTTAGTTGCGGGTTAATTTAGGTTAATTTAGGTTAGTTTTGACTAATCTTTTTTGAATAAATTGCATAAATTGCATAAAAAAAGACCTTATTTCTAAAGCCTTTAAGATGTTGCCTATACCAGTTTTCTATAGTTTTAACAAAATGACCCGACGTCATATTTTTGTATATCCCTGAAGGTTATGAGTGTTAGTTCGTTTCCAATCAGTTCTTTTTTCCATAATCATCGCTATTTCATTTCTGATCTGTCTTTCTTTTTTGCCATTTAAAATAATTCTTTGATTGTCTTCATTGATTTTTGCCAAAACCATACTGACTAATTGTCTTAAAGAAAAATGTTCTCCTGTTTTTACTTCTTCTGCAATATCATTCAAGTTCTCTTCGATTGAATCAGTAGCAATAAAGCCCTCTTGTAATTGAGTTAGTTGCTGTGTTTCTAAGTCGTTCAACACGATTGAATATCTATTTTTATACAGTGTTACCGCTTCTCCCCAAAGCTGTTTAATCTCTTCCTGTAACTCTTGCGGGTTAGTTTTAGTAATATCAGCTTTGCGCTGATCTTTGTTAGTATTAAAAATTAGATACCGCCTAGCGCCTGTTTTGTCTTTGATGGGGGTCGGTTCGTTAGTAGTCAAAGCGATCACAAAGCCTTTATCATGTCTTCTCAGGTAATGTCCGTAAGGTGCTCTGTACTCAATAAATTCTTGCGTGATAAACTTTTTTGTAGCGCTGATACTGGTTGCTTTGCTGGCTACCATCTCATCATCATTGACTATCCAGCGCCCGACCATTGCTTGAATGCTGTCTTTATCGCTAAAGCTGGTAATACTATCGGTGTACCAATCCTTAGATACAGCTAGTTTTTTTAACAGTGTTGTTTTGCCAATACCTTGCTGGCTACCTTTAATTAGTAATACATAGTCGGCTTTTGCGTCTGGTTTAAAAGCTTTAACAACCGCCTCGACTAGCCAAACTTTAAACATTCTGATATTAAAATCATTCTGGTCTATGCCTAGATATTTATTTAAAAAAGTGTCTATTCTATTTTCGCCATCCCAATTTAAATAGGCGTCATCTAAAAAATTTTGCAAGGGATGATAGCTGTAATTGTGAGCATAAGCTTTTGTAGCATTATCTGCGATATCAGGTTTAATCTGGTAACGAAAGTGCTGACTGGCATAGAATCTAAAGGCGTCAATAAAGTCATCGTTAATATTACCCTTTTTGATATTAAAAGAACCGATTTTAAAGGTCTGGGTAATGTCGATCTTGTGCGATAACAGATTATATCTCAAAAGCTCATCCCCTAAGGGTTTAAGCATTGCTGTCAAGATTAAGTAAGCATTAGTAATGTCATCGCTGATTAGTTGATTATTTGCGTTACGATGAAAACCGTCATTAATAGGGGATGTATTAAGGGCTTTAAGCTGTGTTTCTAACTCATTCATTTAACCGCCTTATCCAAAGCCCGTATATCGACTAAATCACCATTAAAATGATTGTCTAAATGCTGGGCTAGCTGTTCAATAATCGTATAGTTATCAAGTTGCTTATAATAGTTCGCAGCTAAAGTTGTATAACCACGATCTTGTATTTTCTTATATTGATCTGTTAAAAATCTTTGTCCAAACAAAGCCCGTAAGGCTATTTGATCTAAATATCTTTGCGGGCTTTTATAAAGTTCTTTGTAATTGTTTACACTTAAACCATTGATAGTCTCAAGCATGGTTATGTCTCCATTGATTAACTTTGTTTAGAAAGCCGTTTGTTAATCCTCTTTGTACGCCTAATCTGGCTTGCTGGCTTTGATTTTCTCTTGAAAGTGCTTGTCTTAAATAGGGCTGAGCTTCTTGATTACTGGTAGCAAGAAACACACCCTTTTGATTGCCATGAATATCGCTAATTGCTGGAATTGAGTAGTCAGTTCTTAGTTCGTGCATATATATACGTATTTGCCTGACGTTCCAACCGAATTTATCTGCTATTTTTTTAGCTGGAATCGCATTCTGTCTACCAAAAGGCAACGAATTGGCCAGTATTCTTAGATTTTCTGGCAAGTTTTCGTACTCGCCTGAATCAAAGAAATGTGTATTTATATTTCTGCTGTCCGCGTGGGAATCTTGCTGACTACTGTTAGAATAAATATAGATATCCTCTTTGATATCTGCGTTAGGTTTCTTACCACTGCTGTACTCGCCAAAGTTTTCAGTGCTAAGAGCTTTTTTTATTTGTTTATTTTTCATTTACCTGATCTCCTTCTTGCTGAAATATTTCAGCATGTCAGCTGTTTTATATAGCTTTAAACTGTCGACCAATATAGGCTTGATAGCGCCTGTCTGTACCAAGCGATCGAAAGTTCTTGTTGAAATACTGAATAATTTAAGAACGTCTCTGCGTCTGAATGTGATAGGGAAGAACTTCTCATCATTATTCATGAGATAGCTCCTGAATAGCTTTTAAAATTAATTCTTTTTTGTTGATAGTTAAGTCATCCTCGAATGAAAGCCATTCCCAAAGAGTTGCACGATTAATACCAATTTTATGAGCTAATGCGTATCGTTTAATATTTTTGTTTTTGATGATTTGTTTGAGAGATTTTGTTTTTGTCGTCATTTTTTACTCCTTTGTTTTAAGGCTTTTCATTGCCTTGATTTAAATATTATGGTGTCGTGGATGCTTTTTACTTTCAAAACAGCTAATTGCGCGTGATTGTTGATGTTTATTTATTAGTTTTTTTGTTGTACAATATCCCCGCCAAAGACAAGGCGTTAAAACTCTCGTGATTTGTTTGAGATTGATTATGTTTGTGTCGTCATCGAAATAATTCGATGAAAATTAAACAAAAAACTTTAAAAAATGGACTTAAAAGCTATTATTTTAGAATCGTATTAAACGGCAGACCGACTATGAAAAGCGGTTTTACCAGCAAAAAAGAGGCTACCAATGCCTATCGTGCTTACAAAGTAGCTGAAGCCAATGGGCAGCTAGAGAGCCAAAAAACAAAGCGTGTGAAGTTTTCTGAACTGGCTGAAGAATGGTTAAAGACCAAAGCCAAAAGCGTCAAGCCGTCCACTTTAGTCAAGATAAAAGAGCGTTATAACTTGCATATCAAGCCTTATTTTGCGGGGATGTACTTAGATGAATTGACCCCGATCAAAGCGCAAAAATACGTAAATGACCAAGCGAAGGGATTTGTTCGTTATGATTGGACAATAGGTATCGTTTCTCAGATATACCAAAAAGCTCTTCAGTATGGCTACATTGATAAGAATCCTTTTGCCAACGTGGATAAACCAAGACGCAAAAAAGCACCCGTTAAAGACTCAGTGAAGTTCTACGATAAAGAACAACTCATCAAGTTTTTAACCAGTGCTTATAACTTATATGCTAAAGACCATTATAGCCGATATGTATTTTTTAGGTTATTAGCCTTTACCGGTATGCGAAAAGGGGAGGCATTAGCATTGCAGTGGTCAGATATTAATTTGATCAGCAAGACCCTATCAATATCCAAAACCTTAACAACGGTTGCTAGCGGGGAAATTGTTTCTAATCAACCTAAAACGCAAGCGGGCAATCGCATAATTACGTTAGATGATGATATGGTGGCTGTTCTAGCTGAATGGAAGTTAAAACAGCATGAGCAATTTAAAGAGCTGGGCTATCCATCATCCCCGTGTCAGTACGTTTTTAACAGTGCAACTAATTCATTTATCACACTGGGCAAACCTAGAAACTGGTGTCGAGAGATTGCTGAACATGCAGGACTAGCGCCGATCATCATTCATGGTTTCAGACACACTTATGCCACCTTAGCAGTTCAGGCTGGTATGGATATTAAACAACTCCAGTACCAGCTCGGGCATAATGATGTGCATACCACTTTACAGATTTATGCCGAGGTTACTAAAAAGCAGAAAACAGAAACGGCAAGTATATTTTCAAAATTCATCAACGAAAGTAATATTAAAAGTAATATTTAAAATTATTAAATCGTTAAAGCCTTACGGGGCAAGGGATAGAGCGTTTATGGTTCGAATCCCTCAATCTCCATTTTAGTGTAACTTTAGAGGTTAGAAATAGCATGGTTGAGGCATTTCTAAGAATTCAAAGCGTCATTATGTGACTCAAATTACTCAACTTTGCAACTCAAAAGAGTAATCAAAAAAGTACATTTAATTAAAGCATTCTCAATTTAGAAGGGTGCTTTTTTTGTATTCAAATATCCGTTATTGATAACTAAATATACGGACGCGTGTTCATTCCTTTGAGGCTTTTTTAGTCATGCACCATAGTGCAGGAGAGCAGCGATCAGAATTAAATTATTCGATTATATGAATCAAAAAGTACATTTATCAGTTATCTTTTTGACTATTTTTTATTTTAGTGATACTATTCACTTAACATTTAAGTTAGTGAAGAAAATGTCAAATAAATTATTTTTACAATTAAATGCAGATCAAACTCTACTACTAAGCTTGTTAAGTTTTAACCTAACGAGTTGATTTTGTTTTTGATCGTTAGGCTGATTTGTCTAGCGATCATCAGGGGTAGATAGTAAAGCCTAAACTGGTTCGTTGGCAGATCGGTTTAGGCTTTTTTATTTATTTCATATGGGGAGAATTGATTATGAAGGAAATTTCTTTTTTTGATACTACTTTAAGGGATGGCGAGCAGACTGTTGGTGTTAATTTTAGCGTTGAACAAAAGGTTTCGATCGCTAAAGCACTTGATGAATGGGGAATCGAAGTGATCGAGGCAGGTTTTCCGAGAGCTTCAAATGAAGATCTTTTAGCTGTCAAAGAAGTTTCTAAGGTCGTTAAGAGTGCTGCTGTAACTGGATTAGCCCGTTTAAACCAAAAGGACATTGACGCTGCTGTTGAATCCGTCGCGGAAGCTGGAAGACCGATGATTCATTTATTTATTGCTACATCCCCAGTTCATCGCGAATCCAAGCTGCATATGAATAAAGAACAGATATTGGACAAAATCGCCGCCGACGTTGATTATGCCAGAAAACGTATGCCGTATGTGATTTTTTCTCCAGAAGATGCTACGAGGACTGAGGATGATTTTTTGATCAAAGCTGTCCAAACGGCCATTGATTTTGGGGCGGACAGGATAAATATTCCAGATACAGTCGGCTACAGCACTCCTGAAGAATTTGGAATGATCTTTAAACTTTTAAAGGATAGGGTAAAAGGATCTGATCAAATTATCTGGTCTGCTCATACTCACAACGACTTGGGAATGGCAAACGCTAATGCTTTGAGTGCTATCGAACATGGAGCTGATGAGGTACAAGGAACGATAAACGGGATCGGTGAGCGAGCCGGCAATTCTGATTTGATCGAAACTGCCGCAGCTTTAAAAGTCCGCCAAGATTATTTTCAAGCTCATTCTTCGATCAATTTGAAGATGAGTAAAAAAATATCAAATATCGTTGCCAATGCTGCACAAATGCCGGTGCCTAAAAATAAGGCGGTCACTGGGACTAATGCCTTTTCTCATGAATCCGGCATTCATCAAGATGGTTTTTTAAAAAATCCGAAAACTTATCAATTACTTGACCCTGCTGATGTTGGCATGTCATATCACCTGCCTTTAGGCAAACTGTCTGGTTCTCATGCTCTTTTTACAAAATTAGCCTCGCTTGGTTATGACATTGATCGAGATCAGTCTGGTGATATTTTCAAAATTTTTAAAAAGTCAGCTGAGAAAACCGATATAGTAACGGACCAAATGCTGAAACAAATGATGAAAAGGTATCAAGAAAATTTTGTGAAAAAGGGAGAATTTTAATCATGACAGCGAAAATAGCGGTTTTAGAAGGAGATTATATCGGACCGGAAATAATGTCTTCCGGGCTAGCCGTCCTTGCTGCAGTCTCAGCTAAATATTCCTTTGACTATCAGCTTTTTAATTATCCATTTGGCGGTCAAGCAATCGATAAAACAGGTCAACCGCTTCCAGAGGAGACTTTGCAGGGAGCAAAAGAAGCTGATGCAGTTTTGTTGAGTGCTATTGGTGGTCCTAAGTGGGATAAAGCCGAAAAAAGACCCGAACAAGGTTTACTGGAAATCAGAAAAGAATTATCTTTGTTTGCTAATATTCGTCCAACCAGGATCCTGCCCAGCCAAATCATTTTCTCTCCTCTGAAAGCTGCGATCGTGCAAAACACTGATTTTGTGATCGTTCGTGAACTGACTTCCGGCGCTTACTTCGGCAAACCCAGATCTTTGGATTCGGAAAAAGCTATTGATACGATTTTTTATAGTAAAAATGAAATCGAACGTATAATGCGGCAAGGATACGATTTGGCCATGAAAAGAAAAAAGCACGTGACGATCGTTGATAAATCAAATGTTCTGGCAACTTCTAAACTTTGGCGTCGAATAGCAAAAAGAATATCCGTTGATTATCCTGCGGTTAAAACTGATTTTTGCTATGTCGATGCTATGTCGATGGCTTTATTAGCAAAACCATCACAGTTCGATGTTATTATCACGGCCAATCTCTTTGGCGATATTTTAAGCGATGAAGCAGCTCAGATCAGCGGTTCGATAGGCACGATACCTTCGATGTCGGTCGGCAGTCAAGGACCGAAATTATACGAACCGATCCATGGTTCGGCACCCGATATTGCTGGTCAGGGTATCGCTGATCCAATATCGATGATAAATAGTGTAGCTATGATGCTAGAGCACAGTTTTGATCGCAAGGATATGGCAGATGAGATCCAAAAGGCAGTCGATTTTGTTCTGGCATATGGACCTTTGACGCCAGACTTGAATGGACAGGCTGCGACTGAACAAGTTACAAAAGCGATCACTAAAAAGATTTTAGAAAGGAAAATCGACTGATGGGCAAAACTCTATTTGATAAAATATGGCAAAAGCACGTCGTTGCCGGAGAAGACGGACAAGTTCAGCTGCTTTACGTTGATCTGCACTTAGTTCACGAAGTCACGTCGCCGCAGCCTTTTGAAAGTTTACGCGAAAACCATCGTACTGTACGCCGACCCGACCTGACTTTTGCTACGATGGATCACAATGTTCCAACTAAAAATATCTTCGATATCAAAGATAAGATGTCAAAACTGCAAATGAAAACACTCGAAAAAAATGCTCGAGATTTCAACATAAGGTTGGCTCCGATCGGCGATATAGATCAAGGTATCGTGCACGTGATCGGCCCTCAGCTCGGTTTAACGCAGCCTGGCGAGGTTATCGTTTGCGGAGATTCGCACACTGCTACACATGGTGCCTTTGGTTCGATCGCTTTTGGTATTGGAACCTCTGAAGTTGAACATGTTCTCAGTACACAAACGATTTGGCAGCTAAAGCCTAAAACGATGGGGATAAAAGTGGTCGGTAAATTACCGAAAAATTTATTTGCAAAGGACATCATCATGGCGATCATTGCTAAGTACGGTGTTTCTTTTGGAACTGGTTATGCGATCGAGTTTTTCGGACCGGTCATAGAAAACTTGTCCATGGAAGAACGGATGACTATATGTAATATGTCGATCGAAGCCGGTTCGAAAACGGGACTTGTTCGTCCGGATGAAAAAACTTTTGCTTATATCAAAGGCCGTAAATATGCACCAAAAAAAATTGAAGAGGCTGTCAAATATTGGTCAAATTTTTATACCGATAACGAGGACGATTTTGATAAAAAAATAATCTTTGATGTTAGCGGACTTAAACCGATCGTAACTTGGGGAACTAATCCCGGCATGGCGGTAAAAATAAACGAGAAGTTTCCAGAAATCAGGAATAAAAACGATCAAAGAGCCTATGAATACATGGACTTAAAACCAGATATGCTTGCCTCTGATATCCCTCTCAGCTATATTTTTATCGGATCTTGTACGAACGGCCGATATGAGGATTTAAAAGTCGCGGCAGAAATCATGAAGGGCCGTCATTTAGCAAAAAACATCACCGCTTGGATCGTTCCCGGCAGCAGGTCGATCAGAAATCGCGCGATCAAAAGCGGGCTTGCAAAAATTTTCGAAGATGCCGGCTGCCAGTGGCGGGAACCGGGCTGTTCCGCTTGTTTAGCAATGAACCCTGATAAGATCCCGGCTGGCAAGCATGCGGCTTCGACTTCTAATCGTAATTTTGAAGGCCGCCAGGGCGCCGGATCAAGAACGCATTTGGCTTCACCGGCGATGGTAGCAGCAGCTGGGATCGCTGGTCATTTTGTTGATATAACTAAAGAAAATTTTTTAAATGATAAGGCGGAGGTCGAATAAAATGAAAAAATTTATAAAGGAAACCGGTACGATCGTTTCTATTCCAGATGATGATATCGATACCGATACTATTCTGCCAAAACAATTTTTGAAAAATATTTTAAAAACCGGCTTTGGCCGTAATTTGTTTTTTGATTGGCGCTACCTGGCTGACGGCAGACCAAATCCTGATTTTATTTTGAATAAACCGGAACATAAAGATGCGACTATTTTAGTTACCGGTAAAAATTTTGGCTCCGGTTCTTCTAGGGAACATGCTGTTTGGGCCTTGACTGATTATGGATTTAAGTCAGTTATTGCCGGCAGTTTTTCGGATATATTCTATATGAATGCGACTAAAAATGCACTATTGCCGATAGTCCTTGATGATGAGAAGCGTTCGATTTTACGATCGCTGGCTGCCGATCAAAAAATAACGATCGATTTGCCTGCACAAAAAATTTATTGTTTGGATCATATTTTCGCTTTTGATATCAATCCGCGCTGGAAGGAAAACTTTATCAAGGGACAAGACGATATAGATGTAACGATGAAATATGCAGATAAAATCAAAGAATTTGAAAAAAACAGACCAAATTTTAATTAAAAAAGGGGATAAACATGACAGATAAATTTGTTGATTGGAACGGAACAGCAGTTGAAAAAGGTATAAATATCCTTAGCAAAACCGGCGGAATGATCGTTAGTCCGACAAAAGTTGGTTACATAATCATGACTTCAGACGGCAAAGGATTAAGGAGAAAATTCGAAGCCAAGAAACGTAATTTAAATAAACCCGGCGTAGTTCTTTGTTCGTCTTTAAAACAACTTGAACAACTGGCAGAAATGACACCCGAAATCAAAAAAATGTATGAAAAACATTGGCAGGAAGACATTCTTTTAGGCTGTATCCTTCCTTGGAAAAAAGAGAGCGAAAGTATTATTCCTGATGACGGCAGTAAAGAACTGATGATGGATAAAAGGCATACCAGCTGTTTTGTTATTAAATACGGAAAGCCAAGCGAACAGATCGCTAAAGAATTGTGGGATAAATATCATAAATTTTCTTTTGCGAGTTCGGCTAATCCTTCCGGCAAAGGAAACAAAGGTCTTGTTGAAAATATTGGTCAGCGGATCGAGCAAAGTGCTGATTTGATAATCAAAGCTAATGATTACGTCAAATCTATTCAACCGAAGGCAACTATCGATACCCGCTATGAACAGGGAGTCATGGTCTCAATGGTCGATAAACAAGGGAAACTGATTCCAGAACAGGATAACAAAAGGGGGATAGAACCTTGTCCAGTGGTTATCCGCAAAGGTTTAGATGTTGATAAGATCATGAAAATCATGAGTGATATATTTCCAAGCTGGGAGTATCGCCACGGATATTATTATTGACCGTTTTTAATAATTCCAACGAAGTTTGGTTATCATATCCATTGCTGCTCGTTTGATGGGGAAATTTTCCCTTACTAGAGAACCGATTCGATGAGTATTTTGAAATATTTTTTGATACTTTTCTTCGTCCATTTTATTGAATTCTTTCTCTATCTGCCTAAGGTCGCTGATAACCAAACCGATACCATTTTTTAAAACAAAGTCTGCCGCTGCTGAATCTTTGTATACGATCACCGGTTCATCGGCGGCCAAGTACATAGAGAGTTTATGGGGCGAATTATATTTTTCATAGTCGCCCAAAATACCGGTTACACCGGGAAAACTATCAGAACTCCATACCAGGCCGAAAGAGCCTTCTAATTGATGAGTCAAAGCTTCATGGTCAAAATTCATCTATTTTTTTGACACTATCTCTTATTGTAATTTTTGGTAATAACCTAATATATAAGCTTTGGCTACTTTTATTTTTAATTTTTTTTACGAGTAATTTAAAAGATTCGTTAGCCATCTCGATTAAGTTTGTTGAAATTACGGTTAATTTTGGTGTTACCATTTTTGCAATATCCGTGTCATCAAACGACATTACCCCAATGTCTTCGGGAATTTTATATTTGTTTCCTTGCAAAAAAGCGAGCAAGATAGAAGCGTAGCCGTTATTTACGGTAAACCATACATCCGGCATATAACTTATTTTTTTAAGCCTGCTCAATAATTCATGTGGGTTGTCCTCTGCAACGTTAGTTATAATATGCTCATCTTCTAAGGTCATGGATCTATGATTTTTAATTGATATCTTAGCTCCTATGAATCGTTCCATGTAGCTAGGTGAAAAATTAACATTGCCAATAAAACCGATTCTGTGATAATTTAATTTTTCTAAATAATCAAAAGCAATCTGGGTACCGTCAATATTTTCTGTTAGGACACTATCAATTGGTGTTTTTGGAGAATGATCATCTATTAATACTATAGGTAATTTTAAGTTTATTAAAGTATTGATATATTCTACAGAAATAAACGAAAGTACCAATATCCCTTCATAATGGTCTTTTGTTAATTTTTCTGGTACCTTTATTTTTTCTTTCATTGCTTCCGATACTGTAAATACATCTAATAGTAGACCTGCTTGTGAAAAATCCCTTTGTAACTGATTTAATATAACACCAAAAAAACTACGGAGCTCTAAAGTAAAGCGAGTTGCTATGAGCGCTATTCTCTTTTTTTTAAAAAAAACGTTAACATTATCGCTTCTATTTTCTTTTATTTTGTACCCCAGTTCTCTTGCTTTACGCTTGACGATTTGTCTCGTTTTTAAACTTACGCCTTGTTTATCATGCAAAGACCGCGAAACGGTATTTCTAGAAATATTTAGTTCATTAGCTATGTATTGGGTTGTTATTTTTTCCATTTTTTCTCCAATGTAACGTTACATAAATTTATTTTCTCATTTAAATGCCTATATTTCAACTGATTATTTCAAAATATTGACACGTAGTAATTACATTACTATAATTTATTGTGTAAGTGAAAGCGCTTACACAATGAGGAGAATAGGCTATGAATACTAAGAAAATTGCTTTAGGTACTTTGGGAATGATTTTAGTAGCTTCTCTAACAAGCTTTATAATCCCAAATAAAGATTCAATAGCCAAAAGCAATAATAAAACCCAAATTACTTTTTGGGCTGCGCCAAATCCAACACAAGTTAAATATTGGAAAAAAATGGCAACTGATTTTGAGAAAAAAAACGGTAACATTGAAATAAATGTGACTCAAATGAAGGAAAGCCCTTCTTCTGAAGCTACTATTCAGTCTGCTATCGCTTCTGGAACTCAGCCTACTATGTCTGAAAACATTACTCGTAGTTTTGGCGCTCAGCTAGCCAAAAGTAAAGTGATTATTCCTTTGAATAAGGATTCTTATACTAAAAAATCCTTCTCGAATATTGTTCGTACTAGAGAAATGAAAAAAACAATGGGAAATTGGGAATTTGCTAACGGTAACCAATATGTCTTACCTATCTATTCAAATCCCATGCTTTTTGGATGGAGGATTGATTTACTTAAAGAAATTGGAATTAATCATGTTCCTAAAACTTATTCAGATGTGATTAAAGTATCACGCGCCCTTAAGTCTAGAAAAGGAAAAAATGTCGTTTGGGCCTTGCCTACAGGGACTGACCCAACCGCTTGGCAACGATGGTTTGATTTTTTCCCGTTATATGATGCTGCAAGTAATGGTCATGAATTTGTTTCTGGAAATAAATTTAAAGGAGACTCTAAAGCGGGTAAAGAAGTTTTTTCTTTTGTTCATCAACTTTACAGATCTGGGAATTTATTGACTTCTAAAACTACTGATCCATTTGAAACAAAATTATCTGCTATGAGCATTATTGGCTCTTGGACATTTCCTATTTGGAAGGAAAAGTATCCAAACTTAAAATTTAATAAAAATTATACTCTTTCATCTCCAGTAGTACCAGATAATATGAAAAATGCAAAAAACATTAAAACGTATGCTTATTCTAAGGGGATAGTAATTTACTCAAATTCAACAGCTAGACAGAAAAAAGCAGCAATAAAATTTATGAATTTTGTTTTCAGCAACCCGAAAAATGACGTCCAATTATTGAGAACAACTTCTTTGTTGCCAGCTCGTGATGACGCTGCATCTAATTCAGAATTTAGAAATTATTTTGCAGCTAATCCATTTATGAAGGTTTATGCACAAAACGTTCCTAACAGTGTGCCTTCCATAGATAATAGTAATTATAATGATATCCAAGAAGATTTAGGAAAGGATGGTTGGATTCCAGCACTGAAAGGAAGCAAGACTCCTAAGAAAGCATGGGATGATATTGTAAAAAGAATTAAGGGAAGCTTGTAAGTTATGAGAAGGCGTAATAACAAGCTCGGATTTGCTTTCACTGCACCGTACATTATTTTTACTATTATTTTCTTTTTGCTTCCGTTGCTATGGTCCGTGTGGCTTGCCTTTACTAATTGGAATTTAATTTCGCCTGAAATAAAAAATGTTGGTTTTCAAAATTTTATAGATGCTTTAAAAAGTCCTGCTATTCATTCGTCTTTTTTCGTGACATATAAATTTTTAATTGTATTTGTTCCTTTAGCTATCTTTCTTGCAATGCTAATTGCATTGTTAGTTAATGGATTACCTAAGTTTAAAGGACTTTACCTTGTTGCATTTTTCCTTCCTTATTTATCTAGTGGAGTAGTCACCTCTCTTATCGTTAAAGGGATTCTTTCATATAACGGTCCTATAAATGTTTGGCTACGAAGTTCTTTTGGGATCAAAATAGATTGGTTAGGAAGCCCTAATGCAGCATTATTCATAATTTCTTTTATGATCGCGTGGAAAATGTCAGGATATTATGCACTAATATTAATTTCTGGACTTGAAAGTATAAATTCTGAAATCTACGAGGCGGCAAAAATGGATGGCGCTTCTTCACAGGCAACTTTTTGGAAAATAACCATACCAATGATGTACCCATCACTATATACGGTTGCAATTCTAGCTGTAGGAATTAGTTTTGGCATTTTTACTGAAGTTTATCAATTGACTGGCGGTGGACCTAACTATGCGACCAATACTTGGCAAATGGAAATTTATAACCAAGCGTTTGTTAACTTGAAATCTGGTTATGCTTCCGCTATTGCAATCATAGCTTCTGTAATTACTTTTTTGTCAATTTCCGTTATAAGGAAAATGATTGAATTTTGGGGGAAACATTATGGCTGGAATTAAAAAAATCCAAAAAAAATTTTGTTACGTTATTTTGCAACCACTATATTGATGTTTGTGATGATTTATCCTTTTATTTATTTGGTTCTTAATTCATTTGCTGTTTGGAATCAGGTTGACAAGCAATTTATTCCTACTAGTTATACTTTAAGATCATGGAAATGGCTATTTGGCAACAGTTCTACTGCTGCACCAGCTCCTTGGATTCATGCTTTCGTTAACACATTTATTGTAACGACAACGAGTGTTCTGCTTATGATGATTTTTGCCGTTTTGGTCGCATATGCTTTGTCAAAGCTTGAGTTCCGCGGGAAAAAATTTACAAACAATTTTATTTTATTTCAAATGTTTTTTCCGGGAATAATTCTTTTAGTTCCGCAATTTTTGCTTATTACTAGAATTAAGCTTATTGATACCTATTCTGGAATGATTTTACCAACAGCGGTAAGTTTATGGGCAATATTTATGTATACAAACTTTTTTAAATCCATTCCCGACACACTCATAGAGTCCGCAACCTTAGATGGTGCTTCTAAGCTTCAAGTATTATTTAAAATTATTTTGCCTATGTCTAAATCAATAACTACAGTAATTTTTCTTTTTCTCTATACAGAGCGATGGACAACTTTACTGTGGGATATGATAGTTTCAAAAAGTGATGCAACTATAACTTTAAATGTTTTAATTTCTCAAATGTTTGGTCCCTATGGTACTTATCCAGGCCCTATGTATGCTGCTTCGGTCTTGTTAACTTTGCCCTTAATATTAATGTTCTTGGCATTTTCTAAAAATTTTCAAGAGGGGATGCAATATACACTCAAATAGAAATAAAGGATGTATATTTATGGAATTTGTTGATTTATTAATAAATTATGAAAATAATAACAATATTTCAAATCCGAAAAAAATATTTTTTGATGGTGTTGATGGATTCGATGTTTACAACGTTACTGCGCCATTTATAAATAATCATGAAACCATTATTGCAGGCCGTGTTGAAAAACGTAATTCAGAAGATTCAATGATAGTTTTTTTTAAAAGAATCAATGAAAACCATTACGTTAAAACTAACTACAATAAAATTCGTTTGCAAGATCCGTTTATTAGTTTTGTTTTTGGAAAAATTATTGTTGGAGGAGTTCACATTTCTAGATTGCAGAGTGGAGGGCTAACTTGGCACACAAATTTTTATATCGGATCCGATTTAGACTCTTTGACTTTTTGGTTTTCAGGTCCGGAACACATGAAAGATATTAGAATCTCGGAAATGCCTAATAACAATATATTGGTGTTGACCAGACCTCAATCAGGTGAAAAAAATCTTGGTAAAATAGGATTTTTCGTATCAAACTCTCTAAGCGGAATTACTTCTAGTCGCATTGAAAATGCACCTCTTTTGAATAATAATTTTTCCGATAATATCTGGGGTGGACCAAATCAAATAATAAGTATAAAGAATGGGAAGGCATTAGTTTTGGGCCATATCGCACGTAGAAAAAAAGATGGAAAACTTCAATATTGCTCTTTACTGTTTAGAGTAAACATTAATGAGGGAACTATTGAAAATCCTAAAATAGTAGCGACTAGAAAAGATTTTTTGCCTAGTCCGAAAAAAAGAAATGATTTATACGATGTTGTATTTAGTAGTGGATATGATCCAAAGGAAAAGAAAATATATGTCGGAGTTAGCGATACCGAATCGCAAATAGCTAATGTAGATTTAGAAAGTATAGGAAAAATATAACTAATATGATTAAAATCAAAAGATACAAAAACAACCCTATAATTGTTCCTAAAATTATTAAACCTAGTAGGGACGATTTTGAAGTTATAGGTGCTTTTAATCCAGCTGTTGCACAGTATGGAGACCAAACAATACTTCTTATGCGTGTTGCTGAGCGGCCTAAGCAAGTATCTAAAGAATTAAAAATTCCTTTCTTTTCATTGTCTAGTAAAAGTATTGAAGTAATTGATCTTGATAAGACGAAATTTAATTTAAGTGATCCTAGAGTCGCTGCACCAAAAAATTCCAAATACGATTTTAATTACTTAACATCTATTTCACATATAAGATGTGCACGTAGTTTCGATGGAATTAATTTCACGATAGATGATGAACCTTTCATATTTCCTCATAACGAATACGAAACTTTTGGTTTGGAAGATCCTAGATGTACCAAAATAGGCGACGTATACTATATTAACTTTAGCGCCGTGTCACCCAAGGGTGTTTGCGTGGAATTAGTAAGTACTATGGATTTTAAAAGTTATAAAGACGAAGGTGTTATTTTTCTTCCTGATAATAAAGATGTTACTATTTTTTCGGGAATGTCTAGTGGCAGTTACTGGGCACTTAGCAGACCGTCTGTACCTTCAACTGGAAATCTAGATGTATGGATAAGCTCGTCTAGTGATTTGCATGAGTGGGGAAGGCATAAAAAATTATTTGGTGGAAGCAATAGTGACTGGGATAATGGACGTGTTGGAGCTGGTATACCACCATTTTTGACTCCCTACGGTTGGCTAGAAATATATCATGCAGCAAATAATAAAAATGAATACAGTCTTGGCGCTATTTTATTGGATCGAGATGATCCTACAAAAATTATTGCTCGTTATCCAAAACCGATTATGGTACCAGAATACGAATATGAAACAAACGGATTTTTTGGTAAGGTTGTATTTACTTGTGGTGGTATTTTAAACAATAACGATTTAATAATTTATTATGGAGCAGCAGATACTAACATCTCCGTTGCTAAAGTAAATTTGGACGATATATTGTCTGGATTGGAGAAAAATTCCAATGTGGAAGGATAATTATCAACGTTGGAAAAATTTTGAGTTTAAACTTTCGCCCGAATTAAGAAAAGATTTGTTATCTTGTGATGATTTAGAATTGCAAAAACGTTTTAACGGCTATTCGGAATTTGGAACTGGTGGTATACGTTCTTTAATGGGTGCTGGAACTAATAGATTAAATGTATATACAATAGCAAGAGCAACAACTGGCCTAGCCAGGTATATAGAAAATAAAAAAGTATCAAAAGAACATTCAATTGTGGTTATTTCTTTCGATACTCGTTTAAACTCTAAAAAATTTGCATATTTAAGTGCAAATATCCTTGCTTCATTTGGTATTACCGTTTATTTATCCGATAAACCACGGCCTACACCTGAATTATCTTACTTAGTTCGTTTTTATAATGCATTTTTAGGGATTATGATTACTGCTAGCCATAATTCATATAAATATAATGGCTATAAAGTATATAATTCTGACGGTGGTCAGATTACTTTATCTCAAGCAAATGAGATTAAATTTCAAATAAATTCCGTTAAGGATGAGCTTGGACTTTCCATTGATACAAATGTTTTACAACAGCCATTTATTCATTTATTTGGATCCTATTCAGATTATCACTATCTTAAATCGTTAGGAGACGTTGCACAAGATTTACAAACTATAAAATCTCAAGGAAATAAATTAAAAATTGTTTATACCCCGTTACACGGGACAGGCGAAACTTTAGTAACTCAAGGATTACATCGATTTGGTTTTAATAATTTATTTATTGTTTCTGAACAATCTGTTCAAGATCCGTATTTTAGTACTGTAAAACTTCCTAATCCTGAATATCATGAATCTTTTGCTTTAGCTTTGAAACTTGCAAAAAAAGTGAGTGCTGATATCGTGATAGCTACGGATCCAGATGCTGATAGAATGGGACTTGCCGTAAAAGTTAATGATGATTACAAATTTTTAAGTGGTAACCAACTTGGTGCAATTTTTGTAGACTATTTAATCAACAAAAAGAAGTCGCTCGGAGAAGATTTGTCTAAATTTATATTAATTAAGACAATTGTGACTTCTGATTTTGGTAAAGTTATTGCACAAGCTCACGGTGTTAAAGCTTTAGAAACTTTAACAGGCTTTAAATTTATTGGTGAGCAGGTCAAAAAGATTGATTCATTAGGAAGCCATATTAAGTTATTGATTGGATATGAAGAAAGTTTTGGTTTTTTAATTTCTCCATTTGTGCGTGATAAAGATTCTATACAAGCTGTTGTTTTAGCAAGTGAAATATCATTAATTAATAAGATTAATAATCAAAATCTTTATACAGTTTTGGAATCTTTAGAAAAAAAGTATGGTTATTTTTATGATAAATTATTAAGTTATGATTTTAATACAGATAATGATAAGATAAAAATTTTAAATCGTGTTAATATTCTTCGTAAAAAAGTTCCGGATCAGATTTTAGGTTTGAACATTGCTGCGTATGAAGATTATCAGGTTGGAGAACGGGTAAATAAGTGCAACCAAAACAAAGTACCTTTGTCTTTACCTAAATCCAACGTATTGAAAATATTTTTTTCTGGTGGTTCTTGGTTAGCAATACGACCAAGCGGTACCGAACCTAAGATAAAGACTTATATATCAGTTCGTGGAAAAACTGATTTTGAAGCTAAGAATTTATTGAAAAAACTTGTATGTTATGTCAACAATTTTCTTTATAAATAATGATAAAAAGTAATGTTAATATATTTTATAGCTAATTTCCCTGGAATTATTTTGGGGAGTTTAGCATTTTTGACTTCTTTATGACTTTATGATTTTCAAATAAGTTATATATGGTGGCGAAATTCAAACTACTTCTCCCCACGATATTTTTCCATTTTATTTTGGAATATTTTTTCGGTGACTCCATAGGCGGTGAAGGTGATCGCATTAGCACCAGCAAGTATCGTTTCTTTGATTTGCTCATCGGTTTTTCCACCAGAAGCAATGATAGGGAAGTTAGGGTATTGCTCATTAAGCTGTTGTCTCGCCCAGCGAACTAGTTCGGCAGTATTTTTTCCACCGGCTATATTAAGTGCTTTTACACCGGCAGCAATTCGGTCTTTTAAATTGATTTCTTTGTTTACAACTGTATAGATTATTGGGATGTCAACGACTTTTTTGACGCTTTCGATCGTTTCGATCGTTGTTGGTGCGTTTAAAACAACTGCCTGTGCGCCGCTTTCTTCTGCAAAAAAACCGATCGTTGCTGAACGCAGACCCTTTGTTAGACCGCCGCCGATCCCTGCTAAGATCGGCACGTTTGCGACGGTTGAGATGGCTTCTAGTATTTTTGTGTTTGGCGTCCAAGGATAGACTGCTAAAACAGCATCGGCATCGCAATTTGCGATAACGGCCACGTCCATTGTATAAATGATACTTTTGATCCGTTTGCCAAATAGTCTTATTCCTGAAGCTTCGCGTATTATGTGCGGAAGTTCAACGATATCGGCTCGTAATTCTGAAGTTAAACTGGGTACTTCTTTTCTTGATTCAGCCAAATTGTCTCTCCTTGAATATTGATTCGATTATAGGAAAATTGTAGCTGAAATTGATTTAATTTTCATTTTATTTTTATTTAAATTGGACTTAATCTATATCTAATATTATTTATTTGTAGCCGAGGATGACTACATTAGTTATTAAATAATCTCTCCCAAAAAAATATCTATCTATTTTCCTAAGTCTCTGAACCAAGTCAGAGGCTTTTTTGTTTTAATAATGATCGGTTTAAAAATCAATTAAAAACTACTTTGCTATAATTTCTGCATGAATGAAAAATTGATTGGATCTTTTTGGCAGCGAGCAAAAAAAGCTCTAGATTTCCCAGAGCGATTGGAATACGATAATGCTTATTCATTCGGTGATTCTTCTAAGGAAGCTGATCGTTTGGGTCGATTAGTTATCGATCGGATCAAAGCAGCAGCTTCAAGCAGTTATGATATTTGTAAAAAAGAGGGCGGGGATTTACCGAAAACCGATCAGCTTGATATTATATTGGGCAGCGATAAGCCGCTTGCAGTAATTTCCAATTATCAGGTCATGGTCGTTAAATTTTCTGAAGTCGATCAACGCCAGGCTTATTTAGAAGGTGAAGGGGACCGTAGCCTGAGCAATTGGCAGAATATTCATAGGCCTTTGTTTAAAAAGGAATATAAATCGAACGGTTTAGAATTCACTGATGATAGCAAATTGATTCTAGAACGTTTTCATATGCTTTATTCGGAAGATCCTGATAAATAATTACTGATCGATTTGATCATTGAGCCAGTCGAGGATGTCGTAACCGCGGAAACTGTCGTAGAATTTACTTTTCCCGGCTTTTTTTATCTCAACGATCGGCTCCTCCTTGGAAAACTTTTCTTCTATTTTTTTCGCAAACCATTTTTCAACGACTTTTTTTTCGTCATTTTTTTGCAAACGATCTTTTAACAGGTCTTCCGGACGGCGCCATATTTTTATTTCCAGTCCATTTTTATCCAAGAATTTCTTGTTATTTATGAAGGCACGAACACCGTCGAGGTCTGATAAGAGCAGATTGATCCGTCTTCTTTCCTTGATCAATTCCTCTAATTCATCTAAGCTTTCATCGCTGGCAAACCGGCGGATAAACATTTTTGCTGAATTACGATAAGAAATTATTTTTCGTTTATTTTTATTTTTTTCATTATATTTTTTTTGAGCTCTTTTTTGTGCGTCCGTTAATGCCATTTAAAATCAGTTCTTTCCTTGATAACTTTTAATAGTGGTATTTAATGCATCTTTAATGTCGCTTTTTATTATTTTTCCAAAATGTTTTTTGTATTTTTCGCCGTTTAGATATACTGGTCTGATTGTCAAATAGTACATTTCAGCGATTTCCGCGACATTCTTGTCAAAAATACCGATCATCCTTATCAGCAATTTATTTAAGCTTATCACTGGCCGGTGTTTGTTAACGATTTGCTGGCTGATAGAAATTATTTTTTTACCGCTGATCTTCTGACCGGGAAGGTTCCATATTTGCCCATAAGCATGTGGGTCGCTGGCGATTTTTACTGACATTTCAGCGGCATCCGGTAAATAAATATACTCGCGTTTTATTTTTTTTGGACCAATATAAAACGATGTCTTGCCAGCCGCGATCGATATCAAAGTTCCTCCTAAATAACTGGATTTTCTAGCTCCTGGACCAAAGTAATCGGGATATCTCAATAGGATCGGCTGCGTTTTTCGATAAGCCGGACTAAATATCAAATCGGTCAGGGCTTTTTTTATTTTGCCTTTTTTGCTTTTCGGCTGTCCGATATAATCCTCTGTTACGATTTGGCCGGCATCCCCATAAGCATAGATACCATCGACAAAAACGATTTTTTTACCGGCTGCTGCCACTGCTTTCATGATATTTTCTGCTAAGGGGAGCTGTTTTTCAACGGTTTGGCTGTAAGGAATAGCTGCAGTTTGAAAAACAGTATCGATTTGATCATCATTTAAGGCATTTATCAGGTCTTGGTAATTAAAGGCATCCCCAATAGCGATCTCTTGTCCGGGAAACATTTTTTTCAGTTTGCTTTGATCGCGGCCAAAGATTTTGACAGGAATCTTCTCTTTGATCAATTCCCGAGTTATTGCTTGACCGGTACCGCCGCTGGCGCCGATTACGAGTGCTTTTTGGATCATAATTTTCTCCAAAATATATTTTTTTATTCAGTATATACTGTTAATACTGAATATAGTATATATTATATACCATTCAAATTAATTTTCGTTTAAATGAATAAAGACCTGATTCAGCCTATCTGCAAAAAAAGCAATAACAAATCGTTATTGCTTAAAATCGTTAAATATAATGAATATCTCAGTCATTGCTTACACGCAAAACGTTTGCGCCTTCAACATCGCCCTGTGACAAATCGTACATAGCTTGATCAGCTTTTTCCAAGGGATATTCAGTGATCTTTGGTTTTATGCCAAGGCGGCTGGCTAAAGTCAAAAATTCTTCGCCGTCTTTTCTGGTATTGCTTTCGACACTGGTCAGGACCTTTTCGTGGAAAATGTCATTTTCGTAATTCAAACTCGGAATGTCAGTCAAATGAATACCGGCGATCACGACTTTCCCGCCTGGTTTAATGTTTTTTAAAGCATTTGGCACACAATCGCCGACTGGTGCGAAAATGATCGCGGCATCCAAAGGAACCGGTGAGGCAGCATAAGTATTTTGTACGGACTTTGCTCCTAATTTTAAAGCAAGTTCACCGGCATCTTTGCCGCGCGTAAAGACGTGAACTTCAGCACCTTGTTTGATCGCCAGCTCGGCAGTCAAATGGGCTGAACCGCCAAAACCATAAAGGCCTATTTTGCCGCCAACGGGCAGATCGGCCTGCTTGTAAGCATGATAACCGATGATTCCTGCACAAAGCAGCGGAGCAGCAGTGTTTGATGGAAAACCTTCCGGAATCCGATAAGCAAATGCTTCTGGTGCGACTGCGTATTCAGCGTAGCCGCCGTCTTCATCCCAACCGGTATAGTTTGAGTAAGGGCACAAGTTCTCGCGCCCGGACCGACAATAAGCGCATACACCGCAAGTATGCCGCAGCCAGGGAATACCGACCCGATCGCCGATTTGAAAACGCTGACTCGAACTGCCTAGTTTAACAACTTTACCAACTATTTGATGTCCCGGTGTTAAATTTTGTTTATGGACCGCTAGGTCACCGCTGATAACATGCAGATCTGTCCGACAAACGCCGCAGGTTATCACTTTGACTAATATTTGATGATCTCCCGGTTTTGGTACAGGCACCCTTTTAAATTTTAATGGAAAATCGTTCAGATCGATCTTGCCGGGCCGGTCTAACTTCCAAGCATTCATCGTTGCTGGTATCTTTTCAGTAGAAACTTTTTCGTTGACCATT